>CANQKC010000013.1 GCA_947624305.1 uncultured Monoglobus sp. | reverse complement strand
AACCTAAGTTTAAACCCATGATTTTCACCATGTCGATGTCTGTCGTTTACTACCTACACATCTTTTTCCGCAGAGCCGCGGTTACATCACCGCCGTTTTTCGTCTACTTCATATCATGTTTCAATTTCCATACTTCTTATGAAAATAAATTGATTTGGAATAGCATGCTTTTATTCATCGGTGTCCGCGCCTTCGATTTTGTCGCGCAAATCGCTCAGCGCCATGCCGTCTTTGGTGAAATACCGCCAGCCGTTGATATGAGTGTTTTCGTTCCAACGATATTTTTCGATCAATATTTTGCTTGCAAGAGCGCTTACGGAATATTTTTCGTTTTCAAACTCAACTTGGTTTTTATCGTTTGACACAACGGCCCTGATCGTATCGTCATAAAGAAATGTTATTTCCTCGCCGATTTTGAGCCCCAGCAGCTTAAATGAGTTGTTTGAACGTTTCGTTCGGCTGTCGGCTATTTCCTGCTCCTGTGCTTCCTCCCGCGTGGGCTCATAAAGTTTGAGGTTCTCGGCATCGCCTCTGAGAGCGGCAATGTCTTTGAAAATTCCGTAAGCCTTTTCGGGCGATATTTTGAAAAACTCTCTTTCGCGTATCTTCCCGTTTTCAAGCTGCTCGCGCGCATGAAGCGAAATGTCGATTTTGTCAATTATACTGTGAATATGACGCTCGACCTTGAGCGGCTCATCAACCGCGTATGTGGCGTAGCAGCGGTACGAAAGCGGAATATTTGTCGGAGAGTTCAATTCCCTCAGCCGCCGTTTAATATCATTCCGCTCCGTCATTCCTATTTTCACCCACCCGTCAAGACACGGATTTGTTAAGATATACACCAGTCCCTTTGACAATTTTATCACCCCTGTTCGCTATCATTATAGCATATATTATACAAATCCGCAAGATATAATTGCTTTTAACAAAATTCAACTTGACGATTTGATAAAACACGGTAATATAATTTGCACATAAAAGACAATTTGATATTACACCCAAAACAAAAATCCGAACCCGTCTCCTGTGAGAGAAAAGTTCGGATTAGATTTTTGTGGTGAACCCGGCACACATATAGGCGAACTATTAATCAATGGCAATATTTTCGGCATAATATTTCATAAACGTTATTGACATTTTAATAATCTCTTGATATAATATATTATAGTTAATTATAATATTTTTGCAAATAAAATATCAAGAGGGGTTATTGCAATGGGTAAAACTTATATAGATTTTGTATGTGATATGATACGCGGCAAGGCTGTCGGAGAACCGATATATACTTCTTATATCGCCGAAGGACTTGCCTCCGCGTATGATCTTGAATTCAAAGAATCCGCCGCCGCAGCAGCTGTGGCGGTAAAGCGCGTTATGGATGGCAAGATGATCCCGCGGCTCAGGCGATATCAAAAAGGCATATATTATATAACAGATGACACTCCGTTTGGCGAAATCGGTATTGATAAAGAGCGCTTGATCGCGGATAAATATATTTTGCCCGATAAAGGATATGAAACCGGCCCGGCAGTTTTACATCAAATGGGATTAACAACTCAAATGCCTAAAGAACGTCTTATAGCCACCAATATTGCTAAGGAATGCGCGCGAACGGATAAAAAGCTTGGCGTGACCATACGTCCGCCTAAAACTAAGATTACGGCATATAATAAAAAATACTTGCAAACCCTCGATGCGTTGGAGTTGATCTCAAAAGCCCCTATTGATGATGAGCAGCCATATATAACTGTCGCCGATCATATCCGCAAGCATGGTTTGAAATACAACAATTTGCTGGCTCTCGCCGACCGATATTATACCAAAAACACTATTTTGCAGCTTGCGCATGCCGCAAACGCGGGAGGAATTAAAATATGAATTTACATTTAGATAAAGCGGCGTTTCGAGTTCTTCTTAATGCTGTACACGAAAAAACAGGTTATCGAACCGATGTGTTGGAAAAAGACTATTATGTCGTTTTAATACTGCGTGAACTGTCAGAATTTCAAAAAGCCGGTCTGCCCGCTTATTTTAAAGGCGGTACCGCGCTATATAAGGCTATAAAAACAACAAACAGATTTTCCGAGGATATTGATATTTCGGTTGATACAAAGAATTGCAGCAGATCACAAAATGATAAGCGCCTTGAAAAAGCAACTAAAAAATATACGTCTTTACCTAGAGATTCTTCGCAGGGAAAAACCAACAGATCGGAAGTAACGGCAGTTTACACATATGAACCGGTCACCGCTTATGACAGGAATGATATATTACAGCGTTTCGGGAAACTGAAAATTGAGGCAACCTCATTTACGATAAGCGAACCTGTCGAGAGTTTAACCGTATCTGCTATGATATATGATTTGGCAGAAGATGAGCAGAAACGAATACTCGAAAGCGAATATGATGTAACGCCGTTTTCGATACAGACAATTACTATCAATCGTATATTTATAGACAAGTTGTTTGCGGCGGAGGCATATGTGCGAAAGTCGGATATAAACAACCGCGCCTTTGAAGCAGCGAAGCATATTTATGATTTAACGGTTATGGCAAATCAGCCCGATATATTAAGCCTGTTAACAGACGCCGATCAAATGGAATACTTGCTTGATATCAGAATGCGTGAAGAAATTGAACGATTAGACGGCATACCTAACATCACACCGTCAGAATTTACGTTCTTTACAAATGCGGCCGATAACATGAATGTTCGCAATGCGTATAAAATAATGCAAAATCAATATGTAATGCGCGAAAGTGACAAAATAGATTTTGAAAAGGCAATGAACACTTTAGAAACAATTCACCAAAAATTGATCGCCAATCCTGCATGGCTGGGTTGCGAACAAATTAAATAAATTTATATGCCCCGGCAACATATTCTTAAAAGCGTTTATTAATAACTGGGTCTAAAGAGGTTGATAACATGGGCAAATCATATTATGAGAAGAAATAAATATAAGATCTGTTATCGCACTCTGAATATCTATTCATTTTCCGCGATGGAAAGGGTGAGAAAAACCAATAAAGCTGATGTGGACAGATATTATTCCGATTATTCTTTTGAAACCTGCGCGCAAAAACATATTGATTTCGTCTTAAAAAGTAAAAAGATATTTGAGGACAAGCCCTATTACACGGACTGCCAAAGCGCGATTTCGCTCGCCTATATGTACTGTATACACAGATGCGCGTATATGGAATACATAAATGAACATGTTATTAATTATATCAGAAAAATGGTCAGAATTTACATAGACTGCGCCTTGGTCGTATACTACGAGTTTCGCAATATATGCAATCAAAATAACCTTAAAGAAATATATATCGATAACGAGGTATGGAACGACAAGCTTTGATTTTGTCTGCCGAATTTGACGGAAAAACTTTGAAAGAGAATGTTTTGTTGCTTAATAAGCCCCCGCAAAGGAGGGCTTGCGGGGATTAAACGTTTTGAGTTTTAGTAAAGTTATAACGCGTTCAGCTCTTCCATCATAGCTTTGCGGCGGCGGTATTTCTCTCTCCATTCAGCCGCTATTTTGGGGACGCGCTCTTCTCCTTGCGGCAGTTCGCGCATTTCGCGCAAAACCGAAACGAGCATTTTATACTTTTCTCGAACTGATGTGAAACGGGCCTCTTTTTGAACCTCAGCCGTGTATTTGTCAAGTATTTCATTTGGAAACAGCGGAACCAACGCGTCTTTGTATTTGCGAACTATTACAAGCCCGCTATCGGAGATTGCGCAGTCAAGCAGACGATCATAAAGTCCTTCCGTATAGAATATTTCTGCTTTTTGATAATATGATTTTACGGCTTTAAACACGCGCTCGCGCTTTTGTTTCCATTCGCTCTCGGTATACTGCGCCTTAAGCTCTGTATAATCCGATAACTCATACGATTTAAGAACGAGCCTCCAAAGCGTGCTCAGATAATTATCATAATCATTGGTGATTTTGTAAAGTTCCTTTAATTTCTTGAGGTATTCGCGGATCAGCCTGGGGAAATCTTCGTCGGTTTTAAGGCTTTCGTTCAGTATATTGATCGCGTCCTCGTATTTTTCTTCCTCAATATATTTGTCGGTCAAAAATCTTCTGACATTCATATGGGCCACATACTTGCGGCAAAAATTTTCGATTTCGTCATCGCCGCACGACTCTTGCATAAGTTCAAGCCGCGCAGCCAAATATTTCGGCACGGCGTATTCACGGTGATACGAATCGGATTTGTCATAAATTTCTATCATTTCATCAATATAAGCAAGCTTTTCGTCCAGAAATTTTTTATCATCAAAATAAGTCATGATGAATTTGTCATAGCAAATTTTCGCGAGCTCATAAGAAGTTTTTCGCGCCGCATTAAGCATCTCCGCGAAAACCCTTGATTCGGTCTGTGCGCCGCCTCTTCTGATTATGTCCAGCAATAATTCCTCGCAGCCGCCAAGCAGCAAGCCTATACAGCCGTCGGAATCATCAATATCAAGCCCGCACAGAAACTCGATCATGAACAGAGAAAGATCCAAAGCCTCGTCATAGCGTTTGTTTTCGATCAGATATTCCGCCGCGTCGCTGAATTCATGGCTTATTTCCTCATCGAAAAAATAAGCATCGCGATATGAAATATAATCGTAATTGTCAGAATGTTCTTCGGCTATTTCGTTCGCCCGAATTTTGTAATAATTCAGATCAAAATCATCGGGCTCCGATAACGCGCGTTTAAACTGCGCGCACAGGTTTTTATCATTCCGAAGCGCGTTTATTAAAAACCGACGGACAAAAGCATCGTCCGCGGCGTTTACGGATTTTTCGATATCGAAGGCAGACTCGCGGCAATCATTTTCTTCTTCATAGGCGTACAAAACCGCGGCCATATGCTTGCAGTTATTTCCGCCGTCCGCATATGGACAAGAGCAATACATATCATCAATTTTATCGTTTTTTAAGTATATCCCGACTTCATAATCCTCGTTTCCAGAGACAGTGGCGCGAACAACGTCACCATCCGCCTCAAGCTCGACCACGGCGCCGTTTTTATAATAGTCATACCCGCGCATTAAAATATGATCTTTAAACAAATGCTCCCATTTCATATATCCTACCTCATAAATTTTTAAATTGATTATTACTTTGATTATATCATATAAAATATATTTGGTCAAGCAGCCGTAATTTTGACGGAATATCTATAACATATACTAAAAATATAATACGGCCGCGCATTACATAAACTTCTTCATGACAAAACGCTTTCACATTGTGTATTCATTTTTTATCGAAAGCAAATACGAATACGGATTTTTCCTCAAATACTGCTTCTTTTTCGCATTGTATGTAACTGCAGATGCGGCAATTGATACTCCTAAATCGGCAAAAACAGCTCGCGGCCCCGACATGTCAAAAATATTTGTCAAGCTCGTTGTAATGGCCGAAACTTTAAAGAACGTATCGGTTAACCACTTAATACGAGATCCTTTAAGAGCGGACTTAAAATCATTGAAAGCGGGAAGAAATTCATTGTTGTATATATTACCGATTTCTTGGCGTACTGCCTCTAAAGACTTGTCTTCGGAAAGGTTCTGAGTAAGCTTGGCAATCTGCACCTTAAGCCTGCCCAACTCATCACGATGATGATTTTTAAAAGAAATAATATCAGAGAAATCTGTTTCCGGAGAAATCGAAAGTCCCTCAATTATAGAGTTAAGCAGTAACCCTTGTTCCATTTGATGGCCGTGCGTATAATGATTTGTGAATTCCGTGGCCGTATAATCGCCAACTTTCGCAATATTTCCAATATCAAAATACTGTACACTGTCTGTGATCATGCCTAATTCGTGATCCTCACACAATTTACTTGCCAATGTTATCATATAGATATTACTAAATTCACGACCCAAGCAATAAACATCCTGCTCACCGAGATGACGGCTGAATTCTTTCAATTTGTTCCGTAAATAGTAGGACATTTTTTCATCATATATTCTATTAACAATATTAAACTCAAAGTTATTCTCAACATCTTGTGACTTTTTGCTTGTTCTAAACTCGGCTTGTCCTTTTTTTATAAGCCGAGAAAATTCAGATGAATACAACAAAGCCAATATATCATTTTCAATTCCGACTACAGATTTATCTTCTGAAGTTACAAAAAGCGGACGAAGAAAACCGATATCTGCAAGATATTGTGTTTCGGGTTTATTATACGGCTGTTTCATTGAATTTGGAACAATAGTGGAAATTGAGTCCCAAAACAACATGGCTGTTTTTAACCAATTTATATTCCCTATATCAATTGTGGGATAATATAAAGCATTTGAAAATGTGTTTGGCATAAAAATTTCCTTCTTTCGAAAATTATTCGCTGTTTTCAGATCATTTTAATTATACTATAATTTATATTTGAAAGCAATATAATTAATAAATTATTTTATCGCTTTTATATATTATAAAACATATTTCCATTTAAATATTGAATTTTACAGCAAATTATTGTATAATCAATTATAATCAGAAAATTTTGAAAGGCGGAGTAGATATGGCGGTACACATTTTTGTTTTAAATGAGAATAATTATAAAATATGTGTTAGAAAAGGCATTGTCGGGCTTCCCGAGGCAAAGGACTCCAAGCAGCATGATAATGTGTGCGACGGGTTGCTTTCTCGTCTTGCCTGTATCAAAGAAGATGATTATATCCTAATGTACATTACGGGTGCAAAGGAATTAAAAGGAGTTTGGCAAGCCGACGGAGAACCATACTATGAAGAGTCAAAAATCTGGGATGATAAAATTTACCCGTTTCGCTGCAAAATAAAATGTTCGGAATTTAATTTTACAAACAGTTTGAGCCTAAACGATATAAACGATTTAAGAAATAACGGCAAAATATGGACATGGGCGCTTCAGCGTGCAAATGGTTCAAATGCTATGTTTTCCATTTCAAACTATGAATTTGGTGTTTTATTAAACGAATATATGAAAATAAACCCTTTTTCTCTTAGAAAGAGCTTTATTCCCGAGCCCTCGCCGTTCCACAGTAACAACATTATAGAAAGCCTTCACATTAAAGACGATAAGATAAGATTTGAATATACTGAATGGCATACTTAAACGACGCATTCTCAAAGAAAGAATTCATGAATTTGTTTGGCAATTATTCGGACTTCCTCAGTTATGTGTCGACAAATTTAGGCAAGGAAATTGATGCCTCTGTTCGACTTTGGCACAAATGCCGTGCCGCAGATAAAGCAGTGTTTGGCTTGTCCTTTGCTGATTATTTCGGCAAACAAGGGCTTGTCCTGCGGAAGAACCGCGCGTCTGAACCACTTGCAGCATAATGAATATGAGTTGCTCTGCACGCACTCACAGCCTTAAAACATAAATACAGTTTACAAATATCCATAAATATGGTATCATATTGATGAATTAGGAAATCTAATAAAAATCTTTAAAGATACTTTTGATCCGAAATGGAACCTAATACACAGAAAGGAAAAATAATATGAACAAAACTTTGTCGGATTTCGCAAAATTTAATATAAGGGCTGAGGCACTGCGTAATACACTCGGAAAGGATCTATATCATATTAATCATGTTTTTCCCGAAACCATATTTGCTAAAGATGTGAAAAACGCAATCGAAGAGTATCTGTCGGGCTCAGTATCAAAAGAAGACTTGACAGAATGGGTAAATATTGTCTGGTTTACCGAGTTGTTTCAATACAATAAAACGGAAGAAGATTCCATAGCAAGCGTTATAACGGCCCTTGAGACTCTTGACGAAGACAATGTTGAATTTACCATAGGCGATTTTGACAAAATGATCAAAGCGCTTGAAAATAATACCGAATACGAGTGCGGCAAACCGATCAATATGGAGAATAAAAAACATGAAAAATGATTGGAGATTAACAAATCAAATCGATTATCTGTCCTGTAAAACATTAATTCAAGTCCCATACACGCCATACAGTGAAACATGGACTCACGACCATTGCGAGTTTTGCTCTGAAACAATAGACGAAACCACAAAAGACGCATACTGTACCGAAGATAAATATCATTGGATATGCAAAGACTGCTTTAAAGATTTTAAAGAAATGTTTGATTGGAGAATAAAAAATAATTAATTAAAAATAAG
Organism: uncultured Monoglobus sp.; assembly: GCA_947624305.1. Lineage (GTDB taxonomy): Bacteria > Bacillota > Clostridia > Monoglobales > Monoglobaceae > Monoglobus. The sequence continues at coordinate 61,947 of CANQKC010000013.1, read as the reverse complement.
TTTATAAATGCAACAAAGCTCAAGCCTTGTTGCATTCTTTAGTTTTTAATACATATATTTGTTCCAAATCAAAGCAGTTCTCGCCCAATTTTGACAAAAAATATATAATCCCTAACATATAGCAAAATAAATTCTCAGCTAGTGTTATTTCTAAAAAGTTGCAATATAGCAAGCAAAGCCAAAGAGTACTCTTTTGGCGATAATTGAGATTGCTTACTTGCTGTTCTTGAATAATAGCAAGCACAGCAAGTGTGTACACACTTACGGAAAATATAATTTCCCGGCTTGCTATTTTTGTGGAATAGCAAGCACAGCATGTGTGGCCACACTTACAATTTTTTATATTGGGATATTCCCAAACCCTTTATTAAAATTTGAATATAATTCTATACTTTTGCGGTATTGTTTTTAAAATAAAAACCGTATTTTGTAAAACGATTTTTGCATAAAACCAAATCATTAGGGTTGGCAATAAGTTGTTATCGGGTTATAATATAATCATCAAAATATTTAGGAGGGTTGGTTATGAAAGGTATAGGAGAAAGGTTAAGGACGCTGCGGAAAAGCACTATGATGTCTCAGGAGAAATTTGCCAAGGTTATCGGCTCGTCTCAGTCGGCGATCAACAGATACGAGAACGACCAGTCCGAGCCGCCTTGTGAGATTTTCCTGAAGTATGCGGATTATTTTAACGTGTCTATGGACTATTTGTTTTTAAGAACAAATGTGCCTGAGGGGATCGATTATGAGTTTACTCCAAGGTTTGACACCGATAACAAACAGTTCAAGCAATTCATAGATATGTGCTTTGACCCGGAATCGCCATTAAACGGAAAGTTGAAAAAATCTTTGTATAATTTACTTTTGGACGGTGATAAATAATGAACGCGGTAATATATGCTAGGTATTCCTCGGATCATCAGCGCGAGGAAAGCATAGAGGGGCAGCTCAGAGAATGCAAGGAATATGCCGACAGGAATGATATGGTCGTTGTCAAGACTTACATAGACAGAGCGCTATCAGCCAAAACGGACAACAGACCCGAGTTTCAGAAAATGATTAAGGACAGCGCCAAAGGATTATTTGATATAGTTCTTGTTTGGAAACTGGACAGGTTCGCAAGGAACAGATATGATTCAGCCCATTACAAAGCAATGCTGCGCAAGAACGTAGTTAAAGTCATATCGGCAAAAGAGACAATATCCGAGGGTCCGGAGGGAATAATCCTCGAATCCATGCTTGAAGGCTACGCCGAATACTACTCTGCGGAATTGGCTCAAAAGGTCTCAAGAGGCATGACCGAGAATGCTCTTAAAGGCAGATTTAACGGCGGAGCCGTGACATTCGGCTATTACATTGACAAAGAAAAACACTTCAAACCCGATCCCGTCAACGCTCCCATAGTCAAAGATATTTTTACGCGGTACGCGGACGGAGAACCAATTCGCGATATTCTCGATTCTCTTGAAGCGCAGGGCGTGAAAAACAGATACGGCAATAGACCGTCATATAACTTTGTAACTCATATTCTTAAAAACAGACGCTATCTTGGTGAATACTGTTTTAAAGACACGGTCGTCGAAAACGCTTTTGAGCCTCTGGTTTCAAAAGAAGTTTTTGATAAATGCCGAAAAAGATTAAGCTTAAACAAGCACGTCTCCGCGCACTTTAAGACGGTTGACGACACATATATTCTTACCGGAAAACTGTTCTGCGGACTCTGCGGCAGTCCCATGTCGGGAGTAAGCGGCACAAGCAAAACGGGAGATATTCACAGATACTATATCTGCCGGGCAGCCAAATCAAAAAAGTCTTGCGGCTTAAAGCGTATCAAAAAAGAGTTCGTTGAAAATATTGTATTGAATTGTACTCTGAAATTATTGGATGATTCGGCTCTTATTGACCGTATTGCGGAAACATGCTTTAAACTTCAATCCGCCGAAAACACAAAGATTCCCGCCATGAACCGCCGTCTGAAACAGATCGAGACCGAACTTGACAACGTGATGAGAGCGGTTAAAAAAGGGATTATTTCTTCGACGATACAGGACACGCTCAACAGTCTTGAACAGGAAAAGACCGATCTTGAGATAGAAATACTCAAAGAGCAATGCGAGCGACCGATCCTGAGCAAAGAGCAGATAAAATTTTGGATATACAAATTCAAACGCGCCGATATTGCTAACAATGATCAAAAACGTCGGCTGATCGACACATTCATCAACTCGGTCTATATTTATGATGACAAAATATTGATAACCTACAACTGCAAGGACGGCGAAAGGCAAATCGACTTCGCCGACGCGCAGAATTATTTTCGCGCATACAAAAACTCCGACAGCCAAAGCCGTCGGAGTTCGCCCATATTAAGGATTGGTGATCCATCGGGGAGTCGAAAGGCGTATTTTGCTTATTGCGGTATAGCATAAGTTGTGGTGATTTAAGCTATACTGTTATTTTCGACTTTTCTCACCTTAAATATTTTGCTATCCAAAATAATTGATTTTGTTACGCTAATGGACAAATAATGGACAGTTTTTAATGCCTCTGGCGTCATCGTTAATGTCAATATTATAAATCATTTTGTATACAGTCTTTCCTGCAAGGCCTCCTGAAGGACTGCCGAAAAGTTTATGCCGGCATTAACGGCTTCGGTGTTCAGCCACGCGGGAATCGTTAATGTCTTTTTGACGGCTTTTTCGTTGTGCTTTTTGGCATATTCCGTCATATCGACCGAAACAAGACTTGCAAACGCGCCTACTTCATCGATCGGAATTGACGCGATCTCCGACGGCCGCGGCAGTTTTTCACCGTCTTTCATTGATGTGTAGATATAAAGGCCGCAGGCGTCAACCGCCATATCAATGGCCTCAGCGAGAGTTTCGCCTTGTGTGGCGAGATTGTTCAGATCCGGAATAATAACGGAATATGTGTTGTTTTCCTCCGGATAAAAAACAGCGGGATAAACGTATTTCATAATAGAACCTCCAAAATTTTATTTTGCGCGGGTCATATCTTTTTTGAGATACCCGCCTGCTGTAAAACGGATTTTGCAACGCGGATGTTTATATCACCGGCGTGTCTCGGTATCGTTACCTTACCCTTTTTGGCAGGATGTTTATATTGATAGTGTGAACCCGAACTGTCAACCAAATACCAGCCATCCTGTTTTATTATTTTTTCAAGCTCTCTGAATCTCATTGCAAAATCCTCCCTATATTTTCATTATAGCACGTATTACACGTGCTGTCAATCGTTTTTATATAATGATTTAGCAAAATATTTTTAGGGTACCGGCGTCAATATCATGACTTTTCCGCAGATAACAGAATGCTGTATTAAGTTGATATATTTTTGTGTAAAGCCGTGGACATTTAGAAGCCTGCGAGTGACGTAAAAACGTTGGTTTTAAAGCCAAAAACAATACTGCCTATGTTCCTGCCCGTTAAGTTATGAAAACGGACTTTAAATCTCCACGATTAGTAACATATTATATATCAAGGTGGCTGATTTTAAAATTTTTAAATATTATATAAATTATCTTGAATTATTTTGAGTTTTATGGTATTATTTTGTTATTATGGCGTAATTATACGCGCGTGTAATGTGAATTTGCAAAAATTTGTCGGCATGGGTTTTTTATATACAGGACAATTTTTTGTACACACGACAGGATATACTTTAAACGGATAGGAGAAAAGAATATGATATGCAGCAAATATTCGGCGGGCTTGGTTTCGCAGTCGTTTTGGTTTGTTGAATTCAAAAAGTGCTTATTGCTGCTCAAAGAAGGCAATTCGCTCGATGCGATAAAAAGCCTCGTCGCTCATGACAACTTGTTCGGCGCGCCGAATGAATACAGAGCCAAAAGGATGTGCGGCTATCTGAGCAGGCGCATAAGGCATATTGACAGCGAGGCCTTGGAGCTGTTTTTCTCGTCCGACCTTGCGACGCAAAAGCTGATTAATCTGATTTGCGTGCTTTATGACAACAGACTGTTTTTTGAATTTATCAACGAGGTATACCGCGACAAGATAATACTGGGGACCGAATATTTGGAAACGGCGGATGCGAGGGCATTTTTTAACAATAAAGAAGTGCAGAACGACACGGTCGCGTCCTGGACCGATACCACCAAAAAGCGTCTTAGGTCGAGCTATATCAATTTTTTGACCGACGCAAATCTTTTGGCCGCGGATAAAAACAAAAGAAGAATAACGCCGCCTTTGCTCGATATTATGCTTGAGCGGTACTTGGAAAAAAAGGGAGACGGCATGATAGTTAAAGCGTTTACGGGGGTGTATTGATATGGCCGTTTTAAGCGAGCGTCTTGATATGGCGGAGCAAAAAATCAAAGAGCCCTCGTTCAGGCAAAACACGCGGCTCGGCAACGAGGTCGGATATTATATTTTCGACTATCCCGCGGAGGAAGAGCTCTATGTCAGGGAGCGGGTCGAAATGATCCGCAAAAGATACACCAAAAACAGCGTGGGCTTTGAGGTCGGGGTTTTTGACCTCTATGAGATCATGAACTCGATCCTCGAGCGCAAAGGATATATGCGGAAATGCTACGATATGGAAAAGAAACGGGGCTTTCAAAAGGTGAGCACGGCGGTGGCGAACCTTATGCGGGTCAACTCGACCGAGAGCCTTATCATTGACTATATAAAAGAGCGTGTCGGCGGCAAACAGGTTATTTTTGTGACCGGGATAGGAAAATGTTATCCCATAATACGCTCGCACACGGTGCTTAATAATATGCAGCATGTTATCGACAGCGTTCCCGTCGTGATGTTCTATCCCGGAAAGTATGACGGACAGGAACTGGTATTATTCGGAAAAATAAAGGACGACAATTATTACAGAGCGTTTAAACTTGTTGAGTGAGGAGAATGACGATGATTATTGAAGAAATTTTTAAAAACCCGATCAGCCGCGAACTCAAAGGCGTTATAAAAGTCGGACAGGCCGAGGAGGAAAACATCAAGCAGGAGCTTGAAGAATATGTTGTCACGCGTGAGCTGCAAAAGCATTTTTCAAACTTTTTCGCGAGCTACAAAAAAGGAATTGTCGGCGCCACCGATAAAATGGGAGTATGGATATCGGGCTTTTTCGGAAGTGGTAAATCGCACTTTTTGAAGATCCTCTCATATATTTTGGGGAACAAAACAGTCGAAGGCAAGCGCGCTCTTGACTATTTTATTGACGATAACAAGATCGTCGACCGCATGGTCCTCGCGGATATGCAGCTTGCCACCGACACTCCCGCGACCGTAATGCTTTTTAATATAGACTCAAAGAGCGAAAGCACCGGCAAGAATTCAAAAGACGCCATAGTCTCTGTGTTTTTGAAGGTGTTTAACGAGGCTCAGGGCTATTGCGGCGCCTATCCCGCCGTTGCCGACCTTGAGCGCAAACTGGATAACGAAGGGATATATGATAAATTTAAAGACGAGTTTAAAAATATCAACGGCTCCGATTGGGAGTCAGCTCGGTATGAGTTTGATTTTATTCAAGATGATATAGTCAAGGCCCTGTCCGCGATCGGATTTATGAGCGAGGAAGCGTCGCGCAATTGGTGCGAAAAGGCGACCGAGCCGTATGAATTCAGCGTTGAGAGATTCGCGGAGCTTGTGAAAAAATATATCGACAAGAAGGGCGATAATCATCACATTGTTTTTCTTGTTGACGAGATCGGCCAATATATAGGCGACGACTCAAAACTTATGCTCAACCTTCAGACCGTCACCGAGGATCTGGGAACAAAGTGCGGCGGACGGGCCTGGATAATCGTTACCAGCCAGCAGGACATCGACGCGGTAACCAAGGTGCACGGCAATGACTTTTCAAAGATCCAGGGCCGCTTTGACACCCGCCTTTCGCTTTCTTCGGCCAATGTCGACGAGGTCATAAAGAAAAGGATCCTCGAAAAGAAAAAGGTCGGCGAAGACACGCTGAGGCTGATATATGACAGCAAGGCGACGATAATTAAAAACCTGATATTGTTTAACGACGGGATCGAGAAAAAACTGTATTCCGGCAGGGATGATTTTTCGGTGGTCTATCCCTTTGTGCCGTATCAGTTTAATCTGCTCGGCAGCGTGCTTACTGCGATCCGCACCTTCGGCGCGTCGGGCAAGCATCTGGCCGACGGCGAGCGTTCAATGCTGGCGCTTTTTAAAGAGTCCGCTATGGGCCTTAAGGATAAAGAAGTCGGCGCTCTGGTATCTTTTGATAAGTTCTATGAGCCTCTTGAGGAGTTCATCGACCACTCTCACAGGGGAGTTATCACCAAAGCGCTCGATAACGAGTATATAAATCCCGATCACGAGAGCGACTGCTTTACCGTCAACGTGCTTAAAACACTGTTTATGATAAAGTATGTAAAAGAGATCAAAGCCACCGTTGAGCAGATCACAAGCCTGATGGTATCTCATGTGGACGACGACAGGCTGGCGCTGCAAGAAAGAGTTGACAAAGCACTGCAGGCCCTTATCCGCCAAACGCTTGTTCAGAAAAACGGAGACACATATGTATTCCTGACAAACGAGGAACAGGAGATCAATCAATCCATAAAGCAGCAGCCGCTTGAACTGAGCGAGATCGCCGCGAGTATCTCTCAGCTCGTTTTTGACGGCATATATGATTTGACAAAATACCGCCATACCGACAATAGCGGCAGCGTTTCATACGGATTTAACCAAATGATCGACGAGAGGTACCACAAGGCCAATCAGAATCACGCGCTCACGCTCAAAATACTTACGCCGAACAGCGATGAAAGGTCCGACGACGAGAACATTCTGCGCGGCCTCTCGGCGGGCGGCGTCCTTGTGGTCCTGCCGGACGACCGCTCATATATCGACGAGATCGAGAGCGCTCTCAAAATAGAAAAATTTTTAAGAGTTGATCCCGGATATTCCGCCGATCGGTACGAAAATATTAAGTCCGAAAAAAGAGTGGAACTGAGTGAGCATAAAAACAATGCAAAGCTGTATCTCAAGGAAGCCTTGAAATTGGCCGATATCTATGTAAACGGCGATAAATTTAGCACACCATCAAAAGATGTCGCCTCGCGGATCAACGACGCGCTGGGAAAGCTTGTTTCCGACATATATAACAAGCGGAATTATATTAATTCCCCGAAAAGCGAGAGCGACATCAGAGCCTTGTTTACGAACAAAAATACGCAAATATCTATCGACGCCAATGATAACGACAATGTATTGGCGCTGGATGATATGCGCAGATTTATTGATGGGAACACAAGCCGCCATATAAGCACCTCAATGAAAGTGCTTGTCGAGCGGTTCGCGGGCCCGCCTTACGGCTTTACCGAGACCGATATACAGTGGCTCGCGGCAAAGCTTTTCAGAGTCGGCGATATTTCGCTTTTTGTGAACCGCGAGCAGATAAGCCTGAACGATAAAAGCGTGGATGAGATCATAAGATACATAACGCGCAAAGAATACAGAGAAAAGCTGCTGATAGAAAAGCGCGCAAAAGCAAGCGATAATCAGAAAAAGCTTGCTCGCGAGATAATGCATGAATTGTTCGACACTTCCGCTGCCGGAAATGACGACGATGAAATAATGAATAATTTTCGCCGCCTGTCTCAAAACTTGAAAATCGAGCTCGACGGTTTTAACGCTGAATATACCCAATGCAAAGATTATCCGGGTCAAGACGTTGTAAGATCCGGCATAGAGCTTATGAGAGACGTTTTGCAAATGAAGTATACGGAAGAATTTTTTAGTGGTGTGTCGCAAAAGTATGATGAGTATATGGATTTTGCGGAAGATTACGAGCCGATAAAAACTTTCTTTAAAGGCGACCAGCGTAAAATTTTTGACACGGCTTATAAACTTTTTATTATTTATAACGACAGCAAAAACTTTATCGCGGACGCTGAAATTGAGGACACGGCGGATAAAATAAATATTATCATTTCAAGTAAAAATCCGTACGGAGAGATCTCCAAGCTGCCCGAGCTGACCGATAAATTCAGGAATCTTTACGGCGATCTTTTCGACAAAGAGGCCGAGCCGATCAAAGCCTCCATACAGGATGCGAAGAAAAGAACGCTGGACGAGCTTGAGAACAAAAAGTGCAAAAACAGGCTTATCGGAAGGTTTAAAGAAAAATTCAACGAGCTTGAAGAAGAGGCGGAAAGCTGCAATAATATGGCGACGCTGCAAAGCATAAAAGCCAAGACGGACGCGCTGTTTGACCGCTGTATGAACGATATCGAAGAACAAGAGACAAAAATATTTGAGAGAGAAAAACAAAAGGCGCAGGCGGAAACTTCGCAAGGAGAACAGACGCCGCCACCCGAGGCGCCCAAGGTAAAGAGGACGAAAAAGATTGGCATAAGATCGATCAGTTCTCAGGCGTCCTGGCGGCTTGAAAGTCCGGACGATGTGAAACGCTGCACAGCACGGCTTGAGAAAGATCTGCTCGCCGCTCTTGAGGACAACACAATAATACAAATCGAGTTTTGACGTTGCAAAGCAGGAGGGGCTTATGAACAAAACAGCGATAAAAAACTTTGCGGTATGGGCGAGACAAAAGCTGATCGCCGATATTAAGTATAAAACAAAAATGCTGGGCATAGACGAAAACGGCATCGCGGAGAAATTGCCGCAGTCAACCGCTGATTTGCATTTCTTTGATGTAGGAACAAATAAATATACCGAAGTGTCCGGCGTCGAAATCAATCAACGAAACGCACTTGTAAACGCAATTCGTGAAAGAGAACACAGCTTTAAAAGCTTAAAAGAAGCTTTTGATGATATTGTTGAAGAAGTCGCATATACTTGGTTTAATCGCCTTATTGCTATTCGCTTTATGGAGGTAAATAATTATTTGCCTTCGGGTATTCGTGTGCTTTCTTCCGTTAACAGCGCCAAAAGCGAGCCCGATTTTGTAACCACTCCGTTTGAAACTGATTTGGATTTCACACCCTATGAACAGAGTGTGATTTATCAACTTAAAGACGAAAATAAATTAGATGAGTTGTTTCGTATGCTTTTTATAAAGCAGTGCAATAAACTGAACGATATTTTACCCGAGCTTTTTGAGAAAACTAACGATTATACCGAGCTTTTGCTCACGATCTCATTTATCGACAATAACGGTATTGTGTACCATCTCGTCAATGATATAGACGAGGATGCTTTTAATGTTGAAAAAGAGGGCCAAGTCGAGATCATCGGCTGGCTGTATCAGTACTATATTTCAGAAAAGCATGACGCGATCATAAATATTTACAAAGGAACAGTCAAAAAGGCTGATATTCCCGCAGCCACTCAGTTATTCACAACCGACTGGGTCGTTCGTTATATAGTGGATAATTCACTTGGCAGGTATTGGATCGAAAGAAATCCCGGTAGCAAATTGGCGGAAAAACTTGATTTTTTTGTCACTCCAAAATCCGGAAAGATAGAATATATTGACGAAAAGATATATCCTGCTGACTTGACATTTTTTGATCCTTGTATGGGCAGCGGGCATATTCTCGTTTATGCTTTTGATGTTCTGATGGAGATATATCGTGAGTGCGGATATTCCGACCGCGATGCTGCATTGTCTATCGTTCAGAATAATTTATTCGGTATAGATATTGATAAACGGGCATATCAGTTGGCTTATTTTGCGGTTATGATGAAAGCAAGAAGTTATAACAGGCGACTTTTTAGAAATAATATTCATATTAATCTTGCGGTATGCGAGGAAAGCAATGCCATTGAAAGATTTGCCTGCGGCGGAATAACCAATGATGAGGAGCAAAACAAAATCGGAGAATACTTGGTAGAAGTATTTAAGGATTCTAAGGAAATCGGAGCTTTGCAGGCGGTTAAAAAGAATGATTATATATCATTTACAAAATATTTGCAAAGTCTTAAACAGTTGGAGCGGCAGCTGAATATTTCCTCAGTTTCGTGGATAAATGATACGCTGCCGAAGATGTTTAAGTTGGCGAAACAGGCCCATATTATGAGTCAAAAATATTCTATCGTATGCACCAACCCTCCGTATATGAACAAAATGGAAAGTAACCTGAAAGAATTTGTGGTGAAAAACTATAAAGCATATTCCGGCGACTTGTTCAGCGTATTTATGTATCGCAATTTTGGATATTGCAAAGCTGGTGGTTATTCTGCCTTTATGACGCCTTTTGTTTGGATGTTTATCAAGACTTACGAAGCATTACGAAATTATATTATTGAAACAAAATCTATCGTTTCATTGATACAAATGGAATATTCTGCATTTGAAGAAGCAACGGTGCCTATCTGCTCTTTTGTTTTGAAAAATACAAAAGAAAAAAGCGAGGGGCTCTATTTCCGTTTGTCTGATTTTAAGGGCGGAATGGAAGTTCAAAAGAAAAAAGTCCTCGAAGCGATTGATGATAAGGAGTGCGGATATTTTTATGAATCCGATCAATCCAATTTCTCAAAAATTCCCGGCTCCCCGATCGCCTATTGGGTGAGTGATAACGCCATTCGCTTGTGTGAGCAAAGTAAAGTTTTTGAGGATTATGCTACTACCCGTGCGGGAATGATTACAGGAAATAATAATTTATTCATTCGTATATGGCATGAAATTGATAATTGCAAACTGGGATTGCATTCCCATTCGAGACAAGAAGCTATGAATAGTAGAAAAAAGTGGTTTCCGTATAACAAGGGTGGAGACTATAGAAAATGGTATGGAAATAATGATTATGTAGTTAATTGGGAAAATGATGGTTTTGTTATGCGAAACTATAAAGATTTTAGCGGAAAGATTCCAGCACATGCATTTAACCTTGAATACATCTTTAAGGAAAACGTGACTTGGAGTTCGTTATCCTCATATAAGTTCGCTGCACGATATACAGATTATGGTTTTCTTTATGATGCAAGTGGTTCGTTTGCTGACATTAAGAAAGAAAATATATATTATACATTGGCTTTTTTATGCTCAGAAATAGCTTTTTTCTATTTATCAGCAATTAATCCTACGCTGAACTTTCAAAAGGGTAATATATCAAATTTGCCATTCATTCTTAACCAAATTCAAAAGGAAAAAATTGATTATATTACAAATCAAAATATCAAATTGTCCAAAACCGACTGGGATTCTTATGAAACCTCTTGGGATTTTAAATGTCTGCCGTTGGTTAATTTGAGCCGCGGGCTGTGGGACGCGGCCCGCGTTAACGCGGCTATCGAAAGCTATTACGGCGGTTATCCGAAGGCGGACTCGCCTTTGGAGCTTTGCTATCTTCTGTGGAAAGGTGAGTGCAGCGAAAGATTTGGGCGCCTCAAAGCCAACGAGGAGGAGCTCAACCGTATATTTATAGATATTTACGGCCTGCGGGACGAGCTGACGCCCGAGGTGGCGGACAGAGATGTGACCGTCCACTATGTAGTTGACTCAAAAGACGATATTACCGAATCGCTGAAAGGCTCAAACTACGTCCGCACCAAGCGCGACGAGATAGTATCGCTCATTTCCTACGCCGTGGGCTGCATGTTCGGCCGCTACTCGCTCGACCGTGAAGGCCTTGTATACGCCGGAGGAGATTTTAGTGGTCAGTGGTCAGTGATCAGTGGACAGTATGCTCCGGATGAGGACAACTGTATCCCTATAACCGATGAGCAGTATTTCGAGGACGACATTGTGGGGCGGTTTGTTGAGTTTATAGAAACAGTCTACGGCAAAGACACCCTTGAGGAGAACCTGAAGTTTATCGCCTCGGCTCTCGGGGGCAAGGGCAACAGCAGCCGCGAAGTGATACGCAGCTACTTTTTAAAGGACTTTATAAAAGACCATATAAAGACCTACAAAAAGCGCCCGATCTACTGGATGTTTGACAGCGGGCGGCAGAACGGGTTTAAGGCGCTCGTTTATATGCACCGCTGGAACGCCGACACGATAGGCAATGTGCGCGTTGAGTATCTCCACCGAGTACAGAATATATACGAAAGAGAGATCAGCCGTATGCAGGAAATCACCGACAGCGGCGCCGACAGCCGGGAGATCGGCAGAGCCTCGAAACGCCGCGAAAAGCTGCTCAAGCAGCTCAAGGAGACGCGGGATTATGACGAGAAGATCGCCCATCTTGCGCTCTCGCGGATCGATATTGATCTCGACGACGGCGTTAAAGTGAATTATGAGAAAGTGCAGACCGGCAAAGACGGAAATAAAATGCAGATATTGACAAAAATATGATCAGAGGTATAAAAAATGGCGGAAATGAATTTAGGTCAGATAACCGATAAACTGAATACGGAATTCGCGGCGGGCGGCTCGCGCAGGCTGGTGTTCTGGTACGACAAGGACGCCGAGTTCGACGGCGAAATAAACGGCCTCGAGCTTGAAAACGCGAAAATACTGCGCCTTGAGCGCGGCAATCAATTTTATATAAAGCAGCTAATCGAGCGTATCGACACCGAGACGAATTATCTCATATACGCGCCTTTTGCCAAGCCCGATATCAAAGACAACCATCTCGCGGATACGATACTTTATTCCAAGGAATTTTATGCCGACCGCGTTTCTTTGATTATGAACGATTACGGCATCGACGAAAGTTTCCGAAGCGTCATAGCAAAGCATGTCAAGTTTTTTGCCGCCAAGGACAGGACCGAGAGATTTGAAAATCTGTTAATAGAAAAATACGATAATGATAATATAAGGCTCGGCATGATGAGCGCGCTGTGCAGGCTTAAAACCTACAGCTTTGAGGAGATACTACGCTGCGTGCTGACCGATGGGGAGCTCGAAAACAACGCGTATCTTGCCGAGTTTGAAAAATACGACCTCACAGATGACTTTTGGCAGATCGCGGGAGATGTGTTTGGCTATGCCGACAGCGAGCCGACCTTGGGAAAACTCGTGATCGCGCTTTTTGTGACGTACGCCGCGAGAGTTATAAGCTGCGAAATACCCGCTGAGTGGCGGAGCGGCCTGTGCCAAAAGCCGGGCAGCGTCATAGCGTTTTTGGACAACATGATGAACAACACGCTGTGCGCCGAGCGGTTTGATGAACTGTCCGCCTTTGCCTATAACGCGATAAACGGCAGAAAATATTTTGCCGAAATGCAGACTTCGGCAGTCGCGGCTTGTTATATATTCGCGGGAATCGACGAAATTATCATTGATTGGATGATCGAAAGGCTCAATAACGCGGACATAAGCGCGCGTCTCGGCGGCAGAGCCATAGACGAGATATGCGAGGAAAGGCAGAAAAAACACTTCGGTAAATTTGTGAAAAACGAGTATTCGGCGCTGATGAACGCCCGCAGCGTGATCTCGGCCGAATATCGGGAGAGGGGAAAGCTCGATGATATAGTCGATCACTATACCAAAGAGGGATATAAGATCGACAGCAGCTACCGCCGCTTTTACTATTATTTTGACAAGATCGAGGAGCCCGAAAAATTTAAGGATCTTCGCAAAGCGGTGGAATATGATTATGTAAACAATTATCTGAACAGGATATGCGTCGATTGGGCCAAGGCATATGTTTCGGAACAGGCAAAGTCCGAAACGGCGAAACAAACCGAATTTTACTCGAATAATGTGCGCTATACAAAGGAGCGCACGGCTGTCATTATATCCGACGCGCTGCGCTACGAAGTCGGCCGCGGTCTGTTTGAAAGGCTGCAGAGCGACGAAAAATGCGAGGCGTCAATAACGCCCATGCAAAGCGTGCTGCCGTCGATAACGAGCCTGGGTATGGCCGCGCTTTTGCCGCATAAAAATATTGAATTGAGCCCGAGCAGGCAGGCGCTTATCGACGGAAAACCGTGCGATGACCTGAAACGACGCGAGGCGGTATTGAAAACCGAAAACCCTAAAAGCCGATGCGTGCAGTATGACGATATAAAAAACATGAACAAGGCGGAGCTGCGCGAGATATTCACCGGGCAGGACGTGGTGTATATATATCACAACCAGATAGATGCCCGAGGCGATAAGGCGAACACCGAAAATGAAGTATTCGCCGCCTGTGAGGAGGCGATCGAGGAAATTTGCGCTCTTATCCGCAGGCTGACTTCAAGCGCGAACACGATACATTATATCGTGACCGCCGACCACGGTTTTATATATAAGAGAGACAAACTCGCCGAGAGCGATAAAATCGAAAACCGCGCCGCCAAAGACGCACTCGCCGAAGACGCGCTCGCCGAAAAAAGGTATATTATCTCCGACGAAGCGGAAAATTCGGCGGGAGTATTGAGCGTTCCGATGTCGACGGTGTTAAACGGCGATGATGAGCGGATAATATCTTTCCCGATGGGAAGCGATATTTTTAAAGTCCCGGGCAGCGGGCTCAATTATGTTCACGGCGGCTGCTCGCCCCAAGAGATGATCGTGCCGCTTATCGATGTCAAAACCAAGAAGAACAGTATAGAGACGACCGACGCAAAAATCGAGCTTGTGAGCATACTCGGCAAAGTAACAAACCTCATACTGTCCCTTGATTTTATTCAGACAAAACCGGTCAGCGACATTGTGAAAAAAGCGGAATACAGGATATACTTTGTCGCCGACGACGGCGAAAAAATATCAAACGAGCATATTTATATTGCCGATAAAAAAGACGAGGAAACGGAAAAAAGGATTTTTCGGCTCAGTTTCACGCTTAAAAACAAAAAGTATGACAGGTCAAAAAAATATTATCTTGTGGCCGTTGACGAAAAACACGGCGTTGAAGTGATAAGGCGCGAAACGGTCATAGACATCGCTTTCGCCGGGGATTTCGGGTTTGGTTTTTAACGGGAGGCGGAATATATGAGTGAAAACAAAGAATTGAGTGTCGTTATCGACAAAAACGAGGAGATCAACAAAAAGCTGCGGCGGTATTTCGGCGGCAGGATCGTCCGCAAAGACCTTACAAAAATGATCAAGGAGGGCGCAAACGTGCCTGTCTATGTCCTTGAGTTTTTGCTCGGCCAGTATTGCGGCACAGATGTCCCGGAGGATATTGAACGAGGATTAAACAACGTCAAAAAAATCCTCGCGGACAATTATGTCCGCCCCGATGAGGCCCAGAAGATCCTGTCGCTGCTGCGCCAGAGGGGAAGCTACACCGTTATAGACAAAATAACCGTCAACCTGAATATAAAAAAGGACAGCTATGAGGCGGAGTTTTCCAATTTGGGCGTAAAAAATATTTTCATCTCCGAAGAATACCCCTCGAAATACGACAGACTTCTGTGCGGCGGAATTTGGTGTATCGTTCAGCTCGACTATGAGTACATAGAAGAAGAAAAGAACGCGTCGCCGATCATTATCCGCGACCTTATGCCTATCCAGATGCCGCATGTCGATATTAAAGAATTAAAAGACGGCAGAAAAGCCTTTACAAAAGACGAATGGATCACCGTGATGCTGCGCTCTATAGGCATGGAGCCCGAAAAGCTCAGCGAAAGAGAAAAGTGGCTCTTGCTTGCCCGTATGCTGCCCATGGCGGAAAACAACTTTAATCTATGCGAACTCGGCCGCAGAAGCACGGGCAAATCGCATATTTATAAAGAGATATTCCCAAACAGTATTCTCGTTTCGGGCGGACAGACAACGGTCGCCAACCTGTTTTACAATATGGCCAGAAAAACCGTCGGCTTGGTTGGTCTGTGGGACTGCGTCGCATTTGACGAGGTCGCCGGAATTAATTTTAAAGACAAGGACGGCATCCAGATCATGAAAGACTATATGGCGTCCGGCTCTTTTGCCCGCGGCAAAGAGGAAAAAGCTGCATCGGCGTCTATGGTGTTTGTCGGAAACATCAATCAGGGCGTTGACGTGCTGCTCAAAACATCGAGCCTGTTTGACCCTTTTCCCCGCGAGATCGGCACCGACACCGCGTTTCTGGATCGTATGCACTGCTATATCCCGGGCTGGGAGATCACAAAGTTCAGACCCGAGCATTTCACAAACGACTACGGATTTATAACGGATTATCTTGCCGAATTTATCCGCGAGCTTCGC
This sequence comes from uncultured Monoglobus sp., assembly GCA_947624305.1. Taxonomy (GTDB): domain Bacteria; phylum Bacillota; class Clostridia; order Monoglobales; family Monoglobaceae; genus Monoglobus. Next base: position 45,963 of record CANQKC010000013.1, on the reverse strand, counting down.
AAGGAGCAGCACGGCGACGCGCTCGATAAATATTTCAGACTGGGCAAAAATCTGAATCAGCGCGATACCATTGCAGTTCGCAAAATGGTCGGCGGGTTTATCAAGCTTTTGTATCCCGACGGAGAATATACAAAAGACCAGCTTGAGGAAATTTTAAAAATTTCGCTTGAACTGCGCAGACGCGTCAAAGAGCAGCTTAAAAAACTCGGCGGTATGGAATTTTATGATGTTAATTTTTCATATATCGACCTTGAAACATTTGAGGAAAATTATGTGTCCGTGCCGGAACAGGGCAGCGATAAACTCATACCCGAAGGTATATGCAATCCGGGCCAGATTTACACGATAGCGAGAGGCAAATCGGGAATGATAGGCGCGTTCAGGCTTGAATCGCAGATGCTGCCCGGAAACGGCAAATTTGAGAGGACCGGCATAGGCGGCGATAAAAAGAGCAGAGAATCGACAAACACAGCGTTTAATTATTTAAAGGCAAATTCAAACAGGATAAGCGGAGCGATAAGCACCGTGACGAAAGATTATATTATCAATTATCAGGATCTGCAGGGTATCGGCATGACGGATACTCTGGCGCTGCCGACCCTTGTAGCGCTGTGCTCGATAGCGCTCAATAAACCGACGCTGAGCGGCCTTGCCGTTCTGGGAGATATAAGCATTGCGGGCACGATGATTAAGGTCGAAGATCTGGCGAACACGCTGCAGGTGTGCCTTGACAGCGGAGCCAAAAAAGTTTTGCTGCCGATCACATCAGCCGCCGACATCGGCACGGTTCCTCCGGAACTGGTAGGGTGCTTTAACATTATCTTCTATCAAAGCCCCGAAGACGCGGTATATAAAGCCCTCGGCGTTGAGTAGGTGTTTGTATGGCGAAGAAGAGAAAATACAAAAAGAAAAGTTCAAAATGTCCCGAGCCGTTCAATACAATTATTGATATTGTCGGCGGTCTTGCTATGGGCGCTATCGCCGATCGTATGGAAAAGAAGTACCATTATTCCAAAAAAGGCAAAATAAATCCGTATGCCGCATCGGCGATCGGGATCGCCACCGGAAGAATAAGGAATACCGAAGATGTTTTGCGGACGGGCGCGTTTTTGGGCGCGATGGGGTCGTTTGATGTTGAGGCGGATAATGTCCCGCGCAGACAAAATATTCAAGATGATAAAATCTTCGGACAAATGCGCGAAACAAAGACGAATAACAACAGATACGCGTGGCGCGCTAATTGCGAAAGCGGCAGCAAATACGGCATTTCGCCGCAAGACTACGAAACGAGAGAAGAATATAACAATGCGATCCTTGCCGCTAAAGGGGAAATTAAACCCGATAAAAATTATAATGCCGATAAAGCAGACAGTTCAGTGACCGATAAAACCGAACCCGTAAGCGAAAAAGAACAGTGTTTGCGTTTGCGGGTGTCAAGACTGGATAACGGTTCAAACCAATATTATATTTCCGAAGACACATCAATCAAAATCGGCGACACCGTCAGCATCCCCACCGAAAGCGGAACCGCCAAAGGCATAGTTATAGCCGCCGAGCCGTGCCGCGACTCAGATCTGCCGAAAATAATTGAAAAAATATAGGTATATTATCACATCAAGATCTGGCTATCAGAAAACGTTGAGGATTAACATTATACCCTTGAATATATTTTTTATCGGATTCCCATTTGAATCGTGCTTCTATGTACTTAGGGGCTGCATGTGTTTGAATAAAAAAGTCAAGCAACGTAACCACCTTTTTAACGGTTAGTATCTCAAGATCTACAATTTCTGCGAGCAATTCCTGACGTTCGCCCGTACTCAATCCTTCTGCTTGACTAACACTATACCCATAGCATTTTAAAACAGATTCCGAATTGAGCTCGTCAAAATCCATTGGCCCGTATACCTCTCGAACTTCAAAATTAGGGGAAAGATTCGGCCTTCCATATTCATTAACGTAATTGCGAAATAAACCGATGTCAACAAAACACTCACCGGTAGTCTTATCAAATGTTGAAGGAATTATTTCATATCTATTTGTGCTCAAGGAGTAAAGCAGAGTGTGAACCATCTCTCTTTGACCATTCTTGCAGGAACTACTGTATCCGCCGTCCGGTCGTATGATTAAATCCGTGAAGATAATATAATCGGATAATTGTCGATACTTTGGATGGGGATAAATACATTGTGTAACGCGAAAATTCTTCCCGTTAATGGTGCCGCTACTTTCTCGTTGTTCTGCATAAGCCGCAGAAATAAGTTCTCGGCCCATTTCAGAGGAATAGTGAATTATTTCATTGCTGATACAGTCATTTGTATTTGAAACAATAATATAATCAGAATATGATTTATCTTCAAAATGAACACAAATCATTACCTCCGATGAAGGAATCTCGGAAAGCTTTTTGAGTCGAGCTTTAAATATTTGGTTCATTTTTTTCTTACGTTTGTTTTTCTGTTTAATTTTCCGCTTTCTGTTTGTATAATTCCAAAGTTCTTCACCATCAAGAGTGTATCCTTTAGCAAGCGAATTATCCTTCAATAATTTGCGAATTGAGGAACCATCTTTTACGTATAATTTGTCGCATTTCCGACACCAGAGGCCGGGAACGTCCGCTTTCATTTTCTTTTCTACAGGAATAAGTGCATGATACTGTTCCAACTTTCCGGAGCATTGCGGACAGAACTCCGGATCCTTCTTGGTGCTGACAATGGATTTTGGAGTTCTAAAGATAGAATTTGGTTGTTTTATAATTCTGTAACCTGTATTACGGACATTTTCTTTCATATTGTCACCTTTTTACATTTGCTTGATCCTATACAACCTAATCAGGCATAAGCAACCAAACGTAAACCTCAAATTGTAGTTAAAACTTTTGAAACTTATCATATAACGCAATTCATATTTAAGCGTAATCTTTGTCTTTTTTATGTATGATCATTTATAGTCAATAAATCTTCTTTTAAAATAATTTAATAACTAAATAATATTATAACATATAGCTTAGAAAAATCAATAACTATCTCTATTATAAATGTAACTTAATAAGTAAAAGTAATAATATTTAAAAATTATTGCTTTCCATAATTCATTAAAAATATAACTGCATATTCTACTTCAAACTCATTAGAATTTTTCTTTGGAGCTGCCATACTTCATTCATTTTTTCTTGTAAAGCTGTTATGTCGTCTTTGTAGATCGAGCCGGTCTCGTTTACTCGCTTTGCGATTTGATTTATGTTTTTGCCGATAGCTTGCAGCTCTTTGGCGTATTCTTTTATCGGAGATAGGTCTGTGTAGATTATGTAGCCGTCTATTGCCGTTTTGCGCATGTACGCTCCGATTTTATGTATGGGCAGCTGCGCCATTTTCTTCTCGATAAGCTCACGTTCTTTTTCCGTTACTCTGAATTTTATCTGAATATTTCTCTTTCTGTTTTCCATGTGTATACCTCCGAAATTTAATAAAGGGTTTGGGAGAATGTCTCAATAATTTTTTGCGTATAAAACGGCTTGTCCGTTTCGCAAAACCGCAATTGGGTACCCATTCGCTTTGCTTGCTGTTATTCATAATTTGCAAGTAAAGTGATTTTGATTTATTAAAATTGGGTACCCGTTTGCTGTGCTTGCTATACTGCAATTCTTTATTAAGCCGCCGCAGGCGAGGCTTAATTGTATTATACGTTAAGGCTTATATGAATTTTGTCAAAATAGAGCGGAAAGTTTTTTGGTTATTTTCCAAAATTCTTTTGTTTTTTTAATTATCTTTCTGTAGTTTATTAAACAAGGCAGAGAATTTGGAATATTTTAGGTGCGGTTGTTTAATTGACTGCATGACAAAATTATTGGCAAGCGTATTAATATCATAAAATCTCAAACAGGGCATTGACATATTATTTAAAACGGCGTTATACTTAATATACGATGGCGCCAAGGTGAATAATTGGAAAGGAGATTCATCAAATGGCCTCAATAAGAAAAAGAAACAACAGTTATCAGATCCGTGTAAGCTGCGGATATGACATCAGCGGAAAACAAATTTTCCGCACAAAAACCTGGAAACCGAGCCCAAACATGACGGCAAAGCAGATTGAAAAAGAGGTAAACCGCCAGGCAATACTTTTTGAGGAAGCCTGCAAAAACGGATTTGTCTCGGCTCCGATAAATTTTTCCGATTTTATAGATCAGTGGGTCGAGGAATACGGCAAAAAGAAATTAAAGAAAACCAACATTGATCACATGCGCTCTATGCTGAAAAGGCTTAAATCGGAAATTGGGCATTTGAAACTCGATAAAATCGGCAAGCGTGAAATACAATTTCTGATAAATTCGCTGAGCAGCGGCAATAAGTCAAAAGGACTCAAACCTCTCGGAGCAAAGTCGATCAAAAACTACATATCCTGTGCCTCGTCAATTTTCAGCTATGCAGTAAGGCTGGATATAATAAAAGAAAACCCGTGCAGGAACGCTAATATTCCAAGCGAGCAGCGGACTGAGCGCGATATGTACACGGTTGACGAGGCAAGAGTATTTCTGAAGCATTTGACTGAAAAAGCGCATTTAAAATACCAAAGTTATTTTATACTCGCGATCTACAGCGGGTTCCGCAGAGGAGAGTTATGTGGGCTGACATGGGACGATATTGATTTTGAAAATCATATCATCACGGTCAACAAAGCCTTATATCATATCCCGTTTGAAGGAAATGTTTTGGACACGCCAAAGACTTTGTCATCAAACCGCTGCCTCAAACTTCCGGAAATAGTCTTTGATTATCTGAAAAGGCTGCAAAATTTTTACGCGGAGCAAAGCCGCATATTCGGCACAAAATGGGCTGAAAATGATTTTGTGTTCAAGCGGGACGACGGCGAGGTTTTGTCACCGCTCGCGCCGTGCCAATGGTTAAAGAATTTTTGCAAAAGAGAGAACCTGAGATATGTCAGCCTTCACAGTTTCAGGCACTTAAACGCCTCTCTGCTGATCGACAGCGGAGCGAGCGTTAAAACAGTTCAATCATGTCTCGGACACAGTGACGCCAACACGACGCTAAACATTTACGCCCACGCATTCTCGAGAGCTCAGGCAATCGCAAGCGAAGCTTTGGCAAACAATTTTAACTTACAATAAACTTTTCGGGACAAAATAATGGACAAGCAATGGACAAATCGCTTTTTCAAAAAAGCAAAGTCCCGCAAAAAGCCGTAAAAACGTACTTTTTGCGGGACAAAACCTGGTGATCCATCGGGGAGTCGAACCCCGGACACCTTGATTAAAAGTCAAGTGCTCTGCCAACTGAGCTAATGGATCATATAATTTGGCTGGGCCGGCAGGATTCGAACCTACGCATGCAGCAGTCAAAGTGCTGTGTCTTACCGCTTGACGACGGCCCAGTATAAATTGTGGGGTGGGTAAAGGGAATTGAACCCTTGACCTCCAGAGCCACAATCTGGCGCTCTAGCCAACTGAGCTATACCCACCATATCCGTCAAAACCGAATAAAACCCCGGCCTTGTAAACAAAAAAACTGGCGCGCCTGAAGGGACTTGAACCCCTGGCCCACTGCTTAGAAGGCAGTTGCTCTATCCAGCTGAGCTACAGGCGCACGACAGCATAATAAAAGTTATAACCGCCCGCGGTTATAACGTTGGAGCGGGTGATGGGAATCGAACCCACGCAATCAGCTTGGAAGGCTGAGATTCTACCATTGAACTACACCCGCACATATGCCACCACATCGGCGACTTAATTAGTATAGCAAGTTCTTGCCATTTTGTCAAGGGTTTTTTGGCGATTTTTTAAAAATAATTTTTTGATCAAAAAAACCGTGTCACAGCACATTATGATGGTGACAATTGTTGACGGGGAAACATGATCTGTGATATAATATTCAGGAATTTTATGAAATTACGGAGCGGCTTAACAGCATGACAGTCGGTGAGTATTTAAAAAATCTTCTTAAGCAAAAAGAGGTAAGCGTTACTTGGTTGTCAAATGAACTCGGTCTCAAAAGCAGGAATGTTTTATACCGCGTTTTCAGCGACTATTACAGCGACGATAAAACGCGCGAGATGATCGAGCGAATTTACAAAATAGTGTTTTTTTCGGATGCCGAGAAAGCTAAAATTGGTGAGTTATTAAATATAGGCATGACAAGCCGTCAGGTTACCGAAAGCAGAAACATATTGAGCGGGATATACAAAGATCCCTCATATGGCAAGTTCGGCACGGTGCGCGGCGGCATGCATATAAATTTTTCCGATATATTAAAGCACGCGGTGCCGCATGAATCGATTGTATTCATGGCGGGCATTTCCGACGCGCGGATCATCGGGGATATTGACAGTTTTCTCGGCAATTCTGAAAAAACCGTTGCTTACAATTATTTTCACTTCTCGCAGAGGAACATGACCTGTCACGAGATAACCGCTTTGATCACGCTGATGGGGCATAAAAACTACACGCCTCTTCTTACGCGGAACGTTGATTTCAGAGGCGTTTTCATATTGTATAAAACCGAGTCGGAATACCGCGGCATCAAGCTCGAGCTTTTCCAAAACGACTATCTGTTTCTTGAAACGCCGGTTTCGGAAGAGTTTTATAACCATATAATTTACAAAAAAGATATTTTTAACGATCTTTGCGAGCCCGTGAAAAAGCCGGGAAGCAGAGTTGTCGACTATATCGACATAATAAAAGACAGCATTATTTTTGACAACACCGAAACATATTTCAGCGAGGGCGCTCCGTGTTTCGGAAATCTCCCTTATAACATCGTATATGACATGTTTAAGGATATAAACTTTTTCGGATTTCCGAAAGATCATCCTTATGTCGTTAAGCTTATCAACATGTTCATATCCCGTCAAAAGTCGTTTATGGAAAACCCCGCGGCCAAAAAGCTGTTTTTATTTGATTACGACTCAATCAAGCGCATGATGCAGACCGGCCTCTCGTTTGACCACGCCGAGCATTTCAAACCCATGACCCAAAAGCAGCTTAAAGATTATTTTGACTCGCTTATAAAAACCGCCGAGGAAAGGCCCGACAAGATACGCTTCCGCTTCACAAAAGTGCCGCTGAAACGACCGTTCGTCTACGGAATAGACACCATGCTGTACAGCTATATTTCAGACTCCGGCTACACGGACGGATTTTTCATAATGCTGAGAAACAAAGCCCTTTTTGACGTTATGAACGACTTTATGCCGTACGTCTGGGATGAGTACACAATGTCCGACGAGGAGAGCGCGAAGTTGCTCGCGCAGATGAGCGACGAATATATCAAGCCGTGAACCGGCCTTAAAAATCAGGCGCCGAAATTCCGTTTCGGCGCTTTTTTGATCCCAAAAATTTTTTAAAAAAATTTCAAAAAAAAGTATTGACAAATATAACTACGTGTTGTAGAATATACTTATCTACACAGTGTAGAGAATTGGAGGTATTAAAATTATGAAGATTTCGGAATCGGAAATGGAAGTTATGAAAATCATCTGGGGCAAAAAGGGCGAAGCGGTGACGACCGCCTACATCCTTGACAGTCTCAAAACGCCCTGGAAGCACACGACGGTACTCACATTTTTAAAGCGGCTCTGCGACAAGGGCGTTTTAAAGTGCGAGCGCATTGGCAAAGCGAATTTATACTCCCCGCTCATCAGCGAGAGGGAGTATAAGAACGCTCAGACGAAAGAGTTCATGTCGGAGCTTCACTCGGGTTCGGTCAAGAATTTCCTGACCGCGCTCTATGGGGACAAGCGTCCGACCAAGGATGAGATCGACGAGATAAAAGAGTGGTTTGAGGGGGTGTAGTCAAATGACAGAACTGCTTCACAAACTGCTGATATGCACGGTAAGCGGAAGCGTTATGTTCGGTCTCGGCACCTTGTTTAACTTAAAATTCAGAAAAAGCAGCATGTCACGCTGGTACTACGGCATAATCATTTTGTCATTGATAATGCTGCTGGTGCCCCTTGAGTTCGGCGGCCTTACGCCGAAGCTCATAAACGTGACGGTGCCGCGCGGACTGACAGAGGCTCCTCTTCCTCCGCCGTCGATCGGCGGCTCGGCCGATGCTCCGCGAATATCGCCAATCACGGTAATATTCGCGGTCTGGATCACGGTGGCGCTGATTTTGGCGGCCCGCGCCGTAATAATGTATTTCCGCACGCGGAGAACGATCAAGCGGATCTCGCGCCCCTGCGAGGATCCCGAAGCACTCCGCGTCTGCGAAAAGCTCCGCGGGCAGCTCAAAATACGCAAAAAAGTCCGCGTCATGGTCAGCGGCGGCACACAGTCGCCTCTGCTGTTCGGGATTTTAAGGCCAGAAATAATCATACCCGACCGCGATTTTGACAGCGAGAGCCTGAGGCTTATTTTCGCTCATGAGCTGACACACCTTAGGCACCACGACCTTCCGGTCAAGCTGCTGGGTCTTGCTGCGGGCTGTATTCACTGGTTCAACCCGATCATCTATCCTCTCAGGAAATCGCTGAACACGGTTTGCGAGCTGTGCTGCGACGAGTCGGTGCTCCGCAGGCTTAAGCTCAGCGACAACAAGGATTACGGCAGGCTGATCATTTCGGTGGTCGAGGACGGCGGACCGAGCTACGCCGCGTATTCAACCTCCATGGCCTCGGCCAAAAAGAGCATGAAAAAGCGGCTCTCGAGGATAGCGCACTTCAAGGAAATAACCGGAGCGCTCAAAATGATAAGTGTGCTGACGGCGGGCGCGCTGACGGTGTGCAGTCTGACGGCGTTCGGCTTTACCCAGGCAGCCGAGATAATGCCCGAGGAGATCGCGCCCGTGTTTGAGGGAAAGGGAAAATCGGTCATAAGCAAATTCTCGGCCGAAGCTCCCGCAACGCCGCCCGCGGCAGAGTTACACCCGGACGAGCCGGAACCCGACGCGGAGACTACGGACGCGGCGCGCACGGAAAACGCGATACCGAGCGACGCAAACGTTTCACAAGCCGGAACGGAAAACACCGCGAATGAACATTCGTTTTATGAACCGTCGTCCGAAGAACAGTCGTCCGGAGAACAGTCGTCCCTAGAACAGTCGTCCGCAGAACAATCGTCCGCGGAACAATTGTTCGCGGAACCCGAACCGCAGTCGTCAAGCGACCGGGCAACGGTACGCGAGGCTCCGGCGGCTCCCGCGCCGCCCACGACTGTCCCCGACGTCGAGGCGCCACGGCCCGAGACCGTAAAAGTGCCGGGAATGTCGTCTTATGTGCTGAACCTTGAATACGGCGCGGACGGAAAGGCGTCAACCCCCATACTCGAGGCGGCAAGCACCGCGAAGATAGGATTCACGCTGACCGCGCGGGCGGCCTCGGTTGAAATTTACAAATGCGACGCTTACGGAAACGCCGCCGAACTTATCTACGGGGACGACAAAAGCTCCGTCACGTCGTTTAAGCTTCCCGTCACCAAGGGCGAGTATTTCTACGCGGTTTTCGGAAAAGACGAAATTGACGAAGGGAATTCAAATACGCTGATCATCAAGTGACGCGCACGACACCCAAATGCCCCGCGCACGCGAATACGGGCGGGCCTGCGGGCGGCCAAGGTCGTCCGCCCCTACGGTGTAGGGCGGCATGCCCACATGCCGCCGGCCGGATGTGGGCATCCGGCCCTACAACGATGGAAGATGCAAATCGGGCGGATAATATCCGCCCGCGGGACGTCGAGGGCGCCGTCCCCTACAACCCAAGTACGCAAAACGCCGTAGGGGCGGCAATCTGCCGCCCGAGGCTTCCCCTTGAGGGGAAGCTGTCACCGTAGGTGACTGATGAGGTGTCCTATTCGCTATTCGCTAATCTCTAATCACTACGTTGAAAGAAGGATTTATATGAAAATTTTAAATAAAATACTGTCGTTAATAATTTCCGCCGCGGTTCTAGCTTCGGTGTGCGGCGGGCTTTCGGCCTTCGCTGCCGAGCCTCCGCTAACCGGCGCCCGGCTTAAGGAAATGGCGGAATGCCGCAAACTGAGCGAGTCTCCCGACGCGGAGCAAATTCTGAACCTGGAATACCAAGAGCAAAACCCCGAGCTTGCCGTGACCGAGCAAAAAGTCGAAAAAGTCGGTGATTATATTGACCCGGACTCGGCGTTTATGATGTATTTAACTCCCGCCCAGGGCATCACCAAATTTTTCAGAGACGGAGGCGGAAACGCGAAATCATTCGCCGAAGCCTTTGATTTATTCAAAAATTCCGAGTACTGCGTCGAGGAATACTGGCAGAGGGTCGAGCCGTTTTACGACGAGCACGGCCAAATTATGAACGCGAGAAATTTTCAGGTCCAATATTCGGACGGAAAACTCAATGATGTCATGCCGCCGGCTGCCGCCGACTTCCGGTTCGAGGACAAATACTACGATTTGGCCGCGGATGCCGTGAACAAAAGCGATATCCGGGAGGTCAGCGCCGTTTACACATTCATGAATGAGATCGCTCTCGACACCGACAAAGGCAGCTTCGTTATGCCATGTGAGACTGTGACGAACGGATATGCCGCATATCTGGGATACGGTGAGATAAAGCTGGATGGCGGAACGCTCTACCCCGTTTTGGATTATGACAATTTTTACAGCCTTATGTCTCAATACGCGGGCGTGGCCTCCGAGCTTTTTGAAAAACGCGTGAGAGAGGCGATAGGCGGCATGCCCACGCAGACCGAGGTCGAGCAAAACGGCGCGAGTTATCCCGAGGACACGGACAGCTTTTCGCGATATATAGGCACCGAGCCGCGATATTCCGACATAACGGCGGAGCAGGCGGCAGTGACTAATCAGATGAGCGACCTCGGCGTTATCACCGGAGAAAACGGTTTGTTCAGGCCGAACGACCGCGTGACCCGCGCCGAGACCGCGGCCATGCTTTGCAGGCTGTTTGATATCGAGCCGTCCGTAAGCAGCGGATTTTCGGACGTTCCGGATGAATATTGGGCGGCGGGTCAAATCGCGTCACTCGCGGAGCAGGGTGTGATCAACGGTTTCGAGGACGGCTCGTTCGGGCCCGAGGAGCCCGTGACATATGAGCAGGCGCTGAAGATGATCGAGAACCTGCTGGGCTACTCATCACAAAGCACATTAACATACGGCGAATATCCGGAGGGCGAAATAATCGTCGGCGCCATGCTGGGTCTTACCGACGACATGCCCGGATTTGACTCCGGCGACCCCGTATCGCGGATCGAAACAGCGTGTATGCTGAGCCGCGCGCTGGACACCCACATACTTACTGAATGTTATTACTTCACGGGCTCGTCTATGGGCTTCGGCTCCTCCGGCGTTATTGACAAAACTCTCGCGGATTGGAAAAACGGCGCGGAACTGAGCGGCGAGTATTTCAGAAGCTCCGCGGCTTTTGAAGCCCGCAAGGAGGCATTGGAAAACGAGCTTAACGCGAAATGCGGCGACATTTTCCGCGAATACCATGAGGCGACCGGACTCATGTCCGGCAAAGTGAGCTTCGGATTAAGAATGATGCCAAAACCGATAAAAAGCAACCCCGTTCCGCGCATACAATAGGGGATTTGCCCAAAAGCGTTCCCACCTCCGTCTTTTCGCCGTTGGCGAAAATCCACCTCCTCCCCGGAGGAGGCAGAAATCAGCCTCGCCCTCCGAGGAGGGAGAGGTGGCGCCGAAGGCGACGGAGAGGGAGGCGAACAAATGTAAGGATATTACTCCCTCTCAGTCTGCTTCGCAGACAGCTCTCCCCCTTAAAAGGAGGAGAGCCGGGACGTCGAGGGCGCCGTCCCCTACAACCGCAATATGTAAAACACCGTAGGGGCGGACGACCCGGCCGCCCGTTCTATTCGCTATTCGCTAATCACTAATCACTACGTTGAAAGGATTGATTTATATGAAAAAATTTAAAAAACTGTTGTCCGTGGCAATCGCCGCGGCGGTTGCCCTGACCGCTTTCACATGCACCGCCGTCTCGGCGGCGGAGCGCGTGACAGGCAGACAGATAAAAGAGCTCGCGGAGATCACGCTGCGCAACGAGCCCGATCTGGGAACCATTCTCTCCACCCAATTTATTCCGTATGACGGCGACGTCACAAACGTCTCCAATTTCGGCGAACTGATCGACCCGAACTCCGCGTTTTTGGTTCACTCGAGCGCCGAGGGCTACACGCGGCTCATCGGGAACGGAGCCGACAACATAGCCGAAGCGATCGAGCTCTGCGAAAACGGCATAAACAGCGGAACGCGATATGACGACTCGAGCGAAAGATGCTATTACCAGCCTCTGCCGGGCTACCCGAACTGCGCGGATTATCCGCAGTTCAGCGGCGCGGCGGCGTACAGACTGAGCCTCAAAAACGGCGAACCGATCGATCTCGCGGTACAGCCTCTCTATAACTATTCGGCCGAGTATGACAAAATCGCCGAAGTTTTAAACAAATTCGGCATCGGCAAACCCGCCGCCGTCTACCTCTTCGGCTCCTCCTTCGGCAGCCCGCTCAAATCGGCAGCGTTCGGAATTTCGGTGAGCGGTGACGAGGAATATATCATCCCCGTCGGCGCCGATCTTGAGGACAATTATTCCGACTCGGTTCTGAAAGCATATGAGCTCTATGACATAAGGGACTACAACGCGTTTTTCGCAAGCCGCGGCGACGCCTCCGACAGCCTGCTCAAAACCGCCGAGCGGGAACGCCTTGATCTTCTTCCGGGTGTCAGAACGCGCGAGGAGCTTGTGAAAGTCGACGAGCTTGTCGGCGCGAACGAGACCGACAGCTTTTCAAAATATATAGGCACCGAGCCTCGGTACTCGGACATCACGGCGGATCAGGCGGCGGTCACGAACCAGCTCACCGACCTCGGTGTGATCAACGGCAGCGACGGAATATTTTATCCCTCAAGCGGCGTGACGCGGGCCGAGACCGCGGCCATGCTGTGCAGGCTGTTTGAGATCGCGCCCGAAAGCTCTGTATCGTTCGCAGACGTTCCGCAAAGCCACTGGGCGGCTGGCTATATCGGAGCGCTCGCGCAAATGGACGTGTTGAGCGGCTTTGGCGACGGAACTTTCCGCCCCGACGAGAGCGTGACATATGAGCAGGCGTTCAAAATGGTCGAGCAGCTTTTGGGATACACCCCGAAGGTACTTTTAAGCGTCGGCAGCGAATATCCCGCGGCGAACGTGCTGGCGGCGGTTCGTCTGGGGCTCGCGAGCGACCTTGGGAACTTTGACTCGGCGGACGCGATATCGAGGATCGAGCTTGCATGCGTGCTGAGCCGCGCGCTTGACACGCATATGGCGACGGTCGAGGTGTTCATCGAAAACCTCACCTCGGGAACGTATTATTTCACCGACGTGACACTGAGCGACCGCAAGAACGGCGCCGCCCTCACCGGAAAGCTCTGTGTGAGCGACGAGGAGCTACTTGAATACACAAACGCGCTCAAGAATGAATATGCCGAAAAGACAAAATATATTATTGACGAGACCGTCAGGAAAGTCGGCGGCATGGGAGTGATCGCCGACGGCGGCATGATCCTCCCCGAGGCCCCGAAAAACATACCGAGGACAACATAGGGACTAGGGAACTAGGTTCCCACCTCCGTCTTTCCGCCTTACGGCGGAAATCCACCTCCTCCCCGGAGGAGGCACGGGCGGATAATATCCGCCCGCGGGACGCCGAGGTCGTCGTCCCCTACAACCAAAGCACGCAAAAACCCGTAGGGGCGGACGACCCGGCCGCCCGTCATTAAAACGAACGCGGGAAATACACGAATGTTTTTCGCCAAACTGTCTGCGCGTATTCACTATTCACTATTCGCTATTCACTACGTTGAAAGGATGGATAATATGAAAAACCACAAAAAATTGCTGTTATCCGCGGCTGCGGTCTTATTGATCGCCTTCGGCGGAACACCCGCGCTCGCCGCGGAAACAATAACACTGCCGGCAAAATCGGTCTATGTCATGACATGCGCCGACGACGACACGACCCCGGTGCTTGAGATGAGCGAGAGCAAAAGCGTCTCTGTCACATCGGTAAATCTTATAAGTTCACTGCGAATATTCAAATGCGAAAAGGACGGCAAAAATCCCGAATGTATCTATGAAAACGACAGCGAAACGCGCAGCTCTTTCAAAATAAACGTAAAGCGCGGCGAATACTATTACTTCAAGATCAAATGCTCGGGCAGCGGTGAACATGAAAAACTTATTATAAAATAGGAGGGGATAATATGAAAAAATTTAAAAAAATAATATCGGTGGCGATCGCCGCTGCGGTCGCGCTGACCGCTTTCGCGGGGCTCACCGTCTCGGCGGAGGGAAACATCACAGGCGCGCGGCTCAAGGAGCTTGCTGAGAGCGACACTCTTGACAAAAGCCCGTACGCGGCTGAGGTTTTAGAACAAACCTACATGGTTCCCGGCGCCGACGTGCTTGAATCGAGCGGCAAAATCGGCGACATTATCGACCCGAAAAAAGCCTTTGCCGCTTACGGTGACGCGTTTGATGTTACCAGGTTTTTTGAAGCCGACAACGGCGGCTCGAAAAATTTTGACGAGGCGATCGCGGCACAGCAGTTTTCCTTCACCGGCAACAAATCCGATATTTCAACGGAATACTACGCCCGAATTGAGCCGACCGTGAACGCGGACGGTGTTGAGTCAAACGCTGTCAGTGTTTTTGTAAACACTCTTAACGGAAAACTTTACACTAACCTTAACACAAACCAATCAATATTTATTGATGACGAGAAGTATGAAAAAGCCGCCGAGCTGATCAACGACAGCAATATCGGAACGCCGATCAAGGCCTATATATTCAGCTCTAGCCATATGCTGGGTGTTGAGACCGACACGGGATGCTATATTATTCCGTTTATGAAATATGATGATCCCTACGCGTCTTATCTTGGCAATGATGAGGGCAAAATAGAAACCGACCGGGTTTACACCGTCAATGAATATAACGCCCGAAAAACGGATGCGGCCGATAATGAGGCAAAGGCCCGCGCGCTTCTGACACAAAAAATCCACGAGGCTGTGCCCGACATAAAAATCTCCGATGAGCTTAACGCCATTCTTGAAGACAACAAAACGGGCGGCAGTGACAGCTTTTCAAAATACATAGGCACCGAGCCAAAGTATTCCGACGTAAGCGATGAACAGGCTGCGGTCACTAACCAAATGAGCGACCTCGGCGTTATCACCGGCGAAAACGGTTTGTTCAGGCCCGACGACAATGTCACACGCGCGGAAACCGCGGCCATGCTGTGCAGGCTGTTTGAGATCGAGCCGTCCGAGACATCCGATTTTCCCGATGTACCCTCATCTCACTGGGCAGCGGAATATATCGGAGCTTTGGCAAACGAGGGTATCATAAACGGATTTGAGGACGGAACCTTCCGTCCAAACGACAGCGTGACCTATGAGCAGGCGGTCAAGATGACGGAAAACATGCTGGGCTTAACATTTGAAAGCGACATATGGATGTACGGCGAATATCCCGTGGGGAATTTAATTGTCGCCTCTCAAATCGGACTGACCGACGACCTCGGCAGCTTCGACTCGGGAAGCGCCGCGTCAAGAATAGACATGGCCTGTATCTTGAGCCGCGCTTTGGATTCGGACATAATAACCAATTGCTGTTACATGGACGAACTTAACAATGAACCAGGGTTTTACTCATTAAATGACATCAGCCTGAGCAGTCTCAAAAACGGCGGAGAACTGACGGGAAAATGGCAGAGAAGCGATCAGGAAAAACAAAAATACGCGGACGAGATCGAAAAAGAATATATCGAAAAATGCGGCGGCGTGATCGACGAATGGAACGAAAAAACCGGCGGCGCCATGAGCAAGGAAATAACCCTGAGAAAAAACTGCGCGCTCAAAAACGCCAACTCCGTCCCGAGGATCACAACATAGGGACTAGGAACTACGCCGGCGCAGCCTGCCTCGCCCCTTGGGGAGAGGTGGATTTCCGCCAAAGGCGGAAAGACGGAGAGGGGTTAACATAGAGACTAGTGATTAGTAACTAGGAACCCCTCTCAGTCACATATGGCTCATGTCCGCTTACATTAATGATTTGTGGCCTCGTTTATCCGAGAAAACGGAATACGATTGTGCCCCGCACCCGCTTCGCGGCTCCGGCCGCAGACAGCTCTCTCCAAGGGGCGAGCCTAATATAAACCGTGAGATATTCCTAGTCTCTACGCCTACACCTCATCCGACTTTTTGCCCATTCGGGCAAAAACCCACCTTCCCCTCAAGGGGAAGGCTATGTAACCCAAGGCTTCCCCTTGAGGGATAATCAGCAAGCTTGCTTGCGGGTTCAAAGCTATCTTTCAAAATTGCTTGCAATTTTGACTAAGCGCTTCATTAGAGCTGTCAAGCGGAGCTTGACTGATGAGGTGTTCTAATCACTATTCGCTAATTGCTAATCACTACGTTGAAAGGAATGATTTATATGAAAAAAATTAAAAAAATAATATCGGCGGCGATCGCCGCTGCGGTCGCGCTGACCGCTTTCGCGGGGCTCACGGTCTCGGCGGAGGGAAACGTCACCGCCGCGCAACTCAAGGAGCTCGCCGAGAGCCGCAGGCTTATCGACAGGCCCGACGCGGAGCAGATACTTGATTATAAGTTCGCCGAAGGCAGAACCACATTCACGCTTGAAGACATAGACAAGATAGATCCGATCACGCGCGAATATGTCTATGACATCACGGAAGAGCGGCCCGCGCCCACAAAAATCGGCGATATACCGGGCATTGAAACGGCATTCCTCTGCGGCCCTTCGGCAGAGGTCATCGCGGAAGGACTCGGAAACGGCAAAAGCTTTGACGAGATCGTAAACGAACATGACAATCAGTACTGCATCGTTACCGATCAAAAAAGCCTCGCACTATACGATCCGCCCGAAGGCCCGTACACCGGCGCGGTCACAAAAGAGATAAACGTCAACTATTATGCGGCGGACGAAAACGGAGACCTCCGCGAAGCGAGCAAGGCCGAGGGCAGCCTTCGGGTCGACTTCCACGACACGAGCGTTTTTGACTTCGGGAACGCGTATGACAAGATCGCCGACGCTTTGATCTACGCGGGCTGCAAGTCGGTTGACGACGCCTGCATTGATCCCGGAACGGGAATAAGCGTTTCCACGGACATCGGATGCATGTATGTGCCCGTTCGGGACGTGAGCGGAAAAGAGGCCGAATACATAGGCGAAAACATCGGCAGCATCAACGCTTTTGAGGCGTACAAAATAGGCGACTATGTAAAATTTATGGAGCTGCGCGACGAGGCGAGCCTGAAAGTGTCAGCTCTGCTCGGCGAGAAACTGCGCGAAAAAATGCCCGACTCGCTTGACACGAACAGCTACACATGGGACACAACGTTCGGCGAGGCGACCGACTGCTTCTCAAAATATATCGGCACCGAGCCTCAATATTCCGACATAACCGACGGACAGGCGGCGGTGACCAACCAGCTCACCAATATGGGAATAATCAACGGCTCGGACGGAAAATTCCGCCCGAATGACAATGTAACCAGAGCCGAGACTGCGGCGATAATATGCAGGCTGCTCAGGATCGAGCCGGATATAACGGAAAAATTTGACGATGTTCCCGATGAGTATTGGGCAGCCGGATATATCGGCGCGCTCGCGGAGCAGGGCATGATCGACGGGACCGCCGACGGTCTGTTCTCGCCCGAGGAAAGCGTGACATATGAGCAGGCGCTGAAAATTATTATAACCCTGCTCGGTTACGCCGGAAATCAAACCGACTACTACGGCGGGTTCCCCACGGGATTTTTAAAGCTCGGCATCGATCTTGGCCTGATCGACGACTGCGGTAGCTTTGACTCGGGCGGCGCTATATCAAGAATTGAGCTCGCCTGCGTGATAAGCCGCGCCCTTGACACAAGGCTTTCCACAACGACTGTCGGAATCGGCGGTTTCGGAGCCCAAATATACGAGATCGCGGACGCTACGCTGTACGGATATTTAAACGGCGCCGAGCTTCGCGGAGAACTGCTGCGCGGCGCGGGCGAAAAGGAAGCGTTTAAAGAGCGAAAGTCCGCCGAGTACGCCGAAAAATGCGGCGGCGTCATCGACGAGTTCAAGAATATCACACAGTCGAATATGACGCTCGTGAAAGAGATAAACGGCATAATGGTGGCGCCGCTCGAAAAATACAACCCCGTTCCGAGGATAACCGATTAACACAAAAATTCCCGCGGCTGTTTGGCCGCGGGAATTTTTTACACCTTGTCCTCCACTCTTTCTATGTCCGCGCCGAGGCTCCTCAGCTTTTCGGTAAAGCTCTCATAACCCCGCTCGATATGCTCTATGTTGTGAATTACGCTTTTGCCTCCCGCCTTGAGCGCCGCGGCGACAAGCGCGGCTCCCGCTCTGAGGTCGGTGGCGCGCACCTCTGCCCCGCTCAAATGCCGAACGCCGTTTATGAACGCCGCGTTGCCCTCGGTTTTTATTCCCGCTCCCATGCGGCACAGCTCCGGAATGTGCGTAAAACGGTTCTCGAAAATCGTCTCGACCACCATTCCACTTCCCTCGCCCGTGGCAAGCAGCGCCATGGCCTGCGCCTGAAGATCGGTCGGGAAGCCGGGATAGGGCATCGTCTTTATATCGACCGCCTTGGGTCTGCCCGAGGGGTGAAGCTCGATAAAGTCCGCGCCCGCCTCGCAGTCAAGCCCCATTTCGCCAAGCTTCGCGATAAGCGGCTTTAAGTGTCTCGGCTCGGTCTTTTCGACCTTGAGCGCCGCGCCGAGCCCCGCGGCGAATATCAGAAACGTCCCGGCCTCAATCCTGTCGGGAATGATTTTATGCGAGCAGCCGTGAAGCTCTTCCACTCCTTCCACCGTTATCGTGTCGCCGCCCGCGCCCGTTATATTCGCGCCCATGCCGATCAGGAAATCGGCCAGATCGCAGATCTCGGGCTCGTTGGCAGCGTTTAAGATAGTGGTGGTTCCCTCGGCGAGGCAGGCCGCGGTCATAAGGTTCTCGGTGGCTCCCACGCTCGGAAAGTCAAGATATATCCGACAGCCGACAAGACCTCCCGGAGCCGACGCGTCCACAAAGCCGTGACCCTGCCTTATCTTCGCGCCCATGGCCGAAAAGCCCTTAAGGTGCAGGTCGATCGGCCTCGCACCTATCTTGCAGCCGCCCGGCATCGGTATCTTGGCCTTTCCGAAGCGCGCCAAAAGCGGCGCCATGATAAGCACCGAGGCCCGCAGCCTTGAAAACAGCGCGTAGCCGCACTTTCGGCGCGGCTTTTTTATGTCCGCGGTGATCTCCACAGCCCCGTCCTCGCGCCGCTCTATTCCACAGCCGAGCGAGGCCATGATCTCGGTCATGGCCTCGGTGTCGGAAAGCCGCGGCAGATTATATAAAACGTTTTTTTCGGAACAGAGCATCGCGGCAGCCATTATCGGCAGCGCCGAGTTTTTCGAGCCGCTTATCCTGACGCTGCCCCCGAAATTTTTCGCCGGGCCGTTTATAATGTAGCTTGCCATTTATCCTGCCTTTCCGTCCGCCCGCTCCCGTGCCCTCGGCCGCGGGCGGACTTAAAGGCCAATGGGAATTTAATTTACAGCATTACGCTTGAGGTGTTTTGCGCGCGCCCATCCCCTCCGCTGACAAAAGAAAGAATGGGAACGTATATCTTCGCGGTCAGAATTGACGCGATCATTAATGCTGATATTACGGCGTTTTTCATTTTTACCTCCGGTTCCGTTTTGTTTTCGGAACGCTTTTATTTTGACCCGATTTTGTGATTTTATAATAAAATCGGCTTAGAAAATTCTGAGCGGCCGATTTAAAATTTTCCGAAAAATATTTTCGTGTAAACTGCATGAAAATCATTGACAAAATTTTTAATTATATATATAATTTATATGATAATGGATTTAAACAATTAAGTCTTAGTCAGCTTGGATAAAAAGAATAAAACATAAAAAATCCGCAAGGTGAAAGCCAAATGAGAAAAACCATATACTCACTGATATTTTATAAGGACAGCCGGGGGCTTACCGGGCGCATATACGACTTCATAGTCGGCGCCGCGGCGCTCATCAGTATTATTCCGCTGCTTTTTAAGACCTGGTACCCGTTCTTTGACAAGCTCGAAACCTTCACGCTGTACATACTGTTCCTTGACTATATCCTGCGCTGGATAGTGCACGATTTCAGAAGCAGATACGGCAAGCCGCGGGCGTTTCTGGTCTATCCGTTCACACCTATGGCGGTCATCAGCCTGCTGTGCATGCTGCCGTCGCTGGGATTTCTGGATCAGAACTTCAGAATTCTGCGAATGTTCAGAATATTCAGGATGATCCCGTATATGCGGACCTTCGACATGGTCGCCCGCGTATTTAAAAGGGAGAAAAAGACGCTGCTCTCGGTGCTCTATATCGCGCTTGGCTACATATTCATCTCGGCGCTCGTTATGTTCGTCAACGAGCCCGAAACCTTCAACACGTTCTATGACGCGATATACTGGGCCACCATAACCCTTACCGCCGTGGGCTACGGAGACATCTATCCGGTGACAAATATCGGAAAATTCATAAGCATGCTGTCATCGATCTTCGGCATCGCGATCATCGCTCTTCCCGCCGGTATCGTTACCGCCGGATTTATGGAGGAGATCAACAGCACGGTCAGAGACAGCGATGAAAATGACAAGCCCGAGGTGTCTGACATAACGGAGGCCGAAGCGGAGGTGGACAAAAATGAGTAAAATAAAAAGGCTTTTGGGGCAAATGACGCTAAATCAAAAGCGCTACGCGATAATTATGCTGATCTGCGTGATGATCAATCTGATCCTGGCCGAGGTCGCGACGCGCGCGAACATGCCGCTCTGGCTTGACGTTCCGGGCACGATCGCGGCGACAATAATCTTAGAGCCCGCCGCCGGACTTATCGTGGGACTTATCAACAACTTCTTCCAAGCGATCTTCATCAACGGCCCCACAACGCTCGTATATTACAGCGTGTCAGCGGCGGCGGCGCTGCTCGCGGCGCTGATGCTTGACGAGTCGGGCCGCTTAAAGCTCGGCAGGATAATCGTCTCGGCTCTGCTTATCATCATTGTCTCGACGCTGCTTTCAGCCCTTCTCAAGCACTGGCAGAGCGGCGGAGTCTCCGACAACTTCTGGGAAAATTACTTCTCAATACTCGCCGTGTCCAAAGGCGCGGGAGCGTTTTTGTCAAGCTGCATAGGCACTCTGCTTGTGAAAATTCCCGACACGATAGTCTCTGTGTTTTTAGCTGTGGTCATGTATAAAATAACCCCGGAAAAATACCGGGGCAGGGATAAATGTCAACTGTTATAGAGATTATAATAAATCCCTTTCTTTGCGAGGAGCTCGGCGTGCGTGCCATGCTCCTCTATTCCTTTTTCGGTGAGCACAAGGATCAGGTCCGCGTTCCTTATCGTGGTCAGGCGGTGTGCGATCACAAACACCGTGCGGCCCTTCGCGAGCTCGTCAAGCGATCTCTGCACAAGCCTCTCGCTCTCGTTGTCAAGGGCCGAGGTGGCCTCGTCAAGTATGATTATCGGCGGATTTTTGAGGAAAACGCGCGCAATGCTGATGCGCTGCTTCTGGCCGCCCGAAAGCTTGACTCCGCGCTCGCCGACATAGGTGTTATAGCCCCTCGGCAGCAGCTTGATAAAATCATGCGCGCCCGCCCTCTTGGCCGCCTCGATCACCGCCTCGCGCGAGGCGCCGGGCAGACCGTACTCGATATTCTCAAATACGGTTCCCGAGAACAGATAAACATCCTGCTGCACAACGCCGATCGAGCCGCGCAGCGACTTCAGCGTCACGTCGCGTATATCGTTCCCGTCGATCAAAATTCTGCCCTCGGTCACGTCATAGAACCTCGGGATAAGGCTGCACAGCGTCGTTTTTCCGCTGCCTGACGGGCCCACGAGCGCGACGTTGCCGCCTTTTTTAATATCAAGATCGATCCCGGTCAGCACGTTAGTGTCGTCGTCGCTGTAATGGAAGCCCACGTTTTCAAAGCGTATCTCGCCGCGCACGCTAGATAGCTCGCGCGCGTCGGGCGCGTCGGTTATGTCAACGGGCGCGTCCATGATCTCGAGGAAACGCTCAATGCCTGTCATGCCGCGCTGGAACTGCTCGGTGAACTGGATTATCGTCTGAATGGTCGTGAGCAGGGTGCTGACATAAAGCAGATACGCCGTGAAGTCTGCGGCGTTTATTTTTCCGCCCATCAAAAACAGAGCGCAGGCGATCGTCACAATGAGATACATGACGCCCTGGAAAAAGCGATTCGAGGTCTGAAAGCCCGCCATATAGAAATATCCCTCTTTTTTGGTGTCAAGGAACTTCTCGTTGCCATGTTCGAACTTTTCGGCCTCGATATCCTCGTTGGCGAACGACTTCACCACACGGATACCGAGCAGCGAGTCCTCGACCTGGGAATTGATCTCGCCTATCTGGTCGCGCTGCCGCTTGAACGCCCGCCTCATGCGGGTGTTGAAAAACTTGACAAAAAACAGGACCAAGGGCAGCGCCGCGAAAACGATCACCGTCAGCGGAATGTTTATTCCGCAGAGTATCGCGAACGACACCACGATCTTAAGGGCGCAGATGAACATTTCCTCGGGGCAGTGATGCGCGAACTCGGTTATGTCAAACAGATCGGACGTAATTCTCGCCATGATCTGGCCGACCTTGTGCTCGGAATAATACGAGTGCGAAAGCCGCTCCAGATGGTCGAACAAGTCTCGGCGCATGTCGGTCTCCATTTTCGCGCCCATGATGTGGCCCGTGTCGGCCATATAAAAGTTGGCGGCCGCGTCGATAACGCGCAGCAGCAGATAAAACAGACCCACCTTGAGGATAAGCTCCACGGTCAGCGACGCGGGGTCGCTGAGGCCGAGATTGCTTATGTATCTGACCAGCATGGGAAAGACCAGCTCGCACACCGTCGACAGCGACGCGCAAAACAGGTCAAGGACCAATATCCACTTGTAGCGTTTAAAATAAGGCACGAACCGCCTTATCAGGTACCCGAGCCGCATAGGCTGTTTTTCCGCCATATTCCGTTCTCTTCTCCTTTAATTTTGTTTCAGATTTAAATTTTCTCCGAGAGCACACTCTCAAGCTCGTCAAACAGTTTAATATGCTTTGACTTTATTCTCGCGAATATCTCGTCCGCGTCATCCTCGTCATACACATGAGACGTGGAGTTGCGGTCACGGATAATCGAGAGCCAGCCCTCGCCGTCCGCGATGATCGAGTTGCTCAGCGCCTCGCGCAGAACATTTTTCGGATTATTAATATCGCTGACCTCCTGCATGAGAAGGTATTCCCGCATGGTTTTCCACGACAGTTCCGCGGTAAACTCAAATCTCTGAATAACTCCGTCGCGCATGGTCAAGCTTCCGCTTCCCTCCGCCTCGCTGAGCGACTCATGCAGCCTCGACAGCGCGTTTTTGTAGTTATTAAACTTTATTTCAAATTTGTTCATAATATCAACTCCGTCGCGCAAAATATTCGCGTAAAGCTCAGTGTCGGCATGGCGCTTTTCAATAAACACCGTGTCTATCTTCCGCAGCGTTTCCAAAACCTCGACCTCGCCCAAAAAAGACTCTTTTTCCGCGTCGGTCATGCCCGGCGCGAAAACGGCTATGTCATAATCGGAATTTTCATCATTGTCGCCCCGCGCTCTTGAGCCGAACAGCACGAGCCTTTTCACCGAGCCGCAGCGAAGCGCGATCTCCCCGAGCGCGTGTATTACCTTGTCCATACCGTCACATCCTGAATTTATATAAAATATTTTAACACAATTTGTCTTTTGAGTCAATGATTTCGATTTATTTGCCGCGCTCCACGCACGGGAGCTTGAGCAGCAGGCGCAGAATATTTTTCGCCGCCTGCTGGAGCTCGCCCCTCGTCAGGCTGCCGTTTTTCAGCGCGGCAAGCGTGTTGTCGGCCCCGCTGTTCGCCTTTGGGCTTTTTTGGACCATGTAAATATCGCAGCCCGCCCGAAGCATCGCGGCGGTATCGTGCTTCGACGGTGCCGACGCGCTGCCGAGCCCCGCCCACCAGTCGGTCATGATCATGCCTTTGAAGCCGAACTCGCCGCGTATTATCCCGGTCAGCATTTCGTAGTTTGAGCCGCACATCTCGCCATTCACCGCGTTATAGGCCGTCATTAGCGCCTCGGGCTTTGAAAGCTCCATTGCGTACTCGAGCGGCTTTAAATAAATCTCTCTCAAGGCCCGCTCGGATATAATCGAGTCAGAGGTCTTGCGGCCCTTCTCGCGGTTGTTGGCCGCGATATGCTTGAGCGTGCCGCAGACATGCTTTGTCTTGAGGCCGTTCAGGGCCGACGCGGCGATCACCCCGCTCACATACGGGTCCTCGGAAAAATACTCAAAGTTCCTGCCGCACAGCGGGTTCCTGTGAATGTTAAATCCCGGGCCCAGCAGCAGATCAACGTCATTTTCCCTCATCTCGCCGCCTATCCGGCGGTATATGTCAAAAACAAGCTTCTTGTTCCACGAGCACGCAAGCATGGTTCCTATCGGAACAAGCGTCGCCTTGTCGCCGTTGTCAAAGCGCAGCCCCGACGGCCCGTCGGTTCCTGCCGCAACGGGCACTCCGAGTCCGCGGAGCCCCCGCGAAACGCCGCCGAACGCGGTCCCCGTTCCCGGGCGCACGCGTCTGCTGTTCATGCCCTCGCCGCGGCAAAGGCAGGCCAGCTCTTTGTCCGAAAGCGGCGCGACAAACTCGTTGACCGATACAACTCCTTCGCGAACATCCTTGATCATGAATTTTTTCCTGCCCGGCCTCTTGATCTCGGCGGGATGATTTTCGCGCCTTATGGCGGTCTTTTTTATCGGCGCGGGCTCAAAGAGCGGGCCGTTTTCATCAAAGCCGCAAAGCCTGCCGAAAGGCTCTCTCGGCGCGGCAAGTGATCTGCAGCGCCTGAAAATTTCATCCTTATAAAGCTCAAATCTGACGACCGCGCTCCTGTCGCGGACGTTTTTTGCCAGGATAAGCCGATATGTTCCCTTGTCGGCCTTATAGCAGAAGTTTCTGTCGTCGTAATACGAAAGCCTCGACAGCGGGAATTTTATCTCAAGCTCCTGCTCCTCACCCGGGCGCAGAGAGCGCGTCTTGGCAAACTCAATAAGCGTGAGCTTCGGCCGCGGCAGCGCGCACTCGGGCGGCTCGGCGTACACCTGAACCACCTCTTTGCCAACCGCAGTGCCTGTATTTTTGACGGCGGCGTTTAATTTGATCTCGCCGCCCGCGATAACCGCCGATCGGCAGCTTATCTTAAACTCGGTGTATGACAGGCCGAAGCCGAACGGGTACAGGACCTTTTCTGGGCAGAATGTCTCAAAATATCTGTAACCTACAAATATGTCCTCTTTGTAATATATCTTGTCACCCTCGTCATAGCCCGCAGCCGACG
This sequence comes from uncultured Monoglobus sp., assembly GCA_947624305.1. Classification (GTDB taxonomy): domain Bacteria; phylum Bacillota; class Clostridia; order Monoglobales; family Monoglobaceae; genus Monoglobus. The sequence goes on along the minus strand of CANQKC010000013.1, from coordinate 20,508 downwards.
GATAATCCGGATAGCTTCTCGCGATCGTGTCGGTCAGCCTCCCGCTCGGCGAAACTCCGCAAAGCACGTCAGCGACCGCCTCGCCGCCCTCCTGACCGCCCTGCCAGATATAAAGAAGCGCGTCAATTTTAAGCGTCTCCGCCCAGCTTGTGTCAATGACCGCGGGAACGTTAAGCAGGGCGATCACCTTTTTGAAATATCCGCGTACCGCCCTGAGCGTCTTAAGCTCGGTGTCGGTCAGCAACCAGCCGCCTTTGCCGAAAAAGCTGTCCTGCTCCTCGCCCGACGAGCGGCCAATCACCACGATCGCCGTGTCGGAGACCTCCGCCGTCTTTTTCACAAACTCGTCGTCAAGCTCGGGCTCCTCTTGGAACAACGGGCGTGACGCCCACGTTCCGCCGCCCTCGGACGCGGGATTTTTCAAGACCCAGTCCCTGTAAAAATCCGCTAACTCCTTGTTCAAGCTGACGCCCGAATTTTCAAGAGCCGACAAAATATCGGTTTGATACTCCGTGTTCACGCTGCCGCCCGAGCCCGTTCCGCCCGCGTTGTAATCGATCTGCGCGCGGCCGAAGATCGCGGCCTTCTCGCGCCGTTTAAGCGGCAGAGCGCCGTTTTTGTTTTCAAGCATAACAATTCCCTCCGCAGCCGCCCTGCGTGCCGTGGAGGCAGTCTTTCTCATAGCCTCAGTCATTTCATACTCTCCCTTCGATCTAACCCCTTGATCTGTCAGTTATTAATATATTTGTCTATTCCGCTCGCTATCGCTTTTCCGATTTGCTCATACTCGCTGTTTAGTATCGCGAGGTCCGAGGAATTGTCAAAAAATCCGCACTCGATATAGGCGATCGGGATCGGGCTCTTGCAGAACAGGATCAGTTCGGGCATATACGGATAGCGTCCGCCCATATACCCCGAAAGACTTGTATCGGCCACGATCTCATCGTTTATAAACTTACCGGCGCGGTTGCTTAAATCCGCGTAGTTTGACGGGATCCCCGCCTGATCGTAAACGCCCGACAGCTCGATATAGGCGCTGCCTCTGCCTCCGCCCGCGTTCGAGTGTATGCAGACAAACAGGTCGGCGTCGGGCGCGGCGGACCTGTCATTGTTCGGATAGCAGTATATGAGCCGCTTGGTCATCGACGGATTTTCGTCGTTTGTATTTCTCGTCATGCGCACCTCGTAACCCATTTCCTCAAGATATTTTTTCGCGAACATGCAGTTGCGCAGGGTTATCTCGGGCTCAAGCGAGCGGTCGCCCGCGTCGATCGGGTACCAGCAGCTTCCGCCCTCGGTGACTCTGCCCGAGCAGCCGTATCCGCCGCAGTCCTGCCATGTCGTTCCGCTCTTCCAATGCCGCCACTCGCCCCAGCCGCCTTTTGAGGGATTGTATATCCAGCCGTCGGCGGTCTTTTGCTCGTCGGTCATATCGTCCGACAATCTGCCGTGACCCGGATCGAGCACTATCACTCCGCGCGAAACCTTTTTCGGCTTAACGGGATTTGGATTGTCGTTTATCGGGATCCACGATATTTTAACGTCGGCGCGGCGCAGCTCCTGACTGAAGCTCACCTCGCCGCAGGCTTTGAGCGCGTTCAGCGGAATCATGGTGCTGCCGTCGATGCTGAACGCGGTGATCGGCTCACCCTGCAGATAGGTTGTGATGTCGGTTTGAATAACGTCCGCGAACTTAACGCCGAGCCCGTCGTATTTATACACGATGCCCGTGCCCGCCGCGAAGGACTGATCATCCGCGGGCGCGATTGAGAGGGAGCGTGTGTCGTTGTCCCAGATCACGCCAAAGCCGTACTTGCGCAGATCCTCGGCGATAACCACGGTATAGCCGCCCACGTTGTATGACGGGATCGGCTGGTTGTTGATATAAGCCACAATATCGGTGTAAACCGCCTCGCCGACAACGTCGCCCGACTCCGCCCGCGCAACCGCCGTAAAGCCAAAGCACAGCGCGAGCGTTAAAAATAAACATAAAATCCTTTTTGTCATAGTATTTCTCCTTATCTGCCTCCCCTGCCTTTAGGTGGGGGAGGTGGCGCCGAAGGCGACGGAGAGGGAGGCGAACAAATGTAAGTGTATAACTCCCTCTCAGTCAGCTTCGCTGACAGCTCTCCCCCTTAAAAGGGGGCGAGCCTATTTTTAACATAATAACTCTGTCAATTTCGGCACATACATTTTCAAAATGCTCATCAACCTCTTTATTTGTAAAACGCAAAACATCTATCCCAAGCTCATTCAAAACAGAATCTCTTTCAGTATCATTTTCATATATTTCATCAATTTGATGTTGTTTGCCGTCAATTTCAATCACAATACCCGCAGCGGCACAATAGAAATCGACAATATAATTCCTTATACTTCTTTGTTTATATATTTTAACGGGATAACTGCGTAAAAAATCATACCACAAATGTCGCTCTTGTTTTGTCATGTTTTTTCGCAATTGTTTTGCGGCGTTAATTAAATTTCTATTTCTTTGAACAAACATAATACACCTCATAATGTTATATCCCCAAACCCATCATACCACAAAAAAGAAAAAAATGCAAGGACCCGCGGGATTTTCCGCGGGTCCTTGTTCGGATAAATTATTGGGAAGAATAATTATTTTTTAAAAATCATTTAAGTCTCTCGTAACTGCCGATATTATACACGTTTTCGTAGCCAAGCGCCTTGGCCGCCTCGACCGCCTTGGCCGCTCTGCCGCCGCTCGCACAGCAGAAGATCAATGTTTCGCCTTTGCCGTAGGCCGCAAGCCCGCTTTCCAGCTCGTCGATCGGGATATTAACGGAGTTTTCGGCGTGGTCCGCGGCGTACTCTTCGGCGGTGCGCACGTCAATCGTAACCGCTCCGCCCGCGATCAGAACGTCCGCCTCGTCGGGCTCGATTGTGTCGGCCCCCAGATTGCTCATGGGAATTCTGACCTCGCTCGCGCCGTCACCCGCGGTCATGACTCCGTCCTCGATCGTCATATATTTTAAGTCAATATCCGCCGCCTTTTTGAGCTGATAACACTTCGCGCAGTCGGTGAACATGATAACCAGTCCGCCGTCACAGGCCGCGTACAGCCTGCCGTTATACTCGGCGAGCGCGTTGATGTTATACCTGTCGCCGTATCTGTACGGAACGTCCGAGGCGTAAAATGTGTCGGTTTGAAGCTGAAGGCGCATGCCTTCGGGAAGCTCCACCCATACTTTAGACTCGCCGCTTAGGTCGTTTTTCGTAAGCGTGACGTCCTTTCCGTTCCATGACGCGTACTGCACGGGTCTGTCAAAATCCTCGGGCTCATCCTCCTGCTCATCAGCCGCGTCTGCCGCCTTCGCCGCGCCGTAATACTCGACGATGATCGCGTAGAGCTGCTTGTTGGAGCTTCCGCCGTAGATATATACCGGCAGCTTTTCGGTTATCTCAAGGCTTGCCGCCGCTGTTCCGGTGCCGCCGGGCGTCTCGGCGTTAACGTCGTCGCTCTGCCAGATCTTCATGCTTCTGGCTGCCTCGCTGCCTTGGAATACCGCCGAGACCTTGCATGGCACTTTCTTGGGCGTGAAGTAGAAGTTCCTGTTGGTCGTGTTTCCTCCGCCCGCCTGCCATGCCTGAGTGAACTCGTAATTATACTCGATCTCGTTAATATCCTTATAAGTGTATTTCGCGGTTGAATCAACGACTTTCCATGAGCCGAAGCCCGACACGCCGTTTACGGTCGAATCCAGCGGCGTGCTGTCGGCGTTGGTTCCCGATGTGAGCTTGCTGTAGTCATTGCCGCCCGTATACGCGCTGTTCAGAGAAATAACCTCGATCTCACTGGGAACGGGCTCCGCATAAGTGTGCTCCGCGGTCTCGGATAGATGTTTCTTTTCCGACGTGTTGTTTATCACATAAATCTTGAGCATGTCACCGTCGGACGCATTAAGTCCGCTTATGTCATAATCGCCGCCGCCCTTGACCGTCGTGCCTGTGTTTGTCGATTTGAGAGCGCCGTCCGCTCCGTATACCTCGACCGCGAGCACAGCGTCTGTCGGAGCCGCGCTGCCGCGGTATGTCAGCTTGACTTTTATGTCGCCCTTCTGCTTGTTGAGCGCTCTGCCAACGATATACGGGGTGTCGTCGTTGGGCACATAATGATTTATTCTGAAGTAGTCAAGGTTTACTCCGTTTGTCTGAATATATATGTCGCCTCTGCCGTCCTTGTCGATCCTGCCCGAGGCCTTCGCCGCGTCAATAACGCTCGGATTGAGATCAAGCGATACTTCGTTCCATGCCGCCCAGCCGCCTGTCGCGTCCGCCTGAACCGACGCGATCAGATTTTCGGCCTTCGAGTTCTTGTCAAGGCTCACATAGATCATTCCCGCGTTTCTGCCCGCGACTCTCGCGATAAAGCTGTCGATATACTCAAGATTGACCGACTTATAGAGCATCCACTCGTTCGCCGTGCTGCCCGCGTCAAGTCCGCCGCTGGCTCCGTTCTGGGCGTCTTTGAGATTGGCCTTGCCGCCGTCGTCCGCGGTCTCGGCCTCGATCTGGGTCTCGACGTCGACAATGAGTCTGCCGCAGGTTCCCGCCGCGATATCCGCCGCAGTTATCTGAACAATACCGTTGCCGTATACCGTCAGCGCTCCGGTGTCGTTGTCTATATCCGCCACCTTGCGCGACGAGGGATCGACTTTTTTGATCTGCCATGTGAGCTTTGACGCGTCAACCTTGTTTCCGGAAGCGTCTTTGGCGACAAGCTCTCCCGTGTAGGGGTTCGCCTCGTTGATCGTTCCGGTGCCGTTTTCGTACATCGGTATTCCGCCGTCACGGTAATCAATAACGCCGTCAACTATAAACTGCGGATTTACCGACTCGATCGTGTAGGTCTCGCTCAGATTATCCATCGTGATGTTCTTCATTCCCGAAATAACGCCGGGAATAATATTCTCTATATCATCTTTCGTCACGGCGTCATTTATTGCCTTCACGCCGTCCGCGTATATCTTCTCGATCTCGGCCCAGCTTTCGGCTTTATACGCCGTCTTGGGCAGCGAGTCGCGGACCTCGGTCAGCTGCGCGATCGCCGCCGTCTTGTCGGCCTCGCTCGCCTTGATCTGCAGCTCGTTCACTATCGGGAATGACGCGGTCTTGGTCTCGCCGCCGTATGCAACCGTCGCCGTGATAGTCGTGACGCCGGTCTTTGTTCCGGATTTAACGGTGCCGCCCGCGTCAACAGCCGCGATCTCGCTGTCAGCGCTCTCATAGGTTATCACGGCCTCGCCCGGGTCGACCACAGTCTCGTCGCTCATAACGATACTGATGTTTGAATTAACGCTGTTCACCGCCTCGTGGCCGTTTCCGTTTTCGTCAACTCTGCCCAGAACGGTCAAGCCGTCCGGATTTGCCCTTACCGTCTTTAACGTTGAGGCAAGCGTTCCCGTGACCTCGAACTTCGCCGAGTTCTTTGTGTCTGCCGAGCTTGAAGCCATATAGGCCGTGTATGTGCCCTCGGGAACTATATCCTTCTGCGCCGCCTCGTCAAACAGGTACATATCTCTTATATTAAGCTCAATCGAAACGGTTTTGGTCTCACCCGGCTGAAGCTCTACCTTTTCAAAGCCCTTGAGCTGCTTCGCGGGAGTTGTTCCCTCGCCCGCGTTCGGATGTGAAACATAGAGCTGAACAGCCTCTTTTCCCGCGGCGCTTCCGGTGTTGGTAACGTCGACCGAGAATGTCAGCGCGCCGTTTGCGTCCGCGCCCGACGCTGGAGCGCCCGAGTCCGCCTCGCCTACCGTTTTGGTATAGCTTAAAGGCTTGACCGAATCGGTGTTTTCCCAGATATAAACCTTCGTCTTGCCGCCCTGCGGCTCAGCGATCTCTATGCTCTGGCTGCCGCTGCCGTCTATCTTGACGCTCTCGGTCTCAACCATGTTTGTCGCGGCCTTATCCGAATACGCCGCGGCTATGAGCGTCGCCTCGGGAGCGCCGTCCTTCTTTGTGTATGTGACGTTCAGCTTTCCGCCCGAATATTCCGCTCCGGTGATCGTGTAGGGGTTCGTGTCCTCTACGGGCGCGCCGCCGCTCACCTTCATATTTGAATACTCAAAGCTTGTGTAGCTCAGGCCGTAGCCGAACGGATAGACCGGCGTTCCGCCGTAATACTGATATGTGTGGCCCGGGTTGGTGCCGTCGGCCTGAATATTGTAATCGGTATAGCCGCCGGTGATGTCGCCTATTTTCTTGTTCCCGCCGTAGAGCTCCATCTTCTTCACGTCGTCATTCTTATACCATGTGGTCGTCAGCTTTCCGGAGGGATTGACCTGACCTGTCAGAACCTTGCCAAGCGCGGTGCCCTGGGTCTGGCCGTTGTAAGCCGTCCACAGAATGGCCTTGCACTTATCCTTAAACGGCTCAACATTGATCTGTCCTACCGTTGACATAACAACTACCGTCTTGTCGGGGTACGCGTCGCAAATTTTCTGAACATGCGCCTGCGACGCGGGCAGGTCGATATTCGCGCGGTCGTGGCTCTCGGAAGAGTCGCCCGTGTTTGTGCCTGCGTACGCGATGATGACGTCCGCGGCGTCAAACTCGGCCTTATATCTTTCGGTCGTTATCTCGGGAGTGTTGGCCTCAAAGGTCAGCTCCATCAGCTCGGTGCCGCTGTAGCCGCCGTCGGCTCCGGTGTACTCGCCCGAGCACTCGGCGTATGTGTCAAGGCTCGCCGTGTCCTGCGACTTGATATACGCGCCCTCGGGGCCGCCTTCTCCGTAGTGCACCGCGACCGTTCCGCCCGGCGCGCTGCCGGTTGAGATCTCCATTGTTATCGTCGCCGCTTTTCCGAAATTGATCTGAGGAATCTGCACCTTGGAAACGCGGGTAATTCCCGTGATCACGCCGTTTGTCACCGAGCCGCCTCCGATAACCTCCGCCTTTGAAAGGTCAACCGAAGTCTTGCCGCCCTTTTCGTCGATCAGCGTTATGCTCTTGATATTCATCAGTGCGGTGGTGTTCTCGACAACTCCGACCTGCTGCACCGTCGAACCCGGATACTGCGCCGCTACCTCCGCGGTGATGCCCTCAATCGGGGTAACGTTCTTTGTCGGGGTTCCGGAATAGTCGCCCAGCGTTACCTCGGCTGCTCTCGGGCCCGCAACAACGATTTTCTTGTCGTTTGCGTCAAGCGGCAGAACATTGTCGTCGTTCTTCAAAAGCACCCACGACTCCTCGGCCGCAGCCTCGGCCTTTGCCACGTTCGCGTCGGACTCAAGATCCGCGGCGTTTGTGTTCCTGTACGCAACGTCGCTGTCGAACTCTCCGGTTCTGAACCTCTGCAGGAACAGCTCATAAACCGCCCGCTCGATCTCGTTCTCGGTAATATATCCGTTCTCGACCGCCGCAATGCCGTAGCTCTGCGTCCTGTTGTCATTTGACGGGGCCGATCTGTCGCCCAGGTTGCACTCGGTGTTAAGTCCGTTTTTAACGGCCTCGGCTATATATCTTTCCATGTCATATGATGAATTGCCGAGCATTCCCTGCTTGAACTGGCTGCTGCCCTCAAGGTTCGCGCCGGCTCCGCAGTCGGTCGTCACATATCCGTCAAAGCCCCAATTTTTTCTCAAAAGGTCGTTTAACAGATATTTGTTCGCCATCGACGGGATAAAGTTATAGAGAAGCTCGTTGTTCCTGTACACCGTGGTTCCGTTATACGACGCCATAACCGACGCGGGCATGATCTGCTCGGTAACGTTCTGGAATACCTTGGCGTAATAATTTCTCATGTTGAACTCGGTCATCACCGAGCTGCCGCCGCCTCTGTTGTTCTCGTTGTTGTTGGCCGCGTAATGCTTGAGCGTCGCGATGACCTTTAAATATTTCTCGTCGTCGCCCTGCATGCCGTCAACAAACTGAGCCGCAAGCTGTCCGGTGAGATACGGGTCCTCGCCCATGGTCTCCTCGTTGCGGCCCCAGCGCGGGTCGCGCGCCATGTTGATGGTCGGACTCCAGTATGACAGATCGGTCCTTGAGTTCTTTATTCTCGCCTCGGTCGAGGTGACGTCGCCCATATCAAACGCCAAAGCTCTGTTCCATGTGTTCGAGAGAGACAGAGGCGAGGGGAAGGACGTGGCCTTGCCCTGACGCGCGACGCCGTGAAGTCCCTCGCGCCAGTAGTTGTATGACGCGACGCCCAGTCTGTCGATCGCGGGAGCCATCATTCCCATCTGATAAACCTTTTCCTCAAGCGTCATGCGCGACACCAGGTCAGCCGCCCTTTCCTCAAACGAGAGGCTCTCGTCCTGATAGGGGAGCAGCTCCGGTTTGGCGTCGGGGTTGTAAAATTTAACGTAAACATAATTGCCGCAGTAGGCGTTGGGGCGCGTAATGTTGAGCGTGACCGCGCCCTTTGCGTCTGTCGATTTAAGATCGGCGGTATTCACGCGGTACGAATCCCACGAACCGTTGTTCACGTTGTCAAAGCTCGCGACCTCGGTGTCGCCGACCTTGATTACCACCGCCGCGTCGTTCTTGCTCGCGGCATACAGGTCAACCTTTGTCCAGCCCTTGCCGCTCAGATCGACCTCCGGAAGCGTGAGCACCGCGAGGCCGTCCTTGTTGGTCTTAAGACTGTCGGGCCGCTTCACGTTTCCGTTAGCAGAGTCCACGATAATCGAACCGCCTCCTTTTGTTGTGATCGAGTCACTGCCGAAATTCAGCGTGACCGCGCCGGTGCTGTCGACTGTTGCCGTGCCGTAATCCCCCGCTGCCGCTGCCGCCGTGTCGTCCGTCGCCGCGAAAGCGGGCAGACTCGCGCAGCCGAAAACCATGACAACTGAAAGCGCGAGCGCGATGATTCTGCTTGTTTTCATAAAAATTCCTCCTTAAAATACAGTTTCTCAAATTTTATACCTTAATTTTAACACCTTATAATAAAAAAATATAGCCATATAAATAATAAATATAGACAAAAATTGCTGTGTTTTGGAGACGCTTGACAACTGCGGAAAATTCATGTAAAATTAAAATCGTATAAAATTTATTATTGACGGAGGTAAATTTATGAAATTCGGAAGGACATTCAAATTATTCTGCGTTCTGGCGGCGCTCGCCCTCGCGGTCGGCATGCTCGCGGGCTGCGGCTCGAACGGCTCGAAAACATCAGGCTCAGACTCGGACAGCAAGAGCGAAAGCGGAACGTTCGCGTTTGACGGCGAGGTTCCCGATGACGGCCCCGCGGCAAAATTCACGATGAGCGACGGCGGAACATTCACGATCGTGTGCGCACCCGAGTACGCGCCCGAAACGGTTGAAAATTTCTTAAATCTGGTCAAGAGCGGCTTCTATGACGGCCTGACCTTCCACCGCGTGCTCGACGGCTTTGTGGCCCAGGGCGGCGACCCGGAGGGCAACGGCACGGGTGGCAGCGACAAGACGATCCCCGGCGAGTTCGCCATGAACGGCTTTACCGACAACACGCTGCCCCACCTGCGCGGCAGCGTCGCGATGGCGAGAGCCACCGATCCCGACTCGGCCTCGAGCCAGTTCTATATCTGCTATGAGGACCTTCCGAACCTTGACGGAAACTACGCCGTTTTCGGAAAAGTGACCGAGGGCATGGACGTTGTTGACGCGTTCCTGAACGTCCCGCGCGACTCGCAGGGAATGCCCGAGACCCCGATAGTGATCGAAAAAGCCGAAGTGATCTCGGAATAAAGCAAACAAAAACACGGCAGCCGAAAAATCGGCTGCCGTGTTTTTTGGCGCGCTGCGGGGAAGCGCGAGCCTTTGCGGCATATAAAATGCCATTGGTTGGTTCGTTGATTAAATCGGCTCCTCAATCTTGGTTTGAGAAACGTCTGCCGAGAAAGTATTATGACTCGCGCTTCCTCGCAGCGCGCCGCCCCGCGGAACAGGCCCGGATGGGCCTGTTCCAAAAACTCACCAAACTATTTCAGTGCATCGGTCCAGCTCTGCTGGCCTACTTGCACATAAGACTTTATCGCGCCATCCGGTTTATCAAGCAAACGGCTTGTGGGTGTGAGGCTCGTCGTTATGATCTCAGCGCATTCAAATACGGTTATCTCCGCCTTGGGCTGTAAATAATTCTTTTTTGTTCTCATAATATATCTCCTCCAAATCTTATTTCGCTATTCCGTCACGGGATTATAAATCCACTCGGGTTCCTCTCCGACCGAACCCTCTATAGCGTTTCCGTAAACAATTTCAGCACCTGTCTTGACAAAAGGCAAAGCGTAATATGTATTTTTAAAATTCTCCGCCGCTATGCCTACAAGATCTCCGTAGAGTCCGTCATACTCAGCCGGATCCACTTTACCTTGCTTTGACTTTTTCAATGTGCTGTCTTCAATGGTCGCGTCCGCGGCCTTGATAAAATAGAAGCCGTATTCCGTCACGGTGTCCGAGCCTTCAAATCCTTGGAAAAATCTGATCGCTCCCAATTTGAGGTTCTCTTCCGTAGCGGCCTGATCGTTCGCGGTGTAATATCCTGCCGCGTGCGAGCCGTTGCCGTAGAGAACCATGTTCGCAAACACCGCGGGTCCGCTCCTGCGCACCAGTCTGATCTGCGTGAGCTTGTCAAGGCCGTTGATATCAACTGCTTGATCAGTGGCGAGTTTCGTGCCCTTAGGGTCGGTCAAAGTAACCTTAACGGTTTTAGCGCCAAAATCAACCGCGGCCTTCAGATTGTACCAGCCTGCTTCTGTAAAATCAACCGTTGTGGAGCCGATCGATATCTTGTCTGCCGTGTCTCCTGTATGCATTATCTGAACCGTGCCGGAAGCGTTGTCCGCGGGCTGATTTTCCGCCTCTGCGCTCTCGAGTATAACTCTGAAACCGCCGCCTGCTTTTACCGCGTCCGCGTTAATATAAACATCGGTGCTGAAGACTGCGGTGCCGCTTGTTATCGGCGTGTTGAGCTTTTTATATATATTAAAGCTCTCTACTTCAACCGCCTTGTCTTTGCCCTGATATGTCTTTTCGACTGCCGCCGCTCCTTCGGCGCCCTTATTGTTTTTACCGATAACCCAGCCCGGGTAGCTCGGCATCCATGTTGATGTAACGGTGATCTTATTGAGGTTTCCGCCCGCCGATACTATGCGCACAAAGCCTTTTTCCTCGCCCTTATATGTATATGTGAACGGGCTTGCGCCGCTGCTCAGATCCGTCTCGGTTCCGTTTCCGTTCTCGATCACCTTAAGCTTTGTCAGGGTCGTCAGACCTGTATCGGTAAAATCTTTATTGTTGCCGTTCGCGTTCAGTCCGTCGATCGTTATAACGCTTCCTTTTATGACCGGAATGTCAAGCTGCGTCATTGAGTTGCACTGAATGTAATCTGCCGCGTCATGCGAGTTGAACTTACCGCCGGTGCGTTCTTTATAAGGAGTATCAGTACCTTCTTGATAATATGTTCCCGTGCTGGTATCAACATTCATATAAACCGAGTTGTCATCCGAGTAAACGGATGTGATCGGGCTTCCTTCAAGGTTCAGATAGTTCTTGGGGTCATATGTTTTATTGTTAAAAGTCCATGTCTTGACGCCGGCGATCTTATCCTCGGTTAATTCCGACAGTTCTTTCTTGTCAAACACTCTTGAAATGGGAATGTTGACCGTTTCTGTTGTGGCGTCAACAACCAAATCTTCAATTGCGCTATCGATCTTGTAATACGGTGTCGCACATTCCGCGGTAACGGTATAAGTGCCGAATTTCACGCCGGTAATTTCTTTCGGGACGCTTTTAATAGCGCCGTTTGTTCTGCCGATTTCAAGTACCGGAGGCTCGCCCTGACCGTCTTTCGGTGTCAGCGTAACCTTTGTAAGGCCACATAAACCCTTGCTGTCCCCGGTGAACGAAACAGTCGCGACAGGTTCAATAACCGTAACCTCGCATTCCTTTGACTTAGCTGTCTCGAAACTGGTACCTTGTACTGTCGCGGTAACAGTGGCGGTATCTCCCGCCTTGGCATTTGTCGCATCAATGGTTATTGTCTCACCTTCGGCGAGTTGCTCTTTGATGCTTATACCTGTTCCTTCATTATTTTGTATTTTCCATGTTATGTTGTTTGTCCCCTGAACATTTACCAGATTCGCAGTCAGCGTTGTATCCGAACTTCCGGCGAATACCGAAAGCTCGGACGCGCTCAAAGTCATATCAGGATCGGTTGACTCGGGAGTAAAAGATATGCTTGTAATGTGAATATCTCCTGATCCGCTCTGATTTAAGAGATAATCGGTTCCCGCTTTCAACTCGTATGTTCCGGTTGTTTCAGCACCTGCAGCAGAACCTGCCACATAAGAGGCAATTGTTTGATTATTATTTGTTGTCAAACCATTATCATAAATTGATATGCTTTTTGAACCGGTTACACCATTTGCCAATTTAAACGAAACAGATAAAGTTCCGGATTTTTTTGCCTTAATATAAATACCGGTAGTGCTATCACTAGATGCCGCAAAAGCAAACAAATTTTGTTTTCCGCTTGTTTTATTATCTATCTTAGCTGTTCTAAAATTAGTGATATGACTGTCAGCGTCTGTTTTACCTGCACAATTATTAAACAATATTGTTATATTGTCGTCATTGGCAAATACATTTTCAGTATCGTCTGCATTCTTCGCGGCTGCATATTCATGACTTTTTTGTATAGTATAATTAATTGTGTCCGCCGCACTTGCGGTCAGTGGTACCGCGACTAACATTGTTACTGTTACTGCCACTGCCAGCAACAGCGATAAAATTCTTCTTTTTCTCATTTTTGAATCCCTTTCTTTCTTTAAAATTTTATATTATTTTATTTTTTTCGTGGTTTGTGTTTACCCGTCATAAGGTGTGGAATTACCACATTCCCTACGGTGTTTTGCGTACTACATTCGTAGGGGACGGCGCCCTCGACGTCCCACAGCCGGATGTGGGCATCCGGCCCTACGAACATAGTGATTAGCGATTAGTGAATAGTGATTAGGTACCCCCCTCAGTCAGGCTTTGCCTGACAGCTCCCCCCTCCTCCGGAAGGGGAGCCAAGCGCGCGGATTTCTGCCTCCTCCTCGGAGGAGGTGGCTGCGGCTTGCCGCAGACGGAGATGGGCATCCGGCTCTACGAACATAGTGATTAGAACGTGGCGATCTCAATTTACGGCTCCCTCCGGGAGGGAGCTGTCGCCGAAGGCGACTGAGGGAGATTGACGCGCTTACTCCCTCCACCGCTATCGCGGTCCCCCTCCCTCAAAGAGGGAGGCGTTTTTGCGGACAGATAATATCCGCCCCTACGGTGTTTTGCGTACTACATTCGTAGGGGAGCCTTTAGGGACGTCGAGGGCGCCGTCCCCTACGGATTGGGTGCGAGTCAAACGGGTGGCGGGACTATTCGCTATTCGCTAATTACTAATCCCTACGTTAAACGGCATAGGGACGCAATGGTCCCTATGCCGTATGATCCTTATTTAAATGCGCGAAAACTACGCCGCGGGCCGCGTAATCCGCGGCGGCGGAATTATTAAAGTGTCTGCCCCCCCCCGACAAAATTTGTGCCGCGGGGCCATATGCGTAGTTTTTCCGTCTTTTCATTTTGTTCCCTTCTCCGTATCAAAATAAAAAAGTACCAAAATGACCTACCCGTCCAAGAAACGGATAAGAAATTTGATACAATAACTAATCAACATTTTCAACCACTGATATTTTAACATAACACATTTTGCTTGTCAATAATTTTTTTGAAAATATTTGCAAAATAATAAAATCGGCAAAAAAACCGTAAAATTCGCGCAAATTAAAATATCACCCGCTTTTAAATCGGCGGGTGATGTTTTTATTATAATCCCAGCATATTCTGAATAATCAGCTGGTTTATCCGCTCCTGCGTCAGACGGTTGTTCAGTCTGTCGCCCTCGAGCTGCGCGCGCAGCAGGCTCTCGTAATAGCCCGCGTATATGCTCTGCATCAGGTTCTCAGCCGCCGAGTTCTCTATGTCAAGCTCGTTCGACCGCGACTGCTGTCCGTTAAGCACGTCCGTCCAGTTGTAGTCCTGGCTGTTCTGCCTCTCGGTCCAGTCGTATTCCTGATTTTTCAGCATTTCGTCCCAGGCCCGCTCATAGGCCCTCTCGTCCCTCGCGGCGTTGCTCGAGAGTGACGAGTTCGCGTAGCTTATCGCCTTGTTGTTCGCCGAGTACGCGTTGCCGTAGGCCTTGTCGTAAAGATCGATCATGCTGCCGAGCATCTCGGTGTCGCGGTCTATGTCGCTCGAATATCTCTCGTAAGCGTCCGCAGCAAGCTGCGGTATCATTGAGGAAAGCCGGCTCATATAATACTGCTGTGTAAGCGCCGCCGCGGTGACGGCAGCCGAGTTCGCGTAGCCTCCTGTCAGGCCCGCGTAATCTGCCATCGTGTCGCGCGCGGCGCGGTCGGCGTTCAAAAGATACTGCTCGCGATACGCCTGATAGACAGGATCGCTCCCGGGGTCGTATGAAAACTCGTCCCGGTTCATGATCGAGCGGCTGAGGCTTTCGATTTGCGGCAAATACTCGTTGTTATACTCCTCCAAAATCTCGTTGGGCGACCGAACGCCCAGCGAGCGGGCGTATTCCTCAGCCGCCGCCTCAACGTCGTTTCTGAACGCCCACGCCTTGCCGTCGTCGTCGATATAAAGCGTGTCTATCGGCCTTCCTCCAACTGTGACGACGCCGTTTGAGTAGCCCAGCGCGTCAGCCGAAAGGCCGTATCTGCCGGCGTAATTGCCGTACGCGTCCGAGACCCTGACCACCGGGTTGTTTGTGTTTGAGTAAAAATTCGCCACGCTCCTCTGAATATCGGCGGGCATCGAGTATGAAATTCCCGCCTGCTCGTTGATATACTGCGGCTTCATAAGCTCGCGGCCTCCCAGAGTGACGGTTTTGTTCGCCTCGTTGTAGCCGATAAGGCTGTTGTCGATGCCCATGTTCCTCAGAGTGGCGCGAACGCCCACCATGCCGTCGGGACGGCGCGGAACGTCAACCTGCGCGCGGCTGTTCTTTGTTTTATCTGATATGTTCGACATTCGTTCTTCCTCCCGTATAGGTTATCATTTCAATATCGTGGACCACCGCCTCGCCCTCACCCTCAAGCATCACGCGGAAGCTGTCGCATTTTCTGAGGCGCACCGGAACGCGGTGAACGAGAAAGCCTTTGCCCTCGCTCTCGATCTCGCCGCAAAGCCTGAAATCGTCATCGTCGGCTGCGAAGCTGACCCTTATGCGCGTCTCGGAACCGGTCTCAAGGCGGATACAGACGGCGTTAACGCTCTTGAAGTCAAAATCCTCAAGAGTGAATTTTTTGGATACCACGCACCATCTTATTACCTCTCCGCTCTCGTTCTCGTCGTCGCCGAGCATATACATATCGGTCTCCGTCACCCCGTACAGCCGCTCGCCCCGGCGGACAAAGTCCACAAACTTCGTGTCGTCCTCGCGGTGCCAGAGATTGAGCTTCGGATTATACACGAGCAGTGACGACTTCCCGTTGCGATCCGTCGCGCAGGCGAAATAGCTCCGCCCGTCAGTGCCGCTTTTGCAGGACTTAAAAATTGTTTTTATCGGGGCGCTTATCCTTTCCGGCTCGCCGCCGCTGTACTCGTAAAACCCGTCAGCCGCCATGTAATACAGCACGCCTCCCACCTCGGCGACGCTCTTGCCGTCAAGAGCGCCGCTCAAGGTTTGCTTGGGGATCGAGAAGTTTTTCGGCGAGTCGCCGTAAATATGGTGGATATAGTCCCGCTTGAACGCGACCACAGCCGAGCGGTAGCTCACGATCGCGGTGAATCCGCCGGGCGTGCCGACCTCGCTGTACCAGCTGTCGTCGCCGAGCCCCTGGAAGGACGTGAAATTAAAGCAGTCGCCAAGCTTTGAGGCGTAGATATATTCGCCGTTTTCCGACGCGCCGAACAAACGGTTGTTGTGAACGCAGGCGCGGGAAATGTCGGGAATATATGTCTCGATCTTGAGCGGCCCTCTGTTCACGCAGCTGTCAAAGAACGCGTATCCGCCGCTTTTGTTGTGCATCAGCAGCGAGATCTCGTCGCTCTCAACTTCCTTTATGACCACGCTGACGATTGCGGTGTCCGAGGCGAACTTTTTTCTGCTGTCCGCCACGAACGTGTTGTTGCTCTCTATGCTTGCGCCCGAGATCACAATGCTGTCTCCGGCCTTGAACACCTTGTCAAAGCCCGCGCCGCTCTTGCGGATCGAGGCTCTGTATATACCGCCGATCTCGTCATAGTATGTGTTGAGCGCGGGGTCCGTGACCGTGACGCTTCTCGCCATCGATCGGAGCTCGTTTCTTACCTCTCCCGTATCGGGGTCGGGCAGATAGCGATAATACACCTTGTCGGGGAAGATGCATATGTTTCCGCCAAAGTCAACGATCGACTTTTCGTCGTCCGTCAGCTCCGCGCCCAAAGCAGCCTTTCCCTTGTACCAGAACCGCCTCCCCGCGACCCCGGTAAACGAGTCAAGCTCGCCCGGCGAATATTCCGGAAGAGTGACCGCGGTTATGCCCTCCGCGGAAGCGATATGCCGCCGCGGCTTTCTGGGCGCGAGGCACGGCGCCGCGTCGGACGACATATTGAGCATCTCTCCGAGCTCTCTGTCGTCAATTTTATTTCTTTGGTCGTATCCGAAAAAGCTCAGGATATCGACCTTTTTGTTTTCGCTCTTTTGAGCCGCCGCAGGCAAATACACTGCTCATCCCTCCTACCAGTAATTTTTAAAACGCGCGAGATCGTTAAGCGGGTTCCGCGTTTTGTAGTCTCTTTTGCACTCGTCATAAATATTGTTATACTGTATCATGTGGCTCGAATAGGTGTCGTAGTCGTGTTGATACAGCGCGATCTTCGCCAGCAGATACTCGACATACATGCGGTCATAGGGTGCCTCGACCTCGGTCTCGTCGCATATCACCCGCTTTATCACAAGCTTCGCGCCGGTCTCCGGCTTGAAAATATCGTCCGTGAGCCAAAGGTTTTCGCCGTCGTTGTCATAGACATACGTCCGCGCCGGCTCGAACTCCGGATCGTCGGGCATCTCGCACACGATTTCGTCGCCCTTCTTAAAAGGCAGCATAAAGCCCTCGATCTTGCTCTCGCTGATATTGAATTCGCCCTCGACACAAATGTTCTCGACCTCCTCGGGCATGGTCAGATAAACGAGCCTGAGCGTCCTCGGAGTGCCGAACAACACTCCGTAACACCTCCAAAGCTCGGCTCCCGCCATGAACGGCAGGCTGCGCAGGTCGGCGCGGGTCAAAAACCTTCCGTTCAGGTACGCCGCCTCGACTCTGTCGATTGGAATTTCGGGCGGCATCTCAAGCTCGCCCCGGCAGGTCACGCGGGTCTCCATGATCTCGTAATACTTTTTCACATGACGGCGCAGCGACAGCGACACCTCATTGCACCAGCCCAGCTTTTCCTCAAGCTCAAAGCTGTTCGGGCTCAGGGCGTCGGCTGTCTCGATCGCCTTTAAAAGTTTCAAACCGCCTCACCACCCTACGCCTCTTTGAGGCTGTCGATATATTTTTCGGCGGCTGCCGCCTGCCTGTCGGCGCGCTCCACGGCCAATGCGACCTTGCGGGGGACCATGACGCTCTCGCCGCGCTTGATCTGATAGTTGACTCCGTTGACCGTAACGGTGAGATCGTCTTTGTGTTTCCAGTTGTCCTTAACCAGCATCACCGGAACAAGCTCGTCATAGAACGCCTCAAGCTCCGCTTCCTGCTTCTGTTTTTTTGTCATTGCCATTTTCGCCGCCTCCTTATTAATAGCTGCAAGTCGTCTCGACTCTCACCATGAATTCGGGTGAAAGAATCTCCGCGGTCTGCGTCGCCTTCCAGCCGACGGTGCTTCTCTGATCGAGAGGATCGCCCGTGCCGGCGCTGCCCTTCTGCTTGATGATCGTCTCAAGGCCGCCGCCCGTGATATTGGTGACGCCGTAGGCGTTCTGACCGATGAACAGCGTGGAGTAGATGTCCCTGCCGTCCTTGCCCGCGCCCGCGGGATAGATGATCGAACCGGGAACCACAGTGGGGCTCAGAGTCTCGCTGACGGTGATCTTTGCCGCTCCGGGATCGCCGGCTGTCGCCGAGGCTATCGTGTAGTCAAAGCCGTTTATCTGAATGGTTCTGCCGCTGAGCGCCGTCGCGTCGCCCGAGGCTATTTCCTCTCTCACGGTGATGACCTTGCCCGACACCGCGCCGACCGTCAGAGACTCGGGGTCGCCGATCGTGATGTTCGCCATCCTGCGCAGCGGCTCGGCTCTGAAAACCTTCGCCTCGGTCGACTCCACGAAAACAACTCCGTGGATCTTGCCGATCGTGCCGTTGTACCAATCCTTGGGGTCAACGTTCTGCTTAACGGCCTTCCATTCGGGATCGTTGGTAAGATCGTTCGCCACGTCGGGATGAATGATCGCCACATAGCAGCCGTCCTTGATGGGCTGGGCGTTGTTGCGCTTGAGCGTTGCGACCGCTCTCTTGACCGCCGCCACGCTGAGATAGTCGTTGCCGCTCTCCTGGCCGCCGACAAGCACGTTTCTGTCGGCCTTGCCGTCGCCGTACTGAACGTTGGTGCCCGCGTTGATCTTCTCGCGGATAACCGTGTCGAGCGTTCTGCCCGCCTGATCTCCCAGCACGTTCTGTGTCTCGACGATAACGTTGTCGATCGCCGAGAGCGTCAGCATATCGGACAGCGTCACATAGTCGCCGTACTGATCGACAGTCGACTCGACCGTGGTAACGTTGAGCTGATTGCCCTTGGGAGTAACGCCCTCGGTCAGCGGCTTCATCGCCTTGGGAAGCGGGCTGAAGCGGCGGAACTCGATCGTCTTGCCCGAGCCCTTGGGAATGGGCTTGCTCTGTCCGAACTGCGCGTGAACCAGCTTGGGGCTCGCGAAGCGGATCATCTGTCTGTCGTAATACGCCTTCATCTCGGGAGTGACATTGTTTCCCACGCGGTTGGTGGTCGTTGTCTGGGTGTTGTAATTAATACTCATAAATATACCTCCGTAAAAATTTTTGATTGGCGGATCTATCCGTCCTAAAACGAGATCTTCTCGCCCTTGCGGACGCGTCTGATAATATCGTCGACCTCTTCGTCGCTCATATCCTCGGGGTTCTTTTTCACCACGCCGCTGCCGCCGGGCTTTGACGTTCCGTTTTCGGCAATTCTCTTCTCCGGCGCGGGCCGCGCGGCCCTTTCCTCCGTCTCGCCGCGGTGGGTGAGATAATACGCGTCTTCAACGCTGAGCCCGTTGCCCCAAAGATAGTTGCAGAACTTTGGGTTCCGCAGCTCGCGCCTGATGTCAAAGTCCGGGTTTTTGAGCGAGAACTCCCTGACCTGCGCATCGATCTCGGCGGCGCGTCTGTCGATATAAGCGGCGAGCTCCAGGTCGGCCGGGCCCTGCTGAGACATGCGCGCCGTCTGCGCGGCCTGCGCGGGCACCTGCATTCCCTGCTCGGGCGCCCCGCCCTGCGCGGCCTGCGGACGGTAAGCGTATCCCGCGCCGCCTTCCTGCGGATAAGGCTGCTCCGCGGACTGACGCGGCGGATAAGAGCGCGCGTACCTCTCGTCCTCGGGCGTCTGTCGTCTGTTTCCAAATCCAAGCATAATTATGCTCCTTTCTTAAAAATAATTTCGCGGCGACTTCCCGCCACAATTTAATTATAGTAAGAAAAATGTGCCGAGGGCTGACAACGTAGGGACTAGGGAATAGGACCTAGGAACTAGGCCCGCGACGCCCTCGACGTCCCGCGGAGCGGCGCATAGCGCCGCCCGCTTGCCTCGCCCCTTGGGGAGAGGTGTCAGGCGAAAGCCTGACGGAGAGGGGTTCCCCAACTCTTTCCATGATTTTTTGCATAATAAAAGCACACCCGAAGATGTGCCAATATTTTTATTAAAATCCCGCGTTTCTGTTATTCCCGGTAAGTCAAACCGACTACTTCCAAGTGCTTATTTTTATCCCACTTTCGGTGAGCCGTCATACTCATATTTATATCCGTTATTGCATTCTTTAAGCTGCCTTACATCAATATTTGACAAAAGGAACTCGGGCGGTTTACCATTGGGAAACGCCTTACATCTCGACATCCCGTAACTGCCTGTGATCGGGATAGCATTTTTACACATTGTGCACGGATGATTTATACTTACCGACATCTCTATTCCTCCATATAAATCGCAGGAAGCACCTGATGCTTCGTGCCAAGTTTCATATTTTTCCTACTTGTAGGGGCGGATATTATCCGCCCACGGCTATCGCAACCGAAGGCGTGTATTCAGTTTTGGAGTGCTTTATTTCAAATCAATTTATTCAACTGTGATATTCGGGGTAATATGAATATGACTTCCGCAATTATTGCACTCAAAATAATAGCAATGTTTTTTATCTTTGGCATTAGTTGTATAATAACTGGATGTATACTAAAAAAGTAGACAGAAAAATGGAAATATGTTAAAATAATAAACACGAGAGGAGAAGTAAAATGT
>CANQKC010000012.1 GCA_947624305.1 uncultured Monoglobus sp. | reverse complement strand
AATCAGAAAGAGGCGATGTTTATGTGTGTATAATTTCTTCGCTTTTTTCTGTCTACTTTATTGACATTAATCCACATGTATATTTCCGGGCGTTACAACCGTATCTAATATATATCCGTAACTATCGCAGGCTGTGTGCGCTTCATATGCAAATTGTCTCTTGTGCTCACCTTTTACAAACATTCCGCTTTCAGGATCGCTGACACTTTTAGTGACTTTTCTTCTCTTTGCCTCTTTCTTCAGATTTTTCAATTTTTTCTTTGAGGTATTTTTGCTCGGCCCGGAGTTTTTAGGTCGGTTTTCATCATCAAACGGTTTTTTGCCGTGCATTTCTCGATCCGCATTGACTTCTTCCATCAGTTCTTTAGCATATCGTTTTGCCGCTATCGGTACTTCCTCTTGTATCTTCTTTTTTACATTGGCGTTTGCTTTTATATGTGTTCCGTCAATAAATACCGCATTTGTTGACAAATATCCCGCATTTGCGATTTCTTCCAATATCCACGAAAAGATTTCGTCTATTGTTTCCGTTGTAAAACGATTCCTAAAATTGTAACTAACCGTAGAAAAATGCGGCGTTTCTTCTGTCAGGGAGTATCCCAAAAACCAGCGATATGCAACATTTAACCCAACCTCGCTTGCTGTTCTCCTCAATGAAGGTAAACCGTACAAATGCTGTATTAGTACCATCTTAAACAATACCACCGGATCTATGCTTGGTCGTCCGTTGTCTTCGCAATACAACGGCTCAACTATTTCATATATTTTGTTGAAATCAATTGCTGCGTCTATTTTTCGCAGTAAATGCTCCTGCGGTGTTAATGTTTCGGTATCTACTATTTCTACCTGTCCGCGCTGTATTTCATGTCCTTTGCTAAGCATTTCGATTTCCTCCGCCTTAAAATTTTATCTTACCTATATTTTATCATAAAATACAGAAAAAGCCCAGTCTTTTCTGAGCTTTTTCTTCCCTTTTTCGACAGGCTGAGCCTTCCCCTTGAGGGGAAGGTGGGTTTTTGCCCTTTTGGGCAAAAAGTCGGATGAGGTGTTGTTTCGGGCGGCCGGGGTCGTCCGCACCTACGGGAGTTTGTGCTGTTGGGCGATATTTTTTTACAAAAATTTAAAATTTTGCTTGTGTTTTTTGGATAAATGTGTTATATTTAATTTGCCACGTAATTTCATATGTTTATTTTTGCAATAGTTTGCGCTTTTGAAAAAAGCGCACGCTTTGGTTGTCATAACTGTTGTAAAATAAACATGACGTGAATGCGTGGCAGCATAAAATCAAGGCTGCGTTTTTTATGCGCGGTCGTGATTTTGCGGCCGCGCATTTTTTATATAAAATATATTCCGGAGGTAAAGTGTTATGAAAAGATTGTTGAGTTTGATTTTGTCGTTGGCTTTGGCGGTTTCTATGTTTTCGGGAGTAAGCGTTTTCGCGCGGGAACTGCCCGCGGCGGAGGCGTCCGCCGAGAGCGGCGAGCTTACGGCGCGCGAGGAGGCTCGCGCGGCGAAAGAGGAGCAGTTCCGCGCCGAGGAAGAGGCGCACAGGGCCGAAGTTGAGCAGCGCAGAGCGGAAGAGGAGCAGCGCAGGGCCGAGGAGGAGAAGCGGCGCGAGGAAGAGAAGAACCGCAGGGACGAGAGTTTGCGCGCTATGGGGATCGATCCGGACGAAAAACTTGACCCTGACAATCTGCCCACACGTCCTCCGGTTCCGGGCGATGGCGAAGTCACCGCAGCCGACTCGGGTTACAGCGAGGTGGTATACATATCGACCCCCGAGGAGCTTATGGCGATAGACGGTCACGACGGCGGCTACTACGAACTCCAAAACGACATAGACATAACCGGAATTGAGTGGAAACCTCTGACACTCTACAACGCAACCTTTAACGGAAATAATCATGCGATAAACGGTCTGACAATCACCAAAGAGCCGGAGTATAAGCATTGGAACAGCGGCTCCGACATTCCCCACGGCGACGCGGGACTTTTTGATTGGTACAATGAAAGCGGAGAAAAATACAACAATTATATTCTTGATCTTAACCTCACAAATATTAATATAAATATCACCAAAACACAAGACGGCGGAATTACGGTGAACGCGCTCGGCTCGGAGCAAATGTTTGCTGACAACTGCAAAACATCCGGAGAAATTACCATAAAAGACACAAGTAAATTTAATGAATATTCCGGTTCAAGCATCGTCGGCATAGTAAACGGAACCGATTGTGAAAACAATGTTGATATAAACGTTTATGATATGGTTGACGACAATGCGGCAATGTGCGGCGCAATCGCGTTAGTCAAATGTTCAAACAGCGTAAATAACGGTAATATCAAATCCGAATTGGTTAATTCAAATAATGAAAAAATATATGGCCATGAATCCAGTATTTTAGGATTATGTTCAAATTGCATTAGCCATGTAGGAATAAACGGATTTGCTATAACTGCAATGTATGATTGTTCCGATTGTATAATTTATGGAGATGTAATAGGCGATGACTATGTTGCTGGAATAAGAGAGGGCAGCGGCAACTGTATTTATGGTAATATAACGTCCGAAAACGACGGGGCTGAAGGAATATACGGCGGCAGCGAAAACTGTATTTGTGGCAATATAACATCCGAAAACGGCGATGGCGGGGATTACGGAATAGTGGGCGGCAGCGACAATTGTATTTATGGTAATATAGCAAACAACGGCGATGACGCGATTTACGGTAATAGCTGGACTTACGGAAACTGGACTTATGGAATAAACGGTGGCAGCGATAACTATATTTATGGTGATATAACATCTGAAAATGGCGGGGTAGCGGGAATAGATGGCGGCAGCGGCAACTGTATTGAGGGCAACGTGACATCCGAGATTTATGAGGCAAGGGGAATACGCGACGATTGTACAGGCTGTACAATATATGGCAATATAAAAGGAAGAGGAGCATCGGGAATAGAACACTATTCCACCGATTGCTATATTGAGGGTAATATAACATCCGAAAACAGCACATATGCATATGGAATAGGCTATTACTGCACAGATTGCTGTATTGAGGGTAATATAACATCCGAAAACAGTGGAGCTTCCGGAATATTCATATATTGTACAGGCTGTACAATATATGGTGATATAAAAGGAACCAACGCAGTACGGGGAATAACAACCAGTTGCACCAATTGCTATATTGAGGGCAATATAACAACCGAAAACGGAACAACCGAAAACGGCCATGCGGAAGGAATATACTACGATTGTACAGGATGCGCAATATATGGCAATATAACCGCCACAAACGCCAGTGTTAGCGGAATAGTTTTGTGCACCAACTGCAATATTCAAGGTAGTGTAACCGTTACAAACGGCGATGCTTACGGAATAGACAACGGAACCAACTGTTACATAAGCGGAACAGTGACGGAGATTAGAGATGATATTCCAACATTGACCGCAAGCGCGTCCTCGCCGTTTATGGGATATTTTGAGTGCCAGAATGACGACTCAAGCCTTATTTCAACCAGAGATATAAGCGGCCAACCGCATTGCTATGAATATTACGACAATACGCCTCATGTGTACGGTTCATATTGGTGCAGAAGTAGCGTATATTACATATACCCACTTGAGAGCGGAGGAAGCGGCTATAGTCCCGACCCGAGCTATACCATACCGCCGATTGCGACCATGAAGCCGCAGGCCACGCGGGAGCCTTCGCCATACTCGCTCCAAGTTGTGGACGAGGTCAGCGGCGACCCGATAAGCGGAGCCACGGTATATATAGACGGACAAGGCTATGACACCGACGACAGCGGAGTGGTGCAGTTCAAAAACTCGAACAGGACGGCGGGAATCAGGATAGACTACGGCGGCTCGGTGATATACACCGACGCGGGATTTTTCCTTGTGCCCAACCAAATGAGCGTTATCAAGGTCAAGCCGTTTGAGCTTGACCCGGAGGATCTGTTCGCGGGAAACAGCGAGGGAACGCGGCTCACAGGCCCGTCGGTCAATATAGCGGGCAAGCCGCTGCCGATAATTGACGTGCCGTTTAACTTTGACCTTAATATCTATGACGCGGTGAAGGTGGCGTACAGCGCCGAGAGCAATACGTTCGAGGTGCTGATCGGCACCCACGGCTCGCTTGACAATGTGCCCGAGGACGCGGACGACAGCAGCTGGACTGACACATATAAAAAATACAAAGACATATTTGACAAATTGCGGAAAGGCAAAGCGAACGAGGCGTATATAAAACAATTCAATCAGCCGAACGTGCCGGGCAGCATAGGAGTGTCGGGCGACGTCAGCGTGTGCGGATTTATGGAGATCTCGCTTGACGACGACAATATGAGGGTGTTAAACGGAGGAATAACGGTCATGCTCGACGGCAGCGTGACAAACAGCGTTCCCATACCCGCCGTGCCTCTGATATACGCAGCCTACGGAATATCCGGCTCGCTGAGGTCGGGGCTCAAGCTTGAAGTCGCGAATGAGTCGGCGATCGACCCGGGATTTAACCTTACGGGTCAGGTCGACCTGAGCATAACGCCGTCGGTCGGAGTGGGAGTCGGCCTCAGAAGGGCGCTGTCGATTGAGATAGGCTTAGAGGGCGAGGGAGCGGCGAGCCTCAAGAGTCCGCTCACAAAGCTTGAGGAATGTTTGACGGTCACGCTGACCGCGAGATTTTACGCGATGGTTTCAATTCTCGGCAAGGAGTACAGACATTCGCAGAGGCTGACCGGAGCGCAGATATATCCGTATTTTGAAGCAGCCGAAGCCGCGGACATAGATATCGAGCCGGAGAATATGACGACCGTCCAAAGAGACTATCTTGAAACAGGCGAAACAGCCGCGGACGCCGACACGGTCAAGAGCAATCTCTATCCTTACAGTCAGGTGAGAGTTGTTGATCTGAGCGACGGACGGACAATGATGGTTTGGCTCGACGACGACACCTCGCGTGCGCTTGCCGACAAGACCGCGATTTATTACAGTATTCTTGAAAACGGAACATGGAGCGAGCCGAAAATAATCGAAGGCGACGGCACGGCCGACTTTGAGTTTGACATAGCGGCGTCGTCAAACGGCGCGGCGATAGTATGGCAGAGCGCGAACCGGAAACTCAGCGAAAACGAGGATATTTACCAAATCGCCAAAACGGTCGACATAAAATACGCCGAGTTTGACGGAACGGCGTGGGGCGAGCCGAAAAGCGTTACAAGCGGAAACGGATATGAGTATAATCCGAGGATAGAGGCGGGCTATTCTTCCCCGTATATATCCTATACCGTGAACGATAAGGACAGCCCGATGCCGGGATCCGACGAGACAAGCGAAAGCGTGTACCTGACAAGAGTTTATTACGGAGAGATAGGTGAAGCGAACGCGGTATGCGAAAACCTGCCGTTGGTGTGCGACAGCGCGGTGTATAGAGAAAGCGCGTATGTTATTGTCGACAAGGACGGGGATATGACGACGCCCGAGAATGTGCTGTACCGCGGCGGCGAGGTCATGTATGACAACAGTTCCGAGCTGAGCGGACTGCACAACGCAAACGGTTATCTCTCATTCACCGAAAACGGAAAGCTGAAAAGAATAAGCGGCTCGATAGCCGATATAACCGAGACAAAGGCCGAGGGCTCGGTGATGGATCTGGGTAACGCGGCGGTGTATGAGGTTCAGGAAGGGTTCAACTCAAATCTGTACGCGTCATATTATGAAAACGGAAATTGGACAAATCCCGTGAAGATAACCGACTATAACGCGAAGATACGCTCGTGGGACGCGAGGATAGACCAAAATGGTGAGATACAGACCGCGGCGGTCCTTGCGGACACCGACGAGAACGGCTCGACCTCGAGCGTGAGATTGGTGTATTCCCACACCGAGCCGGAGGAGGACATAGCGCTGAACGCGGTATACGCCGACGGCGCGGTAATGCCCGGAAAGAGCGCGAAATTTATGCTTAATATGACAAACAACACCAAGACCGATCTGAGCAGCCTTAACATCAGGCTTGAGGGAGAGAAGTCGGGAGTGATATTCGAGGGCGCGCAGAGCGTGAATATTCCCGCGGGCGAGAGCGGCGAGACGAAAGTCACGGTAAGGCTGCCCGAGGGGTTTGAAAAGCAGAACATAACCGCGACGGTCACGGGCGAAAATTTGGACGAGAAAAACGCGGCGAACAACGCGGCAACAAGCGAGTTCGGCGAGGCGAATTTGACGGTGGAGATTAGGGACTACAGAGTGTTCAGCGACGGTATCGCGGAGGCGTATGTGACAAACGAGGGCTGCGAGACCGCGGTTGGAGCGAGGATAACCGTGACCGGCGAAAACGGCGAGGTAATAATTGACGAGGAGATAGGCGAGATAGCGGGCGGCGAGACAAAGAAGATAACGATAAACTTAGACCCGAAATACTACACGTTCGAGGGCGGAAAGGGAAGATCGGTTATCAAGGCGGAGGTGAGCTGCGGCGGCGCGGAGGAGTCGCAAAACGACAACAGCGACGGCTGCGTGATAAAGCCGCAGACCGCGCAGAAGCTGAAATGCGCGACGCGGAGCATAGCGCTCAAGCCGGGCGCGGCCTTTAGGCCGAACATCACGGCGTATCCCGAGAGCGTGACGGAGTTCCCGATTTATGCTTCGGTCGATAATGAGGACGTGGCGACGGTTTCGGCTGACGGAACGATAACGGCGAAGGATTACGGCGAGGCCGTGATCTCGTACATGACGCCGGGCGTTGCGATGCCGGTGAGAGTGCGCGTATACGTTCGCGAGAGCTCTGCGCCTGTGATAACAAAAGCGGAATACAACGCGTACGGGGAAAATTACGGAGAATTGAGAGTCGGAGTCGACGTGACGGGTTGCCTGGCGGAGGGCGAGACCGAGACGCTGATAGCCGCGGCATACGGCGAGAGCGGAGCGCTGGTCGGATTTGCGACGAAAGAAGTGACCGGAACCGCGCCGACCGAGGACGGAAGCGCCGCGACAGCCGAGCTGTACGCGTCGATCAACGGCGAGGAGCCGAAAAAAGTGAAAGTGATGATTTGGAATTCGACGACCGACATGATCCCCATGTCAGACCCGGTTGAAAAGGAGTTATAACAGAAACGACGGGGCGGGCGGCCGAGGTCGTCCGCCCCTACGGCGATTTGCACATTTTGGTGTAGGGGACGGCGCCCTCGGCGTCCCGGCTCCCCCCCTCGGGGGAGCGGTCTGTAAAAATTTCACTTGACAAGACAATAAAAATATTATATAATAATCATAGAAAGAGAAACGGCAGAGCGTAAAAACGGTTTGGCCGCTTCAACAGTTGTAAAATGACAACCGCCAAAGTTAGCTCAAAACTTTAAGGCGGTTGTCCTTTTTTATTGCACGGATTGTGCAAAAATCGCAAAAATTACGATGATTACAAGGAGTGCAAATAATAATTTGAAAAACAAATTTTTCATAAGCATCCACTCCTTTCTTTATGTCTTAAACACGATGTTAAGTGTTTAGAAAGGAATGAAGCGACCAACCGTCCTTACGTTTTCATGTCTGCCTTTTACTTTAATATATTTTATTTACACCAAAGTGTTTCTCCGCCCGAGAAACCCCGGACTTGTGATTATGTATCACCACTTAAATTATACCATGCACCGACAAATTTTTCAACTTACAATTTTGTTACACCGACGGCTGAGGGGGGTGGCACCACGGGGGTTCGCCTCCCTCTCAGTCTTTCCGCCTGCGGCGGAAATCCACCTCTCCCTCCAAGGAGGGCGAGGCAGAGCGGGCGGATAATATCCGCCCCTACGGCGGTTTGCGTGCTATTCACTAATTGCTAATCACTATGTTAACCCCTCTCCGTCTTTCCGCCTGCGGCGGAAATCCACCTCTCCCTCCAAGGAGGGCGAGGCAGAGCGGGCGGCGGGCTTTGGCCTTAAAAAATAACATAAAACCCCTTGATTTATCGGGGGTTTTATGTTACAATGGCAAAGTTAAACGAAAAATATAAAATTTTTACAGTAAGGAGCGATTTTTGTGGCTAAAGAGCTTTCAAAAACCTATGACCCGAAGGCGGTTGAGGAAAAAATATATAACGAGTGGATTGAAGGCGGATATTTCCACGCCGAGCCGGACGACAGCAAAAAGCCGTTCACGGTGGTGATACCTCCCCCGAACGTCACGGGTCAGCTTCATATGGGCCACGCCCTTGATGAGACATTTCAGGATATTATTATAAGAACAAAGCGCATGCAGGGCTATAACGCGCTGTGGATCCCCGGAACCGACCACGCGGGCATCGCGACCCAGATCAAGGTCGAGGAGGACATGCGCGTTAACGAGAACGGCTTGACCAGATACGATCTTGGCAGAGAAAAATTCCTTGAGCGCGTGTGGGCGTGGAAGGAAAAATTCGGCGGCAGAATAATCAACCAGCTCAAAAAGCTCGGCTCGTCCTGCGACTGGGACAGAGAGCGCTTCACGATGGACGAGGGCTGCAGCAAGGCCGTGCGCGAGGTGTTCGTTAACCTCTACAACAAAGGCCTTATATATCAGGGCACGCGCATAATCAACTGGTGCCCGTCGTGCAAGACCGCGCTGTCGGACGCCGAGGTCGAGTATTCGGAGCATGACGGCAATTTCTGGCATATAAAGTATCCGCGCAAGGACGGAAAGGGTTATGTTGAGATCGCCACTACCCGTCCCGAAACACTGCTGGGCGATACCGCGGTCGCGGTCAACCCGGACGACGAGAGATACAAGGACTTGGTCGGAAAGACATTGATCCTGCCGCTCGTGGGCCGCGAAATTCCGGTTATCGCCGACGAGTATGTTGACAAGGAGTTCGGAACGGGCTGCGTTAAGATAACGCCCGCCCACGACCCCAACGACTTTGAGGTCGGCAAGCGCCACAACCTTGAGGAGATCAAGGTCATGAACGACGACGCCACGATAAACAAATTCGGCGGCAAGTACGAGGGAATGGACAGATACGAGGCGCGCAAGGCGATCGTTGAGGACCTTGAAAAAGAGGGCCTGCTTGTTAAGGTCGAGCCTCACGTTCACAACGTCGGCGGCTGCTATCGCTGCGGCACGACGGTCGAGCCGATAACCTCAAAGCAGTGGTTCGTAAAAATGAAGCCTTTGGCCGAGCCCGCGATCGAGGCGGTTAAAAAAGGCGAGACCAAGTTTATACCCGAGCGCTTCACAAAGACATACATGAACTGGATGGAGAACGTCCATGACTGGTGCATTTCCCGTCAGCTCTGGTGGGGCCACAGAATTCCCGCGTTCTATTGCGAGGACTGCGGCGAGACTATCGTTTCAAAAGAGGATATAACGGTCTGCCCGAAATGCGGCGGCAAGGTGAAGCAGGACGAGGATGTGCTCGACACATGGTTCTCAAGCGCGCTGTGGCCGTTCTCGACTTTGGGCTGGCCCGAAAAGACTAAGGAGCTTGAGCATTTCTATCCGACATCCGTGCTTGTCACCGGATACGACATAATTTTCTTCTGGGTTGCCAGAATGATTTTCTCGGCGCTCGAGCACACGGGCGAGGTTCCGTTTAAGGACGTGTATATCCACGGCCTTGTGCGCGACTCGCAGGGCCGAAAGATGAGCAAGTCCCTCGGCAACGGAATTGACCCGCTTGAAATAATCGACAAATACGGCGCGGACGCGCTGCGCTTCACGCTGGCTACCGGAAACTCGCCCGGAAACGATATGAGATTTTATATCGAGCGCGTTGAGGCGAGCCGCAATTTTGCCAACAAGATATGGAACGCGTCGCGCTTCGTGCTGATGAACCTCTCGATCGACACCTGCGCCCTGCCCGACAGGTCAAAGCTGACGATCGCCGACAAGTGGATAATCTCGGCGTATAACGACCTTGTTAAGGAAGTCACTGACAATCTTGAGAAATACGAGCTCGGCATAGCCGTTTCAAAGCTCTACGACTTTATCTGGGACAGCTTCTGCGACTGGTATATTGAGCTTGTAAAGCCCCGTTTCTTTGAGGAGGGCGAGAGCAACACGACCGCCCAGCAGGTGCTTGTGTATGTTCTGAGCAACACGCTCAAGCTGCTGCACCCGTTCATGCCGTTTATTACCGAGGAGATCTGGCAGGCGCTCCCGCACGAGGGCAAGAGCATAATGATTTCAAGCTTCCCGGTCTATGACCCGGGGCTCAAGGACGAAACCGCCGAGAGCGAGATGCGGATGATCATGGACGCGATAAAGGGCGTCCGCAATATAAGAAACGAGATGAACGTTCCGCCCTCAAAAAAGGCCGCGCTATATATTGTGACCGACAGAGCGGAGACGTTCAAAAAGGGCGACAGCTTCTTCAAAAAGCTCGCCTCGGCCTCCGAGGTCAATGTCTGCGCGGACAAGAGCGGCGTTCCCGAGAACGCGGTTTCGGTCGTTGTTCCCAGAGCGGAAATCCTGCTGCCGGTCGACGAGCTTGTTGACAAAGAGAGAGAGCTTGACCGTTTGAGCAAAGAGAAGAAGCGCCTCGAGGGTGAGATCAAGCGCGCCGAGGGCAAGTTGAGCAATAAGGGCTTTACCGAAAAAGCTCCCGCCAAGGTGGTGGAAGAGGAGCGCAAAAAGGCCGAGAAGTACAGCGAGATGCTCAGGACCGTGCTGGAGAGCATCGAAAAATTGAAATAATATTACGGGCGGTTAATAACCGCCCGATTTAATGAGGAGAATGACATGATTTTTAAACCCGCGGATATTCTTATACCGAAAAATATTGATTTTGAAAAATGGAGCGTGGTGGCCTGCGACCAGTACACCTCCGAGCCGGAATATTGGGAAAAGGCCGCGAAGCTCACGGGCGGCAGCCCCTCAACGCTCGACATAATTTTCCCTGAGGTTTATCTTGATAAACCGGGCGGCATTGATCGGATCAAAAAAATCAACGCGGCGATGAGCGAATATCTCGCCTCGGGCATATTTGAGGAGCTTAAAAGCTCGTATGTGTATGTCGAGCGCGAGCAGTCAAACGGCAGGACGCGCCGCGGTATCATCGGCATGGTCGATCTTGAGGAATACGATTTCAGGCGCGGCTCGCACTCGAAGATCCGCGCCACCGAGGGAACCATAATCGAGCGTATTCCGCCGCGGAAAAAAATCCGCATAAACGCTCCGCTCGAGCTGCCGCATATTTTGATGCTGATCGACGATCGCGAAAAATCGGTGATCGAGCCTTTGAGCGCGCGAAAGCGTGATTTCAGAAAGCTCTATGATTTTGATCTGATGCTGGGCGGCGGCAGGATCGCCGGATACCTCGTGCCCGAGAGCGAGCATGAGCGAATCGCGGATGCGCTCGCGGCGCTTGAGGACAGAGCCGCGTTTGATGAAAAATACGGATTAAGCGGCAAGGACGTTATGGCGTTCGCCGTGGGCGACGGCAACCACTCATTGGCGACCGCGAGATCATGCTGGGACGAAATCAAAAAGGGATTGACCGACGCGGAGGCCGAGACGCACCCGGCGCGGTACGCTCTGGTCGAGCTTGAGAATATCCACGACGACGCGCTTGAGTTTGAGCCAATTCAGCGCGTGTTGTTCGGCGTTGACCCCGAGGACGTGATGAGTGCGCTTTATAAGCGCTATCCGCGCGCGTCCGCCGATGGCCGCGGCGGCCACAGGATACGTTACAAATACGGCGAAACGCGCGGCGAGGTGAATATTGAGGACTGCGGGGGAAATCTCGCGGTCGGAGCCGTTCAGGATTTTCTGGACGAGTATATCGAAAAAAACGGCGGCCGCGTGGATTATATACACGGCGACGATGTAGTCGAAGCTCTCACGGACGCCGAGAACACTATCGGCTTCATGGTCGACCCGATGGAAAAGAGCCAACTGTTCGAGTTCGTCATAAAGGACGGCTCGCTGCCGCGAAAAACCTTCTCGATGGGCGTGGCGGCGGATAAAAGGTATTATCTTGAGTGCAGGAAAATAAGGTGATAAAAATGGCGAAAAAGCATGTTAAAACAAACGCGATGCGCATACTCGAGTCCGCGGGGCTCGAGTTTGAGGTAATGTTTTACGAGTGCGGCGAGTTCACCGATGGAGTGACCGTCGCGGGAAAGCTCGGGCTTGACCCGGATATGGTTTATAAAACGCTCGTGACCGAGAACAAGGCGCATGAAAATTTTGTGTTTGTCGTTCCGGTCGCGAAGGAGCTTGACCTCAAAAAGTGCGCCGCCGCCGCGGGGCAGAAGGCGCTTGAGATGATCCATGTCAAGGACATCACCCGCGTCACCGGCTATATCCGGGGCGGCTGCAGCCCGATCGGAATGAAAAAGCAGTTCCCGACCGTAATCGACAAGTCGGCGGAGCCGCTTGAACAAATCTATTTCAGCGGCGGCAAGCGCGGCGTTCAGATAAAAATGAACCCCATAGATCTGAAAGAGCTGATAGGCGCGAAATTTGATGATATAACAAGATAAGCTATTCGTCACTGCGGTCCATAAATTCTTTGATCCCTTTGTATATCGCGTCCGCCAGGGCTTGTTGATATTCGTCGGTTTTGAGCTTTTCGAGCTCTTCGGGGTTTGACAAAAATCCGCATTCAACCAACGCGGCGGGAACATTGGCGTTTTTGAGAATATATATGCCCGCCTCGTTGCGCTTCGCTTCTCTTGTGTTGTTTGGGTCAATATTGTCGCGCAGCGACTGCTGGATATTCTCGCCCAAGGTCTTGCTCTCCTCGTTGTTTTGGGAGTAAAACACCTGCGCGCCGCTGTATTTGCTCTCGGTGAATTTGTTCATATGAATACTGATAAAAACGTCGGCGTTTGCGTCGTTTAATACTTTGAGCCGATACTTGAGGTCGGCTTTTTTGTTGAACTTTCCGTTTGTATCGGGAATGTCCGGCGCGTCGCCCTCTCGGGTCATTACCGCCGCGCCGCCGTCTGAGGTGATCACATCACGGAGCTTGAGCGCGACGCTCAAATTAAGGTCCTTTTCAAGCGTGTCTCCGCTTGAGGCACCGCCGTCCTGACCGCCGTGGCCCGGGTCAATTACGATTACCGGAGCAGAACCTTCGGCGTTCGTCGGCAGCGGCTCAGGAGCGTTTGCTTTAATCAGCAGCGCAAGGGCGGCTGCGGTCATAATTACTGCGGTCAGCAGCCAGATAATTCCCGAAAATTTGATCGCTTTAAACATATTAAACACCTGCCTTTCATACATGTATATTCGCGGAAAAAATGTTAATGCACAAATTTTAAAAATATGATAAAGTTAGCAATTAAGAGAAAATAGGGTATTTTAGTTAAATAATTCACTGTAATCGCTTATAATCAGATGTGAGTGCTTTTGACTTTTACATTTAATCTATGTATAATTATCAATGTTGTCGCCGCGTGCGGCACTGTGATGGAAAGATGTGGGAGTTTAGCTCAGCTGGGAGAGCATCTGCCTTACAAGCAGAGGGTCATAGGTTCGAGCCCTATAACTCCCACCAACATCTTTTTTTATGCGGGAGTTTAGCTCAGCTGGGAGAGCATCTGCCTTACAAGCAGAGGGTCATAGGTTCGAGCCCTATAACTCCCACCATATTCGGTCCGGTAGTTCAGTTGGTTAGAATGCCAGCCTGTCACGCTGGAGGTCGTGGGTTCGAACCCCATCCGGATCGCCATCATGCCTCTGTAGCTCAGTCGGTAGAGCAGGGGACTGAAAATCCCCGTGTCGGTGGTTCGATTCCGCCCGGAGGCACCATTTGCGGGAGTGGCTCAGTGGTAGAGCGTCACCTTGCCAAGGTGAACGTCGCGAGTTCGAATCTCGTCTTCCGCTCCAATTGATAAAAGACGCATACTTTTGCGTCTTTTATCATACTTTATTTATAGGGCGCCATAGCCAAGTGGTAAGGCAGAGCTCTGCAACAGCTTTACGCCCCAGTTCAAATCTGGGTGGCGCCTCCAAAACAACGGCGGCTTTTTATAAAAGCCGCCGTTGTTTATGTTATTTAAGGTAATCAATGTGCCGCCGGTAACGGCGGGGGATCTCAATCGGAACATCATAGCCGACGCTTTTTAAAAATTCTGTTATCGCGTCAACTCCGTCCGCGTAAAATCGTGTGATCCGCCTTTCCTTGTTTGATATGTTTTTATAATCGGGCGGGCACACAAATGTCCAGTCACAGCCGTCACTGTCAAAAATTATTCTGAAATATTCGTCAATGTTATATTTGTCAAGGGCCTTCGCCAAAAGTATGTGGTGTTCGCAGCCCTCGTCAAGCAATGACACCACGGCGTGTGAGCAGTCATGGGAAATTACCGCCATAAGCGGCTCGCCGCTATTTAAAAAATCTTTTTTGTTTTCGTCGCTGCCATAGAATTTTATGATCTTCATGAACAATCCCTCTTTTTTTGATACTACAAAAATTATATAAAACAGGCCCCGGTTTGTCAACTTATAATTTTTAAAAGAAAATGTTGATATTTAAAACAATATATGGTAAAATAATATTATTGATATTAGAATTGCGGCATTTTGGGAGGAATGTTTATGTCTATTCTAAACAAATTCAGAGGAAACAAGTCTAAGACACTTAAAATCATTATTGTCGGCACCGGAAAGGTCGGCTCCACCATAGCGGGAAAGCTGACCGAGGAAGGCTGCGACGTTACGGTCGTTGACAAGAACCGCGAAGTCGTTGAAAAGCTGGCGGAGACCTACGACATTATGGGCGTTGTGGGCAACGGCTCGAGCTACGGAACGCTGATTGAGGCGGGCGTTGAGAGCGCCGACCTGATAATCGCCGTGACCGACAGCGACGAGCTCAATCTGCTTTGCTGCACACTCGCCAAAAAGGTGGGCGACTGCACCGCGGTCGCCAGAGTGCGCGATCCCGACTATAGCGACGAGCTTGCGTATCTGCGCGACAAGCTGGGGATTTCGATAATCATCAATCCCGAGCTCGAGGCGGCGCGGGAGATCTCAAGAATTTTGCATTTCCCGCTGGCGATCTCGGTCAACTCGTTCGCCAAGGGCTCGGCGGAGCTTATCAGGTTCAAGATACCCGCCGACAATTACCTTGACGGCATGAGGCTTTCGAGTTTCCAGAACAACAAGGATTTTAATATTCTCATCTGCGTTGTCGAGCGCGGCGATATGATCGCTATCCCCAACGGCAGCTTTGAGCTGCGGTCGGGCGACATTATATCGTTTATCGCGACCCCGCGTGACGCGTTCGCCTTTTTCAAAAAGATAAACGTTGAAACGAGAGACGTTAACTCGGCGATGATCATCGGCGGCGGAAAAACCTCGTTTTATCTGGCGCGGATCCTGTCCCGCGCGGGAATGCAGGTCAAGATCATCGAGATCAATCCCGCGCGCTGCGAAGAACTCAGCACGCTGCTGCCGGACGACGTTGTTATCGTTAACGGAAACGGAACCGACGAGACCCTGCTTAGTCAGGAGGATCTGGCGAGCGCCGGCGCGCTTATACCGCTGACCGGAATTGACGAGGAAAACGTGCTGCTTTCGCTCTACGGTATGAAGGTCTCGCCCGGTATCAAGGCGATAACAAAGGTCAACCACATTAATTTTTCAAGCGTTATCAATGAGCTTGAGCTGGGCAGCGTCGTTTATCCGAGGCGCATGACCGCCGAGACGATAATCAAGTATGTCCGCGCCAAAAAGAAATCGCTGGGCAGCGATATTATCACGCTTTATAATTTGTCAAACGACAGGGTTGAGGCTATAGAGTTTAACGTGCACGACGAGCTTAAGCACACCTCAAAGCCGCTTAAGAAGCTTAAATTAAAAAGCGACCTTCTCGTGGCCTGTATTTACAGAGACGGAAAAGCGTTCATTCCCGGAGGAAACGACGCGCTGCAGCCGGGCGACGCGGTGACAGTCGTTACCACTCGCAAGGGTCTTAGCAGCATAGAGGAAATTTTCGAGTGATGAGCAAGACATACCAATGAGCGCGGGCGGAAAACCTGATGTTTATCGCCGTCTTTATTCGCGTATTATCTATTCAATAATCGCTGATCACTACGTTGGGAGGACTGAAAATTGAATTTTAAGGCTGTTACATATATTTTGGGCTGGATCTTAAATATCGAGGGCGCGCTGCTGCTTTTGCCGTTTCTGGTGGGAATGATATACGGCGAGCCCCAGGCCTATTCGTTTTTGATCATGGCCTTGGTCTGCGTGGCGATAGGCGGGATCTCGATATTCAAAAAGCCTAAAAATCTGACGTTTTATACCCGCGAAGGCTTTGCTGTTACGGCTCTGACATGGATAGTTATGAGTCTTTTCGGCTGCATGCCGTTTGTTATAAACGGCGATATACCGAACTTTACAAACGCGCTGTTTGAGACGGTCTCGGGCTTCACCACCACCGGCGCCAGCATTCTTGATGATGTTGAGGCCCTGTCTCACGCGTCGCTGTTCTGGCGCAGCTTTACGCACTGGATCGGCGGAATGGGCGTTTTGGTGTTCCTGCTCGCGCTTCTGCCGATGACCGGCGGCTCGCATATGAACATAATGAAGGCCGAAAGCCCCGGCCCCACGGTGAGCAAGCTGCTGCCAAAGGTAAGGGAGACGGCGTTTGTGCTTTACGCGATATATATCGCGCTGACCGTCGCGGAGTTTTTGTTCCTTATCATCGGCCGCATGCCGATATTTGACGCGGTGACTACCGCGGTCGGCACGGCGGGCACAGGAGGCTTTGGAATAAAAGCTGACAGTATGGCGGGCTACTCGCCGTATATCCAATGGGTGGTCGGCGTGTTTATGATGCTTTTCGGCGTCAATTTCGCGGTGTACTTCCTGCTGTACAGAAGAAAGTTCCGCGCCGCCGCGTCGCATGAGGAAGCGCGTTATTATCTGATAATCATCGCGATCGCGACCGCGGTCATCACCGCGTCGCTCTATATTACCGGCTCAATGCCGGATATGGGCCTTGCCGACAAGGTGCGGCATGTGTTCTTCCAGGTGGCCTCAATAATAACGACCACGGGTTTTTCAACGTTAAATTACGAGGCGCTGTGGCCGCAGTTCGCGGTTATGATACTGCTCGGCCTGATGTTCATGGGCGCCTGCGCGGGCAGCACGGGCGGCGGAATAAAGGTTTCGCGCTTCATGACACTGTTCCGCACGGTGCGCAAGGAGATAACGCTGTTTTTCCACCCCAAGCGCGTGGTCAACATAAAGAGCGAGGGCAAGACGGTCGCGCCCGAGACGATACGCTCGATAAACGTGTTTATCTGCGCCTACGCGTTTTTGTTCGCCGCGTCGGTGCTGCTGATCTCGGTAGACGGATATGACTTCACGACAAATTTTTCCGCGATCGCCGCGACGATAAACAATATCGGCCCAGGACTGGGAGGAGCGGGCCCGTCGGAAAGCTTCTCGCTGTTCTCGGCATTCCCGAAGTACATCATGATCTTCGATATGCTCGCGGGCAGACTTGAGCTCTATCCGATGCTCATTCTTCTGGCCCCCGAGTTCTGGAAAAGCATTGTGCCGGGACGTAAATTTAAGTAATATAAAAGCGGAGCTTATAAAGCGCGGAATTATTTGACAATCCCGCGCTTTTGTATTATAATTATTACAGATTGATTGAAAAGAGATGTAAATTTAATTTGAGGTTGTTTAATTACGAAAAGAAAACCGTGACAACGGCGCTTGCGATCGCGGTGCCGGCTATTATTGAGTCGTTTTTTGTCGCGTTCGCGGGCCTTGTGGACTCGCTCATGGTGAGCTCTCTGGGCGCAAACGCGGTGGCCGCGGTCGGCCTTACCACCCAGCCGAAATTTTTGGGCCTTTCGGTGTTTATCGCGATCAATGTTTCGGTGTCCGCCTTGGTTGCCAGAAGGTTCGGCGAAAAGCGGAGGGAGGACGCCAATTCGATTTTATTCACCACGTTTATTTTGATATTGGCTCTGGCGGCGGTGCTGAGCACTGCGCTTGTTATTTTCGCGCCGCAGATCATGACGCTTTGCGGCTCGCTGCCCGAAACGCATGACAGCGCCGTTACATATTACAGGATAATCATGGGCGGCATGGTGTTTAATTGTATTCAGATGGGCATAAACTCCGCGCAGCGCGGCGCCGGAAATACCAGGATAACCATGCGCACCAATATAACGTCAAACACTATCAATATCATATTTAACTATCTTCTGATCAACGGCCATTTCGGCTTTCCCGCTCTCGAGATTGCCGGAGCGGCTTATGCCACGGTACTCGGAACGGTCGTTGCGGCGGTTATGAGCATAATCTCGATCAGCAAGCCCGGAAGCTTTTTGAATATCCTTTTTATAATCAAAAAAAAGATCCGTCCGACGCTGAGCGCGCTGAAAAGTCTGGTAAGAGTGGGTTACAGCGTGTTCTTTGAGCAAATGCTCATGCGCGTGGGCTTTATGGCCACCGCGATCATGGCGGCCGGTCAAGGAACCGCGGCAATGGCGGCGCACCAGGTGGGCATGAACATAATGAGCCTCTCATTCTCGTTCGGCGACGGTCTTCAGTCGGCTGCGGTCGCGCTTATCGGCAGGAGCCTCGGCGAGAACAAGCCCGACAAGGCGAAAGAATACGGCTCCGCATGCCAGATGATAGGCGGGCTGATCTCGATAGTTTTGGCTGTTATTTACTTCTTCGGCGCGGGACTGCTTATGCGCATGTTCTTTAAGGAGCC
The DNA here is from genome assembly GCA_947624305.1 of uncultured Monoglobus sp. Lineage (GTDB taxonomy): Bacteria > Bacillota > Clostridia > Monoglobales > Monoglobaceae > Monoglobus. Next base: position 51,519 of record CANQKC010000012.1, on the reverse strand, counting down.
TGAGATCGTGGACATAGGCATCTCGATAATGCATATAATAATCGTCGTTGTGCTGTTCCAGATCAGGCAGGTAATCTATATGGGCTGTCTGCGCGGCGCGGGCGACACGCTTTACACCGCGCTCGCCTCGACCGTGAGCGTCACTATTATCAGAACCGCTGTCTCGTATCTGTTCGGCTATACTTTCGGCTTGGGAATCGCGGGAATATGGATGGGCGTCGTCGGCGATCAAGTGGCGAGATACATATTCGCGGCGATAAGGTTCAAGGCGGGAAAATGGGTAAAAATACAGATCTGATGTTACAAATCGCAACCTATCGCGGCTGAACCGTGTAAAAATGATTTGCTCAAAAAAATATAAAAAACTATTGACCCGTTCCGAAATTTGTGTTAAAATATTCAAGTCATGTTAAATCGGGGCGTTAGCGGTGCCTTGTAACCCTCAATCCGCTGCAGAGGGGATGAAAACTTGCGTCTGAGGAACATCTTTGTTTGGTCTGCCTCGCATAAGTGGTGTTGACGGTTTGGTCTTACGCAATCGGAACCTGTGAACCTCGTCAGGGCGGGAACGCAGCAGCGATAAGCAGTTACTCCGATGTGCCGTGAGGGCGCTAAATCCGAGCTAACTGTGTGAGTAACGCTTGTAGAGCTGTTTCGAACGCAAGCACATGACTTTTTTATTTAAAATTATTCGCGATTAAAGAGGTGAGGGCTTATGTCGGCAAAATATCAGGCGCTTTACAGAAAGTGGCGCCCCATGACCTTTGACGATGTCGTTGGTCAGGAGCATATAACGACCACGCTCAAAAACGAGCTTATCACCGGCAAGATCGGCCACGCCTATCTTTTCTGCGGAACGCGCGGCACCGGAAAGACCTCGACCGCCAAGATATTCTCGCGGGCCGTCAACTGTGAAAACCCCGTGAACGGAGAGCCGTGCAACGAGTGCGAGACCTGCCGCTCTATTCTGGACGGCAGGATCATGGACGTGTATGAGATGGACGCCGCAAGCAACAACGGCGTTGAGGCGATACGCAATCTGCGCGAGGAGGTAATATATACCCCCGCGGGCTGCAAATACAAGGTGTATATCATCGACGAGGTGCATATGCTCACCATTCAGGCGTTCAACGCCTTGCTCAAGACTCTTGAGGAGCCGCCCGGGCACGCTCTTTTCATTCTCGCGACCACGGAGCCCCAGAAGATACCTCAAACCATTCTGTCGCGCTGCCGAAGATATGATTTCAGGCGGATAAGCAATGACGCGATCGCGGCGAGGCTTAAAAAGATAGCCGCCGCGGAGAATATAAACGCCACCGAGGACGCCTTAGAGCTTATCGCGGAGCTCGGCGACGGCTCAATGCGCGACGCGCTGAGCATTCTTGACCGCTGCTCGTCCTTTGGAGGCGAGCTGAGGCGCGCTAACGTTTCCGAGATCGTCGGCATCGTTGACGAGTCCGTTCTGTTTTCGATCGCGGGCTTCGCGGCGGAGGGGAAAACGGCCGAGGCAATATCGGAGCTTGACGGCTTTTTAAACGCGGGAAAGGATCCGCTCACATTTTTTGAGGATTTTATCGACCACTTGCGCGCACTGCTGCTTTGCAAGGAGTGCGCCGACCCGGGTCGGGTTATCGAAAAGTCGCCCGAGATGATCGGGCGTTATCAAAAGCAGGCGGAGCTTTTTACGCCGGAGCGGCTGATTTACGGAATAACGGTAATGAGCGAGTACCACGGGCGGGCGAAGTCAATGTCCGCGCCGAGGACAGCCGCGGAGATCGCGATAATCAAGCTTATCAAGCCCGAATACAGCAGCGAGTTTGAGGCGCTTTCGGCGAGAATTGACAAGCTTGAAAATATAATCAGAACCGGCGGAGCCGCCGCGCGTCCGTTATCAAACGCAGACGATCAAGTTGCGCCCGCCGCGGCAGAAAAACCGAAGTCTGACAATAAGCCGGAGGCTTATGACAAACCCGAGACCGCGAAAAAACCGCAGGCTGCGGGAAGCGGCTGGAACCTCTGGCCCGAGGTCATGGACGCGGTTAAAAAGAGCAGCAAAAAGCTGTTTATGTGTCTGCACAAGTCGGAGGCGGTCAGGGACGGGCACGTTGTCACAGTCAGAGTCGCGACCGAGTTCGCGTACAAGACGATCGCCACGGTCAACGGCCTTAAATACTTGTCTGATCTGTTTTCAAGCATTGCGGGCGAGACGCTGACCGCGAAGGTCGTTTTCGGAGAGCAGACCGAGAGCGGGCCGGGCGCTTCGATCATGGATATAGTTAATAAAAAGGAAATTTACGGAGATATAATAAAAGTAAAAGGAGAGTAAAAAATGGCTAAAGGATTTCCCGGAAGAATGGGCGGCATGGGCAACATGAACCAGATGATAAAACAGGCCCAGAAGATGCAGGAGCAGATGCTCAAAATGCAGGAGGAAATGGAGACAAAGACTTTCACGGCTGACGCGGGCGGCGGCGCTGTTTCCGCCACGGTCAACGGAAAGAAGGAGCTTCTTGACATAGTTCTCAAGGAAGAGGTCGTTGACCCCGACGATATCGAAATGCTTCAAGACCTGATCCTGGCCGCGGTAAACGAGGCTATGAGAAAGGCCGAAAAGGACAGCGAGGCGCAGATGGGCAGCCTCACCGGCGGCATGAATATACCGGGTCTGTTTTAGCTTTCGCCTGCGCGGGCTTAAACCGACGATTACAGAAATAAAAAGCGGAAAGGTAGTTATTTGATTATGGAAATTCTGGATTTAACCCGTTACACGGGCAAGTATGATGTAGAGAGAGTTATAGAGGGCTTTGAAAAAGGCGAGATAAAAAGCGGCGACACCGTTGAGATCGAGGGTATGATACACAGAATACGCTCAATGAAATCATTTGCGTTTTTTGTGATCAGAACAGCCAGGTGCCTTGTTCAGTGCGTATACGAGCCCGGCGAAGGCGGCGAGCCCGTGAACAAGTTCCACGAGGAGGACAGCGTGAGACTGCGCGGAAAACTGGTTGAGGATCAGCGCAGCGCTCTAGGCTTTGAAATTCATATCGAGGAGATCACGAGGCTTTCGGGCGCGGCGGCGCCTCTGCCCGTTGTTATCAACAAGGGAAAGCTCAACTGCAATGTTGATATAAAGCTCGATTACAGACCCGCGTCTCTCAGGAACCCCCGCGAGCGGGCCGCGATCAAGATCGTGGACGGAATTATCAACTCATTCAGAACCTTCCTGCACGGCGAGGGCTTCACCGAGTTTGTTCCGCCTAAAATCGTTTCGGCGGGAGCCGAGGGCGGCGCGGATATGTTCGAGGTCGATTATTTCGGCGACAAGGCGCTGCTCAACCAGAGCCCCCAGATGTATAAGCAGATCATGGTCGGCGTGTTCAAAAAGGTGTTCACGGTGGCTCCGGTGTTCAGAGCCGAGAAGCACAGCACCACGCGCCATATCAACGAGTTTGAGGGCCTTGACCTTGAGATGGGCTTCATTGACTCGTTTGAGGATATTATGGCCGTTGAGGCGCGGTTCATGAAATACATGTATAAGTATTTGAGAGAGGAATACGCGCCCGAGCTGAATATTCTGGGCGTTGAGCTGCCCGACATAAGCGAGGCGCAGATCCCCGTGTTTAAGTTCATGGAGATCAAAGAGATAATCGCGAAGGAATATAACCGCGAGTTCAGGAACCCCAACGATCTTGACCCCGAGGAGGAGCGGCTTATCGGCGAGTACTGCATGAAGGAATACGGCTCGCCTCTGGTGTTCGTGACGCACTATCCCTCAAAGAAGCGCCCGTTTTACGCTATGGATGATCCCGAGAACCCGAAGTACACACTGAGCTTTGACCTGCTGCTGAACGGAGCCGAGGTTACGACCGGCGGCCAGAGGATACACGATTATCAGACGCAGCTTGACAAGATCAACGCCCGCGGAATGGACGCCGAGGAATTCAGCGATTTTCTGATGATGCACAAATACGGTATGCCGCCGCACGGCGGACTCGGCATCGGCCTTGAGCGCCTCGCAATGAAGCTGCTCGGCTGCGACAACATAAGAACGGTGACGGCCTTCCCGAGAGACATTGGCAGAATAAGACCGTAAAATCAAGCCCCGCGGAAAATCCGCGGGGCTTTTGCTATGTCGTTTTTATTCAGCCGCGCCGTCCTCAATGTTCTCGGTGAGGCGGCTTCTTCTCGGCGTCGGGGCGGGATCCTCGGACGTCGTCTCGGGAGCGGCTGTCTGCGCGGTCGCTGCCGGCAGCATTCCCGTTGAGCCGCGGCGCAGCACCATTGAATAGTTATTGTTATTGTCCTTGTCAACCATGCCGGTGATCTTTACTTTTATGCCGACCGGATTGTTGTTGGGCGCGCCGAGCTGCTGGGTCCAGAAATTTTCAATGTCCGGAATACTCTTAAGCTCGATCATCTTATAGGACTCATTCTCGTCCTGAAGATAATATTTTGAGTCGATCTTGGTTATGGTTCCGATAGTCGAGATCAGAGTCGACTGGCTGATGTCAACACTGTCGTAAAGTTCGGCGATCGTTACTTTGTTCTCGTTCGAGCCGTCATAGGCGTCAACGATATAAACGTTCATCGGCCTGTCAACGCGGCTCTCGTCGCTGTCGGCGAACACGGCGTTGATCTCGGCCCCGAAGGTCTCGGTCACGGCGCGGATCGGAACAAATGTCCTGTAATCCCTTGTCTCGTCGCCCTGGAAAGCGGGTGCGTCAAGTTCGACCGTTTCTGTCTGCTTCTGGTCCTGCTGGCCCTCTTCCTCGTCATAAGCGATTTTATACACATACATGGTGGGAAGGCCGATGTCGAGCCTAAGCGTGGTGTCGTATCTCACGATCTGTATTCTCTTGGCGGGCTTTCCGTCGACCTGATCGATCCAGTAAACCGTCGCGCCAAGCGCCTCGGAAACGGCGCGCAACGGAACCATGGTCCTGCCGTTGTCTCCTTCGCCCATGATAAACGGGCGTTCGGCCTCGCTGAATTTCAGCGCGCTGCCGTTAACGTATATGTTCTGTATCGGCGACGCGGCTTCGGCGGTCATAGTCAGCCCGCAAAACAGCCCCAAAATTATCGTTATGCTTAAAACAGTACTGATCAGTCTTTTCATATTAATCTTCCTAACTTCCTGACTTTAATAAATTTATATAAAATATTATACTATAATATTTTTAAACATGCAACACTTATTTTGATTATAAGACGAATTAAATCGCGTAAAAGTTCCGTGAAAAAGCAAAGATGTCAAATTATTGGTATAACCTGACATCTTTACATGTTTTTAGCCTTTTTACGCTTTGTCGTTTTCTCTTATCTCGACGCGTCTTATCTTGCCGCTTATGGTCTTGGGAAGCTCGTCAACGAACTCCACAATTCTCGGGTATTTATAAGGCGCGGTGTGCTTTTTCACATAGTTTTGGATCTCTTTCTTGAGCTCGTCGCTGCCCTGTTTACCCTTGACGAGAACGATCGTGGCCTTTACTACCTGACCGCGAATCGGATCGGGCGCGGCTGTTATCGCGCACTCCAGAACGTAGGGGAGCTCCATGATAACGCTCTCGATCTCAAAGGGGCCGATGCGGTAGCCCGAGGACTTGATAACGTCGTCGGTTCTGCCGACATACCAGAAATAGCCGTCCTCGTCTTTCCACGCGGTGTCGCCCGTGTGATAATAGCCGTCGTGCCATGCCTCGCGCGTAAGCTCGTCGTTGTTGTAATAGCAGGTGAAGAGTCCGCAGGGCGCTCCGTCCTTCGTGTTTATGCAGATCTCGCCGACCTCGCCGACGCCCGCGGGTTTGCCGTCGGGCAGAAGGATCTCAACTTTATAAAGCGGGCTGGGTTTGCCCATTGAGCCGGGCTTGGGCTCCATGCCGACGAAGTTGCCCAGAACAAGCGTCGTCTCTGTCTGGCCGAAGCCCTCCATTATTCTGAGACCCGTGTGCTTGAAGAACTGGTTGTAAACCTCGGGGTTGAGCGCCTCGCCTGCCGTGGTCGCATACTCGATCGACGACAGATCATACTTGCCAAGGTCCTCTTTGATGAAGAACCTGAACATTGTGGGCGGCGCGCAGAACGTTGTGATCTTATATTTCGCGAACAGAGGAAGAATATCCTCGGCGTGGAACTTGTCAAAGTCGTATGTAAACGTCGCGCCCTCGCTCATCCACTGGCCGTAGAGCTTGCCCCAGAGAGCTTTGCCCCAGCCGGTGTCGGAGATCGTGAAATGCAGTCCGTTGCGGTTCGGGTTAACGTTGTGCCAGCACTTGGCGGTCAGAAAATGGCCCAAGGGATATTTGTGGCTCTGCGCCGCGATCTTGGGGTATCCGGTCGTGCCGGAGGTGAAGTACATCAGCATTATCTCGCTGCCGCAGGCCGTCTCGTCGGGATTGGTAGGACGCTCGAACACGTCGCTGAATTCCTTTATTCCCTCGTCGAAGTTCAGCCAGCCCTCGCGGTTCCCGTTAACGATTATCTTGAGGATATCAAAGTCGCAGTTGTTCGCGCCGAGCTCCGCCTGATGCGCGGTGTCGCCGTCGGCGGTGCAGACGATAGCCGATACGCCCGCGGCCTTAAATCTGTAGTCAAAGTCATGCTCGACCAGAAGGTTGGTGGCGGGGATAACGATCGCGCCTATTCTGTGAAGGGCCAGTATCGCGATCCAGAACTGATAGTGACGCTTGAGCACGAGCATTACCCTGTCGCCCTTCTTGATTCCCAGGGACTTAAAGTAGTGCGCGGCCTGCGCCGAAAGCTTGCTCATGTCCGAGAAGGTGAAAAGGCGCTCTTCCTTGTCCTTGGAAAGCCACAGCATGGCGGGCTTGTCGGGGTCGCGCTGCGCCATTTTGTCAACTATGTCAAATGTGAAGTTGAACTTTTCCTCGTCAATGAACTTGATCGAGTTTATAACGCCGTTCTCATCAAAGCCCATCTTAACATAATCGTCATATATCCTGTGCCCGGTCTCCTCTCTCTTCGGAAGAGGCTTAACGGCGGGCATGTCAACGTCCTCGATATAGTTCGTCTCTCTGCCGCCCGTGAATACCATGGCGTAAAATTTGCAGGGCTCGCCGCCCACCGCGATCATGCCGTGGGGCGTTTTGCTGTCATAGTAAATGCTGTCGCCGGCGTTTAAGGTCTCAATGTTCTTGCCTATCTGTATCTTGAGGGTTCCGCTGACAACTATGTCAAGCTCCTGTCCCTCGTGCTTGGCAAGCTTGATCTCCTTGTGCTGCTCGGCCTCGGAAAAAGGCGCGGTAACAAGGAAGGGCTCCGCTATTCTGTTCTTGAAATAAGGAGCGAGGTTGTTGTACTCAAACTCCTTGCGGCGCACGATCTTCATGCCCTCGCCCGCGCGGGTCAGCTCATAGCCCGAAAGCGTGGCGCTTTGGCCCTCGAGCAGGTCGGTAACGTCAACGCCGAACACTCTCGCGCACAGGCAGATGAATGAAAAGCTGAAATCGCTCTCGCCCTTTTCGATCATGCGGTACTTCTCAAGGCTTACCGAGGTCTTTTCGGCCGCGGTCTCCTCGCTCATGCCGATGATCTCGCGAAGCGTCTTAATTCGCTCCGCGACGTCTTTAATTCTTGCGTCCAAATTGTTGTCCATTTCATTTCTCCTTATATTATTGGTAATCATTTTTAAAAACAACACAGGTTAAAGTATAACATTGACACAAATATTTGTCAATAAATATTATTAGAAAATATTTGCCCGTGATTTATTTGTTTTTGTTTTTATTAAGGTATTGCTTCAGGAATACTCCGGTGTAGGAGTCCGCGCATTTCGCGACCTTTTCGGGGGTTCCGCAGGCGACCACCGTGCCGCCGTTGTCTCCGCCCTCGGGGCCGAGGTCTATAATATAGTCGGCGGTCTTGATAACGTCAAGGTTGTGCTCGATCACAACGACGGTGTTGCCCGCGTCGACAAGCTTTTGCAGCACGTCGATCAGCATATGCACGTCGGCAGTGTGCAGGCCGGTCGTGGGCTCGTCGAGGATATATATGGTCTTTCCGGTGCTGCGCCGACTCAGCTCGGTGGCGAGCTTGACGCGCTGCGCCTCGCCTCCCGACAGCGTTGTTGACGGCTGGCCGATCTTGATATAGCCGAGGCCTACGTCGAACATTGTCCGGAGCTTGCGGCGGATCTTGGGCACGTTCTCAAAGAATTCGCAGCCTTCCTCGACCGTCATGTCAAGGACCTCATAAATGTTCTTGCCCTTGTAGCGGACCTCGAGCGTCTCGCGGTTGTATCTCTTGCCGCCGCAGACCTCGCACGGCACATAAACATCGGGCAGAAAGTGCATCTCGATCTTGATTATTCCGTCGCCCGCGCAGGCCTCGCAGCGTCCGCCCTTGACGTTAAAGCTGAACCTGCCCGATTTGTAGCCCCTCGCCTTGGCTTCCTGCGTGGCCGCGAATAGCTCGCGTATGTCGGAAAACAGCCCGGTATAGGTGGCGGGGTTGCTCCTCGGCGTTCTGCCGATCGGCGACTGGTCGATGTCTATGACCTTGTCAAGGAATTCGGCGCCCTTCATGCTTGTGAATTTTCCCGGATGCTTTTTGGCGTGGTTGAGCACGTTCGACAGATGCTTATAGAGTATCTCGTTTACGAACGAGCTTTTGCCGCTGCCCGAAACGCCGGTGACGCAGGTGAACGTGCCGAGAGGGATTTTTATATTAATGTTTTTTAAATTGTTCTCGCGGCAGCCCTTTATCTCAAGCTTGTGTCCGTTTCCCTTTCTGCGCTTCTTGGGAACGGGAATAAACTTTTTTCCCGAAAGATACTGCCCGGTCAGCGACTCCTCGCAGGCCATGATGTCGGCGGGGGTCCCCTGCGCTACGATCTCGCCGCCGTGAATGCCCGCGCCGGGGCCTATGTCGATAACGTGGTCGGCGCTCAAAATCGTATCCTCGTCGTGCTCGACAACGATCAGAGTGTTGCCCAGATCGCGGAGGTCCTTCAAGGTCTCGATCAGCTTTGAGTTGTCGCGCTGGTGCAGGCCGATGCTCGGCTCGTCAAGGATATACACGACGCCCATAAGGCTTGAGCCGATCTGGGTGGCAAGCCTTATTCTCTGCGCCTCGCCGCCGCTTAAGGTCCCCGCGCTCCGCGAAAGGCGGAGGTATTCAAGACCGACGTTCCTCAAAAACTTAAGTCGGTCGCATATTTCTTTCATGACCTGCCGCGCTATATGCTTTTCGCGGTCGGTCAGCCTGTCGGTCAGATTTTCAAAAAACTCGCAGGCGTCGGAAATCGACATGTCGGTGACTTGAGTTATATTGAGGTCCTTTATCGTGACGGCGAGCGATTCGGGTCTGAGCCTCGCGCCGTGACAGGCGTGGCACGGCATGTTGACCATATAGCTCTCGATCTCGGCCTTCATCCATTCGGAATTTGTCTCGCTGTGGCGGCGGCTCAGATTGTTTATCACGCCTTCAAACCTCGCGTATTGATAGCCCTTTGAATATTTGCGGTCATAGGTGAGCTTGATTTTTTCGCTTCCGGTGCCGTAGAGGATGATGTTTACTATATCCTCGGGCAGGTCCTCGACCGGGGTGTCAAGGCTGAAGCCGTAATGCTCCGCGAGGCCCGCGTAATACATGCTGGCGATCGAGTTTTTGTCCGCGTTGCTCCAGCCGGTGGCCGTGATGGCGCCCTCGTTTATCGAGAGCGATTTGTCCGGGATAACAAGATCGGGGTCGATCTTGACGATGCTGCCGAGGCCCGAACATTCCGGGCACGCGCCGTAGGGGGTGTTGAACGAGAACATTCTCGGCGTCAGCTCCTCGATATTTATTCCGCAGTCGTCACAGGCGTAGTTTTGCGAAAAATGCAGCTCGCCGCCGTCGATTATATCGACCGTCACAAGGCCGTGGCCCATGTTAAGGGCGATCTCCAGAGAGTCCGCGAGGCGCTTGTCCATACCGTCTTTGATAACAAGGCGGTCAACGATAATGTCGATATTGTGCTTTTTCTGTTTGTCAAGGCGGATCTCCATGTCGGTTATCTCAACCACAGTGCCGTCGATCCGCGCGCGGACAAAGCCCTTTTTGCGGGCGTCGTCGAATGTCTTGACATACTCGCCCTTTCTGCCGCGGACTACCGGCGCCATGATCTGAATTCTTGTGCGCTCGGGCAGGGCCTTCACCGCGTCGATTATCTGGTCGATAGACTGGGGCTTTATCTCCTTGCCGCATTTCGGGCAGTGGGGTATTCCTATTCTCGCGTAGAGCAGACGGATATAGTCGTAAACCTCGGTGACGGTGCCCACCGTGGAGCGCGGGTTGCGCGAGGTGGTCTTCTGGTCGATCGAGATAGCGGGCGAAAGCCCGTCGATCGACTCGACCTCGGGCTTGTCCATCTGGCCCAGAAACATTCGGGCGTAAGCCGAGAGCGACTCGACATATCTGCGCTGTCCCTCGGCGTAAATCGTGTCAAAGGCGAGCGACGATTTTCCCGAGCCGCTGAGCCCCGTCAGCACAACAAGCTTGTCGCGCGGTATCTCAACGTTGATTTTTTTGAGATTGTTTTCGCCCGCTCCTTTTACAATGATATTTTTGTTCATGATCTCTTCTCCTATATATCTCCGCCGAGACGTCTTATCTCGTCGCGGATTTGCGCCGCGAGCTCAAACTGCAGCAGCTCGGCGGCTTTTTTCATGTCGATCGTGAGCTCCGCGATAGCGCGGTCCCTGTCGACGATCCTCTTTTCGTTTTCCCTGGCTTTTCTGCCCCTTTCCGACTTGGCGAGCTCGGTGGTGGCCTCGATGACCTCGTGCACCTGCTTGGTTATGGTCTTTGGCACAATGCCGTGCTCGCGGTTGAACTCCTTCTGTATCTCCCTGCGCCGATTTGTCTCGTTTATCGCGTATCTCATCGAGGACGTTATCTCATCGGCGTACATTATGACCTTGCCCTCTGCGTTCCTCGCGGCTCTGCCTATCGTCTGGACAAGCGAGGTCTCGCTTCTCAGAAATCCCTCCTTGTCGGCGTCGAGGATCGCGACCAGCGAAACCTCCGGAATGTCAAGCCCCTCGCGCAGCAGGTTTATGCCCACGAGCACGTCGAACTCGCCGAGGCGCAGATCGCGGATTATCTCCATGCGCTCGATAGTCTTGACGTCGGAGTGCAGGTACCTGACCTTGACTCCCAGATCGTCAAAATATTCGGTGAGGCGCTCGGCCATCTTTTTTGTGAGGGTGGTGACAAGAACGCGCTCGTCGCGTTTGGTGCGCTCGATTATCTCGCTGTATAAGTCGTCGACCTGACCGTGGATCGGCCTAACCTCGACCTCGGGGTCTACAAGACCGGTGGGGCGGATAACCTGCTCGACGATCCGCGTTGACTGTTCTTTTTCAAATTCCGCCGGGGTCGCCGAGACAAACACGGCCTGATTGAGCTTTCCCCAGAACTCGTCGAACGTGAGCGGCCTGTTGTCGAAGGCCGATGGGAGTCTGAACCCGTATTTCACAAGGTTTTCCTTTCTCGCCCGGTCGCCGTTGTACATCGCGCGCACCTGCGGCAGGGTGACGTGGCTCTCGTCAACGAAAAGCAGAAAATCCTTGGGCAGATAGTCTATCAGGGTGAATGGCGCGCTGCCCGGCGCTCTGCCGCTGATGTGGCGGGAATAGTTCTCAATTCCGCTGCAAAATCCGGTCTCGCGCAGCATTTCCATGTCGTATTTGGTGCGCTGCTCAAGCCGCTGCGCCTCAACGAGCTTGTCGTTCGCCCTGAGCTCTTTAAGCCGTTCCTCAAGCTCCTGTTCAATGCTGACCAGCGCGCGCTCGCGCTTTTCGGGAGTCGTGACATAGTGCGAGGCGGGGTATATCGCTATGTGTTTGCGCTCGCCTATGATCTCGCCGGTCACAACGTTTATCTCGGTTATCCTGTCGACCTCGTCGCCGAAAAACTCGACCCGTATCGCGGTGCTGTACGCGTCGGACGGGAATATGTCGATAACGTCGCCGCGGACGCGGAACTTGTTTCTCGAAAAATCAATGTCGTTCCTTTCGTATTTTATCTCGATCAGCTTGGCGATGACGTCGTCTCTGTCCTTAGTCATTCCCGGGCGCAGAGATATTACCATATTATTGTAGTCGATCGGGTCGCCGAGACCGTAAATACATGACACGCTGGCCACGATTATGACGTCGCGCCGCTCGAACAATGCGGCTGTGGCGCTGTGGCGCAGCTTGTCGATCTCCTCGTTGGTGTCGGCGTCCTTTTCGATATATGTGTCGGTGTACGGGATATACGCCTCGGGCTGATAGTAGTCATAGTATGACACGAAGTATTCCACGGCGTTGTTCGGGAATATCTCCTTGAACTCGCTGCAAAGCTGCGCCGCCAGAGTCTTGTTGTGGGCGAGGACAAGAGTGGGCTTCTGCACCTTCTCGATAACGTTGGCCATGGTGAAGGTCTTGCCGCTTCCCGTGACTCCGAGCAGTGTCTGGAACTTGTCGCCGCGAAGAATGCCGTCGGCCAGCTCTTTCACGGCCTTGGGCTGGTCGCCCGCGGGCGCGTAATCTGAAACAACCTTAAAGTCCACAATATCATCTCCGTTGTGTCTGAATTTTTATTTGCTCCGTTTATGTGCATAAATAATATTATAACATAACAATATCTATAAATTCAACTATTATTTTAAAAAGAAAGCGGCTTTTGTTCCAAAGCCGCAAAAAATTCTTGAAATAAATAAAATTTTGTGTTATATTGTGTTTATCAGGCGAAAACCACGGAGTTTCACATGAAATCGGCGGGATTTCAGCTTCCGAAGTCCTCCTCAAACGAGGCGAGGCTTTCGCGATCTTTTAAGATTATGCCGCGCGTCAGATCGGATATGTCGCTCTCGGGTATCCCGCCGCGGTACACGTCGAAGGAATAAAGGAACTTTTCCCTGGCCGCCTCGCCGGGCTTTTGATAGACCAGGTATATGCAGATGTCGTCGCCGTTTAATCTGGCGATATAGTATTCGGACGGCCCCGATGACGGAGCGGCGGGCTCGGGCGTGACCGGAGCCGCGTCGGAAATGACAGCCTCCGCGGAGTTCGGTTCGGAGTTCCGGCCCATGAAATTAACGGCGGCTATATAGGCTGTGCAGCCCGCCGCGATAACGAAAAAAATCACCGAGACGCATAAAAGAATGTTTTTAAAAAGCTTGTCAGACATAATTATACCCCCATATCTTGTATTTGGCCTGCTTGTGTAACACTAATTTAATAGATTATTAACACAAAAATCGTTTAATATACTTGCGGATATGTTATAATTATGGTATATAATATGTATATTGTGAATTTTTGCGCATTATTTTAAGGGGTTTTAAAATGAAAAAATATGTATTCAGATTTATTTTGGTATTTCTCATAACGCTGATAATCGGCGGCGCTGTTGCCGGAGGCGCCGTTATTACCGCCGTTATGGGAATGTGGGGCAACGTTGACGGAATTGATATTGACACGCTCACGATGAACCGCAATTCCGACATTGTCTATCTTGACCCGAACACGGGCGAGGAGCGCACGATGCTCACTTTGACGTCGGATGAGAACAGAGTCTGGGTCGAGCTCGACGCGACGCCGAAAAATCTCCAGAACGCCTTTGTTGCTATTGAGGACGAGAGATTTATGACTCATAAGGGTGTTGACATAATGCGTACCGTCCGCGCGACGCTGACTTATTTTGTCGATAAGGTGAGCGGAAAGGGCGGACAGGCGTCTCTGGGAGGAAGCACCATAACCCAGCAGCTTATAAAAAATCTGACCGGCGACAAGGATCAGACCGTTGCCAGAAAGATCTCGGAGATCTCCAAGGCGATCGACCTTGAGAAGCAGCTTTCAAAGGAACAGATCCTTGAGCTTTACATGAACTGCATTTGCCTTTCCGAGAACTGCTACGGCGTTCAGACTGCCGCGAACCTTTATTTTGACAAGGACGTGAGTCAGCTCAATCTGGCGGAGTGCGCCTCGATTGCGGCGATCACCCAGAACCCGACATATTACGATCCGTTCGTTAACCCCGACAACAACAAGGAGCGCCAGGAGCTTGTCCTCGCGAAAATGCTGTCTTTGGGATATATAACCCAGGAGGAGTATGACGAGGCGGTAAACTTCCCGCTGACGTTCAGCAAGGACACCGCGCGCAGCAAAAAAGAGGAGATCATAACCTCGTATTATGTAGATCAGGTCGTGAATGACGCGATAAACAGGCTTGAGGAAAAGGGATATTCCGAGACGCTCGCCACAAAGATGGTTTATTCGGGCGGACTTAAGATTTACTGCGCGTATGACCCCGAGATACAGCAGATCGTTGAGGATTATTACTATAACGAGAACAACTTCCCCGACCCGTCGGCTCAGTCCACAATAGTTATTATGGATCCGCAGGACGGCAGGATCGTCGCGATGGCGGGCGGCATCGGAGCCAAGGAAAACAGCTTCACGCTCAACCGCGCGGCGCAGAGCCCCAGACAGCCGGGATCGTCGATCAAGCCCCTTTCGGTCTACGCCCCGGCGCTTGACTACGGCACGATAAACACGGGAACTACCGTTATGGACGCGCGGAAGTCTTATGACGGATGGATCCCGCGCAACTCGAATTATACTTATTCAAACAGCCGCGTCGGTCTTGACTACGCGATCCAGCAGTCGCTCAACACGGTTCCGGTCGAGATCATGTCAGAGATGGGAATTCAGACGTCCTATGACTTTATGACCCAGCAGCTCGGCGTCACCACGCTTGTCGAGGCCGAGGACATCAACGGCGATATTTATACCGATCTGGGCTACGCGCAGCTCGCCCTCGGCGGACTCACCCACGGCATGACGAATGTGGAGCTGACCGCGGCTTACTGCATATTCCCTAATAAAGGAATTTATAATAAGCCCTACACCTTCACCGAGATCAAGAACAGCGACGGCGAGACAATACTGACCGGCCACGAGGCGTCCTGGCAGGCGATCAAGCCCGAGACGGCCGCTACCATGAACAGATATTTAAGCAGCGTTGTCACAAGCGGCACGGGCCGCGGCGCGGCGCTCGCGGACGGAACGTTCACAGCGGGAAAGACGGGAACGACATCAGAGAATTTTGACAGATGGTTTGTCGGCTATTCTCCGTATTATGTCGCGGCGGTATGGTACGGCTACGACACGCCGCAGTCGATCAGGATGTCCTCAAACCCCTGCATACCGGTATGGAAAACGATCATGGACAGAGTCCACTCCACGATAAATAACAAGAACAGGAGCATTGACGTTAACTACGGCGTCAGCGTCTCGTCAAGAGCGTCGTCGGGCTCGTCCGCCTCGAACAGACGATCGGGCTCGTCAAGCGGCGGCTCGCGGTCGCAGTCGGACGATGACGATGACGAGGAAGAGGAAGAAGTGGAAGAGGAAAATTAAGATTAAGAGAAAGGCGGCGGAGAAAATCTCCGCCGCTTTTTAAGTTACAGGCTTATGACCGCCTCTACGGTGTTTTTGATCGGGTTTTCGGAAATGCTCTCGATCGTTCCGCTGTCGCAGGCCGCCGCGATCTCGGGGCTGAGCGGGATCTTGTCAAGAACCTTCAGATCATGCTCCTCGGCGATCTCGTCAATATGACTCTCGCCGAAAATGTTGATTTTCTTTCCGCAGTCGGGGCATACGGCATAGCTCATGTTTTCCACAAGCCCGATTATCGGAATGTTCATAAGCTCGGCCATTTTGACCGCCTTTGACACTATCATCGAGACGAGCTCCTGAGGCGAGGTCACGATGATAATTCCGTCCACGGGAAGCGACTGGAAAACGGTCAGCGGAACATCTCCGGTTCCCGGGGGCATGTCAACGAACATGATGTCCTCGTTCTCCCAGAACACCTCGCTCCAGAACTGTTTTACCGTTCCCGCGATAACGGGGCCGCGCCACACGACGGGTTCCTTGTCGTTCTCGAGCAACAGGTTGATCGACATTATGTCAATGCCGGAGGCCGACTGCTCGGGCAGAATTCCGAAATCGCTTCCCGCGGCCTTTTGGGTTATGCCGAAGGCCTTCGGGATCGACGGGCCGGTTATGTCGGCGTCGAGGATCGCGGTCTTGAGCCCCGCCTTTTGCGCGCCCGCCGCGAGCAGCGCCGTCACGGACGATTTGCCCACGCCGCCCTTGCCGCTCATTATTCCGATAACTTTTTTGACCGAGCTGTAAGGGTTAAGATTTGCCGCGAACGAATTTTGCTCCTCTCTGCGGGAGCTGCAGTTCTCGCCGCAGGTCGAGCAGTCGTTTGTGCAGTTTTCACTCATAATATTATCTCCAATCTTTGTTTATTCTCATATTAATATATATTTAATCTCTGTCAATGTCAAGAAATTATTTAAAAATCTTTATATTTTGGTTTGCATTAACAGGCTGTTTGTGGTATAATCAACAAACAGGCATTTATTGTTACGGAGGATTTAATATGAAAATATCGGATAAATTCAAAAACAGAGGCGGCGCGCCGATCGTCTCGGTCGAGATATTCCCGCCCAAAAAGGAGGAAGCCTTCCAAAACGTCGGACTCATGCTCGAAAAGTTCAAGGCGATCGGACCCGCGTATATCAGCGTGACCTGCGGCGCGGGCGGCAGCGCCAACAGGCGGAACAAGACGATCGAGCTTGCGTCGATGATTAAGAATAAGTTCGGCATTGACTCGATGGCGCACCTGACCTGCATCGCCTCAACGGCCGCCTCGATCGAGAGCGAGCTCAAGGAAATAGAAAAATCCGGGATAGAGAATGTGCTCGCGCTCCGCGGCGATATTCCCAAGGAGGGCTTTGATCCCTCAAAGTCGGAGTACAGCTACGCCTCGGAGCTTATAGAAAAAATAAAGGCCGAAAGCGGGCTGTGCGTGGCCGCCGCGGCCTATCCCGAGGGGCATATTGAGTGCGACGATCTTGACGAGAGCATAGAGGTGCTTAAGATAAAGCAGGACGCGGGAGCCGAGGTTTTTGTCAGTCAGTTGTTTTTCAGCAACGAGTATTTTTACAAATTCCTCGATAAGGCTGTCAGTGCGGGCATAACGGTTCCGATAACTCCGGGAATTATGCCGATGATGACGAAAAGCCAGATCTCAAACATGATATTCACCTGCGGCGCGTCTCTGCCCGCGGCGATGATCAGACTGCTTAACAAATACGAAAACAGCCATGACGATCTGCTCAAGGCGGGAATTGAATACGCCGGAGCGCAGATAAGCGATCTCGCGAAAAACGGCGCGGCGGGAATACATATTTACTCTATGAACAAACCCGAAGTCGCGGCGCGGCTCATGGAATATGTTTAAGGCGGGATTATAAATGAACGGAAACACTGAGATAAAGCTTGACAAAAGCGAGGTGCTGCGCTACATGGGCCACAGGGGCCGAAGCGTGAGCCCCTCGATAGAGAGCGTCGTTAAGGAATGTATGGAGGAGATCGTGAGGATCTCCCGATACCGGTATGTCTATAAGATATTTGATGTCAGGATCGGCTTTTATAAAGGAGAGTCCTGCATCGAGCTCGATGGCGCCAACGTGAGGCTCACCGGGAACGACATATACGAGCATCTGCGCGGCTGCAAAAAGTGCGCGCTGATGGCGGCAACTCTCGGAATTGAGGTCGACAGCGCCATAAGAGTCGCACAGAGCTCCGATATGCTGAAGGCGCTGGCTCTTGACGCATGCGCGGCGGACATGATCGAGAAGGTCTGCGACATCGCCGAGAGCGAGATCAGACTTAAAGCCGAGGCCGAGAACTGCGCACTCAATTTCAGATTTTCGCCGGGATACGGCGATCTGCCGATGAGCGCCCAGAAAAGCGTTCTCGGTGCGCTTGACGCGGGCAGAAAGATCGGTCTGACTTTAACCGACACCTCGCTGATGATACCGGGAAAATCGGTCACGGCGATCGTCGGCTTCACCCGCGAGTATAAAAGACCCAAGCCGAAATCGGGCTGCGAGATATGCTCGATGCGGGACAGCTGCAAGTTAAGAAAGGCGGGGACGAACTGTGGACATAATTGATAAAATAAAACGCGGCAGACTGTTTTTTGACGGCGCAATGGGAACCATGCTGCAAAGCGCGGGCCTTGAGGCGGGCGGCCTGCCCGAGGTGTATAACATAGAGCACCCCGACATAGTTTTGGATATACATAAGAAATATGTTGACGCCGGAGCGGACGTGATCACGACCAACACCTTTCAGGCGAACGCCCTGAAGCTTAAGGGCTGCGGCTATTCGCCCGGGGAGCTGATTTCCGCGGGTGTCAGACTTGCCAAGGAAAGCGGCGCGGAGTATACCGCGCTCGACATAGGTCCGCTGGGTCAGCTTATGGCGCCGATGGGCACTTTGAGCTTTGACGAGGCCTATGAGCTTTTTAAAGAGCAGCTTATCGCCGGAGAGAAGGCGGGGGCCGACCTTGTGCTGTTTGAGACAATGTCGGACCTGCTCGAGGTCAAAGCGGCGGTGCTCGCCGCGAGGGAGAACACAAAGCTTCCGGTCTTTGTGACCATGACTTTTCAGGAGGACGGCAGGACGTTTGTCGGCTGCGACCCGGTCTCGGCGGCGGTCACGCTGTCAGGCCTGCGCGTCGACGCGCTCGGCGTTAACTGCTCGCTGGGCCCAAAGCAGCTCCTGCCCGTGATCGACGAGCTTATAAAATATTCGCGCGTTCCGGTAATTGTTCAGCCCAACGCGGGCCTTCCGTCAATAAAAAACGGCGAGACGACTTATGACATAACTCCCGACGAGTTCGCGGGATTTATGACTGAAATCGCTGAAAAGGGCGCGGCTGTTCTCGGCGGATGCTGCGGAACCACGCCCGAGTTTATCAAAAAAACCAAGGCCGCGACCAGGAATATTCCGTTTATCAGTCCGAAGCCCGAGCCCGTGACGGCGGTGTGCTCGGGAACGAAGACGGTGATATTCGACCGCGGAGTGACTATAATCGGCGAGAGGATCAATCCCACCGGCAAGAAAAAGCTCAAGGAGCGGCTGCGGGCCAAGGACTTCGGTTATCTCGTGGACGAGGCGCTGAGCCAGAAAGAGGCGGGCGCGGACGTGCTTGACGTTAACTGCGGCCTGCCCGAGATAGACGAGGCGGCGGCTCTCACCCGCGCCGCGCGCGAGATACAGGCGGCGGTCAATCTGCCGCTGCAGCTCGACAGCAGCGACAGCGCCGCGATCGAGTCCGCCGTGAGAGCGTATAACGGCAAACCGATAATCAATTCGGTAAACGGCAAGGCCGAGAGCATGGACGCGATATTCCCGATAGCGGCCAAGTACGGAGCCGTGGTCGTCGGCCTGTGTCTTGATGAGAACGGAATACCCGAAACAGCGGAGGGCAGACTCAAGATAGCCGAGAGGATAATCAGCCGTGCGGCGGAGTTCGGCATTCCGAAGGAGGATATAATTATCGACTGTCTTGTGCTGACCGCGTCGGCGCAGCAGGAGCTTGTGATAGAGACGATAAAGGCCATACGAATGGTGAAGGCGCTCGGCGTTAAGACCGTGCTGGGAGTCAGCAACGTTTCGTTCGGCCTGCCCGCGAGGCCGGTGCTGAACAGCGTGTTTCTGGCCGCGGGCTTCGGAGCGGGGCTCGACTCGGCGATAGTCAACCCGATGAGCCCAGAGATCATGCGCGCCTTCCGCGCCTTTAAGGTGCTTAACAATCAGGACAGGGACGCGGCGGATTATATCGCCAATTACGCGGGCTACACCTCCGAAAACCCCGCGGCGGCAGCGCCTGCAACTCCGCAGGGCGGAAGCGGAGGCGGAGATCTGAAATCGGTCATAATCGACGGCAGGCGCGAGCTCGCGCGGGAGCTGACGATCGGCCTTTTAAAGGAAAATGATCCGATAACGATAATTAACGAGTATTTTATTCCCGCGCTCGACGTTGTGGGTGACAGATACGAAAAAGGCACGGTTTTCCTGCCCCAGCTCATTCAGTCAGCCGAGGCGGTTAAAAGCGGGTTTAACGTGCTTAAGGAGAACTCGTCATCCGAGGGCGCGGGCAAAGGCAAAATTATCCTTGCAACCGTCCGCGGCGACATTCACGATATAGGCAAAAACATTGTTAAGATGCTGCTTGAAAACTACGGCTATGAGGTGCTTGATCTCGGAAAAGACGTGCCCGCCGAGGAAATTGTCGGCGCGGCGCTTGAGAACGACATAAAGCTCGTCGGTCTCAGCGCGCTTATGACGACCACGGTCAAGAGCATGAAGGACACGATAACCGCCCTAAAAGCCGCGGGCTGCCGAGCGAAGGTCGTGGTCGGCGGCGCGGTGCTCAACGAGGAATACGCGGATTTCGTCGGCGCGGATTATTACGGCAAAGACGCCGGCATGACGGTGAAAATAGCCAATGAGGTATTTGGGCACATGAATTGAGAATATAGAAAAATACAGAGGAGAAATATAATGATTATTGATTTTCACACCCATGCCTTTCCCGACAAAATAGCGGAAAGGGCAATGATCAATCTTGAGCAGAACATAGTCGACATTCAGGGCAAAAGCTACCCCGCGAGGGGCAAGGGAACGGTTGACAGCCTGATAGAGCACATGCGCGGCGGCGGTGTCGACATCTCGGTCGTCCTTCCGATAGCGACGACTGTTAAGCAGTCGCCCTCGATCAATCGCTTTGCCCGGGAAATAAACGGCAAAAACGGGATAATATCCTTCGGCAGCCTCCATCCGATGCAGCCCGACTGGGAGGAAACCCTTGAGGAGATCAAGGAGTCGGGGCTTAAGGGAATAAAGCTTCATCTTGAGTACCAGCAGGTCTATCTGACTTCCCCCGAGGTCGTCAGAATACTCAAAAAGGCCGAGGAGCTCGGGCTTTACACCGTTTTCCACGCGGGGCGCGACATAGGAATGCCCGAGCCCGTCCACTGCAAGCCCGAATGTCTGCGTCAAATTCTCGACCACGTTAAGGGAGACAAGATCATCGCCGCACATATGGGCGGCTGGCAGTCATGGGACGAGGTCGAAAAATACCTTGTCGGCACACCGATCATGTTTGACACGTCATATGTCAAGGGATTTATAAGCCCCGAGCAGTTTAAGAGGATAATCAGAGATCACGGCAGCGAAAAAATAGTTTTCGGCACCGATATGCCGTGGCAGGCTCCGCGTGAGGCTGTCGAATTTATCGAGAGCGTCGGACTGACGGATGAAGAGCTTCAAAATATTTATTTCAAAAACGCCGTGAGAATTTTGAATTTGTAATATTAAAATATTGTAACACGCTTGAAGTCTGCGGTTAAATCTGTTATAATTGAATAAGATTGGATTTATATGAAAGATTTGGGGTTTCAGATATGAAAAACAAGGATTTGCCCGTTAAAATAAAAAAGAAAAAGAAACGGCTCCCGATAGTGGTCGCAGCGGTTGTCCTGCTGCTGATCGCCGCGTCGGTCTGCGCTGTTTTTTACTTTTATCCCGGCGCGCCCGCGCGTATAAAAGACGCGGTTTCCGGCGTTTTGTCACGCAATGACAGCGAGCCCGTGCCTGAGACGGCAGCCGTGACCGATGTTCCGCTGCTTAAGCTCTATTCACCGCAGTCTCCGGCTGTCGCGCCCGACGCGGTGACGCCCGCGAACCTTAAAAATTCGGACGGCACCTACAACACCGAGGGAGGCCCCGGCAAAATTTATGACGGCGACCCGTCAAGCTGCGCGGTCTCGGCGAGAGGCAGTGTCACGCTTGACGCGGGAAAGCTGAAGGCTCTGTCATACATAAGATACATTCCCGACGTTTCGTCGCAGGAGGCGGCGGACAGCTGCGTCGGCACGAAATTTCTTGCGTCCAAGGACAATAATATTTTTGTTGAGCTGGGCGAGGTCATGCCCGACGCGAACGGCGACATAACCCCCGACTGGCACACGGTGCTTTTCAGCGGCTACGGCATGTACAGATATTTCAGAGTTGAGTTCGCGCCCGACGCGTCATTGGGCGAGGTCGAGTGGATATGCGACGACGGAATTATAAACACCGACAAGGACGGCAAGGAAAAACTGAAAAATACCGATATAGAACTGACCGCGTTTGACGCAGCCGAGGAATTTGACGGCAGAGTCGCCATGTCGGTTTACAGCCGTGACAAAGTTATGCGCAGGATCGAAGTGGGCGATTTTCATTTCGTTCCGGGCGAATACGCGGCGCTCAAGTTTAATAATCTTGATATAGAGCTTGGCGATTATATTATAGTCGATGTGTATGATCTGCGCGACATACGCTCGATTCTTTCGTCGCCTCTTGAATATAGATACACCGAGGCCTCGTCAAACCTTAAAATGGCGAATATCTACAGCGACAACATGATGTTCCAGGCGGACACCGATCTGATCATATCGGGCAAGGCGCCCTGCGGCTCGGTCGTCGAGGCTGAGATCGAGGACCTTGACAGCGGCGAGATATACGCCGCCTCGGACATCGCTTCGGGTGTTTCCGATTGGGAGGCGAATTTCGGTGCGTTTCCGAACGGAGGACATTATGATCTGAGAATATTCTGCGGCGACGAGGAGCTTGAATATAAAAACATTACCTTCGGCGATATTTGGGTTTTCGCGGGTCAGTCGAACATGGAGTTTTACCTTTGCGGCGAAAAAGAGGGCGAGGACTACCTCAAAACCGCGCAGGGAAAGAGCGACTCGAACTGTTCCGATATCCGCATGATCAATCTTTACAACATAGGCCTCATGGGGGCCGCGGGCGAGATCGACGATGTGCCGCTCAACGACTGGAACGGCTACTGGTCGGAGCTCACGACCGACAGAGCAAGTTATCTCTCGGCGATCGCGTATTACTTTGCCCGGGGAATATATGAGCGCTACGGCAGGAATGTCGGCATAGTCAGCGTGGCCGTCGGCGACACCGAGATCAACAAATGGTACCCGCGCGGCGAGAAATGCGGCTCATTCACCGGCACGGACGGTCGGCTTTACAACAACAGGATATATCCTTTCACCAAACAGAAAATAAAGGGCGTCCTCTGGTACCAGGGCGAAGCCGACCAATACAGAACGAACATGAGCGCGGGCGAATATGCCGACGCAATGGCGGGGCTTATAAACTCATACAGAGAAAAGTGGAACGACCCGGAATTGCCGTTTTACTATGTTCAGCTCGCGCGGTACGGCGTGAAGGACGAGAGCGAAATACGCGAGGGCCAGAGGATCGCCCTCCAGAGGGTCGCAAGCTCCGCGAACCTCGGCATGTTCAGCCTGCTCGACATAATCGGAACATATGATCAGGGCTCGGGTTGCGCGCGGACCGACATACATCCGTGGCAGAAAAAGCTTGTGGCAGAGAGGTTTCTTGACATAACGGGCCATGACATATACGGCGATGAAAAATGTTATGTTGGCGGCCCGTCATACAAAAGCATGTCTGTTTATGACGACTGTATCGAGCTCACGTTTGAGCACACCGGCTCGCTTAGAGTCATGGACAAGGAAAGTTACGCCGACAGCGAGTGTGATGAGAAAATATCAAATTCCATGACCGACACAAACGAGCTTCACGAGTTTTATATAGCAGGTGAGGACGGCAGGTTTTATCCGGCAAGGGCCGAGATCGAAAATGACAAAGTCATAGTCTACAGCGACGAGGTCGCGGCGCCGAAAAACGTCATGTACGCCTGGGGTGCATATCCCGAGATGCCCAACCTGACCGACGACACCGGACTTCCCGCCTTCACGTTCAACACGATGAACGGAAGCGAGTGGCAGTAGAGGTGTTTTCAGAAAATCCGACAAAAATTCAATTAATTATATTGACATTGTTATTAAATATAGTTATAATAGTTATTGTGTAGTGTTATGCAAAAAAACGGAATATATTGTGCTTGCGGGGGATTTGTCCGCAATTCAAACAAGTAAAATAATTAAATATATAAACAGGAGGTTGTTATGATGTTGAAAACATTTCATGGCGGCGTTCATCCGAATGATATGAAGGCGCCTACGGCAGGGAAAAAGATCGAAGAACTTGACCCTTCCAAAGAAATGGTCTACCCCATGACTCAGCATATCGGCGCTCCCGCTTCACCGATCGTCAATGTCGGCGATTATGTGTACGCGGGCCAAAAGATTGCTGAGGCGGGCGGATTTATTTCGGCCAACATTCACTCGTCCGTTTCGGGAACCGTAAAAGCCATTGAGAAGCGCATGCATCCCAACGGTCTTATGGTGAAATCCATTGTTATCGAGGATGACGAGCAGGATAAGGTTTGCCCCGACCTTAAGGGCTGCGGTGATTACACCAAGCTCTCGGCCAAGGAAATTATCGAAATTATTAAGGAAGCCGGAATTGTCGGCTTGGGCGGCGCGACGTTCCCGACGCATGTCAAGCTCTCGCCCCCGCCCGAGGCGAATATCGATTATGTTATCGTGAACGCGGCGGAGTGCGAGCCCTATCTTACATCCGACTATCGCTCGATGCTTGAAATTCCCGAGCAGATAATCGGCGGCCTTAAGATAGTTATGCACATCTTCGGCTTGAAGGAGGGCCATATCGGAATTGAGAACAACAAAGAGCTCGCGATCGAGACTATGACAGCTATGGCGGCCAAGGCTAAAGACGTGAATATTCATGTACATACCCTTAAGACAAAATACCCGCAGGGCGGCGAGAAGCAGCTCATCAACGCGATAACCGGCCGCAAGGTCGGCCCGGGCCAGCTTCCGTGGCAGGTCGGCGCGATCGTGTGCAACGTTGACACCTGCCGCGCCATTTATCAGGCGGTAACGCGCGGGCTTCCGGTTATGACAAGAGTTGTTACAACGGGCGGAAAATGCGCCAAGAACCCCGGAAACTACAGAGTCCGCATAGGAACCTCGCTCAAGTCGGTCTATGAGCAGACGGGCGGTTTCACCGAGAACCCCGCGAAGGTTATCATGGGCGGCCCGATGATGGGCATGGCCCTGCCGAACCTTGACGTTCCCGCGATAAAGGGCACGTCCGGACTTCTGGCGTTCAGCGAGGACGAGGCTTACGGATACGAGGAAAACGCTTGCTTAAGATGCGGCAAGTGCGTTTTCGCATGTCCGATGAGACTGCTCCCCAACAAGCTTGACGAGGCCGCGAGGGCGGACGATTTCAAGGCGCTAGAGAAGCTTAATATCGTTGACTGCATCGAATGCGGAAGCTGCGCCTTCAGCTGCCCCTCAAAGAGACGGCAGGTACAGCAGATAAAGGTTGCCAAGGATAAGCTCCGCGCGGCGCAGCAGCGCAGCAAGAATAATTAAGGGAGGTATAATAGTGGATAATTTACTGGTTGTTTCGCACTCCCCTCATGTTTTGGGGAAAAACACGGTAAGGCGCACTATGCTTGACGTGATCATCGCCCTTATTCCCGCGTTTGTCGCAGGAATTCTGGTGTTCGGTTACAGAGCCGCCGTTATCACGGTGATAAGCGTCGTGAGCTGCGTCGTGTTTGAATGGTTATGGAATAAGATTTTAAAAAAGCCCACCTCGGTAGGCGATCTGAGCGCTATCGTTACCGGCATGCTGCTGGCGTTTAACGTTCCCGTGACTTTGCCGCTCTGGATGGTGGTTATCGGCTCGTTCTTCGCGATCGTCATCGTGAAGCAGTTCTTCGGCGGCATCGGCCACAACTTTATGAACCCCGCGCTGGCGGCAAGAGCGTTTTTGCTTGCTTCGTGGGCGCTGGCGATGACGACGTGGGTAGCGCCGCACACTGCGGTCCCGCTCTGGAACACGGCGGACGTTGTGACATCTGCCACGCCTCTCGCGGCTTACGCCGGAACCGAGGGAACCGTGACACAGCTCCCGTCCTACCTTGATCTGTTCCTGGGCAATGTGGGCGGATGTATCGGCGAGACCTCGGCGCTTGCCATATTGATCGGCGGCGTTTACCTGCTGGCGAGAAAGGTAATAAGACTGAGAATTCCTCTCGCGTATCTGGCGACGGTGGCTCTCGGAACATGGATGTTCGCGGGCCACGACGGATTGTTCAGCGGCGACGCGCTCTATCAGATTTTGGCGGGCGGCGTTATGCTCGGCGCGTTCTTCATGGCGACGGACTACACCACGACGCCCTACACCCCGGTCGGCCAAGTCATATTCGGCATAGGCTGCGGCGTTATCACGGTGCTGATAAGAGTCTGGGGCGGCTATCCCGAGGGATGCTCGTACTCAATACTGCTTATGAACATAGTAACTCCGCTTATCGACAGAGTTACGGCTCCGAAGCGCTATGGCGCCTCTAAGAAGAGAAAGGAGGCAAAAGCGTAATGAAAGAGATACTTACACTTACTATTAAATTATTGCTTATCACCGCGATCGTGGCGGCTTTGCTCGGCGGCATCAACATGGTTACAGAACCGATCATCGCCGAGAATAACGAGGCCACGTTCCAGGCCAATCTTAAGGAGCTGCTCCCCGGAGCCGAGAACTTTGAGCTTGACGGCACAAAGCTCCCCGAGCCCGAGGCGGGCGTTAAGGTGAACGGCGTGTACTGCGGCATGGCGGCCGACGGAACCCCTGTCGGATATGTTGCCGACGCGGTATGCTCCGAGGGATACGGCGGCGACGTTGTGGTTATGACCGGCGTTGACACCGAGGGAAAGATAACAAAGGTCAAGGTCACGGAAATGGAAGAGACTCCCGGTCTCGGCGCGAAGTGCCAGACCGACTGGATCGATCAGTATACCGGTCTTACCGAAAACATAGTTGTCAGCAAAAACGGAAGCGCGGGAAATAATCCCAACAAGATCGACGCGATCTCAGGCGCGACGATCACTTCAAGGGCTGTGACAAAAGCGGTCAATAATTCCGTGAGCGCGGCGATCACCGTTATAAACGACAACAGCGGCGCGGCTCCCGAGCTTGAAGCTCCCGCGGAGGGCGAGGCTGTTGAGGGAGAAGCTCCCGCGGACGCGGAAGCCGCAGACGGCGAAGCCGCTGAAGAAGGCGCCGCGCCCGAGCAGGAGGAAGCGCCGGCAGACGAGACGGCTGAGATTGACGCCGCTGAAACAGAAGGAGGTGCCGAGTAATGGAAAACAAAAAAGGTTATTTGTCAACATTCTTAAACGGTCTTATCACCGAGAACCCGACGCTTGTGCTGTTTCTCGGCATGTGCCCCACGCTGGCTGTTACGACAGGCGTTATAAACGGTATAGGCATGGGCCTTTCCACAACGGCTGTTCTGATCTGCTCGAACATAGTTATCTCGCTTTTGAGAAAGTTCATTCCCGACAAGATCAGAATTGCCTCGTACATAGTAATAATCGCGGGCTTTGTAACTATCGTTCAGATGCTGCTTAACGCCTACGTTCCGGCGCTTTCAAGCAGCTTGGGCATATACATACCGCTTATAGTTGTTAACTGCATTATCCTCGGCAGAGCCGAGGCGTTCGCCAATAAGAACACTGTCGGCAGGTCGGCTCTTGACGGCCTCGGAATGGGACTTGGATTTACCTGCTCGCTGTGCATAATAGCCGCGGTAAGAGAGATTTTGGGCGCCGGCACATTCGCGGGCATTCCGCTGTTTGGCGAGAGCTTCCAGCCCGTTTCGATCATGATCCTGCCTCCGGGCGCGTTCCTGACACTCGGTGTGCTGCTTGCGGTCATCAACGTTATCGGCGGCAAGATCAAGAAAAACAAAACTGACGATACGGAAAAGGAGGGCATATAAATGGTAGCGGATTTATTGATCATAGCAATCGGCGCGATCCTTATCAACAACTTCGTGCTGGTTCAGTTCCTCGGCATATGCCCGTTCTTAGGCGTATCCAAAAAGGTTGACACATCGGTCGGCATGGGCTTCGCGGTAATATTCGTTATGGCCTGCGCGTCCATCATAACATGGTGTGTTCAGTATTACCTGCTGGTTCCGTTCCACCTTGAATATCTGCAGACGATCGCGTTTATTCTGGTTATTGCGGTTCTGGTGCAGTTCGTTGAAATGTTTTTGAAGAAGTCAATTCCGTCGCTATACAGCGCTCTGGGCGTTTATCTGCCCCTTATCACCACCAACTGCGCGGTGCTGGGCGTTGCCATCCAGAACATAACAAAGTTCACGGGCGTGGAAATGAGCTTCGTTAAATCATTGGTTTACGGTGTTTCCGCCGGTATCGGCTTCACGATCGCTATCGTGCTGTTCGCCGGCGTGAGAGAGAGACTTGAAAGTTCCAACGTTCCCGAGTTCCTGAAGGGCATGCCGATAACTCTTGTTACCGCTGCGCTCCTTTCGATCGCGTTTCTCGGCTTCTCGGGACTCAGCTTTTAAAGGAGGGGAAGTAGATGTTTAACAGTATTTTGGTTCCCATCCTTATAATCGGAGGTATGGGTTTGGTATTCGGCGTTCTGCTGGGCGTTGCCTCAAAAGTGTTCGCCGTGAAGGAAGACGAGCGTATTCCCAAAATCTTGGAAGTGCTCCCCGGCGCCAACTGCGGCGGCTGCGGCTTCGCGGGCTGTTCGGCCTACGCTGCCGCGCTCTGCAAGGGCGGAGTCAAGACCAATATGTGTCCCGTCGGCGGCGAGGCCGTGGCAAATCAGATCGCGGAGATCATGGGCGTTACCGCCGAGAAGAAAGAAAGAATGGTTGCGCGCGTTCTCTGCAACGGCAGCCCCGACCGAGCGGTTCAGAAATATTATTTTGACGGCCCGCGCGACTGCTACAGCGCCCACAAGCTGGGCGGCGGTGAGAAGATGTGCGCCTATGGCTGTCTGGGCTTCGGTTCCTGCGTCAAGGTTTGTAAGTTTGGCGCGATAAGCATCAAAAACGGCGTTGCCTATGTCAATATCGACAAGTGCGTCGCCTGCGGCGCCTGCGCCGAAGAATGTCCGAAAAAGGTTATAAAGATACTGCCTTTGCGCAGCAAATACACTATTAACTGCAAGAGCGTTGAAAAGGGCAAGGTTACGCGCCATGACTGCCAGGTCGGCTGTATCGGTTGCGGAATTTGCGCCAAGACATGTCCGAAGGGCGCTATTTCGATCAGCGACAACCTCGCCGTTATCGATCCCGCGAAGTGCGTGAACTGCGGCCTGTGCGCCCAGAAATGTCCTCAGAAGGCCATCAACAAGGTTACGCCCGAGGGCCTGGTTCGTCCCGAGCCCAAGCCCGCGAAGCCCAAGCTCACTCCCGAGCAGATCGAGGCCTTAAAGGCCAAGAAGGCGGCTCAGAAGAAGGATCAGAGCCAGCCCGCCGGACAGAAGGAGAAGAACGTTAAGTCCGAGCAGGTCAAGGCCGACACCAAATTCAACGAGGTGGTCAAGGAAAACATCGCGAAGGAGGCCGAGGCTCGCGAGGCGGGCGCGGCTATCGAAAAATCCAGAAATGAGGATGTTTCAAAGACCCAGGAGATAGAAATTAACGAATAGTTTTCCGGTTTCGGAATAAATTTAAGGAGGAACCGAAATGATTGACAACAACTGCGCTTACTGCGTTGAGGGCGAGCTTGTGGCAAAGTTCGGAATAAAGATCTGCGAGCTTGACACCTGCAAGGTATATTTGTTCAAAGAGCAGAGCCACAGGGGCAGAGTTATTGCCGCTCACAAAAAGCATGTAGGCGACATGACCGAGCTCACCGCCGCCGAGCGCGCCGCGTATATTGAGGATATAGCGAAGATATCGACAGCTTTGCAGAATATCTTTAAGCCTCAAAAGGTTAATTATGGAGCCTACGGCGACACCGGCCATCACCTTCATGTTCATCTTGTGCCCAAGTACGCTGACGAGTTTGAGTGGGGCGGCACATTCGCCATGAACCCCGACAGGGTTTATCTTGATGACGCGGAGTATGCCGAGCTGGTCAGCACTATCGGCGAGGCGTTGGCAGATTAAGTAAACTGCGTTTTAAGCGGAGCCGCTTCGCGGCGGCTCCGCTTAAGCAACCGCTGATTAAATACCGTCTTAATCAGCGGTTGCTTAATTTGATGATTAACTTTTGAGGTGATTTTGTGCTTTCTTCGATTTTATCAAAAAGCAAATGCGCCGATTGCAAATTTTGCTGTGTTTTCAGACGGCAGAGCCGTTGGGAAACGCCGCTTTTCACCAAAGAAACAGCGGCGGCGCTGTCCGAAAAATATAAAAACGCGAAATTCAGACCGGTCGGCGATATGCTGACGATTGACATTGACGGCGAGTATAAAACCGACGATCCGGAAGAGGAGGCGGCCTGTTTCTTTTTGGACAGCCGCAAGGGCTGTATGCTCAGCGACAGCGAAAAGCCGATTGACTGCAAAATCTGGCCCCTCAGAATTATGAACAAGGCCGATAAGACGGTGATCGCGCTGACCCCGACATGCCCCGAGATCAACAAGCTTCCGCTTGAGACGGTGAGGGAGCTCACGGAGAGCGGCCTCGGAAAGGTCATAGAGGAAGAGGCCGTGAAAAATCCGGACATGATCAAGGAATATCGGGAAGGATTTCCCGTTCTTTCGGAGCTTGACCAACAAATCATTTAAAGGAGTGCATTATAATTTTAGTTTTCAGACCGATCAGTCTTGCGGACAGAGAAAAGATAACAGAATACTTAAGCAAAACCGGATCGAATTCATGTCAGATGAATTTTGCAAATCTGTATTGTCAAGCCTTGGAATACGGCACGGAGATCGCGGAGTCCAAGAACTTTTTGTATATAAGGCAGCTTCGTCGTAAGCCGGGCGTTGTGTCCTCAGAAAAGACGGCGTATTTCGTTCCGATAGGCGAGGGCGATCTGAAATCCGCGATCGACACGGTCGCGGGCACCGCGCGCAGAGCAAAGCAGAAGCCTTACTTTTTCGCGGTGACGGACGATCAAAGGGCCGCGCTTGAGGACATACCCGAATACCGCTTTAGGTTTACCGAGTCTGAGGACTGGAACGAGTATATCTACCTCAGTGACAGCTTTCGCGACTTCGACTCGTCCGCGCTTGCGAAGCAGCGCAGGGCAATTCACAGATTTTTAAATCTATACGGCGACGAGGTCTCGGTTGAGCCGATTTCAAAATCAAATATTGACAAGGTTATGAAATTTCAGCGCGATTGGCTTTCGGAGAATATTGGCCGCAATATGAACAGCGTGTCGCTTGAGGCCGAGAACGACTCGGTGCTGCGCGGGCTGAAAAATTTTGAGGTGCTCGGCCTCGAGGGCATAGCGGTCAGTATCGGCAGAGCGATCCGCGGCTACGCCTACGGAACGATCCTGCCCGGCGGGGCGTTTGACATAATCGCGCAAAAGGGCGATGTCGCGTATCAACAGATATATAAATACATATTGCGCGAGCACGCGAGGACATTCTGCGACAGGGCCATGTACACCAACATGGAGGAGGACATCGGCCTTGTGGGTCTGAGGCGTTCAAAGACGAGGTATAAGCCGGTTTTTATGCTCAAAAAATATTTTGCCGAATTTATTTAAAAATTTTTAAAAAAAGTCTTGCAATTACAATTAAATTGTGTTAATATGGTATAGTTGCAGCACGGACGGGTATCGAAGTGGTCATAACGGGGCTGACTCGAAATCAGTTTGTCGGAAACGGCACGTGGGTTCGAATCCCACCCCGTCCGCCAACGTAGTGATTAGGAATTAGCGAATAGCGATTAGTTCCTGATCACTGTTTTTTTGACAAATAAAACAATAATTTTTTAAAATATGACTTTCAATTAAATGTTGATAAAATTAACAAATTAATTTTTAATATTTTTTATGATTTTATGCAGTCATACAAGATTGCTCAAAAATGGCCTTTTGGGGGTATATTTTCAAAAATTTCGCTTGACTTATTTTTAAAATTTTAGTATTATATTATTGTTGTTTTTGAACCGCTGTCTGTTTTGGCGGTATTTATTATAAGAAATAAAGGAGCGGGTATTATGTACATGAAAGAAGTAGTAGTTCAAAATCAGGTTGGACTGCACGCGAGACCGGCGACTTTCTTTATACAGAAGGCCAATGAGTATAAATCGAGCATCTGGGTCGAGAGCGACGACAGAAAAGTTAACGCCAAGAGTCTGCTCGGCGTATTGTCGCTGGGAATAACCAAGGGTCTCACAATAACCATCATTGCCGACGGCGCCGATGAGGAGGATGCGGTCAACGATTTGGTTAATCTTATTTCATCGAACTTTGCATAATCCGTATTTTTTAGCATTAACAGGGTAAACCGTCGCTGACAGGTTTACCTTTTTTAATAATCGGGATTTTGGAGATAATGTAATCATGACAGAGGAAACGTTAAACAGGATCAAGGAAAAACTGAAAACTCTTCCCGTATCGCCCGGAGTTTATCTTATGAAAAACGAGCAGGGCGCCGTTATTTACGTTGGCAAAAGCAAGGTCTTAAAAAACCGCGTGAGCTCGTATTTTATCAATTCCAAAAGCCACAACGTAAAAACTCTGCGGCTTGTCGAGAACATATTCGACTTTGACTATATCCTGACCGACAGCGAGGTCGAGGCCTTGATATTGGAGTGCAACCTGATCAAGAAATACATGCCCAAGTATAATATCCTGCTCAAGGACGACAAGCAGTACCCGTATATTAAAATCACATCGGGCGAGCCGTTCCCGAGGATTTTTCTGACGCGCAGGCTCGAGAAGGACGGTTCGAAATATTTCGGTCCATACATGAGCTCGAGCAACACCAAGGAGACGCTTGAGATAATTAAAAAGATTTTCAAGATAAGAACCTGCAACAAGGTCCTGCCGCGCGACATAGGAAAAGGCAGACCGTGTCTTTATTACCATATCGGTCAGTGCAGCGCCCCGTGCGACGGCAGAATATCCGCCGAGGAGTATTCCGAAATGTTCGGAAAGATCTCGTCGGTGCTGTCGGGAAACTACTCAATTCTGGAGGAAGAGCTGACAAGGAAGATGTACAAGGCCTCGGAGCGGCTGGAATTTGAAAAGGCGGCAAGCCTGCGCGACAGCATCGCGCACCTTAAGGCGCTTGACGAGAAACAGAAGATCATTTCCACCAACGAGGACAACCGCGACATAATCGGATTTTTCAGCGACGGAAAGGATTGCTGCGTCCAGCTTTTTTACATGCGCGGCGGCAAGATGCTCGGCTCCGAAAAATACGTTTTTGAGAATTTTGAGGATGAGCCGTCTGAGCTTGTTTCAAGCTTTTTGAAACAGTTCTATTTTTCAGCGACGAGCATCCCGAAAGAGATACTTATTCCGGTCGAGATCGAGGACTGTGACGATATTTCCAAGTGGCTGACCGAAAAATGCGGTCACAAGATAAACGTTCACAAGCCGGTTCGCGGCTCTAAGGCGCGGACTGTTGAAATGGTAAACAAAAACGCGGAGGAGTCGCTTAAAATCCACAAATTCAAGCGCGACAAGGAGCAGACCGACCGCAACGCGGTGCTTAAGGAGCTTATGGAGCTGCTTCAGCTCGATGATGTTCCGTTCAGAATAGAGAGCTATGACATATCCAACATTTCGGGCGCGCAGAGCGTCGGCGTCTGCGTGGTTTACGACAAAGCTGTGCCGCTTAAATCTGCTTACAGAAAGTTTAACATCAAAACAGTCGAGGGAGCCGACGATTACGAGAGTACCAGAGAGGTAATATTTCGCCGCATTAACCGCGCGTACAAGGAAGAGGATGATATTGCCTCGGGCAGACTTGAGCCCGATAAGGCCAAATTTTTACCGCTGCCCGATCTGATACTGCTTGACGGAGGCAAGGGGCATGTTTCGGCGGTGCGCGAATTGTTTGACACAATGGGCGAGGAGATCCCCGTCTACGGCATGGTCAAGGATGACAACCACCGCACGCGCGCCTTGACCGATATTCATGAGGAATTTGATATTGACCGCGGCGGCGAGCTGTTCAGGTTCCTGACCTCGATCCAGGAGGAGGTTCACCGCTACGCGATAACCACCTTCCGAAAAAAGCATGTTAAGGCCGGCCTGCGCAGCGAGCTTGACGAGATCAGCGGCGTCGGCCCCGCGAAGAGAAACAAGCTTCTGCTTTATTTTTCGTCGATCGACAAGATAAAGTCCGCGACCGTCGAGGAGCTTGAAACCGCCGTTGACAAGCGCACGGCGCGAAACGTCTATGACTATTACCACAAATAAAACAAGCCCGCGGATAGTTCTCCGCGGGCTTGCTTTTAAATGGATTTCCATATGTCCAGCAGGCGGTTCATACCCATTATGATCTCATCGTCTCTGAGCTCGCCGAAGCCGAGAATGAACAGCCGCTTTGAAATGATCGGGTTCGGCCTTTCAAGCGCGTTTTTGATGAACGAGAGCTTGACGCCGTTTTCGTGCGCGATGTCGATAAGAAATTCCTCGTCCGCGTCAACGTCCGGCCTGATCAACAGCGTTGTGCCGCATTCCGCGTTCAGAACCTCGATATGATCGCCGAAGCTGTGGCTTTTGATCGTGTTTATCATCAGTTTACGCTTCCGGCCGTATATTCTTTTTAGCCTGTTTATGTTTGAATAAAGGCTGCCGTCGCGGATTATTTCGGTGATGAAATTTTGCGTCTGGGCGCTGACGTCGGAATGATATGTGTAGAAAACCTTTTGCCATTTGGTGAGCATATGCTCCGGAAGCACCATGTACGCCGCGGAGACCGAGGGCGAAACGCTTCTTGTGAAGTCGCCCGCGAATATGACGTTTTTGTTCTCGGTCATCGAGTAAAGCGGCTCCGAGGGATTGGAGTACACAAAGTCCATGTCATAGCCGTATTCGATTATATAGCGATCGGCTCCCGCCCATTTTAAAACGTCTTTCTTTTGCTCCGCGGACATTTTGTAATACAGCGGATAGTGGTGAAAAGGCATGAGGAACATAATATCCACGTCAAAGTTTTTGAGAACGTCCGCGTTGATCCCGGTTTCGGGAATGTTTAAATATTTGACCTTTTGCGCGCCGAGGTTGACAAATTGGGCGATTTTATTGTACGCGGGATTTTCAAGGCCAATGGTCAGATCCGAGCCGATAACGCGCAGCAGCGCGTCCATAAGGCGGGTGATGTCCGTTCCGATTATTATCTGTACAGGGCTTGCCTGAATACCCTGAGTTTTGTTAAGCATGGATGAAATTTGTTTTCGCAGATCATAGCTCCCGATATAATCCGGATACGAAAAGGCATCCTCGTCAAAGCGCGCGGCCTGTTTATGAGCGCGGCGAAAAGCCGAAGAGATGCTGAGGTCAACACCGTTCCGGCTGAAGTTGTAAACATACGGCGCATTGCTCCTCCAGAGGCGGTCGGGCTCATCGTCGGCCTTTTCCATCTCCTTGACGAAATACCCCGAACGTTCGGACGGGATAACATATCCGTACATTGCGAGCATGTTATACGCGTTGGTTATCGTGTTGACCGAAATGCCGAGATCTTTCGCCATCTGTCTCTGCGACGGAAGCTTTGATCCGGGTTCGATCTCGCCGTGATTGATTTTGTGAGCGAGCTGAGTGAATGTCTGAACATAAAGCGGCTCGCTGCTGCTCTTGTCAAAGTTAATATAAATCATAACGCGCTCCGTAAAATTTATTATATAATTATTTTAACACTGTTTCGGAGCTTACTCAACACAATTTTTTGTTATATGGTACAGAAATTTGAAGCAGTTTTGGCAATAAATCAGTTGACAAACAAAATATTATCTGATATAATACCAAAGTCTCGCGGGCGTGGCGGAACTGGCAGACGCGCCAGACTTAGGATCTGGTGGGCTTCCCGTGCAGGTTCAAGTCCTGTCGCCCGCACCATTTTGAATGTTCTTATAGGACTTATGCCTGTGAGAACATTTTTTCGTTTTCTTGCCATTGAGGGCCGTCTTATCGGACGGGATTTATTTCATAAACGTTCAATATAGGGAGTTGAAAAAGGAGGGGAGCAGTGATATAATATTATAAATACTGTATTTCGACAAATAAAACAGAGAAGTCGGGCCGAGGTCATTTGTATAAAAATACACATTTTACCGAAAAGGAATTTTATGTATGAACATTTATTATTTTGCCGATATATTAACCGTAATATTTGAGGCTTTTATGATATTTATCTTTTTGGAAACCTTATTTGAGGAACGAAGTATTTTTCCAAGATGGGTATATATCATAGGCGTCGGAATTTTATCGGGTTTACTGCTGATAAGCAATGCCGTGTTTAGTTTTAATTTGCTTAATGCGTTCGCAATGGCGCTTTCGGTGTTTATCATATCTTTTATGTATAAAGGGTCCGCGGCGCTGAAACTTATCGCGTCCGTTACCAGTATTCTTTTTATCGGCGTAATTGAAATAATTGTAATGTTTTTTATTACATTGATTTTTAATATAACGGCAGAAGAGGCGGTTCAGATACCGGAATACCGCGTTTTGGGAATAATGGTTTCAAAATTGGCCGCGTTGGCCGGGTTTACGATATTAAGGGTCAAACTAAAAGGGCACGAATTTAATATGGGAACTTCCTATTGGCCGCTGTTCCTTTGTCTGTTTGCCAATTCGATAGTCGCTGTATTTTTGCTTTTTAAAATGTCGTATGAGCTAAAAGACACTGCTATGAATAATCTTGCGATAATTTGTTCATTCGGGCTCCTGTTCAGCACGGTATTTGCTTTGTACTTATACGAGCATCTGGCAAAACAAAGCTATATAATAACAAAAAACAATATGCTTGAAGTCCAGCTTAAAGAGCAGCTAAAGCATTATGACAATATTATGATGACGCAAGGACAGGTAAAGAAGATACGGCACGACCTCGAAAACCACTTATACGCAATAAAGGCGTATATTGAAAAGGATGAGCGTGAAAACTGCCTTGAATATATCGAAAAGCTTTTTAACAACATTTCAAAAAGCGACGCCTATATTGACACGGGGAACACGGTTCTTGACGCGATATTGACTCTAAAGAAAACTGTGGCGGAAGAAAAGAATATAAAATTTAATACGAAAATATGTATTCCGAAAGATTTGCCGATGTCGCACGAGGATGAGTGTATTATATTCGGAAATGCCTTGGATAACGCGATCGAGGCCTGTGATAAGGTAAAAGAAGACAGATATATTAATGTTTACATACAATATGACAGAGACAAATTAATATGCAAAATTATAAATTCGTGCGCAAGCGAAACCGGTCAAGCAAAAGCCACAACAAAAAAAGATGAGAAAAATCACGGTATCGGCACAGATAACATAATGAAAGCGCTCGATAATTATAAAAGTATATCAAAAGCTGCGCGGTCCGATAATGAATATGAGTTGTTTTTTATAATAATGGATTTAATGTAGATTAAATTTTTCGTTTTGACATAAAGAATGTAAAATGAATAGAAGGGGTGGCAGCATGAAGCTTCGGATAGCCGTGTGTGACGATGAAAAAGACGCTTTGCTTTTTCTTAAAGGGACTGTCGCAGACATTGTGCCAAAATACGAAAAGGATTTTGAAATTGCTGCATTTGACAATGCCGATGATTTGATCCGATATTGTCGAAACAATCTCACGGATATAATTTTGATGGATATTGATATGCCCGAAATCAACGGCTTTGACGCGATAGAGGCGATCAAAAAATTTCAATCCGATATCGCGACGGTTTTTATTACGGCGCACGAGGAATTGGCGTATCAAGCGTATGATTACCAGCCCTTTTGGTTCATCAGCAAGAAAAATCTTGAAAAGCTGGACAATGTTCTTGATAAATTAATCAAAAAGATACGTTACAGGAAAATAAGCGGCAGCACAGTCTGCCTTGACCTTAATCCTATTGTTTCGGTGAGCGTTAAAGACGTCGCTTATTTAAAAAGCGGCGGTCATTATTTGACGGCTTATGATAATGAAAATAATGCTGTGATGAAATTCAGGTGCTCGATAAAGTATGCTTATGACCGCCTGAATTCGTACGGGTTTATATACGTTCAGCGAAGTTATATTGTGAACTGCAGATATATTAAACGCTTTAGCAGCAAGTATATCGTTTTGAAAAACGAGAATAAAATAACCGTGACGCGCAGCGCGAAAAAATTAAAAGAAGCGCGCGAATTATACGGAAAATTTATGAGGGATACGCGATGGTAAACTTATTTGAATTTATTATAAATATTATACAAGAATCAATTGTTCTTATGTTTTTAACGCTGTACTTCGGATGCAGATTTTCAGCGCCCCAAAAGTATCTCGGTTATATTGCGGGCGTTGTTGTGAACGTTGCGTGTATCACATATTTTAATACGATATATATTTATGAAGGAGTTTTAGGCCTGATTTTCATATTGCTTTACTTTTTGTATTCGCATATATTTTTAAAGGGCGATGTTTTTAATAAGCTTTTTATGTCGGCCTTCATAAACTGCATTGTGTATTTTTTGGGATTGTTCACGATACTTTGTTTCAGTATATTGCTGCCAGACAGTCAGGACCGCCTTTATAATATGTTCACGCTCACCAGCGAGCGGGTTTTGCTCACCGTTACTGTTCAAATTCTGTTGATCACGGCGTGCGCGCTGCTTTTGCGTTTCAAACCGAAGAGTAATTTAAAAAAGCGAAGCATCGCCGCTTTGATAATAATGCCTGTCGCCGTTGAACTTTCGATGATAGGGTTTGCAGACATTTTCATTGAAAACAGCGGTTTAAGCTTTGAATTGTTGTTGGTTTCGACCTGCATAATGATTGCATGCATCTCAATTTACTACGCTTACATCAAGATCAGCGATGTTGTGAGCGTTGAGGCCGAGTATGCCGTTCTTCAGCAAAGATATGAATATGACAGGCGCCGCGCGCGAGAAATCGAAGAAATGTATTCAAACACATGCGCCATGCGCCACGACTTGATAAATCATTTCACAACCGTATCGAGCCTTATTGATGACAACGAAAAAGCGCGCGAGTATATTAATTCCGTAATGGAAAACCAGATCGGCGAGTTGAAAAACTCGGTCAAAACCGACAACGATTATTTTGACGCGATAGCGAACTCGAAAACAGCCGTGTGTGAGCGTTTGGGTATAGATCTGCAGATTCGCGTTATGAATAATTCGCTTTCGGTATTAAAGCATGACGAGATTGCGGTGCTGTTCGGAAATTTATTTGACAACGCGATCGAGGCGGCAAAAAATTCAAGCAAAAAAACTATCGAACTTGATGTGCAGACCCAGGGCGAATATCTTTCAATTTTTATGATAAACTCGATAGACAGATCGGTATTGAAAAACAATAACGATCTAAAGACAACAAAAAAGAATAAAATGTACCACGGATTTGGGATCAAAAACATACAAAGAGTTGTAAACGAGCATAAAGGAATAATAAATTTTTTTGAGGAAAACGGATATTTTTGCTGTGACATACTCATATAAAAAATTTTTTTACTTCGGCCAAAGGACGCTTGACAGCGTTCTTTTTTTTATTGATTTTGTAAAAGCATGTCTCCTTATAAGTATATGGGGTGTTGTCAAACATGAATATATCGATTTTTATATGTGACAGATCACTGCTGAGCGTTGCAAAAAACTTAATGCTTTGTTTTGCATACCAATAAAACATTTATTTCTATCCCGTATGATGAGATAAATTATATTGAAACCGAAAAGCAGAACCATGCACAGATGGCCCTGTCACATCGTTGCACTGACATCAAAAATTTTTCGACATATTAGTTTAAGATGAGCGAAATATATACATGTCTTGACATATCAAAAAATCAGTGTTATATTAAATTTAGACGGAAAAGTCAAAAATCGACATTTCGGTCTGTATTATGAAATTTATTATAGAAGATTTGATTTTACAAATTTTTTCACACAGCCCATTTTAAGGAGGGATTGGAATGAAATCGAATTTTGAGTTTTTGAATAGTCATTTTCCTGTATTGGCTAATTTTGGCGAATTGGCAGAAAAATATTGCTATTCTGACTCTAATTCCTGTCTTATGAAATTGGGTATGATTGGCGAGACAATCGTAAATCTGATTTTTACATATGATCGGTTGGAATTTCCTTTTGACAATACTGCCGTTACGCGGATCGACACGCTTCTGCGGGAGGGCTTGATTGATCGTGATATATCGGATATTCTTCATGCTCTCCGAAAATTTCGCAATAAGGCGGTGCATGAAAACTATGTTTCTGTGGAAAAAAGTGAAACACTGCTCCAAATGGCATACAGCCTATGCGAATGGTTTATGCAAACTTACGGAGACTGGAATTACCAAAACAAGCCTTTTGTGATGCCTTGTGACGATTTCGCACCCGTTGAGGCGGATAAGCAGGCCGAACAAGAACGAGAGGACAAGCTGGTCCGGGATGCTAATGCTGCCGCCGCTGTTTCTCCCGAAGTCGCGAAGGAAACCCGAAAGAAACAGGCGAGAAAAGCTGCAAAACAAAGAATTCGCACAGAGGCGGAAACCCGATACCTTATTGATGAACAGCTCCGCAAAGTCGGCTGGGAGGCCGATACACAAAATCTGCGTTATTCTAAGGGAACCCGTCCCGAAAAAGGGCGTAATATCGCAATTGCCGAATGGCCTACTGATTCCACAGTCGGCAACAAAGGCTATGCGGATTATGCTTTGTTTGTTGATAAACGGATGGTTGCCACAATAGAGGCCAAGGCGATCCATAAAGATATTCCGTCTGTTATTGACTACCAGTGCAAGGAGTACTCCGGAAATATCCGTGAGAAAGACGCACAGTATCAAATCGATACATGGGGAAGCTATAAAGTTCCGTTCACCTTTGCCACCAACGGAAGGCCTTATTTAGAACAATATGACACGAAAAGCGGCGTTTGGTTCCTGGATCTGAGGCGGCCCGATAATGCGCCAAGGGCATTAAAAGGCTGGATAAGTCCCATGGGTATTATGGAACTGCTGGAAAAAGATATTCAATCACAAAATCAAGCTTTACAGAATATGCCGTATGACCTTCTGAGGGATAAAGACGGCCTGAATCTGCGTGAGTATCAGATGAAAGCAATTCAAGCAGCTGAAAATGCGGTTATCAACGGACAGCAGAATATTCTTCTGGCAATGGCTACCGGTACAGGCAAAACGAGAACAGTCTTAGGTTTAATTTATCGTTTTCTGAAAACAGAACGCTTTCGCCGCATACTGTTTCTTGTAGATCGTAACGCATTGGGAGAGCAGGCGGAAGATGTTTTCAAGGAAGTCAAACTGGAAGATCTAATGACCCTTGATGATATTTATAATATCAAAGGGCTTGATGACAAAACGATTGACCGTGAAACCCGCATTCAGGTTGCAACGGTTCAAAGTATGGTAAAGCGTATTCTTTACAATGCCGAAGACACAATGCCCGCCGTTTCCGACTATGACCTTGTGATTATTGACGAGGCCCACAGAGGCTACATATTGGACAAGGAAATGGGCGAGGACGAGCTTTTATATCGAGATCAAACCGACTACCAAAGTAAATATCGCAGTGTCGTTGAATACTTCGAGGCTGTTAAGATTGCGCTCACTGCAACGCCTGCGCTGCAAACCACGGAAATTTTTGGTCAACCGGTGTTCAAATATACCTATCGGGAAGCGGTCATAGAAGGATATTTGGTGGACCACGATGCACCGCATGAATTAACCACAAAATTGGGAGAATACGGCATTCATTATAAAGCGGGCGATACCGTTACCGTCTATGACCCGGTTACAGGGGAGATCACCAACAGTGAGCTTCTTTCGGATGAATTGGATTTTGATATTGACACTTTCAACC
Source organism: uncultured Monoglobus sp. (assembly GCA_947624305.1). Lineage (GTDB taxonomy): Bacteria > Bacillota > Clostridia > Monoglobales > Monoglobaceae > Monoglobus. The sequence goes on along the minus strand of CANQKC010000012.1, from coordinate 9,869 downwards.
GACAGGTTATCACGGAAAACTTTAACAAGACGGTCCTTGCCGAAATTGCCCGTGATATTGATCCCGAATGTCCGGAAGAACAAGGGAAGACGCTTATCTATGCGGTGGATGATCAGCATGCCGATATGATTGTCAAAATACTGAAGGATATTTATTCTCAAACGGGTGTTGACAATGATGCGATTATGAAAATCACCGGAAGCGTTGGCGGCGGAAATAAGAAAAAGGTACAGGAAGCGATAAAACGTTTTAAAAATGAGCGTTTCCCAAGCATTGCCGTTACGGTTGATCTGCTGACTACTGGAATTGATGTTCCGGAAATCACAACGCTTGTGTTCATGCGCCGTGTGAAATCCCGTATTCTGTTTGAACAGATGCTGGGACGAGCCACCAGATTATGCCCTGAAATTCACAAAACACACTTTGAAATTTATGATCCTGTCGGCGTGTATGATTCACTTGAGGCTGTCAATACAATGAAGCCTGTTGTTGCAAACCCGTCTGCGACGTTTACACAGCTATTAGACGGATTGGAAGTGCTTGAAGATGAAAAACAGGTACAGTACCAGATAAATCAGATCATTGCCAAACTGCAGCGGAAAAAGCGCGGCATGGACGGTAAGACCATGCAACACTTTATCAGTATGACCGGAGGGCAAGACCCCACACAATTTATCGCTGACATTCGCAAGCGCAAACCGGATGATGCCCGAAACCGCCTTCTGGCATATACGGACATGTTTAAAATGCTGCAGGAGACAAAAGCAAACGGCAATAATCCTGTGGTAATATCCGACGCGGAAGATGAGCTGTTAGAACACAATAGGGGCTATGGCGCCGGGAGCAAGCCCGAAGATTATTTGGATGACTTTGCGGCCTATATCAAAACAAATCTCAATGAAATTGCCGCTTTGAATATTATTTGTACCCGCCCAAAGGAACTGACCAGAGAAGGCCTTAAATCATTGTTACTGACGCTGGATCGGGAAGGTTTTACGACCAGGCAGCTTAATACTGCGATTTCCCAGATGACCAATGAAGATATTGCCGCGGATATTATAAGCCTGATTCGCCGCTACGCTATCGGCTCTGCGCTCGTTTCCCACGAAGCGCGGATAAAACAAGCCGTGAATAAATTGAAAAAGGCTCATAGATTTTCCAAGCAGGAATTGAACTGGATCAACAGAATGGAAAAATATTTAATGGAAGAATCCGTCTTGAATATCTCCGTTTTTGATGAGGACGGGCGCTTTAAAGCACAGGGCGGATTTAACAAAATCAATAAGGTCTTTGGAAATAAATTAGAAAGCATCGTGCTGGAACTCAACGAGTATCTGTACGATGAAGAAGGAAAAACAGCATGACCACACAAGAAATCGTATCAAAGCTCTGGAACCTGTGTAATGTCCTGAGAGATGACGGCATTACATACCACCAATATGTGACCGAACTTACCTATATCCTGTTCTTGAAAATGGCAAAGGAAACAGGAGCGGAGAGCCAGATCCCCGAAGCCTACCGCTGGGACGCTTTGGCTTCCAAAAGCGGTATCAAGCTAAAAAAGTTTTATGATGAACTATTGAAGTATTTAGGCGAAAACGGCGCAGGCAGAGTGCGGGAAATCTATCAAGGGGCCGCTACCAATATTGATGAGCCTAAAAATCTGGAAAAGATCATTACCAACATTGATAATTTGGATTGGTATTCCGCCCGCGAAGAAGGTCTTGGAAACCTGTATGAAGGGTTATTGGAAAAGAATGCCAATGAGAAAAAATCCGGCGCAGGTCAATATTTTACGCCCCGTGTGCTGATCAATGTTATGACGAGACTGGTGAAGCCTCAAGTCGGTGAACGCTGCAATGACCCCGCCTGCGGAACATTCGGGTTTATGATCGCCGCCCATCAATATGTTTCAGACCGGTCGGATTCTTTCTTTGATTTGGACGCTGATACGGCAGACTTTGAACGTGAAAAGGCGTTTACAGGCTGTGAGCTTGTCCATGACACCCATCGTCTGGCGCTGATGAACGCCATGCTCCATGATATAGAGGGAGAGATCATTTTGGGTGATACCTTGTCCAATGTGGGGAAATCCATGAAGGGCTATGATGTTGTTCTGACAAATCCCCCGTATGGTACAAAAAAGGGCGGCGAACGTGCCACTCGTGATGATTTTACATTCACCACCAGCAATAAGCAGCTGAACTTTTTGCAGCACATTTACCGCAGCTTGAAAGCGGACGGAAAAGCCCGTGCCGCCGTGGTGCTTCCCGATAACGTTCTGTTTGCGGACGGTGAGGGTGAGCGGATTCGAGTTGACCTGATGGATAAATGTAACTTGCACACGGTTCTGCGTCTGCCTACCGGAATTTTCTATGCACAGGGGGTAAAGACCAATGTGCTGTTCTTTACCAGAGGAAAAACCGATAAAGAAAACACCCGCGAAGTATGGTTCTATGATTTGCGGACAAATATGCCGTCCTTTGGTAAGACCAATCCGCTGAAGAAGGAGCATTTCGCGGAGTTTGAAGCGGCCTATGAAGCAAAAGACCGCCATGCCGTACAGGATGAGCGGTGGAGCGTATTTACCAGAGAGCAGATCGCCGAAAAGGGCAACAGCTTGGATCTGGGTTTGATCCGGGATGATTCCATTGTTGATTATGAAGATTTGCCCGATCCGATTGAAAGCGGTGAAGAAGCCATCGCGCAATTGGAAGAAGCGGTAGATCTTCTGATGAGCGTTGTAAAGGAATTGAAGTCGCTGGAAAGCGCAGAGGTGTGATATGGCACGGGGAAAGAAAAAAGAAAAGGAACTGACGATAGAAGAACGGCTGGAACAGGCCCTTGTTCCGGTAGAGGAACAACCGTATTCCGTGCCTGAGAATTGGTGCTGGGTATATTCGCCTTGTATTTTCGACATTGAATATGGCAAGGGCCTTTCTACTAAAGAATTAAAAGAAGATGGTTATCCGGTTTTTGGCGCAAATGGACAAATTGGTTTTTACAGCTCTTATATGTTTGAAAAACCGCAGGCAATTATGAGCTGCCGCGGTGCTTATAGCGGAACAATGAACCGTTCACTTCCATATTCATATGTTACAAGTAATTCTCTAATTATGAAAAGCAAGATTCAAAATGTGCATATGGAATATATATATTATCTATTTTCTGCACTTAATATTACATCGTTGATTTCGGGAACAGCTCAACCCCAAGTTACTGTACAGGCATTTGAAAAATATCCTGTTCCTTTGATACCCTTAAAGGAGCAACAGCGTATTGTTGACCGTATAGAAAGCCTGTTTGCCAAATTAGACGAGGCGAAAGAAAAGGTACAGGCCGTGGTTGATGGCTTTGGATCCCGCAAAGCGGCGATTTTGCATAAGGCATTTATGGGAGAACTGACGGCGCATTGGAGAGAAAAAACTAACTTCGGAATAGATACTTGGGAAATAAAACCTTTAAAATGTGTTTGCAAATATATGAAAGCCGGCGGTGATAAACCACAAGACTTTTCTGATAATAAAGACAAAGAACATCAAATTCCTGTTGTGGCTAATGGCGTTAGCGATGATGGTATTATTGGATATACAGGTATATCAAAAGAAGATGGAGGCTCAGTAACAGTCTCGGGAAGAGGAACTATTGGATTTTCCATATATCGAGATTATCCCTATTATCCTGTCGTAAGGCTGATAGTTTTAGCACCGGAACAATGTATTAGAGGGCCTTATTTAAAATATTATTTTGATGCCTTTCCTGTGGAAGGAACCGGCTCAAGCATACCTCAATTAACAATTCCTATGATTAAAGAAAAAAGTGTTTTGTTACCGACCTTAGATGAGCAGGATGAAATTATAAGAACAATTGATCTCTTTATACAAAAAGAGCAACAAACAAAAGAAGCTGCCGAAGCAGTTTTAGATCAAATCGAAAACATGAAAAAATCTATTCTCGCCCGTGCTTTTCGCGGGGAGCTTGGAACCAATGACCCCTCGGAAGAGAACGCGGTAGAGTTGTTGAAACAGGTATTATAACGAGAAATATTGTCGAGCAGCAATAATATTACGATTCTTGAGTTTCCCGGACTTTGGTTCTAATATAAAGACGTAAGAAAAGAGGACTCCGATAATCAAAACGATTATCGGAGTTCGTCTATATGTGTCAATGGTGGGCCAAACACCCACAAAGGCGAGATCATATATGCGGGCAACATATTCGGAGTTATGGTAGAATTATATCCCTATGTTGTTTGAATTTTTTAGAAATTTGTGTCATTTAGCTATACGGCGTTTATTTCCCTTGGGTATTGATTTATTTTTGTGATTATGATATAATATTATCATGCAAATCAATATTTAAGGAGCGAGAAATGGAATACAAACCTCCGTTCACCATTAATGAAAATATAATAAATCTGCTTGCAGAGATCAGTGAGCTGGTCGGTCAAATTGGCGTTACGCACAAGAATAATATAAGCCCGAGACTGCGCCGCGACAACAGAATAAAAACGATCCACTCATCATTGGCTATAGAGCACAACACGCTGTCGCTTGATCAGGTCACCGCCGTGATAAATGGCAAGCGTGTTCTTGGCGAACCTCGAGAGATCCGCGAGGTTCAAAACGCCTATGACACTTATGAAGTAATACGCGAATTTGATCCTTTCAAAATCGAGGATCTGCTCAAGGCGCACGGCATAATGATGAACGGGCTTGTAAACGAAAGCGGCTGTTTCAGGACAGGCGGAGTAGGAATTTTTGACGGCGAAAAGCTTGTTCACGCCGCGCCTCCGGCAGACCTTGTGCCGCAGCTTGTTTCTGACCTTTTTAGGTGGTACGCGGAGTCCGAGATACACATACTGATAAAAAGCTGTATATTCCATTATGAATTTGAGTTTATACATCCGTTTTCCGACGGCAACGGCCGAATGGGCAGAATGTGGCACACTCTGCTGCTCAGCCGGTGGAACAAGATATTTGAATGGCTTCCGATCGAGGAGCTTATCAAGGAGCGCCAAAAGGATTACTACGACGCTTTGGCAGCCTCGGACAAAAGCGCCGATTGCGCCGACTTTGTCGAAATGATGATGAAAGTCATTCGCGACGCTTTATCGGAGCTTGACCAAACCGACCAAGATAACGACCAAGTAAGCGACCAAGTTAAAGTGCTGCTCGACTGCTTGGGCAGCGAAGAGCTGTCCGCGGTTCAGTTGATGGAACGCCTTAACCTCTCCCACCGCCCCACATTCAGAAAAAACTATCTGCGCCCCGCACTTGAATCCGGTTTGATAGAAATGACTACCCCGAATAAGCCAAACAGCCGAAACCAAAAATACAGAAAAAAGTAATTCATAGATGAACGGATATTCCAATGTATTTTATTTAAGTAATATTTCTGACACAGAGGAGGATAAACTATGGCATTTGAAACAGGTGGACGAGCGGATAAATTAGGTAATATTTTCGAATATAAATGGACTGTTTTGAATTTACTTGATGTTTTATTTGAAAAAATTGAATATGTAACTATAGAAGCTATTGGCGCTGATGAACGCGGAGTTGATTTGTGGATTGGGAATAAAGATGGCACACGCGAAGGTCAACAATGCAAAGCCCGCAACGCAAGTAATGAGAAATGGGATTATAATTCAATAAAAGCAAGAGGGGTCATAAATAAATGGAAAATGCAGCTTGAACGTCATGAGAATAATAGGGTTTCTTTAGTGTCTCCATTAGCGTTTACGCTTTTAGAAGATTTAATCTATAGAGCTAACACAAGTATAAACCCAAAAGATTTCTTAGAATATCAAATCAATGCTTCCGGTTCAAAAACTAAAAAGCTATTTCAAAATATTTGCAATGATTTTGGCTTAAACCCACACGCAAAAGATAGTGATTTAATTAAAATAATTAATTATTTATCCAGAATATCTTATCGACAGGCTCCGAACTCTGAGCTTAAAAATATGATTTTAAATAATATAAGATTATTGTTTTTGGGTGAACCGGAAACAATATACGCTGAATTTATCAACTATTTACTAGACGGCAGTATATTAGGACGCGAACTGAGTCTATCAGAACTTAATAATTTCATAACTCAAAAGGGGATAATGTATCGAAACCTAGACAAAGATAAACGAATAATGCCAACAATAAACAGACTAAATAAAGAATTTAGAAGAAACTATTCTTATTTCGAAAACGGACTCATTATACGAGATGAATCTTCTGAATGTTGGCGGGCAATATTAGAAGGCAAATCCGTTATAATTCACGGCAAAGCGGGTATAGGCAAAAGTGGTTGTGCCGAAAATATAATAGATTACTGTGAAGAAAATTCTATACCTTATCTGGCAATAAAGCTGGATAAACGCATACCTACTTCTACTACTGAATCATGGGCAAATTCGATGAATTTACCTGCATCCATATCCAGTTGCTTGCATTCCACCTCTAAAAACCAACATGCAGTTCTTATTTTAGACCAATTAGATGCACTTAGATGGACCCAAGCTCATTCAACAAATGCATTGGATGTATGTTTTCAAATTATTGACGAAATAAAATGTTTAAATATTGATCGAAAAGAAAAGATTTCTATTGTCATGGTTTGTCGTAGTTATGATTACGAAAACGACCGAAATATAGCAAGTCTATTTAAGACAGATGATAAAGATGTTCATAAAATAGATTGGAAAAGAATTTGCGTCAATAACTTGAGCGAAGAAAAAATACAGAGTATTATAGGAAAAAATATATTTAATTGCTTAAATAAAAAGCTGCGTGAAATAATAACAATACCAAGCAATCTTTATATTTTCGAAAAGTTAGATTTTGATAGAAAATATGATTCCATTACAACAACGCGTGAGCTTATTAATGAATGGTGGAAACAATTAAATGAAAAAGCATCTGATTTAACCATAGAATCAGGTTCTTTAAACAAGATTAAAAACAAAATAGTAAATTATTGTCAAGATAAAAACAGAACATATGTTCCCATCCAGATTATTGATATTGATACAAAGTGTATTAATTTTTTGAACTCTAACGGTTTCACTATTTTGAATGGTAGCAAACTGTCATTTGCTCATCAATCTATATTAGATCATTTTATGGCCAATAATATGATGTTAAAATACATCAAGGGAGATAGCATTGATAATATTATAGGTGATATTGAAAGTCAAACGCCGGGCAAGCGTTATCAGGTACAGATGTTTATGCAGAGCTTGATGGATGATAATTATAGTGATTTTGTAAATGCAGGCATTCAAATATTAGAGGCTGACAACATAAGATTCAATATAAAATATATTTTTCTGGAACTCCTAAAATCGGTTGATAAAAATTCCAGTTCAGTTAAAGACTTTATATTAAAATACATTGCAAAAGAAGAATGGGAAAACCATATATGTGATAATGTTGTATCGGGAAATCCATACTATATTCATATATTGAGAGAAAATAGCATATTTGACGAGTGGATGAATGGAGAAAAAAGGCTTAATGCAATTGAGTTGATGGCAAGCATTTCCGGCAAATATACAAATGAAGATATTACTTGGATAAGTAATAGTATTTTTGCCAATCCCGATGACGAGAATGAAGCTGTCTATTGGAGTCGCTGCTTTTATCAAAGTATTTGTTATGACAGTGATGAATTCTTCGAATTGAGAATAAATTTCTATAGACTGCATCCTAATTTATTTAATTACTTTTTTGATTTAAGCGAAATGATAAATATTTGCGAGCTTAGAGCAGTCCGTATGTTAGCATTGTGGGTAGAGAATGAACAATATACGTCAAAAAATTGGAACCCGCTAAAGAGTTCTACAGATTTTTATGTTGAATGTAATATAAAAAACTATTCCGACGTTATAAAAATTATTAAACCGCTTCTTCCCAAAAGCAATACTGATATAAAATACAGCAATTGGGAAAATAGGTATATGCATACTGATAGCCCAGAACGCGCTTGCATAAAGGTGCTTAAAAGTGCTAATAAAAACTTTGTTAAAGATAATCCGGACGAGTTTATTAATACATATAGACCATTTTTTTCACAAGGAAATATATTATATAACGAAATTATATTAGATGCTTTTATGTATTTCCCGGCAAGCGAAAAATACGCGGATTTCATTATAACATATTTGTACGATGATTTTGATATGACTTTGTTAGAAGGAACAAGCGGCAACGAAAACAGATTAGAAATGGCTAAACGTGTCATAGGAAAGTATTCAGTATATTGCTCAGACAGTGTCTATAATACATTAGAATACAAAATAAATATATACAGTAATGTTGAACGTATGCTACGTATATATAAAAATAGAATTGACTATTATAAAGAAAACGGCATACATGTTTTCTGGAGATTCTGGGGAGACTTGCAAAAAGAGTTACTGCCGATTTTACCCCCAAATAGGAAAAGTCATAAAGTCAAAGATTTAGAGCGTGTCTTGAACAGAAAAATTAAAGACAATAACACAATATATTTTTTGCCATCACCGCAGTTTGGCAGCACAATCACCTCAATAACAAATAAATGTCTGTCATTCAATAATTGGAAAAGCATTTTTAAAAGCACAAAGCTTAAGAATAACAAAGGATGGCGTGAAATCGGCACTAATATTATAGAAAATAATATTAGAAGTTTTTCTAATGTCTTTTATGAAACCGTTTCAAAAAATACAATCAAAATGATTAAATTTATGTTAGAACTGGATTTTGACGTTGATGAGTTGTATATAGATGCTCTTTATAAAGGTATATCATATAGTAATACTTTGGATGATATAGATACAGATTTAATAGAAAAGGTATTTAAAAAATATCCCTGCGACAATAACAATTCGTCAAGAGCATTAGAGTTTTGTGAGATAATTCTCAAAAAGAAAAATGCGTCTTGGAGTATGGTTACTCTGGAGACGCTTAAAAATCTTGCTCAGAATCATATTGATCCGCAACCTGATACAGCAGCTGCATCAAATGCTATCACATCTAAAACAGTTTTGGATTTGGAAACCGATGCTATTAACTGTGTACGAGGTGCAGCAGCACATACAATAGCTAATGTATTATTAAAGAATAGCACATTATTTGATTTTTTTCGGAGACAATCCCAGATTTTGTGTAAAGTAAGTTGTTTAAACCTCCAAGATGGTATATAATAAAAATATCAAATTGGAGGTTTTTAATTATGCCACGTTACAAAAAGAGCGCTGCTGAGCGAGCGGCGGAGAAGGAAAGACGAGAAAAAATACTCAATTTTGTGCATGAAATGGGCGCTGAGGGGATCGAGGATCTGCACGACGTTTACAAAATGATGATCGGCGCAGTGATAGACGGAGGACTCGAAGCCGAGCTTGACGAACAGCTTGGTTACTCTAAGTATGACTATCGCAGCAAAGAAGTGAACAACAGCCGGAACGGTCATTCGAAAAAGACCTTAAAAACAAGCTTCGGTGATACCGAAATTGCCGTTCCCCGAGACCGCAACGGAGAGTTTGAACCACAGCTTGTTAAGAAAAATCAGACTACACTTACAGGAGACATTGAAGAGAAAATATTGTCTATGTACGCAAAGGGCATGACGACTAAGGATATAGAAACGCATATAATGGAGATATACGGACTCGAATGTTCCGACAGCACCATAAGTCGAATTACGGATAAAATACTGCCTGTTGTGCGGGAATGGCAATCCAGACCGCTCGAAGAAATCTATGCAGTAGTCTTTATGGACGCAATACACTTTCACGTAAGAAGCGAAGGCAGAATCGTGAAAAAAGCGGTATACATAGCGATAGGTATACGTATGGACGGATTAAAAGAGGTACTCGGTATGTGGGTAGG
>CANQKC010000011.1 GCA_947624305.1 uncultured Monoglobus sp. | reverse complement strand
TTTGTCACCCTTATTAAGTATATCATGTTTTTGGATTCTTTGGGTTACAATTTTATTTCAAAATTAGATTGACGTGTCATATTAAAATTCAAGGCCCGGCTCGCGCCGGGCCCTTAAAAAACGTCGCTATTTCAAATCCTTCATCGGAACGTCGTCCATATCGTCGAAGGTCTGGTTCTCGCCGACCATGCCCCAGATAAAGGTGTAGTTGCGTGTGCCGACGCCCGAGTGGATCGACCAGCTCGGAGAGATAACGGCCTCCTCGTTTCTCATAACAAGGTGGCGGGTCTCCTGAGGCTCGCCCATCATGTGGAACACAACGTCGTCCTCGCCCAGCTCGAAGTAGAGATAAACCTCCATTCTTCTCTCGTGGGTGTGGCAGGGCATGGTGTTCCAGTTGCTGCCGACGTCAAGCGAGGTCATGCCCATAACGAGCTGACAGCTCTGGCATACCGCGGGGTGTATGTACTGATTGATAACTCTCTTGTTGCACTCCTCAACGCTGCCCAGGGGGCGCTTGTTGGCCATTTCCATGGTTATCTTGATCGTGGGATAGGTATGGTGCGCGGGAGCGGAGTTCAGATAAAAATGCGCGGGATTTGACGCGTCCTTGCTCTTAAACGAAACCTCTTTAATTCCCATTCCTGCGTACAGACCGTCCTTATAGTCAAGATCGTACTCCTCGCCGTCAAGGATAACCGTGCCGGGGCCGCCGATGTTGATAACGCCGAGCTCGCGGCGCTCAAGGAAATAGTCAACGCCAAGCTCGTGGCCCGCCTCGAGGCTCAAAGTCTCCTTAGCGGGGCAAACGCCGCCGACGATAATTCTGTCAACGTGGCTGTATACCAGACGAACCTTGTCGGGCGTGAACAAGTCCTGAATGAGGTAGTCGTTCCTCATGCGCTCGGTGGTGTAATGCTTGGCATCGTCGGGATGCCAGGGGTTCCTGATTTCAATATCCATAATGATCTCCTCCTGTTATTGAAAATATATTGGTTATATTTTATCATATAAATTCAATATATGCAAGGATTATTTGGAAAAATAAAAGAGCGGAAAACCGCTCTTAATCAAAATAATTTAAACCGCGAAAACGCGGAACGTGATTTTTCGAGTCAACGCGGGGAAAGAAAAACCGAAACGGTAGTGTCGTGGTTGGTTCGTTGATTAGTTGACACGTCTCTATCATGGTTGAGTACCGGTACGGAGAAGGGATTCAACCCCGCGCTGACTCGAAAAATCAACGTAGTGATTAGTGATTAGCGAATAGCGAATAGGGCATAGAACGCCACAGTTTACGGCTCCCTCCGGGAGGGAGCTGTCGCCGAAGGCGACTGAGGGAGTTCGGCGCGATTACTCCTTCCACCGCTATCGCGGTCCCCCTCCCTCAAAGAGGGAGGTGTTCTTCTGCCTCGCCCCTTGGGGATAATCAGCAAGCTTTGCTTGCGGGTTCAAAGCGACCTTTCAAAATCGCTTCCGATTTTGACCAAGCGCTTCCTTAATGGTGGCGCCGTAGGCGACGGAGAGGGGTTAACGTATGTGGTTCCCCTCTCAGTCAGCGGACGAGCCGCTGACAGCTCCCCCCAAGGGGAGCTAAACGGGCGGCCGGGGTCGTCCGCCCCTACGTCATTTTGCATACTTTGGTCGTAGGGGACAACGACCTCGGCGTCCCGCGGAGCGGCGCATAGCGCCGCTCGTTTGCCTCTCCTCACACCGTAGGGGCGGATATTATCCGCCCGCTATGCCTCCCCCTCGGGGGAGGTGGATTTCCGCCAACGGCGGAAAGACGGAGAGGGGTCAACGTAGCGATTAGCGATTAGCTAATAGTGATTAGGCCTCCCTCTCAGTCAGCTCCGCTGACAGCTCCCCCTCCTAAAGGAAGGGGAGCCGGGCGGCAGGTTGCCGCCCCTATGGGGTTTGTGCACATTCCGTAGGGGACGGCGCCCTCGACGTCCCGCGGAACAGGCCCGTTCAGGCCTGTTCCGATCAATTCCGCCGAATTAATTGCCGCCGTAAATTTCGCCCCAGCTTGCTCCGGATTCTATTCTAACATATGACTTTGCGCTGTGTGCAAGTTCATCCCTTTCGTTTAAACTGTTCGCAAGGCTTCTTGTTATAATATCCTCGCACTCAAAAACGGTCACTTCAGCTTTCGGCGACTTATATTCTCTTAAACTTCTCATATTTTTCATTACTCCTTTCTTCTTTGCGATCATCTATTCTCCGACCGGATACTCATCAATTTTATTTGCGTCCGACTCCCAGTCGCTTACTTTGCCGCTAAAGCTATCCGACCAAATCGGCTTTCCGTCAATTACAACAAACGCCTTTGCGGAATATGTTTCTTCATTATTTTCGGGTATACCGTAAAGATCCGCGTATATACCGCTGTCGGTTAAATCTTCACCGCTGCCGCTAATTTTGGCTTTCTCTATATCACTCTTTGGATCAATAAAGTAAATACCATAACTATCCACTTTGGAATTACCTACATATTTCTGCAGGAAGCGTATAACGCCTTCTTTTCCGCTTTCTCCTTGATACCAGCCCGAGTCTGTCAATCCTGCTCCAAAATAATCTTTCGGATTTGCTGTCGCATCAACAGCAATAGATGTCAAATATCCATCACCATTTTTGACGGGCGTTATGGTAACATATCCATTCATTGCTCCTTGATATACATATTCCTTATTGTAAACATATGATTCTTCCTTTTGTCCGTCAGCACTCATTGTGCCGACTGTCTCCGACGCGCCGGTGCTGTCAGTAATTGTATATACCGTATTATGGTTATCACTTTGATCATTCTTATAATTTATCACCGTTATCACACTTCCCGGAACCACCGGAATTGTCAGTTTTGTGTCTGCACCATATTGGAAATTGCCCGTTCTGCCTGAAAAATCCAACTTACCGTTTTGCACTGTCATATAGACATTGCTATCTTCGGTAGCGTTGTCGATCGATCCGGCAATCGGAACGATTTCCTTTTGTTGAATCAAATTCAAGTTTGCCATAGACGAAGGAACCCATTTATTACTGCTTGATCCCCAGAAAACAGTATGGCCCTTCATGGCCCCATAAATTTCTTCGGAAAAATCATTTGTTGTTTTATGATAATCTGCGCCGACGCTCAATGTTGTCGATGTATCTTTATTAACTGTCAATGTAGGTGGCAATTTTGATATGTCAAATGTTACAGGGGCTCCGTTGGTATATTCCAAATTATACTCGCCAAACGGCAAATCTTCAATCTTAGGAGACGCCGGTGTAACCGTATATTCCTTACCTCCGCCATCGGAGCTTTTGATTTTTACTTGACTTACTCCTTTATCGAACAAAAGCGTTAAATCAATAGCGTTTGCAACCGTCACATTACATTTTGCCGTATAATCATTACTCTGATAATTAACTTTTGCCGTGATAACTGCAGATCCGGGCGCTTCACCGGTTACAACGCCGCCCACAACGGATGCATAATCGGAATGATCGCTTTCCCATTCAACATTTTCAGCAGAAATTCCTTCCATAAGCTCAAAAGAAGGCGTGAGTGTAATTGTATTGCCGGTTGCAAGCTTAACGTCTTTATAATTTAATGAAATAGTAGGTTCGCTAGCCGCATATGATACTTCGATTGCTGCAATATAAAAGTCCGCACTGCTGCCCGGAGCTGTCAAAGAATCGCCGGTTTCAGCATATGTGCAAACACAACTTGTCAAATAGATAACTCCGCCTGTTTTCGCATCAAATTCAAAACTTGTTGTACTTTTTGCACTATAACCAAGTTTTTTATCTATAAAACTTGATTCTGAAGGAGCAACTGTGGATGCAACAACGCATCTATCACTTTTTGAAGCATTATATACTTTAACATGTGCTCCGTCATTAACCTTAAAAGCGAGAGCATTTTGTGTACCCTTTAATCTGCATGAATATGAATGGGTTTCATCCATCTTGCCTTGATCATTTTTTGCAGTATTACCTCCAATTGATAAAATATGATCAGAGTCATACAAAGTTCCACTTGTCATACCTGTTGTTCCATTAACTGTCCAAGTATCAGCATATAAAGTGGTATTTTCGTCGATTGCCACCAAATCACTAGCCGATGACGCGCTTGCGGTCAGTGGTACCGCGATTAACATTGTTGCCGTTACTGCCACTGCCAATAACAGCGATAAAATTCTTCTTTTCCTCATTTTAATTCCCTTTCTTTCTTTAAGATTTTTATATTAATTATATTTTTTTCGTTGTTTGGGTTACCCCTCATAAGGTGTGAATTTGTCCGTTAATTTATTACGGTGTAGGGCGGCATGCCCACATGCCGCCGCGGGCGGATAATATCCGCCCCTACGTATTTTGCGCGCTTTGGTTGTAGGGGACGGCGACCTCGGCGTCCCGCCGGCCGGATGTGGGCATCCGGCCCTACGAACGTAGTGATTAGTGATTAGGCCGTAACCGCCACATTTTACGGCTCCCTCCGGGAGGGAGCTGGCAGCGGCTCGTCCGCTGACTGAGGGAGACCGGCGCGCTTACCATATATTCGCTCAATAATACTCCTTCCACCGCTGTCGCGTCATTTTCGCAAATGTTAATGATTTGCGGCCTCGTTTATCCGTGAAAACGGAATACCGTGGTGTGGTACTCCTTCCACCGCTGTCGCGGTCCCCCTCCCTCAAAGAGGGAGGCGTTTTTTGCCCCAGAGGGGCAAGCCTAAAATAGCAAAACGGCATAGGGACGCAGTTGTCCCTATGCCGTTATCGTTCTGTTTTTGCGCGCGGTCAAAGCGCGGATCGCGTTATCCGCTTTTTTTAAAATATTAAAATTAGTACCCCCCCCCGACGAATGTCGGAGAAAGGCACATTTTGTGTATAACTTTCGTATTTTTGCAGTCTTTTCATTTTGATTACCTTCTCTACATCAAAATAAATAAAAAAGTACCAAAGCAACCTACCCGCCCATGACGCGGATAAGAAATTTGATACAATAGCTAATCAACATTTTCAACCACTGATATTTTAACATAGCGTGAAATGTTTGTCAACGGTTTTTTTATTATTTTTATAAAATAAACCAAAAAAGCCGCAAAAAGGCGGCTTTCGGCTTATATAAACGAGTTTTTTTCTTTAAGGAGCAGGCCGTATTTTTTCTTGACTCTGTCGAGCTTGCCCAGCATCGGCTTTGCAAGCAGGGCCAGAAACACCGCTGTTGACGCGCCGTGAAGGGCGTCAAACGGCAGTCCGGTCAGGTAGCAGGTCACAAGCGCGGGCGCGTTCAGCTCGCTGCCCGCCATTATGAGCGACGCGGGGTTCATTATCCCGCCGTACACGATAACGGTCGCCAAAAATCCGAACACGCACACGGGCCACGCCGTTTTGGGCAGAGCCTCTTTTTTGTACATGAACCCGGCGAGCAGGCCGACCGCGCCCATCGCGAGCATCTGCCACGGCGTCCACGGCCCCTGGCCCACGAAAATATTCGACACGAACGCGGTTATCACGCCGATCATAAATCCGCGCTGGGAGCCGAGCGCCATGCCCGAAATTATTATTATCGCGAGCGTGGGCTTAAACTGCGGCACCATATAAAACGCGACTCTTCCGATAACGCCCAGCGCGCACAGCACCGAGATCGTCACGAGCTCGCGCGCCTTCGGCTTCCGCCCCTCGAACATTATCACAAACGGCAGGATCGCCAAGAGTATCAGCGCCGCGCTGATGTAATAATACGGTCTGCTATTAATGAACCTTGTTCCGAGGAATATCACCGCCGGCATCAGCAGCAGCGACAGCAGGGCGAAAAAGATCGAGCCCTTTGCCGCGCCGTCAGTCATGACGCCGTTTTTGATCTGTTTCATCTGTGAGGTGTCGGGCGGAGGGCCGCCTCCGCCGTCCTTGGGCTTCGGCTTGATCGGAGCGGGCGTGCCGCCGATCGCGTAGATAACGTCGTCGACCGTTATCGCGTCGGGGATTATGTGCCGCGCTATGCGGTTAGCCGCCGTGGTGTAGAAATTATTGCCCGCGAAAAACGCCCGCGGCTCGTCCTTTGATATAATTTCGCCGTCGAACAAAAACGCGCAGTTGTCGGCGTACCGGGCGCAGAACTCTATATCGTGCGACACCATGATTATCGAGATGCCGCGCAGCTTCAGGTTGAGCAGAATTCCGGCCAGCTTTTTCTTAAAGTGCGCGTCAAGGCCCTTGGTGGGCTCGTCCAGAAGCAGGATGCGGGGCCGCCTGAGCAGGACCTTCGCGAGCGCCGCGCGCTGCTGCTCGCCGCCCGAAAGATCGTAGGGGTGCATGTAAAGCAGGTCGTTTAAGTCGCACAGCTTGATTATATTCTGCAAATATCCGTCGTCCTTGAGCGAGACGCCCTGCATAAGGTCATCCGCGACCGTGTCTTTCTCGAAAATCGTGGTCGGGTCCTGCGGCAGCAGGCAGATCTTGTTGCCCATGTCGTCGACCTTGCCGCGGTACGGCGCGTTGGTGCCCGACAGTATGGACAAAAACGTGGTCTTGCCAACTCCTGTGCTGCCGACCAGGGCCTGCCATTCACCGCTGTGCAGCGTCAGCGATATGTTTTTCAGTATATCGTTTTCGCGCTTCTGGTACCTGAACCAGATATTTTTGGCGCGGAGCACAGTCTTGTCGGTTTTGTAGCCCAGTTTTTTTATCGGCACCGGACGGATCTCGCGGTCCTTCACATACTCGCTTATCCATTCCCTGCCCTCGCGGACCGTGAGCGGGCAGTTCATGCCGCTGTCCACCGAGGCGAAGATCTGCGCCGGGGCGGGCATGGCCGAGAACATCTCGCTGCCCTCGTTCCGAAGCTGCATAATGACGCGCCTCGGCTCGTTGTCGGCGATTATCCTGCCGTCCTCTATAACGATCATTCTGTCGGATATCGGAACGACCTCCTCAAGGTTGTGCGCCGAGATAAGGATCGCGGTTCCGAACTCGAGGTTGATTTTAAGCAGCATCTGCATAAAGTCGCCCGCGGATATCGGGTCGAGCTGGGCCGTGGGCTCGTCCAGAATGAGTATTTTAGGCTCAAGCACCATGACGGACGCGAGGCTCAGAAGCTGCCTCTGGCCACCCGATAGCGTTGACGTCTCGCGGTAGAACCACGACTGGAGCCCGAAAAAGCTCGCCATTTCCGAGACGCGGAGGCGTATCTCGTCGGTGCTGTAGCCGAGGCTCTCAAGGCCGAAGGCCATCTCGTGCCACACCTTGTCGGTCACGATCTGGCTCTCGGCTTTCTGCATAACAAAGCCGATGTCCGAAGCCTGATCGCCGAGCGGCACCTTGTCAAGCTCTTTTCCCATGAACCTGACCGAGCCCGAGCGGTAGCCGCCGGGCAAAAGCGCGGTTTTGAGCTGTTTTAAGAGGCTGGTTTTGCCGCAGCCCGATTTTCCGCAGAGGGTGATGAACTCGCCGCTTTTTATGTCAAAGCTTATGTCACGCAGGGCGAAGCCGTTCCGCCCGTTGGTGTAGGAAAAGTTCAGATCCTTGATTGAAAATAGTTCCATTTTATATCCTCCGTAAGGTTGATTATCATAGGCGTAACGCAGAGCAGAGCGTAGCATATATATCCCGCGATCGAGACCGGGGTGACGCTCATCGAGTAGTATGGGTAAAACTCAACGCGGGCGCAGCCGAGCACGGTCAGAAAGATCTGCGCGGCGATCAGCAGCGCTAAGATTACCAGAACGGCTCCGTCCCTCGAATAGAAGCGATAGCGCGAAAAGGCTGTTCTGCCCTTTAAGCCGTAGCCGCGCGAATTCATTGAGTCCGCCGTGATTATCGAGTTCTCAAGCGACCATGTGAGCATGATCGAGAACACATTGGCGCCGTGCTTAATCTTTGATATAAAGCCGTTTTTGCCGCCCGCCTTGACAAGGCTCTTCTGCGCGGTCACGACCGAATGGTGCTGATGGCGGAAACGCGGGATAAAGCGCAGGACCATTGAAAGCACAAGCGACAGCGACGGGATTATCCGACCGAACAGATATATGAACTTGTCGGACGTGATGACCTTGTTGAAGCAGAAAAACCAGAGTATCACATCGGCCAGAAGCGCCGCGGCGCACAGGCCGTAGACTATCGACTCAAGAGTTATCGGGTTGCCGGTTGGCAGATAGGTCAGGACCGTCATGCCGTTGTGGTTGAACGCTATGTTTATAAGCGCGGCGAACAGCCCTATCGGAAGTATTATGAGCATGCTGAATTTGAGCGACCGCGCGCCGCCCATGTAAATCGAGTATATGAGCGCCGCGGCCAGCGAGATCGCGACCAGGGGCGGGCTCATATATATCGCCGCGAATACGATCACAGCGGCGAAGTATAAAAAGTTTACCGTCGGATGGAACCGTGAAAATTCATCACGCATAATTTTCTCCTATATATCGTTGCCTAAGTCCAGTGTGTAGTACCAGCGCACATCGTCGCCGGGCTTTATTTCATATTTATCGCAGCCCACTCCAGGCTTCTCGCCGTTCACAAAATACACCCAGCCCGAGTTTGGGCCGCAGTCAAACTCATACAGCGAGTTTATGCCCTCGATATACTTTGAGCCGAAGCCCGGAGAGGACGAAAACTCCATAGGTATTCCGTTTTCCCGCGTGATACGCTGCAGCAGGTCAAAAACGCTGTCGCCGTCTTTGACCTCGGGGCTGCCGCCGTAGAGCACGCCGTTCTGCGGCAGGGCGGAGCGGAGGCTGCCGCTCAGGCCCGGGTATTCAAGCGCCTTTGAGCAGTCGATCAAAAACGCGCAGGTGCTTTTGCTGTTTTCGGGAGCGGCGGGCTGCTGCTCGGGCAGAGGCGCGCTTTCGCCGTTCGGGGCCGCGTTTTCCGCGGAATTTTCGGAGCTTGACGCGGAGCTTATGTCCGGAGCCGCGTTTTCGCTTGTTACGGCGTTTTGCGCCGCAACTGTTACGTCATTTTCGGTTCGCGCCGCGACGCTTGAACTGCCGCCCGCGTTTTTCGCAGCGGCGGAGGGCGCAGGTGCCGCGTTCGGTTCGGCGCTTGCCGCGGGCTGCGGCGCTTCCGAGCTTTCGCCGTCCGGCGAGAACCTGCTTTCGGTTCTTATTCCCGCGTATGTCTCATTCGTGGCCGAAGGCTCGGGGGCGGGGCTGTCTCCGCCGCACCCGGCGAGAGACAGGCAAAGCATGGCGGCAAGCGGGATAATTAATCGTTTTTTCATTCCGTGTTACGCTTTCTGTCTGTTATATTTTTATCTTTGGCTCTCAAGATACGCCTGCGACGCATCGAACCATATCGAGTCGTAAACCAGCGTCTTCGGCGTTCCCTCGGGCGCGGTCAAGGCGAGCAGGGCTTGCTCCGACGCCATTTGATCGGGCGCGGAGTCCGAGGCGAGGTGCGCATAGCCCCCGCCGCTCTTGCGGAAGAGGTCTAAGCCGTCGGACGGGGTATTGCCGTTTTTCACAAAAAATCTGTTGTCGGGTCTTAGACCGTGCCGCTTCATGGCGATGATCACCTGCGCGGTGCTTTCGCAGCTCGCCTCCTCGCCGCTTGTCGGCGCGAAACTGCCGTCGCCCGCCTGCACGGATGAAAGATACAGAAATCCGCGGTTGATTGCGCGGTCGATCTCGATATTCGTGTTATAAAGCGACAGGGCCGCGACCGCCATAGCCGTTATGTCGGTGTCGGGCATATCCTCGCTCAAAGCGAAGGAGCCGTCCGCGCTCTGGCGGCTCAAAATATATTCGATATATCTGTCTCTTGTCACGGTGTCCTGGTCGCCGAGGGCGTGTTTGGCCTCAAGAGCGAATATAGGGCCGTTAATGCCCTGGTTTGTCACTTTGTCATAATCGTTCACATAGGCGCTGAGCCCATATGTATCCTTCTGGCCCAGTTCGCGCAGCGCGAGGGCAATTCTTGAATAGTCGGTATAGCGATTGACGCTCGCGCCGTTTTCTTTCATAAAATCGCCGAGCCTGCGCAGATAGCCGTCAAAATACGCGTCCGCCGTGATGCCCGAGCGCTTTACGCCGATCACCGCCCATTCGCCGCCGATCGAACCCGGCGCGGGCGACATGGCTGCCGTCCGAACATAGTTCGCGGTCTCGGTAGTTTTGAAGTCCGTATCCGCCGCGAAGCAGCCAAACGGCACTGTCAGCAGCGCGATAAAAATTATTAAAGCGTTTTTGAGTTTCATAGCATTATCTCCGTTTTGTCTGATATGTTTATATTAACATTTTTGGAGCCTTGTGTCAACAAAGATTATTTCCGAAAGGCGATATTGTCGCCCCTGTCCGTTACCACGCGGTAGCCTGCCGCCTCGACCCGTCTTTCAAGACAGCCGCGGCACTCGGCCGCCTCCTCGCCTGTGCATATCTTATTTTCGTAAAGCTCGTATTTTTTGCGCACCGAGACGGGCGACAGATTGGGCATGACCACGTTGGCGCCGGCCTTAAGGCCCATTTCGCGGCCGAGCGGATGTATCGTACCGAGCGCGGTGGTGGCGGGTATGAGCGCCTCGGGGAACATCAGACGCAGGATCGAGATCAGCCTTAAGCAGAGTTCAAGGCTGCCGCTTTTGAATTTTTTAAAAGGAGTGTCCGCGTGAGTGATGTACGGGCCTATTCCGATCATGTGCGGGCCGAGCTTTTTTAGAAATCTCAAGTCCGAGATCAGGTTGTCCGTAGTCTGGTACGGCGAGCCGACCATAAAACCCGAGCCGACCTGATAGCCTATCTCTTTGAGATTAAGCAGGCAGCGTTTTCGGTTGTCAAGGCTCATGGATGCGGGGTGCAAACGCGAGTAATGTTCCGCGTCCGCCGTCTCGTGCCGCAGCAGGTAGCGGTCGGCGCCCGCGTCAAAATAGGCCTTATAGCCCTCCCGCGGCTTCTCGCCGATCGACAGGGTTATGGCGCAGTCGGGATAATTTTTTCTTATATCCGACACTATTCCGCAGATAAGGTCGTCGCTGTAATACGGGTCCTCGCCGCCCTGCAGCACAAAGGTGCGGAACCCGAGATCATATCCCTCTGCGCAGCATTCAAGAATTTCCTCGCGGCTCAGGCGGTACCGCTCCGCGTTTTTGTTGGAGCGCCGTATTCCGCAGTAATAGCAGTCGTTTTTGCAGCAGTTGGTAAACTCGATCAGGCCGCGAATATACACGTCCGTGCCGTAAACGCTTCTGCGGACCCTGTCCGCCGCCTCGCGCAGCCCGCCGTCATATTCGTCCGTCTCAAGCAGGGCGCGCAGCTCGCTGTCGCTCAAATTTTTATCCGCCTCAAGGCGGGTTATCAAACTCATACTCTCACTCGCTTTGCTTTAAAATAAAAAGCCCGGCCGAGCCGGGCTTTGGCTGTTATTGCTCTTTTTTAACTTTTATCGCGAAGAACAGATAGGTCGCGGGAATCAGAAGCGATACCAGTGAGCTTATTATGTTCGACGCCATACTGCCGCCCGTGCCGGTTGACGCCGATTGAGCGGTTGAGAAGCATGAAGAGAACAACTCGATAAAGAACAGGATAAATCCCATAACGTACGCTTTGCCGATCTTTGTCTGATCCTTCGCAGCTTTAAGGCCGAATATTCCGGTGATGAGCATAATTATCGAGGAAATAAGAGATATAATGCCGAGAACGATCATCATTGAGCTCAGCTCCTGAACCTCGTCGGCGGTAATGGGGTCACCGGTATCGGTGGTCAGGTCGCTGATGTCGGTCTCGCTTAAATAGGCCGAACCCGCGCCGCCGGCCAGCATAATTACGGAGCCGAGTATCGCGACGATCGCAAGAATGATCAGAATTATCGAAATAACTCTAAGTCCTTTTTGTGAGCTTGTCATAATTCTGTCTCCTTTCATATTTTTTGATTTTTATATGTAAATTATACCATAAAATATGAAAGATTTCAATAAAAATCATGATTTTTAATCGTTTTGTAATAATGCTATTTTCTTATTTCCCGCATAAAGGCCTCAACACGGTTAAGCGCCTCGTTTATGTTTTTTATGGAGTAGGCGTATGAGCAGCGTATAAAGCCCTCGCCGCTCTCGCCGAACGCGTTGCCCGGCACGACCGCCAGCTTTTTGCTGTGGAGCAGAGTCTCGCAGAACGTGTTTGAGTCCATTCCCGAGCTTTTGATGCAGGGGAAGCAGTAGAACGCGCCCTTGGGCTCAAAGCAGTCGAGGCCGATGGCGTTGAAGCCTCCGACGATAACCTGCCTGCGGTAGTTATAATCCTCGCGCATGGCGCTGATGTCCGCGTCGCCGTTCCGCAGCGCCTCAATTGCCGCGTATTGGGCCGTTGTGGGTGCCGACATTATCGCGTACTGATGTACCTTGGTCATGGCCTTTATGATCGACGGGTGGCCCAGCGCGTAGCCGAGGCGCCAGCCCGTCATCGCGTAGCTTTTTGAAAATCCGCTGACGATAACCGTGCGCTCATACATTCCGTCAAGCTCCGCGATCGAGACGTGGCGCTCGTCGGTGTAGGTCAGCTCGGCGTATATCTCGTCTGAAAGCACCATGATGTTTGTGTTCCGCAGGACCTCGGCTATCCCCTCAAGGTCGGCGCGGGTCATGATCGCGCCCGTGGGGTTGTTGGGATAAGGCAGCACCAGCACGCGCGTTTTCGGCGTTATGGCGGTTCTTAGCTCATCCGGGGTCAGGCGGAAGTCGTTTTCGGCTTTGGTCTCAATGGCGATCGGCACGCCGCCCGCGAGCTGAACCAATGGCTTGTAGCACACAAAGCTCGGCTCGCAGACAAGGACCTCGTCGCCGGGGTTTAGTACCGCCCTTAAAAACAGGTCAATGGCCTCGCTGCCGCCCACGGTCACGACCGACTGGGTAAGCGGGTCATATTTCAGATCAAAGCGGCGTTCCATGTATTTGCTTATTTCAATTCTGAGTTCTTTAAGGCCGGAATTTGAGGTATAATGAGTGTGCCCTTTTTCGAGAGAATATATACCCTTGTCCCTGATATGCCACGGGGTCACAAAATCCGGCTCGCCCACGCCGAGCGAGATGCAGTCCTTCATCTCGGCGGCGATGTCGAAAAATCGGCGTATGCCCGAGGGAGGCATGTTTGACACAACGCTGTTTATCATGCTCTCGGGGTTGAAGCTTGAGCTCATAAGGAAATTACCTCCCTGTCGTCATTCTCCGGAAGGTCACACACAACGCCGTCAAACTTATAGCGCTTTAAAACAAAGTGGGTGGCGGTTCCGACAACCGAGTTCATCGTGGCCAGATGCTCAGAGATAAACGACGAGATTTCGCGGATGTTGGAGCCCTCGATCGTGATGCCGAAGTCGTAGCTTCCGCTCATCAGGTTGATCGACTTGACCTCGGGGTACTGGTATATCCGCTCAGCTATCCGGTCAAAGCCGAGACTTTCCATCGGCGTCACGCGGAGCTCAATATAGGCTGTCACCGAGTCGGGGCCGTAAGCCTTGTCCCAGTTGACCTTGGCGCCATAGCCCAATATAACGCCATCGCTCTCAAGCTCGGCGATAAGCGCCGCGACCTCCTCGGTCGTGGAGCCGATCATTTTCGCGATCTCCTCGTTTGAAATTCTGCAGTCCTTGTGAAGAATGTCAAGAATTTTGCTTTTTAATGTGTTTGCCATAAAAATACCTCCCAACGTAGTGATTAGCTATTAGCGAATAGTGAACGTAGTGATTAGTGAATAGCGAATAGTGAACTTGTTTGATCAGGTGATGCCGCTCAGTTCCTGGTAGAGCATTTTGGCGTAGCTGTCGGTCATGCCGCAGATGAAATCGGTCACAAGCAGCAGCCTCAGATACAGCTTTTCGTGCTCCTGTCTGCCCTTTGAGCAGAATTTGTAGCTTTGGATATAGTTGTCAGAGATTATGCTCATAAGCTTTTGGTCGATCGACGAAAGGGCTTTTTCCGTATCGTAATTCACCGCCGCGCCCGCGAATTTGTCAAGCAGGAAATTCAGCATGGTTCCCGCGGCGATCTCAAGCCGAACGATCGGAGCCGACAAAAACGCCCGCTGATAGGCGATCTCACCCAAGGCTTCCGATATGGGGAAAGCCGCCGACGCGCTGAGCAGATCGGTTTTCATCTCACCGTTCATAATTGTCTTATAATTTTCGCAAAAGCTCTTTGTCGCCTCGCGCAGCATATGGGTCTGGACCGAGATTATCCAGTTCTGCACCGCGTTCACGTCCGGATTTGCGATCCCGCGCTCAAGTGCGCGGCCGCGCAGCGTCTCAAGGCGTTTGATAAGCTTTAGGTACTCCTTTTTCTCGGCCTCGTTCCGGGCTTTGAGCATGTGCCGCCCCGACGTCAGGTCGCCCATAAGCTCGTCAAAGCTTATCAGGCCTTTTTTGACCGCGTCCTCAATGTCGGCGGTCTTGTACGCTATGTCGTCCGCCGCCTCTAAAAGATACGTCAGCGGATAGCGGTTGCGGCCCGCGCCCGTCGCGGTCGTTATTTCCTCAAATATATCGCTTTCGGCCAAGTAATAGCCCATTTTTTTATCTTTTATGTTGCCGCTCTTTTTGTTTATGCCGACCGAGGGCACCGGATATTTGATTATCGTGTTGAGCAGCGCGTAGGTCAGGTGCATTCCGTTTTCATCAACCAGATAATGGAGCTTGGTCAAAAGCCGCAGCGCCTGCGCGTTGCCCTCAAAATGCAGCAGATCGTTTTGCATCTGCTCGGTGAGCAGGCAGTCGTCGTCAAGCCTCTCAAGATTTTCCCCGAACCAGTCGCGGATCGCGGTCTCGCCGAAATGCCCGAACGGCGGGTTGCCAATATCGTGCAGCAGGCCGGCGCACTCAAGTATGCTGCACACCGCGCCGCGCACGCTCTCGTCAACCTCGGGATCGAGACCGTTGTTTATAATATAAGTAAAGCACGACTGCCCCAGCGACTTCGCGAACGACGACACCTCAAGCGAGTGCGTCAGCCTCGTGCGGACAAAGTCGCTCTTGTCAAGCGGAAAGACCTGCGTCTTGTCCTGCAGTCTGCGGAACGACGCGCTGCCGATAATGCGGTGGTAATCCCGCTCAAACTCGGTGCGCAGATCGTCCGACTGTTTTTTCGCGACGCTGCCCTTTCTCCTGTCGGACAGCAGTTTTTTCCAGTTCATAATTTTCCTCCGTTAGTTCGGGTGAAAGCCTTTGCCCCTGCGTTTTTGAAAGCTGCAAGCTTTGATCATGCCGTAGGACGGATATTATCCGCCCGTCCGTGTATCCGAGATAAATCAGCGGCTGCGCATCGGGAAGAAGTCAAACCGCGGCTCAAGAAATTTGATAGGATGCTCGGTCTCGCCCTTCGCCTCGCAGAACTCGGTCAGCGTCTCAAAGATGTGATCCCAGCTCCAGATGTCCTCGTCAAGGTTCAGATATTCCCTCAAAAGCTCGGTTCCCTCGGGAGCAATCGGGTGCATGAGCGACATGGCCGTTCTGACCATGTGCAGCGTGTCGGTGATGACCTGGCTGCGCGCCTCATCGTCGCTCTCGGCCTCTTTGATGTTTTTTGCCCAAAACTTGTTGGCGTCTCTGATATATGTGTCCATAAGGCTCATGATAGAGTGGAACTCAAACTTATACATCATGCGCTCATATTTCAGTATGGTTTCCTTGGCGTAACGAAGGACCTCGTTCGACACTTTGCCCATGGGCAGCTTTGACTCGCCGTATTTCTGTATGGTATAGAAGCAGGAGCGGGCCACGCGGTTAAACACGCCCGAGAGCATCTTGCCCTCGCGCTCGACGGGATCGGGATCGCGCTCGTTCGCGTCGGGGTTCAGCGGCTTAGGCCTGAAGCTGACGCTCTTGAGGCTCAAGCCGAGGCCCAGAAAGTGCGCCCTTAACTGCTCGGCGGTGTAATATTCAAGCAGGTCGGCGGCCATCGGCGGCTTGACGTCGCCGCTGCTGCTGGCCTTTTTGTTTAAGAACAAAATATGGTTGTTGGCGACCAGCGTCGGCAGGATCATCTGTCCGTCCTTGGGGTCGGCGGTGATACCGTCTTTGCCCTGAAGCGCCATAAACATTGCCATTTCGGCTATGCCGTAGAAATATATGTTGTCCTGGCCGATGAACTGATAAACCTCCGCGTCGCGGCTCAGCCAGTATTTTTCCCATTCGTTATCGGGCATGCCCTTTTGCTTCAGATAAGTTTTGGTGAACGATATGGGCGCCCAGAGCGACTCGGGCCAGACCCATATGGTGAGGCCTTCCTCGCCGTCAAGCACCGGTGCGGGAACTCCCCACTCAATATTGCCCGTCAGACGGAACGGAACCAGAGTTTTACCCGCGCGGAAGCGGATACCGTTCTCGTTCAGCAGGTCCTTGGCCTTGTCACGGTCACTGAGGTTTTTAAATACTAACGTGAACGACGTTTTTTTCTCGTCCCGGATAAGCTCATGCTCGGGCATACTGCCGCTCAGCGCCTCAAACGCGTCAAGAAAATCGTTTTTGACGTAGATCATCGGGGGCTGCATGAACTCGCTTATCGTGTTGTAAACCAGCGGACGCGAGTTTTCTTTGGCTTTTAGGCCCTCTGCGTATTCCCGCATAAGCTCCGTGAACTTGGTCAGGTCGATGTACCAGTTGGTGACGTCGCGCATTTCGGGCGTTTCGCCGGTTATAGTGCTTTTGGGGTCGATCAGGTCCGCGGGCATGTATTGGTGGCCGAGGCTGCACTCGTCGGCATAGGCCTTGTCGCTCTGGCACTTGTCCACCGGGCATTTGCCGACGACCTGTCTGCCGTTTAAGAACTGGCCCGCCTTGGCGTCATAGAACTGTGACGTCACCATTTTTTCAAGGTGTCCGTTTTTGTACCAGTCCTCCATGAGCTCGCGACTGACCTCGGCGTGAATCTCCTTGGCCTCGTCAAGGCCCGAAGCGCCGAAAAGGTTAAGGCTTATGCCGTATTTGCTCAATGTGTCTTTCTGGCTCTCGTGGTTTTCGCGCACAAAGTCCTCGATCGTGCCGTCAAACTCGCCCGCCTCGATGAGCTTGCGGTAGCTCTCGACGATCGGAGAGCCGTAGCAGTCGGTGCCCGAAACGAATATCACGTTGTCACCGCCTATCCTGTCGCGCAGGAACCGCGCCAGACAGTCGGCCTGAACGAACACTCCGCCCACATGGCCGAAATGTAGCTGCTTGTTTCCGTACGGCATTCCGCCGGTTATGACCGCCCGCTTGGGGAACTCGGGCCTCGGCAGATCGAATATGTTGATCTTTTTCGGCCTGTACTGCTCGTTGTTCTGATTTTTCTTGTCCCGTTTAGCCATTTTTATCCTCCTGATATTCCGCTTGCGCTACGCGCGCTCAATTCTCGCTCTCATCTCGTCCTCGCCTATGATTTGGCATATCTCCCAAAGATCGGGGGAGTTGGCGCGTCCGGTCAGCGCGACTCTTATGGCCGCGCTCACGTCGCTGACGCTGCCCTTGTATAAGTCGGGATTTTTCTTAAAGTCCTTCGGCTTCACGGCGTAGCCGAGATCGGCGGTGATGTCCCGTATTTTCTGGAACCATTCGGAGCTGTCGTCGCCCATGTCGAACGTGTCGAGATAGCGGCGGAAGATCTCTTTTCTGTCGCTTTCCGAGACCCGCTCCGGATAGGCGTCCTCGATCTTAAATGTCTCGGGGAAGTAAAACGACAGGAACTGCCGCGCCTGCTTCCAGCTCGTCAGATCCTTGCGCGGTCTGGCGGCATGGCGGCCGACATCCAGAATTTTCTCGGAATACTCCCTGTCGCGCGTGAAGATCTCGCAGAACTCCGGGTCATACTCGCGGAGCCACTCCGCGAACTCGTCATATATCTCGCTTGCCGGGGTGCGCAGCAGCACCTCGCGGCTCACATCCTCAAACTTCATAATATCAAACAGCGCGCCCGAATTGCTCATCTTTTCCAGAGTGAACTTAAAGTCGTCGATCGACGCGTCGGGATTCTCGGCCCGCCACTCCTCAAAGTTGGAGTTGAGCACCGTCAGCAGATATTCCCAGACGGCGCGGGGCGCGTAGCCCTCTTTGCGGTAATAGTCAAGGCCCAGCTCGGGATCCTTGCGCTTTGAAAGCTTGCGCTTGGTGCCGCCGTCCATCTTCATCAGCACCGCGGTGTGGCAGTATATCGGCCGCTCAAAGCCCAGCGTGTCAAAAAGCTGAACGTGTATCGGCAGCGTGGCCAGCCATTCCTCGCCGCGAACGACATGGGTCGTGCGCATAAGGTGGTCGTCTATGACATGGGCGAAGTGATAGGTCGGGATCCCGTCCGATTTGAGCAGCACAAAGTCCTGATAATTTTCCGAGACCTTGAGCGTGCCGCGAATTCCGTCAAACACCTCGACATGGTTTTTCTCGTCCCCCCGCGAGCGGAAGCGCAGCACATAGGGGTCGCCGTTTTCGATTTTTGCTTTTATCTCGTCAAAGGAGAGTCCGCGGCATTTTGCCCACTCCCCGTAATAGCCGAAGTTCAGTTTTTTGGACATCTGCTCCTCGCGCATGGCGGCAAGCTCGTCCTCCGTGCAGAAGCAGGGATAGGCCATGCCTTCCTCAACGAGCTTTTTCGCGTAGCACTGATATATTTCCTTGCGCAGCCGCTGGCGGTAGGGGCCGTATTCCCCGTTGTCGCTGTCGGCCGTCGCGCCCTCGTCAAAGCGTATACCGAAAAAGTCCATCGCCGAAATGACAAGCTGCGCCGCGCCCTCTACCTCGCGCTTCGCGTCGGTGTCCTCGATCCTCAAAAAGAAGGTGCCGCCGCTCTGGTGCGCCAGACGCTCGCCGATTATGGCGTTGTAAAGGTTACCCAGATGCACAAAGCCTGTGGGGCTCGGGCCTATTCTTGTGACCGCCGCGCCCTCGGGCAGACTGCGCTTCGGGTATTTCTCTTCATAATATTCGGGCTGCTTTGTTATGTGGCCGAAAAGCAGCTCGGCAAGCTCTTTGTTTTTATTCATTATATGCTCTCCTTGACAATATTTTATACATTATATAATTCTACTATTTTTTGCGTGATAAGTCAAGAGATGTAAACATAATTTAAAAAAGGGCGGCGGACACGTGTCCGCCGCCGCTTCCCGCCGCTATTCCTCGTCCTTTATGGTCTTTATCCCGAACATGAGCTTAAGCAGCCCGCGGATCGCCCTCGGAGGGCGGATAACAACAATTTGCATATGTAATCGCTCCTTTAATATATTATTTATTTTATTATGACCCAAATTCCCGCGCCGATAAGCGCCGTTCCGAAAATAATGATCAGCATATAGGGCGGGATTATGTTTGCCAGAAACACTCCCGCGCCCAGCGCCACGAGCACCGGCCCTAAGATTTTCACGCAGTCCTTCTTGCCTGGGCAGGGCTTTTTCGGCTTTTTCTTAAACAACGCGCTCACCGCCCTTTTGTAAAGCTTAATATAATATATTCATTTTTTCGGATTTTGTTACGGATCGGCATTCATATTTGAGGGGTTATCCGCATATGCTCTAACAAATGATTTATACCGTTGTACTAAAGTTTTAAGGAGGAAACATAATGCGAGATAATTTGTATAACGACATTGCGCTAAGGACGCAGGGCGACATCTATATCGGCGTCGTCGGCCCCGTGAGAACCGGAAAATCAACCTTTATAAAGCGGTTCATGGATTTGCTTGTGCTGCCCAACATAGCCAACGACTATAAGCGCGAGCGGGCGATGGACGAACTGCCACAGTCCGCCGCGGGCAAAATGATAATGACCACCGAGCCCAAGTTCATTCCCAACGAGGCGGCGCAGATAACCGTGGGCGGCCGCGCGAACCTCAAAGTCCGCATGATCGACTGCGTGGGCTACATCGTGCCCAGCGCCCTCGGCCATATCGAGAACGAGCTGCCGCGGATGGTGATGACTCCGTGGTCGCAGACGCCCATGGAGTTTGAGCAGGCCGCCGAGATAGGCACACGCAAGGTGATTTCCGAGCATTCCACCGTGGGCGTCGTTGTCACCACCGACGGCACGATCACCGAGATCCCGCGCGAGGATTACGTCAAAGCGGAGGAGCGCGTGATAAACGAGCTGTCGGCGCTTAAAAAGCCGTTTGTGATTTTGCTGAACACGACCGACCCCAAATCCGACGGCGCGAAAAAGCTGGCGGCGGAGATGAGCGGAAAATACGGCGCGGCCGTTATACCCGTGAGCTGTTCCGACATGACCGAGAGCGACGTGAACAATATAATGGAAAAAATCCTCTACGAGTTTCCGCTCATGGAGCTCAGAGTCACCGTGCCCTCGTGGCTCAGCGACGCGCAAAACGGCGACGTCGCCGGGGATATTTACGGCGTTATCGAAAACGCGGAAAAAATATCCGATGTGGAAGCCCTGCCGAAGCTTTTGGCCGAGGAGTGCGGCTTTGTGCAGGGAGCCGAGATAACCGATATAAACCCGGGCTACGGCGAGGCGAGGATCGAAATAACCGTGCCCGAAAACCTGTTCTTCAAGACGCTGAACGAGCGTTCGGGCCTTAACATTAACGACCGTCAGGCGCTTATGCGCGAGCTTGAGGAGCTTGCCGAGATGCGCAGGAAGTACGAGAAAGTCGCGTTCGCACTCGGCGAAGTCGAGCGCTGCGGCTACGGAATTGTCTATCCGTCGATCGACGAGCTCACCCTGGAGGAACCCGAGATCATCAAGCAGGGCAGCCGCTTCGGAGTGCGCCTCAAGGCCGGAGCCGCGTCGATACATATGATCAAGGCGGACATAAAGACCGAGGTCAGCCCGCTCGTCGGCACCGAGCGGCAGTCCGAGGAGCTTGTCGAGTATCTTATGCGCGGCTTTGAGGACGATCCGAAAAAGATCTGGGAGTCCAACATATTCGGCAAGTCCCTGCATGAGCTGGTCAACGAGGGACTTCACAACAAGCTCGCCAAAATGCCCGACGACGCCCGCCGCAAGCTGCGCGAGACTCTGGAGCGCATAATCAACGAGGGCAGCGGCGGCCTGATATGCATTATCCTGTAATACATATTCAAAAATGAAGCGCAAAAAACACGGCTCTTTTCCGAGCCGTGTTTTGTCGTGATCTTTCGGATCAGCGCGGGCAAAAAAATCGAAATCGGAAGTGTCGTGGTTGGTTCGTTGATTAGTTGACACGTCTCTATCATGGATGAGTTCCGAAACCGAGAAGGGATTCAACCCCGCGCTGATCCGAAAGATCACGTCGCCAATCCCTACGCTTGCTTGTTTTGCCGCAAAGCGGCAAAAGCTGCGCCCACTCCGGGTTGGCTCCTCTTTCCCGCAAAGTGCACTCCGTTGGCGCTTTGCGGGAGCCCTGCGCGCCTTGCGGCGCCCCTGCCTCGCCCCTTGGGGAGAGGTGGATTTCCGCCATCGGCGGAAAGACGGAGAGGGGTTAACGTAGTTATTAGCGATTAGCGATTAGTGATTAGTAACCCCTCTCAGTCTGCTCCGCAGACAGCTCTCTCCAAGGGGAGAGCCTATCGGGCGGATATTATCCGCCCGCTATGCCTCTCCTGCCGTAAGGTGGGGGGAGGGGCCGCTTGCGGTGGTAGGGGCCACCCCTTCAGTCAGCGGACGAGCCGCTGCCAGCTCCCCCTCCTTCGGAAGGGGAGCCTGCATTCGTTCGGGCCTGTTCCAAAACTCACCAAATTAATTGCCGTAAATGTCGCTCCAGCTTCTGCTGCCGGCGTTTACATAAGTGTGGCTCGAGTCGCCATAACCGTTGGTTTTGTCAAGCGTACCGCTTACTGTTATCACGTCAGCGCACTCGAACTCGGTTACCGCAGCTTTAGGCGCTTTATATTCTTTTAAACTTCTCATTATACTTATATCTCCTCTCTCTATTTATTCGGTAATCGTCCATTCCCATTCCGGCTCGTGTATAACCTTGTTTGTCTCATCAACCGTTCCTTTTATTGATTCTTTTGCGAAAATAATATATCCGTCAACCGATACATAAGGCACGGCGATAACTCCCGGCTCAAAATTTGTTTCTAAAATATTATAAACATCACCGTAAAAACCGCTTTTTCCGCTCAGCGTGCCGTCGCCATCGTTGCTTTTAACAATTCTGCCGTCATTTATAGTTGTTGTGCCTTCAACAAAATCACCATTTCCGTCAATAAACACAAATCCGTAACCGTCCGCTTCGCCGCTGTAATCCTGGAAAAATCTGATCACGCCTCTCGCTTCACCTTCGGTTTCAACATCATTTTCATAGTATATACCCGAAACATAGTCTTTTTCGCCTCTTATAAGATCAACTTCCTGCCGATCCTTTTCGTGATAATCAAGCGACACGCTGTAGATGTCAACATTAACATTCCATGAGAGCTTAACACTATTAGAAGTTATGTTTTTAAAAATAACTTCATCGGGATCTGTCTTTTTACTATTTCCGTCATCTCCAAAATTATTACTAGATTCATCAGAAAATTGTTTGCTAAAACTGCCTTGCGAATCACTTATAGTAAATTTAGTTGTTCCGCTGCTATTGCTGTCACGATTATATACTAAAATCAAATCATAACTTTTAAAATCACATCCATCCGGAATTGCATTTGTTATTTCTAAATATGAGCTCGAATTAGATTTTGCCACATAACCCGATGTTCCTGGATGGGCAACATGCTCATTATGCGGTAAGTCAAAATCATCATTTATGACTACAAAATCACCACCTGAATTTTGCTTAATTTCATTTGACGTAAAATCACCAAAACTTATTTTAACGGAATCTTTATAACTCATCATAGAATCACTCGTTTGTTTGGGTTTGTCAGGATCGCTTTGATCAATTGACGTTGTTTGATGGTAAGTCCAATCCACATAATTTTGATTTGTTGATTTGAACGGTTTTGCATACGCACCAAATGTTATTTCCTCCGCCGCGCTTGCGGTCAGTGGTACCGCGATTAACATTGTTGCCATTACTGCCACTGCCAGCAACAGCGATAAAATTCTTCTTTTCCTCATTGTAATTCCCTTTCTTTCTTTAAGATTTTTTATATTAATTTATTTTTTCGTTGTGTGCCTTCCCCTTGAGGGGAAGGTGGGTTTTTGCCCGGACGGGCAAAAAGTCGGATGAGGTGTTTCGCGGGCGGATAATATCCGCCCCTACGGCGTTTTGTGCACTTTGGTTGTAGGGGACGGCGCCCTCGACGTCCCGCCGGCCGGATGTGGGCATCCGGCCCTACGAACATAGTGGTTAGCGATTAGGTAATAGCGATTAAGTACCCCTCTCAGTCTTTCCGCCTTACGGCGGAAATCCAGCTCTAATGAAGCGCTTGGTCAAAATCGCAAGCGATTTTGAAAGGTCGCTTTGAACCCGCACGCTCCGCGCGCTGATTATCCCCAAGGGGAGCCTTACACCTCATCAGTCTGCTCCGCAGACAGCATTAAGGAAGCTCTTAGTCAAAATCGCAAGCGATTTTGAAAGATAGCTTTGAACCCGCACGCTGCGCGCGCTGATTATCCCTCAAGGGGAAGCCTAAAACAGCAAAACGGCATAGGGACGCAATTGTCCCTATGCCGTTGTCGTTTTATTTTCGCGCGCGGTCAAAGCGCGGGCCGCGTCGGCCGCGTTTTTTAAATTATTAAAATTACCCCCCCCCGACAAATGTCGGAGAAAGGCACTTTTTGCGTATAAAATTCGCAGTTCTGCCGTCTTTTCATTTTGATTTACCTTCTCTGCACCAAAATAATAAAAAAGTACCAAAGCAACCTACCCGCCCATGACGCGGATAAGAAATTTGATACAATAGCTAATCAACATTTTCAACCACTGATATTTTAACATAGCATGAAATGTTTGTCAACGGTTTTTTATAAAAAATTTTTACATATAACAAAAAAGCCGCGTTTGCGGCTTTTCATTCAACTTTTTTCTCCGGTCGACTCGTCGTATTTATAGTTTTTGACGCCGGAGTCGGACTGCTCGGAAAAATACAGAAGTCCGCCGCGGCTCAAAAATCCGAACGCGCAGCGCGAGCCCTCGTCAAGGTCAAACAGCTTTGACTCCGCGTCGCCGTTTATCATGGCGCAATAGACCGAGTTGTCGGCCTGGAAATAAATCCTGCCGTCGATCACGTCGAACTTGCCGCTCATGCACTCAAAGGCGTATTCGTCGATATTGCCGTTGCCGTCCTTGGGGGAACGATAGAGCTTGTAGCACTGATCCTTGTCGCTGAACGCGGTGAAGAACACATAGCTGCCGTCAACGACAATACTGTCGGCGGGAACGCTGAAATCCAATATCTTTGTCTTGTTTCCGCCGTCATAGTCCATTCTGTAAAGCTCGGTGCCGCTGTCCGCGCTTTGGGCCTCGCTATAATATATATGCGCGTCGTCGTAGCCGAAAATTATATACTCGCCCTCGATCGCCTTGACCGTGGTCCCGGCGCCTATGTCGTATCTGTAAATCCCGTTGTTGATTCCGCCGTCGGCGTCGGTGTAATAGGCCGAATATATCGCTCCGTTCACAAACGCGGGCGAGCCCAGGGGCGACACGAACTCGGTTACCGAAACGTCGTTGTTGCCGTCGGTCCCGCAGCGGCGCAGCTCGGGCGCGAACTCGTCGTTTCCCGGCGTCACATAGTACACATCCTCGCCGAGTATGGCGAAGAGATCGGAATTGATCGGAATGATCTCCGCGCCGTCAATGTCTCTCTCATCCGCAGTCTTGCGCGCGGCGTATAAAACGCCGTTCTTTTCGGCGAGGAACGTGAACGGAACTACCTCGTTCTCAGATACCGCAGTATCAGTTCCGAGGCTATCTCCCTCGCCACTCCCATCGGCTTGCTCGCCATCACCTTCCGTATCCGAAGCGCCCGCTTGATTTTCTTCCTGATCTTTTTCACCCGACGGGCCCCCTTCCGTTTCGGAGATCAATATCCCCGATTTTTCGGCGTAAAGCGCGAGACCGCCGACCCCGATGACCAGAACCAGCGCCAGCGCCAGAATTATAATATGCGATCTCTTCATAATATCACTCCGATTTTTTCTTTCTGAAGATCCACAGCTTGCTGAACACATAGTTGAGCACAACGATAACGAACTGCGCAATTATGTTCATCACAAGCTCGGGGTAGTGCAGGCCGTTCACCGTCACCGACATAAAGACAAGCTCAAACACCAGCGTTGAGAGACGGGCGGCGAAAAACCGAACCATCTCCGCGAAAACCGCCTTAAAGCCGTGAACCTTGCTTTTGAACACGAATATGCGGTTGGTCACATAGGCGAACAGAATGGCCACGACGTTTTTGAAAATCAGGCACGCGTTCTGGAGCACCAGATTGTTTGCGAGGCGCAAATTCTGGTTATCCGCGGCGAGCGCGATCTTGTCAAACACGAACACTAAAAGCGCGTAAAGCCCGACCGAAACGATCGTCGTCAGCACCCCGAAAAACAGGTACAGGATAACTTCCTCATACTTTTTGTACAGCTTTTTGATCATAGCAATTCTCCTAATCAATAATAGAATTATCATAATACAGCGGCAAAATTTTGTCAATGCGTTTCGGCCAAATTTAAGATATTTTTAACATATATCGGCGCGGTTAAATATTCCTTGACATGTTTTTCGCGATATGATAAAATCAGTATTGGTATAACATATCCGATCAATGATCACTTTGGGAGTAGATGAAATGAAAATAATGGAATCGGCTGAAAACTATCTTGAAACCATACTTATTCTGAGCAATAAGGGCGACATTGTGCGCTCTATTGATATTGTGGCGGAAACAGGCTTCACCAAGCCCAGCATCAGCCGCGCCATGAAGCACCTCAGAGAGAACGGCTATATCACCGTGGGCGAGCACGGCCACATTGAGCTGACCGATTCGGGCAGGGAGATCGCCGAAAAGATCTATGAGCGGCACCGGTTTTTGAGCCGTTACCTTATGAAGATCGGCGTGTCGGAAGAGACCGCGCTTGAGGACGCGTGCAGGATCGAGCACGTTATCAGCGAGGAGAGCTTCTCGCGCCTTAAGGAGTTTGTTAAGACATTTGAGGAATAGACCGCCCGCCAAACGGGCATGACAATTGAATATGATCAAACGGTGCGGGCGCCGCGGCGTCCGATAATAGGGAATGCGGGTGAAAATCCCGAGCAGTCCTTGCTGCCGTAATGGGGAGTGCGACGGCTTCACGCCACTGACTTTTGTCGGGAAGGCGCCGAAGCGCGATGAACCTGAGCCGGAAGACCTGCCTTTGATCAGCCGAGTACAATTCACAGGGACTTGAATTAGGCAACCGCACTCGCCGCGCCTTTGCGGAAGTGTTTTTGCGCCTGCGCCCTGCGCGGGTTTTTTATTTTATTAAACTTACAAGGAGGAGACCTATGACAACAAAAAAACTGACCCGAAAACTTACCGCGATCCTGCTTATCGCCGCGATGATCGTGCCGCAGCTTTTCTGCGGCGCGGTATCCGCCGATCAGGCTCCGGCGCAAATCACTATGATGATCTCGGACGAGACGATCATAATGCCGCCGACCGAGCTGACCGTCGCGCCCGACACGGCGAAAAAATACGGCTTCAGCGACGACGAGAGCACCGTCAGCGTGTTCGACGCGATAGCCGCGGCGCACGAGCTGATGCTCGGCGACATGTTCACGCCCGAAACCGCCCCGCAGTACCTCAACATAACCGAGAGCGGCTTTGTTGACCTGATGTTCGGCGACAGCCGCGCCTCGGGCTTTCTTGTTGACGGCGTTCAGCCGAATGACGGAGTGCTGAACCCGCTTTACGGCTCATACGGGGCCTATAGCGCGGACAAGTCGATCTTAAGCGGCGGAGAAAAAGTGAACCTCTTCTTCTATCAGGACGGAGACTTTTACAGCGATTATTACGCCTTCTTTGACCGCTCGCAGGTCGCCGCCGCTCCCGGCGAGGAGATCGCCCTGACGCTCAGCGGATATATGACAATGTGGGGTTCCTATCCCGCCGACATGATCGAGGAATACACCGAGCCCATATCCGATATCGTCATTCTTTCAGGTACCGACCCGAACGAGCTTACAGACAGCGGGATCGTCACCGACGACAACGGCGGGTTCACGATAAGCTTTGACGCGCCGGGAACATATTATATCTCGGCGGAAAGCGCGTCGGACGATTTTACATATTTTGTGCAGCCCTGGTGCGAGGTAAAAGTGTCCGCCGCCGCTCCGACGGAGGCTCCTACGACAGTTCCGACAGCAGTTCCCACAGAAATTCCGACAGAGGCGCCCACGGAGACTCCAACAATGGCTCCTACGGAAGCTCCTACAATGACTCCTACGGAAGCACCAACGGCGGTTCCCACGGAAGTTCCGACAATAACTCCGACAGAGGTATCTACTGCCGCACCAACGGAAACGCCTGCAATTGCGCCTACGGAAATGCCCACGACGGCGCCTACTGCCGCGCCCACGGAAATCCCCACAACGGCTCCGACGAAGGTTCCGACGGCAGCGCCTACAATTACGCCTACCGATGCGCCGACAACAGCTCCGACCGAGGTGCCAACGGAAGCTCCGACAGCCGTTCCCACAGATGCACCTACAATAACTCCGACAGAGACGCCTACTGCCTCGCCCACGGAAATCCCCACAACGGCTCCGACCGTGGTGCCAACGGCTGCACCGACGGGAGCTCCCTCGGCTGTTCCCGAGCCTTCGGCGAGCGCCGGGCCTTCAACCGATATTCAGACTTCCGACCGCGCCGCGATTTTGCTTGATAATATCTCAAGATCATACGCGGACACCAATGACTCGTGGACGCTGCTTGACATGGCGCGCGGCGGATACGGCGGTCTGCTCAAAGACAAAACCGCGTCGCTCCAAAGCCTTGTTGACGCGGCATACTCCGCCGAAGGTATAGGCGAGCTTTCAAAGGACGCGCTGGCGATCAGCGCCCTGGGCGGCAGTCTTGACAAGCTCAAAACCTCGGACGGCTCCGAGTTTGATTTAATTCAAAAGCTGTCGGCGTTTGACCCCTCCGACATAACCTATGTCACCGACGCGGTGTTCGCGCTTCTTACGTATGACTCGGGGAATTACACCTCGGGCGGCAATCTGACGCGCGAGGCCCTGCTTGATTACATACTGACAAGCCGCGGCGCGGACGGAATATGGGGCTATGAATGGGGCGGACAGAGCTTTCCGGATTATGACTCGACCGCGATGGTCCTCGCCGCTCTCGCGAAGTATTATAACGCCGCGTCATCCGGCGGCGCGGGAATAACCGAGGCGCAGCAAAACGACATAAAAAAGGCCGTTGACGGCATTGTTGAAATTTTGTCCTCGGTTCAGGGCGAGGGCGGAACGTTCTTCAGCTCAAACACCGACGCGATGGTTGTGATCGGCCTCGCGGCGATAGGCATTGACCCCTCGAAGGACGAGCGGTTCGTCAAAAACGGCAAAAGCGCGGCGGACGATCTGATCGGCTTCGCGCTCGCGGACAACAGCGGCTTCGGCTATACCGACGGTTCCGAGCTTAACGCTCTCGCGACCGAGCAGGGCTTCCGCGCGCTTATCGCCCTCAAGGGCTTTGAAAGCGCGGGCAACAAGGCCTATAACGTTTATATCGGTGAGACGCAGAAGCCCGGCGAAGGCGGAAGCGTTTCGGGCGGCTCCGGTTCGGGCTCGGGCGGCGGATCAGGCGGAAGCATATCCGTCACGGTCACGGTCAGGGGCGACACGCCGCACGGCGAGGGAAAGCACAGCGGCGCTTATCCCGAATGGATATCCGCGGCAAAAAAGACGTTCCCGAACGGGACCCGCGCGGCGGCGGCGCTCAAGTCGGTTCTGAGCGACAAAGGATACTCGGCAGACGGCATTGACAGCGGATATATAAAATCGGTCACCACGCCCGACGGCCTGACGCTCAGCGAGTTCGACAACGGCAAAAACAGCGGCTGGCTCTATACCGTGAACGGCGTCAGCCCCTCGGTTGGAATAGGCTCCTACACGCTTAAAGACGGAGACGAACTGCTGCTTTATTACAGCGACGACTATACCAAAGACAGCCACGTTTCATCGGGAAGTTTCGGCGGATCGGGCGGCGGATTTGGCACAAGTTCCGCGGCTTCACCGTCGCCGACAGCCGCTCCGACAGCCTCCCCCGCGCCCGACAGCTCCGCAGATACTGCCGTGTTCAACGACGTCGAGGCCGATTACTGGGCGTATGATTATATAATGGAGCTCAGCGGCAAGGGCATCATAAACGGTTACGGCGACGGCACATTCAGACCCGAAAGCAATATCACGCGCGCAGAGCTGACCGCGGTGATCTGCCGAGCCATGGGGCCGGCCGAACCCGACGCTCCGTCAGCGGCGGTATTCGCCGACGTTCGGGCGGGCGAGTGGTATTCGCCCTATATCGCGTGGGCGAGCGGCGCGGGATATGTGACGGGTTATCCGGACGGAACCTTTTTACCCGACGAGAACATCACCCGCGAGGACATCTGCGTTATATTGGCGAGAACCGCTAAAACGCAGGACGCGCCCGCGCCCGATTTCGCCGACAGCGCGGAGATCTCGGATTACGCGGTCTTTGGCGTGGGACTTATGCGGAGCATGGGAATAATAAACGGAAAGGAAAACAACAGATTCGACCCCAAAGCGCCCGCCACGCGGGCCGAGGTCTGCAAGATGATCTCCAAAATGATATAAAGAAAAACTCTCTCCGCCCTTCACGGGCGGAGAGAGTTTTATATAAGCCACGAATAATTTTGTCTGCAATCAAGGATATAATCAAGAAACACTGTATCACCCTTGATTTGAAATATAAGCAAATAGCGCTTTGCAACAAGTTTTTTGCGATATTTGTTCTTTGGAATTTCCGCGTGATTGAACCAAGGACAGCTTTGAGGCATAAATGACAATGATTTGATCTCATCTATCATTCTGCGCCGCAGTTTCTCGGCTGCATTCGGAGATACGCGCGCCATAAAACCAACATGGTTTTTAAGCATTGCCGCGGATTTGTCCGAAACAATAACATTGTACTCATTACGCGAAGTTTCATCCTTGGGCATTGCTTGCCTCCGAAATAACATCACTTAATATATTATCAAGCTCGTCAACGGTGCATCCGGATTTGCCGGAAACTCTGTCCTCTTCAGCCGCTATCAGCTCCTCGCGCAGCTTGAGCATCATTTCACGCCTTGAAAACGCGTCCATACTCATAACAACGAGATCCCCCTCGCCGTCCTTTGTGAGGCATATGGGCTCGCCTGTGCTTTTACAATAATTAGAAATATCGTTATAATTGTCGCGAATTGCGGCTGAGGGCCTTATATTCATACTAACAACTCCAATAATTAATTTCCGTAGATGCCGGCGCGGTCGTTTATCACGAAGTATCTCAAATCCTCTTCGGTCAGACGGAGCCTGCCGTAGGCGTCGCCTTTGATATAGCCCTTGTTAAACAGCTTGGTGACGGTCGGACGCGCCCAATCGGGCATGTTCTCATCTATATAGTCATAATAGACCGTCTCGCCGCTGTTCACCGTCTGGACCGGAATGTTGTAAACCGGAGCCTTTGTGGCCGTGGGGCGCTGGTACTCGGCGATGCTCATGCCGTTGATCCAGATGTTGACCGCCTTGTTATCGCCGACATAATACATTGTCGCGCCGAGCGCGGTAAGATCGCCGACATACATCAGCGTGTAGCCCGAAAGTCCCGAAAAGCCCTGAATTTGATACTCGTAATCGTTGATGTAAACCTTAACGTCCGAGGCGCGGACCTCGAACTGGGTCGTGCCGAGCTGATTATCCTTCGGCAGGTAAACCGGAATGGGGTTTGGATATGTCTTGCTCGTATTCCTGAAAATCCTCAAGGTTCGGTTCGCATTGTCCCACAGCACGTCAAATCCGTATTTGTTCAAATCCTCGACCGCCACCATGGGATAGCCGTTTACTATCCACGAGGGAATGGCGTAATGATTTATGTATGTCACAATGTCTGTATACTGCGCCCGGCCGACATACTCGCCCGGCTTCTGAATGGCCTTGTAATCCGCCGAGACGGGAACGGAGAATACCGAAACAAGCAGAATAACGGCCAGACATAATGATACTATCTTTTTCATATAACGCATCTCCTTTCAGTTTTTATATGAAAGACGTATCGCCTTTTATGCTTCCTATATTATTAGACGACAATTTTTCAAAAAAGTTGCAGTTATTTTTCAATTTCTTTAAAAATTCCAATCATAATATATTATAACAGATTTTTATGAAATTGCAAGCCTTTTTTAAAATTATCTTATCACTACCGTCATATTCGGCGTTCCAAGACGGAGCTGTACAAAAATCTGTCCGCTCTGCTCGATGTCCGCGGCGGTGCCCGCGGTAAGCTTATGAGTGCTCCTGCTGAACACATAAACCGCGCCGCCGAGCGGTACTGTGCGCAGATATTCGTCGTTCGGCGCGATCATGATCTTGTCGCTGAACTTGTTGCCGACAACTCCGAAAGCGGTGTAAAGCTCGCTGTAATACTGATCCGCAGTCAGCTGGCCGTAGTCGGCCAGATTGTTTTCATAATATTTTCCGTTTTCGATAACGTCTCTGGTCAGCAGCATTCTGAACGCGGAGCAGACTCCGTCGCTCTCAGCGAACTGCAGCACCTCGCCAGCGCTGAACGGATTTGCGCCGCCGCGCGTCGCGCGCTCGGAATAACCGGAGATCCATGAGCCCGTCCTGTCGGCCGCTCCGTCGGCGCCGAATTTGAGCTCCCTGCGCTCTCCGTTTTCAAAAACCGTCAGGCTGAGACACTCGGTTCCGCTCTCGTCAAGATAAATTCCCGAGCTTTCGACAACGCAGACCGGGCTGTAATTATAAATCGATCCGCCGTCCTCGCCGCGGGTTATCACGACCGCGCCCGCCTTGTATTCGCCGCTCAGATCGAAGATCTGCACGTCATACGCGGTATCGGTCAGCAGCGCGGACCTGTCGGTGACCTTATATTTTTCGATCTCCTCCCTGTCGGCGGGAACGATAAACACCTTTGTGGACGCGTCAAGCTGGTATTTCGAGGCGAACACGCTCAAGGTGTCGTAATACTTGGCGGACTCCGAAACATAGCTGCGCGTGAAAATATCATCGTCGGAGGGCGCGTTCACGTCCGTGGCGGTGCGCATCGCGATCACCGTGCCGTCGTCCTTTGAGGTGAACCTCACAAGCTGCGGCCCGAGCGCGCCGAACCTGTCAAGCGCGTCCCTCTCGCCGTTCAGCCGCGAAGAGTTGACCGCCCGCAGGGTCTCGGCCGTTCCGTTTCCGGTTACCACCTGAAGCAGGACCGCGCTCGAAAACGCGTCCGCTCCCGACGCCGCGGCTGTCAGATAGCCGTAACGCTCCGCACGGCCCGCGCCGTCGGCGAAGGCGATGTTTCCGTTTATGTCAAGATAAGCCGTTATCTCGGCTGCGCCCGGTTCAAGCGTTCTGCCGCTGTTTAAAAAGTATTCGGACGCAGAGTACGGCCTGCCGCCGATCATGTATTCGTTGCCCGCCTGATCCGCGCGCGTCACCTCGCCGACCGCCGTGTCTATCGAAACGCGCAGCTCGGCCACGGTTCCGTCAAGGCTTTTCGCCACGTTCAGCACCTCGTTTTTGTTAAGGCGGTACTCCGGGTCGTATTCTACCCTCTCGCCGTCATTATAAAGCGTCACAAGCTCCGCGTTCTCAAGATCTAAGCTGACCGCACCCGAGCTTTTGTCGGTTATCGCACCGCCCAGCTTGGCCTCGCCGCTTAACACATATGTATCGTAATCGCGGATCATGATATACTCCGAGTCCGCGGAATTTTTAATTATTTTCATAAACCCGCACTTAAACGGCAGTTCGCCGTTTTCGATAAGTCCCGCGCGGGTGAGATAGCGGTAATTATATATTATCTTCGCCTCGTCATTCAGATTGATCCTGCGCTCGGCTCCGTTGTCAAGATAATACACCGCGCCGCCCTCGAAACGGTCATAATCGTTAAAGCTCAGCTCCGTTACCGAGATCGAGCTGTCAGCCTCAAAGTAGACCGCCTCGGGCTCCGAGCCCTTTTCCTCTTTAAGATACGCGGTGCCGCGCATGCCGAGGAAGGGCAGCAAATCAAAGCCGCCCGCGGAACAGCTCTCGCCGCCGATCGTAAATCTGCCCTCGGGAACAACGCTTTCAGCGTAAACTCCCGCGTGGCCGACGTCGGTTATCTCACCGCGCACCGTTGTTATGCCGTGGTAACGGCTGAGTATCGTTTCGGTCCCGTATTCATAGACCTGCGAGCTTTCGCCGTAGACCGTCTGGGTCACGATCGGCACGTTGAGCGAATTGCTCATAAGCATTGCCGCGTCGCCCCTTTTGAGCATTTCGGAATAGCCCGTATCTCGCAGTCCGTCCAGAATTGAAAGCCTCGACGCCTCGCCGATAAAGCCCGCGGGATAGCCGCCGCGGTCAAGCGCCATGGCGGTATATCCAAGAGATGATACCAAAATTTTCACCGCGTCCTGGACGGTGATGTTGTCCTCTGGATTAAAATTTCCGTTCTCGTCGCCGTTTACGACTCCCATTGAATACAGGGCGTATATTGCCCCCGCGCCCCAATAACCGCTGTCAACGTCGCCGAACACGCGCTTAAACGAAGCGGGATCGACCGTGCCGTTTATATTCAGCAGCCGCGCGGTCATTGAGCAAAATTCCGCGCGCGTTATCGTGCCCTCGGGGTTAAATTCCGTCGCGCTGTAACCGCTGACAAGGCCCAAATTCTTAAGCTTTGCCGTTGCGCCGTAATATTTGGTGCCGACGCAGTCCGCGAAGCCGATCTCGTTTGTCCCGCGGGTTTTGAGCTCCACGCTCTCAATGCAGGGCGACCACGGAGTTCCGCCGACGTTCCCGAACGTGATTTTGATTTTTTTCGCCTCCTCGGGCAGCTTTTTTAAGCTGTAATGCACCGGGATCCATTTACCCGGAGCCGAGTCGGTCGTGATTATCGGACTGAATTTTTCGTATGTTTCGCCGTCTGCCGTGTACTCAAACGTGAAATGCGAGATCTCCTCATTCGGCGAATACGCCGTGTGGAAAACAAGATAGCCGCCGGACGGCACGTCGTATTCGATCCACTCCGCATCCGAAGTGACGCGGATCAGGTGGGTGTCGTCGCCGCTGAAGGCGTATTTGTTTTCCTCGGTCACAACGTCGATCTCAAGCCCCTCGCTGTGAGCGGCGGCGACAGAGAAATCCGCCAGATCGTCAAATATGACCGTATCGCTTACACTTTCCGCCGCGCTTTCCTCCGCCGCGAGACAGAGCCGCGCGGGAAGCGGCGCGCTCACCATAAGCGCCGCGGTCAATGCCGCCGATAAAAATTTTTTCAAAAACTCTCTCATAGTTCCATTCTCCCGTTATTCAAAAGTGTATATTGTTTTTCCGCCGTCTTTAAGCGTCTTTTTAAGGTCTATCATTCTCTGGTTCCTGCTGCCGCGGAACCTTAAGGTCAGGCTCTTTTCGGCGAGCACGA
Source organism: uncultured Monoglobus sp. (assembly GCA_947624305.1). Classification (GTDB taxonomy): domain Bacteria; phylum Bacillota; class Clostridia; order Monoglobales; family Monoglobaceae; genus Monoglobus. The sequence continues at coordinate 37,287 of CANQKC010000011.1, read as the reverse complement.
ACCTGCCGTCGATCAGCACGTCGGCAATATTTAAAAGCCGCGTAATATCGGGGTTTTCCTTCCCCATCTCAAGCAGCTGCTCGATCGTGTAGCCCGAAAAAACCGTCACGTTCTTTCCTCCGCCGACCACCATTTCACCCAAATCAGCCAAAGGTCCCGGCTGGCAGAACGGCTCGCCGCCCGAGAAGGTTATGCCGCTGAGCAGCGGATTTTTTTTAAACTCCCGATATATGTCCTCAATATCGGTCTCGGTCCCGCCCTCAAAGCTGTGGGTCTCGGGGTTGTGGCAGCCCGGACAGTGATGCGGGCAGCCCTGCACGAAAAGCACATACCTTATGCCCTCGCCGTCGGTTATTGACTCGGGAACGACGCCCGCCACATTCAGCTTACTCAAAATTGATCGCCGCCTTTTTTTGAAATATACGCTATGTCAATGACGCTTATTTTGCCGTCGCGGTTTATGTCTCCGTCGCGATACTCCGCCCACGACGCGTCGGTATCGCGCCTGTCATAGTTTTTGAGCGCGATCTCGGTGTCAGCGCCGCTCACCTTGCCGTCGCCGTTTAAGTCGCCCGCGAGGGCCGCCTTGAGCGTGACCGGAAGCTCGGCGGAAAATTCGCCCGCCTCGGCCAAAATCGTGAATTTTGCCCCGTCGGGAAATCCGCTTTCTATCACGACAACGCCGTCGTCCGAAATAGAAAGGTCGGAAATATCGCTGTCCCTGATCGAAAGCTTCACGGGCTCATCGACCGTCTCTCCGATCTGATCCGCAAGGCGGGCGGAGAATTTGTATTCCGCGTTGTCATAGTTCGGAATAATAAGCTCGCTCGAGCCGTCGATAATTATTTTCTCGGGCCGCGCGGCGCCAACCTCGGCCAAAACCTCGGATATGAGCGGCGTCCACCAGTTGACCGTCTCGGGGAATATCATCTTTATGTACGGCTCGCTGTCGGGAACGCGGATCGAATAGACCGCGCGCGTCCATTTGCCCTCGGCCTCGAGATAATCGGCGGAAAACTCCCGCGCGTTCCATACCTCGCCGTCCGCCGACGACTCAAATGCAAAGTCCTTGAGAGGCTCGCCCGCGTAAAAATACGCGGTCACGCGGACATTTTCGGCGTACGGTATTTTATAAACCGCCTCGGCCTCGCCCGCAGCCGGCCTCTGGAAGGTCGTGAAGTCGTCATAAAACGCGCTTCGGCTGCCGTCGTCCGGAATATTGTAAGCGTAAATATTTGAGAACGAGTAAAGCTCGTCGGTGCTTGCGCAGTCGAAAACGATATCCGCCTTAAACGGCCCGTCGGTTGCGCTCGGCTCTTCGGTGGACGCGGGCTCTTCCGTGGCGGACGGCTCCTCGGTTGCATCGGGATTTTCCGTTGCCACAGGCTCATTTGTTGCATCCGGTTCTTCCGTAGCCGTCGGTTCTTCAGTGGCCGTCGCTTCGGGCCCGCTCGTCCCGCTCGGTTCCGACGTCATTTCGGGTCCCGCGGTCTCTTTCGCGCCGCCCGCGGTCTCCGAGTCATCGGCGGCCTTAACCATTCTCGCGCCTTTCGGGGAAACCTCCTCATCGGCAATTTCGGGCGCGCCGCTCTCGCTCGGCTCGATTTCGGGCATCTCGGTCGGCTCGGGCTCAAGGGCTTTGATCAGATTGTCGATCATCTGCGCAGTCTCGGCGCGGCTCAGGCTGTCGGACGGACGGAAATATCCGTCATCGTCGCCGCTGATTATGCCCGCGGTGTAGAGCTTGTCGACATAGCCCACGAATATATCCTGTATTTCGCTTTCATCCTCAAAATTTATGTTAAGCCTCGTCTCGGCGAGCGCAATGCCGAGAGAGTCCGCCGCGCGGCAGATCATCGCCGCGGCCTCCTCGCGGGTTATGTCATTGTCCGGTCTGAACTCGCCGCCGTCATAGCCGTTCACTATCTTAAGCTCCGCCGCGGCAGCGATATACGGCGCGTACCATTCATCAGCCGCCACGTCGCCGAACGCCGTCTCGGGCGTTTCGGGAAGCGCGATGCCGAGGCCCGCCGTGATGAACTTGCAGAACTCCGCGCGCGTAACGCCGCTGCCCGGGTGGAAACCGCCGTCGTCATAGCCGTTTGCCACGCCCCGCGCATGCAGATCGGTTATGGCGGGGACCGCCCACTCAAAGCCGTCAAGGTCGTTGAAGATCAGCATCGGCTCGGCGCCTGATCCCGGGTCAACAAATTCCATCGGCTGTGAAACCGAGGTCACGGTGTTGCCGGGGCCGCTGACAGAAAACGTGCCGCCGCCCCCGGTATAGCCGCCGGAAAATCCGCCGCCTCCTCCGCCGGACGGGCCGGATGCCGACTTTGATTTTATCGTGAGATTTAGGCTCTCGTTTAAGCCTTCGTATTCCTTATAGCTCATGTCGGGCGTCACAACTGCCGCCTCTTTTAACGTGACATTGGCGGTTCCGTTTCGGCTTGTTCTGAACCTGAGCGTGGCGCGGACGGTGGTTGATCCGCTCCCGCCGCCCGTGTTGCTGAAAGCGACCTTGACCCTGCCGCTCTCCTCTGCCCTGGCGCTCACCGCGCCTTCGCCGAGGCCTCCCTCGGCGCCCGAATATGTAAGATAGCCCTCGTCGTATTCAAGGCCCAGCTCATAGGCGTAGATCTCGTTATCGGGCGAGCTCAGCTCCACTCTGACATAAGCCTCGTCGCCCGCGGTTATGCCCGCGACCGGGTTTGATACCGCCATCTTCACGTTTATCTCAGCCGCTTGAGGCTTGTCCGCCTCCGCAGCCGACGCGCACGAAAACAGCAGCGCCGCCGACAGCGCCGCCGCTAATGTTCTTTTTAAAATTCCGTTTTTCATAAGTTTGCCTCACCTTTCATGTATATTTTCGGGCAAGGCGGAATATTTCCGCCCCGCCTTTAATCCTTTCTGTCAAAAAACGCTTTGTAGCCCTTATAGGCCATGTAAATATCAAGCTTTCCGGCGCTTTCATACGGCGAATGCATCGAAAGCAGAGGAACGCCGACATCGACGACCTCAATGTCAAGGTTCGCGACAAAGCCCGCGATCGTGCCGCCACCTCCGCCGTCAACCTTGCCGAGCTCTCCCGCCTGCCATTTTATGCCGCCTTCGTTAAATATCTTTCTCAGCTTGGCCATGAGCTCCGCGCCCGCGTCGCTGGCGCCGCTTTTGCCGCCCGAGCCGCTGTATTTCATAACGCCGAGGCCGCCGTTGATAACGGGAATGTTGTGCTTCTCTGCCGCCTCGGGCCAGCCCGGATCGAAGGCAGCGCACACGTCAGCCGAAATGCATACCGAGTTTGACATGGTCTCGCGCAGCTTGAGATCGCTGTAACCGTCCTCGCGCTTGTCGATTATCTTTGCCAGCGTGTTTTCAAAATATCTCGAGCGCATGCCCGTATTGCCCACGCTGCCGATCTCCTCTTTGTCAACCAGCAGGCACACGGCGGTGTGGGTCGGTCTGTTCAGATCGGCCACCGCCCTTAAAGCGCCGTACGCGCAAACGCGGTCGTCATGGCCGTAGGCAGCGACCATGCTGCGGTCAAGACCAAGATCCTTTGCCTTGTACGCGGGAACCGCCTCTATCTCGGCGCTGATGAAGTCCTCCTCGCAAATATCGTATTTGTCGCTGAGCAGCTTTAATATGTTGTATTTTACCTTTTCCTTTATTTCCTCGCCCTCATCGTCCTTGCCGTCATACTCGGCGTTTCCGAGAATTATGTTCAGGCTCTCGCCGGGAATTGCCTCAATAAGCTTTTTCTGCATCTGGTCCTTGGCAAAGTGGATAAGAAGATCGGTCACCATAAATGTCGGGTCGCCGTCTTTCTCGCCGACGCTTATCTTGATCTGGGTCCCGTCCTCGAGCGTCGCCACGCCGTGGAGCGCCAGAGGAACGGTCGTCCACTGGTATTTTTTTATTCCTCCGTAGTAATGGGTCTTAAAAAAGGCGAAGTGGCCGTCCTCATACAGCGGGTTGGGCTTTAAGTCAAGACGGGGCGAGTCAATGTGCGCACCCACGATCGTGACGCCTTCGGTTATAGGCCGCGCGCCGATCACCGCGGCCAGCACGCCCTTGCCGCGGTTTATGGTATAAACGCGGTCGCCGGGCTTCAGCTTGTCCTTTGACTCAAGCGGCTTAAAGCCGTTGTCCTCGAGATATTTTCCCGCCTCGTGAGCGAACTCGCGCTCGGTCTTGGCCTTGTCAAGAAAAGCTTTGTAATCCTCGCAGTAGGCGTTCATGCTCTTGGCCTCTGCCGCGGTCAGTTCGGAAAATTTGTTATTGTTGTTTTTATTAAGCAGTGTTTTTGACATGGTTTTTTGCTCCTTTCGGTTTATAGAATATTATTTTCGGACGGATAATTCCGCTCCGCGGTTTGCTGAAAGATTGTGTTTCGGGCGGATAATATCCGCGTATTCGCTATTTATTATATAATTCTTTATATTTTTCGTATGAGCTGTTGACTCCCTCGACGTAGCCCGCAGTCTGGGAAAACGGAATGTTGTCAAGTCCTCCGCTGCCGTCGGAATATTCCTCGCTTTTCAGCCACTCGTCAACGTTTCCTATGCCTCCGTTGTAGGCCGCGACCGCCACGCTTATGCTGCCGTCGTAACGCTCAAGCAGCCATGACAGATAATATGTTCCGATATGTATGTTAATATCCGGCTGATACAGATCGTCTGGCAGGTCAAGCCTCATATCAAGCTTTTTGGCGCAGTCCGAGGCGGTTTCCTCCTGAATTTGCATGAGCCCGTAGGCGCCCGCGTCCGACACCGCGTATTGGTCGAATTTGCTCTCGGTTCTTATCACCGCGTATATCAGGTACTTGTCCACATCGTATTTGTCGGCGTATTTTTCCACGACGCTCTCGTATTTGACCGGGTACTGGCGCTGCATAAGCTCGTTCCCCCAAGCCGCCAGACGGTCGTCGATCATTCCGTAAAGGCGGAACCCGCCGTATATTATAAGCGCGATAATGGTGATTATGAATACCGCCGTCACACAGCCGCGGTTTTTTTTTCGTCTGCGGGCATATGGTCTGCGGCCGACCGGTCTGCCGCGTGTTGATTGTCTCATATTTGTTTAATCAGCCTTTCATAAAGGTTTTTGACCTCTTGCTCAAGCTCGCGGACGCCGCGGTTGTTCTCTATGACATAATCCGCGCGGGCGATAAGCTCGGCGTTTGAGAGCTGGTTCTTCATGCGCGCCTCCGCCTCACCCCTCGTCATGCCGTCGCGTCTCATTATCCGTTTTATCCGTATCTCGTCATCCGCGATGACCGCGGCGGACCTGTCGTATCTGATCTTAAAATCGTCGGAAAACAGCAGCGGCGCGTCGATCACGACAACGGGGTATTTGCCGCTTTTCACGGCGGCGCCTATCTCCCGCTCCGCTTCCTCAAAAATATATTTGTGAGTGATCTGATTTAAGGCCTCAAGCTCTTTTTTGTCGTTAAACACGATCGCCGCGAGAGCCTTTCTGTTAACGGTCCCGTCGGCGTTTAAAACGCCTTTTCCGAACCGCCGCACGGTCTCGCAATAAGCGGGATTGCCCTTTTCCAGAATACCGCGCGATATTTTGTCGGCGTCCCAGACATAAGCGCCGAGGCCGCGAAACATTTCCGCCGCCGCGCTCTTTCCCGCACCCGTGCCGCCGGTCAGCCCAAGGATCAAACGCCGTCACTCCTTTGTTTCAAAAATAATCCGATTGTATTATATCACATAATATGTCCGTGATTATGAAAATAACCCAATAATTAGCATAATGTAACCAAATTGTTATTTTGTATCGTACCAGCGCTTGCCCGAGTTAAGGTCAACCGTCAGCGGCACCTTGAGCTTTGCGGCGTTCTGCATCTCCTCGCGCAGGATGACCTCGACCTTTTCGCGCTCCTCGGGCTCGGCCTCGACAATGAGCTCGTCATGGACCTGAAGAATGAGCTTGGATTTGAGCCCTTCGGCCTTGAGCCGCCGATAGACGTTAACCATGGCGATCTTTATAATATCCGCCGCGGTTCCCTGAATGGGCGCGTTGCGCGCGACTCTCTCGCCGAAGGCGCGGGTTATGCCGTTGCTCGCCTTAAGCTCGGGCATGTAGCGGCGGCGTCCGTATTTGGTGCTGACATAGCCGTCCTCCTTGGCCTTTTCGACAATATTTTTCATGTACTCGTCAACACCCTTATAATAATTCAAATAATCGTTGATATATTTGTCGGCTTCCTTGCGAGTGACCTTCAGGTCCTGCGCCAGGGAAAACGCGCCGATGCCGTAAACTATTCCGAAATTTACCGCCTTGGCCCTGAAGCGCATGGTGGTCGTCACCTCGTTTATCGGCACGCCGAAAACCTGCGCCGCGGTGCGGGTGTGTATGTCGGCTCCGTCAAGGAAGGCGGCGCGCATGTTTTTGTCGCCCGATATGTCGGCCAGAACTCTCAGCTCGATCTGCGAATAGTCGGCGTCGACCAGAACCTTTTCGCCCTCGGCGGCGAACATTTTCCGTATCTCGCGGCCCAGCTCGGTGCGCACCGGAATGTTCTGCAAATTCGGCTCAGTGCTGCTTATTCGTCCGGTGGCTGTCACGGTCTGGTTAAAGCTCGAATGGATGCGGCCCGTCTTTTTGTTGATGACCGCTATAAGCCCGTCGACATAGGTCGAGTCAAGCTTGGTAAGCGAGCGGTACTCTATCACCGCGTCGATTATCGGGTGCGAGCCCGAGAGCTTTTTAAGCACCTCTATGTTGGTGGAATAGCCGCGCTTTGTCTTTTTGCCGTGGGGCAGGGCAAGCTTTTCAAACAAAATATCGCCCAGCTGGAACGGGGATTTTATGTTAAACTCCTCGCCCGCGTATTCATATATCTTCTCGGTCAGGACCTCGATCCTCGACTTCAGCTTTTCGCCGAAGGCCGAAAGCTCGTTTTTGTCAACGTACATTCCCGTTATCTGCATATCGGCCAGAACCTTGATAAGCGGCAGCTCTATGTCATAGTAAAGGCTCTCCTGACCGTGTTTCCCGAGCCTTTCGGAAAACACGCGGCTCAGCCCTCGCACCGCCGCGAGGACGCAGGCATCAAGCTTGTCCTCGTCATCAAACCCGCTGTCCATCGAGATCTGGCCCTCGTTTTCTGTGCCCGAACCGCTCAGGGTCATGCCCAGATAGTCAAGGCACAAAAGGTCAATGTCATACTTGCTTCTGACAGGATCATCGATATACGCGGCAATAAGCGCGTCAAAGCCGAGCCCCTCGTATCCGACGCCTTTTGAATTTAAGTAAAGTATATCGCGCTTTAAGTCATAGCCCGTCTTTTTTATGTCGCCGTCGGCGAATATTTTTTCAAGCGCCGTTTTGTCGGGCTCAAACACATGCGCCGCGTCATCGCCGCCCGCTGAGAAGGTCATACGCCCCGTGTCATGGTTTAAAATATAGCACACGCTTCCGGCGCTTTTGATAAGCTCCACCGCCTTGTCGGGCGTGATCGGGCTGCTCTCGGCGCTGATCTTTTCGGGCTCCTTCTCGGCGGCGGGAGAGAAGTTGAAACGCTTCATAAACGACTTGAAGTTGAGGCGCGTGAACAGTTCCTTGAGCTTTTGGCCGTCGGGGGTCTTGTAGGCATAATCCTCAAGCGCGAAATCAATTGGCACGTCGCGCACGATCGTCGCGAGCGTTTTGCTGAGATAAGCCTCCTCTTTCCCGCCCTTGAGCTTGTTCCTGACCGCGGCCGTCACCTCTAACTCGTCGATCTTGTCATAAATATTGTCAAGGCTCTTATACTCTTGAACAAGCGCGAACGCGGTTTTCGGGCCAACGCCCTTAATGCCGGGGATATTGTCGCTGGGGTCGCCCATCAGCGCCTTTACGTCGATGAACTCCGTCGGGGTCACGCCGTATTCCTCAATGACCGCCGCCCTGTCATAGGGCGTTGTGTCGGTGCTGCCGCGCCGGGTCACGACCAGCTTTATCACGGTGCTGTCTGACGCGAGCTGCAGATCGTCCTTATCGCCCGTCAAAATCGAGCAGTCTATGCCGCTCTCGTCGCACACGCGGGAGATCGTGCCGATAATATCATCCGCCTCAAAGCCCTCAAGCTCCACGCATTTGCAGTCCATGGCCGCAAGGACCTCCTTTATAAGCGGAATCTGCGCCAGAAAGTCGGGCTCGGGCGGCTTGCGCTGGGCTTTGTACGCGTCATACATCTTATGGCGGAAGGTCGGGGCCTTAAGATCAAAGGCCACTCCCAGATAGTCCGGGGTCTCCTCGTCGAGGTATTTCAGCATAATGTTTAAAAATCCGTAAACGGCGTTGGTCGGTGTGCCGTCGGGCGCGGTGAGCGGCCTTATTCCGTAGTACGCCCTGTTTAAAATGCTGTTGCCGTCTATAATCAATAATTTTTTTCTGTCCATGATCGTTCCTTTCACGCTTACGCGTCTTTAATATATTTTTTCAAAACCTCATAGGCCGCCGCGATGTCGCGCTTGTCGGCGATCTCCGAGGCGGTGTTCTTGTTGCGCATGGGAATATCAAGCTCGGCGCAGCGTATTCCGCCGCCGCTGACGCTTATTCCCTCAATGTCGCTGACGCTGTTCTTTTTGGCGAAGCAGCAGAGCTTTCCCGCGTCCTCGGCTGCCGCCTCAAGCCTTTCGGCGACATCCGCGTCAACGCAGGTCTCGCCGACTATTCGCGGAACCGAAACGCCGTCTCCGAGCTTTGCCCGCTCGTCCTCGAGAGTGTCGATTATCACGGCCTCTTTGAAATTTTCGCCGAAGCTCAGCCTCGCGCCGCGGACACCCGTCTGCTTCTGCGCCGTGAAAACGCAGGTCAAGGGCCGATCCGCCTCGTCCCTTATCAGCGCCGCGAGAACGGCGCAGCAGGCGCTCCGCGCGATTGCCTTTCCGCTCACGCGGTTTTCGCCGAGCTCAACATAGCGGCTCTTAAACGCCGCGTAATCGCCGAGGGTCACGGCGGCCTCCGCCGCCGCCTTCGAGTCCGCGCCAATGTCAATAAACAAGTCCTTGAGCGCGGGCGGCTTTTCGCGCTCCTCCTTGGTGGTCAAATGAACCGCCTTGAGGGAAATTATTCCGGGCAGCTTTCTGTCGCCCACAGTCACCGATTCCGAGATCACCGTGTGGGGCTTCACCGCGCCCACCGCAGCAAAGTCCAGAAACGCGCCGCCGCCCTCTTTAATATTGGTTATTATAAATCCGGGCTCGTCCATCGCCGCGGTCAGCAGGAGCCTTTCGCCCTCTCCGCCTTTTTCGGCGATAAGATTGCCGAGCCCGTCGGTCGTGACCGACTCGCAGTACGGCTCGATCTCGTTTTTTATCAAATCTCGAACCTCGTTCTCTCTGCCCGACACGCCGAACGCCTCCGACAGCTTTTTCATAAACTCAAAATTAACTCCGCTCATCATTTCGCCTCCCATGCTTTTGAAAAATGCTCGACTGCCGCGGCGGTCAAAGCGGCGGCTGCCTCGACGTCGGCGGTTTTCAGAACCTCGACATTGGTGTGCATGTACCGCAGCGGTATCGAGATAAGCAGCGTCGGCACGCCCCCGCCCGCGATCTGGATAGCCCAGGCCGTGGTTCCGGACGCTCCGCCCGCGGCCTCGATCTTATACGGAATATTGTTGTTTTCCGCAACCTCGATCAGCTCGAGACTTTTGTCATAGTCAACGCTCGGACCGCGGAGTATCACCGCTCCGCTGCCGAGGTCAAACACGCCCGTATCCTTTTCGGAGTCCACCGTGGTGCCGTGCGTCACGTCGACCACGATCGCGAGATCGGGCCTTGCCGCGAACGCGCCCGTTCGGGAGCCGCGCAGACCGACCTCCTCCTGAGTGGAAAACATGGTGTATATATCGGCGGCGAGGGATTTTCCTTTAAGCCGCTCCAGTGCCGACAGCATGACCGCCATGCCCGCGCGGTTGTCCATAGCGCCCGAGCAGAGATTTCCGTCAAGCAGCTCGGTCAGCTCATAGTCATAGGCTATGTGATCGCCTATTTTCACAATTTTTTTAAGCTCTTCTTCCTCATATCCCGTGAATATCCTCATATCCTTGATCTCGGGAGTCTTTTCGGGCGGCTCGTCGGGCGCGTCAACAACGCCGAAGATCTCTCGCTTCCCGAAAATCTTCACCTTAAGTCCTGGCAAAATTCTGGCGTCCACGCCGCCCACGGCCGCGAACTTCAAAAATCCGCCCTCCTGAATTTCCGTGACTATAAAGCCCACCTGATCCAAATGTGCCTCGAGCATTATCCTTTTATCGGGGTTTGTTCCGCGGACAATCCCGAGCAGATTCCCCATGCTGTCGCGGCTCGTCTCGCCGCAGTATTCGCTCAGCAGTTCGGCAGCCGCCTCGGCGGCGGGCTTTTCGTTTCCGCTCACGCCGCGCGGCTCTGTCAGTCTTTTAAGCAGTTCGATTGTGTCCATATATTTTCCTTCTTTCGTTTAATTTAATGTAATAATCATATTCGGCGCGGCTTTTGAATAAGCTTAAATGCGCGCCGACGAGGCGCCGCATATTCTGAACACGGGAGGTCATCCATGAACGATCTTGTAAAAAGCGGGCCGCTTTATCCCGCCGCGCCCGCCGCAGAACGCTCATCGAAACGTTTCGGAAGCGCGGTTCGCAGGTTTATGTTTGAAAACCGCGGAACGATCGCGCTTTGCGCCGTTTTGATCACTCTCGGCGCGGTCATGGGCGCCGCCGCATACATAAGCATGAGCCTTGAAGATAAAAACGCGGTTTTCGCGTACATGCAGAATTATTTCGGCGGCTCAATGTTGATAGGCGCGTCCGCGGGCGAGATTTTCAAGGCCTCGCTTCCGCCCCTTATCGTCACCGGGATCATTATCGCGGTCTCCGGGATTGTTCCGATATTTTATCCGTTCGCTTTGGCAAGGCTGGTGTTTAAAGGGTTCAGCATGGGCTTTTCCGCCGCGTTCTTCATCGCGCGCTACGGCATAAAGGGCGCCGCGTTCGCGCTGGTTTCGGTCGTTTTGTGCAACGTTGCCACGCTTACAGCCTCGGTATGGTTTTTGGCGGCGTCGCGGCAGACTCGGCTTGAGAGCCGCGCCGTTCCGAAGCACAAAGGCAAGTCAAAACGCCGCTTTAAAATCCCCCTGATCGCCGTAAGCCCCAAAGGTCTCGCAGAAATTCTCATGTGTTTCGCGTTCTATCTCGCGGCGTCGCTCGCGGGCGCGGGCTTTGAAAGCGTTATAGGCCACGGAATGATGCGCAGCCTCTACGGCATATTCAGCGCGTTCGGGTGATCATCCGTCCGACAGGTGCCTGAACCGGTTTGGCGGCATGCCGTACTCCGATTTAAACGCGGTGGCGAAATAGTTGCTGTCGCCGAAGCCGCATTTTTCGGCCACGTCGGTTATCGAAACGAAGTCCTCGCTGCGCAGCAGCTTCTCGGCCTTTCTCAAACGGTATTTGCACAGATATTCTTTAAAGCCGACTCCGGTTTCGCGCTTAAATTTTTTTGAAAAATAAGTCGGGCTCATATTCACATGGCTCGCCGTCTCGCCGAGGCTTATGCCGCTGCTGTAATTCATTCTGATATAGTCGATCGCGCCTCTTATCACGTCGTCGAGCATGTCCTGCTCCGAGCGGTACTCGTATGACTGGCGACTGTAACGCCGCAGCATGTTTATCAGCATGTTTATCACCATGCCCCTTATCATGAGGTCGGACATGCAGTCCGGAGAATACAGCTCGCTTTCAATGTCGCGGAACATTTGCTTTACGCGGCTCAGCATTATTTCCGGAACATGGACGATGATCGAGTCAAAATTCTCAAAATTCAGCTCGCTGTCGCCGCACTCGGCAAGCTCGCGCATGACGCTGTCCGGGAACATAAGCACCGTCCGCACATGACTGTTATTATCTCCCGCCAAAGTCTTGTGTATTCTTCCGCTTCTGATAAAAACCAGACTGCCCTCGGTCAGGCTGTAAAGCTTTGTGTCAACAAACAATTTGCTTTTTCCTTCCTCAAGAAAATATATCTCGTTGTCGCGATGGAAATGCGGTCTGGTTTTGTGGCTTTTGTCGCGCCTGACAGTGGAAATTCTGATCTTGTCGTCAAGCAATCAAATCACCTCCGCCGAAAAATATAATTTTTCTTATTATACCATAAATGGCAAAAAATAAAAGGTTTTTCCGCAAATACACAAAAATTTTTTAAAAAGCCGAATAAATTTGCTATTCCTCCAAAAAAGCGCACAAAAAAGAGGCGCGGAACGAACCGCGCCTCTGTGCTGCGTTTTGTTTATTTTACCGACTTAAAGGCGTCGTCGAGAGCGTCGATCAGGTCTTGAACATTCTCGGTGCCGATCGAGAGCCTTATCGTGTTGGGCTTTATGCCCTGGTCGAGCAGCTCGTCGGGCTCAAGCTGCGAGTGGGTCGTGGAGGCCGGGTGGATAACCAGCGACTTCACGTCCGCCACGTTTGCCAGCAGCGAGAATATCGCGAGGTTGTCTATGAACTTTTTCGCGTCGTCCTCGGTTCCCTTTATCTCGAACGTGAAGATCGAGCCGCCGCCGTTCGGGAAATATTTTTCGTAGACCGCGTGGCTCGGCTCGCTCTCAAGGGAGGGATGATGAACGGCCTCGACCTGCGGATGATTATTTAAGTATTCCACTATTTTAAGCGCGTTTGAAACATGGCGCTCCACTCTCAGCGACAGCGTCTCAAGGCCCTGCAGGAACAGGAACGAGTGGAACGGCGACTGGGTCGCGCCCGTGTCGCGGAGCAGGATCGCTCTTATGTAGGTCGCGAACGCGGCGGGGCCCGCGGCGTCCGCGAAGCTTACGCCGTGATACGACGGGTTCGGCTCGGAGATCCACGGGTACCTTCCCGAGGCCTTCCAGTCAAAGGTGCCGCCGTCAACTATAACGCCGCCGATCGCCGTGCCGTGGCCGCCGATAAACTTCGTGGCGCTGTGAACAACTATGTCGGCGCCGTACTCGATCGGACGAACCAGATACGGGGTCGCGAAGGTGTTGTCGATCACAAGCGGGATCCCGTGGTCGTGCGCGATCTTCGCCACGGCCTCGATGTCGATCGCGTTCGAGTTGGGGTTGCCCAGAGTCTCGATGAAGATCGCCTTGGTCTTGTCGTTGATCGCCGCCTCGAACGCGCCGTCCTCATAAGGATCGACAAACTCGGCGGTCACGCCGCTTGTCAGCGGCAGCGTGTGCGCCAGAAGATTGTATGTGCCGCCGTAGATCGTCTTTGACGAAACTATGTTCTCGCCCGACTTGGCGAGGGCCTGGATCGCGTAGCTTATAGCCGCCGCGCCCGAAGCAACGCCGAGAGCCGCGACACCGCCCTCTAGGGCGGCTATCCTTTGCTCAAAAACATCCTGCGTGGGATTGGTCAGTCTGCCGTAGATATTGCCCGCGTCTCTTAAACCGAAGCGGTCCGCCGCGTGCTGAGAATTGTGAAAAACATAAGACGTGCTCGCGTAGATCGGAACCGCCCTCGCGTCGGTCACCGCGTCCGCCTGTTCTTGTCCTACATGAAGCTGAAGTGTCTCAAACCTGTATTTTTTGTCTGCCATTTTTGTTTCCTCCTGTCTCTTTTAATAAAATTTTATATTCAGATAATTCATATCTGTTTAGTATGTTTTAGATTATATCACTATATTTTCCGTTTGTCAACCCCGAATTATAAATATTTTTTCGTGATATTTAATAAATTTTAAACTGTTTTATTGCATTTTTAGTAAAGTTATGATATAATGTTTCAAAATCTATTCTTGCAGAGGTGTAAGCTTATGAAGAAAAAACTTATTATTGCCGCGCTTGTTTCGGGAATGCTGCTCAACACAGCCGCGTTCGCGGAAACAGCGGCAGTGTCGGAACCGACGATCGAGATCACGGACGCGTACGCGGATTATCTGAAAAATCCCGACGGATACACTATTATTCCCGACGCGATAGACTACGCGCAGGACTACGGCCTCGCTTTCGCGGCGGAAGCTCTTCCCGCGAAATACAACAGCGAAAAGAACGATCCGTTGATCGTCGGAAAGCAGCCCGAGATAAGGAACCAGGGCCTGAACGGCGACTGCTGGGCATACGCCGCGATAGCCGCGGGCGAATACTCGGCGATCGCGAACAACGGCAAAAGCTTCTCAAACCCGCTTGATCTGTGGTCGGAACCGCATCTGGCCGCGGCCATGTACGGCACGAAAGACGAAGCATACAAGGAATACACGCGGTATTTTGATTTCAGCTCGGGCGACGAGCCCTCGGGCGGAAACCGCGATATGGCGACGGCTTATTTCTCCCGTCAAAATGCCTCCGGCCCGGTTCTTATCGGAGAATACGGAGACGAAGAATTCAGCACATATAAAAAAGGCGGATTTTCGGATTATGAGCCCATATTTAATTTGGGCGGCAAAAACCGCTTGATGGGGCTCGAAGCGGCGAGCTATATAACCGATTTATACGAGGGCAGCTCCAAGCTGACCTTTGACATTGTGAACGGCAGCGTTGAAAACGCGAAAATAAGTCTTGACGAAAATGTGATCAACAAAATTAAGGCCGCTGTAATGAGCCACGGCGCGGTCGGAACATCATATCTTTCGTATGACTCCAACACGACCGATAACGCGCAGGAGCAAAAAGAATATTTTAATGATAAAACCAACGCGTATTATCTTGACTGGTTCGATATGCTCGGCAACGGAGTGGCTGATGACTCGTGCGGTTATAATAAGGTAAATTATTACGGAGACGGCAGCTACAAATTCACAAATCCCTCGAACCACGGCGTGACGATCGTGGGCTGGGACGATGATTTCCCCGCGAGCAGTTTCGCCGCAACCCCCATGCTGCTTGACGGCACAACGGTAAACGGCGCGTGGATCATCAGGAACAGCTGGGGCAAAGACTGGGGCGACGGCGGATATCAATATATCTCATACCTCGACCCCGCGATCGGATTTAGCTCATACACATATGACTTTACCGACGAGATACCCAAAAACATCTATTCTTATGAGCAGATCGGCACAAACGGCTCGTCGCCGTTTAATATTGGACGCGACTTTAAAGTAGGCCCCAATGGCGGCACTAAACTTCCGATTGGCACGGATCAATACGGCTGCAACATTTTCGCTAACAGATATACCGCCGGATCAGAGGATGAATATCTGAACGCCATAGGCTTTTATGCGGTCGATGCCTCCGATGATTATGAAATTATTGTCAGAAACGGCGCGGGCGGAACCGGCCCGGGCAATATCTCGATCGTAAACTTCGGCGAAGACGAAAACATCGTCAAGCTTATAAACCCTGAAACCGGCAGCGCAAGTGAGAAGATCAGTTTTACCGAACCGGGATACACGGTTGTAAAGCTCGCGGAGCCGATCAAATTAAACGGCACATTTGATATTATTGTCAAGGTTTCCAACGCCTCAGACAACGCGAAATCGTTTAACGTTCCTCTCGCTCAGGAAATCACTTACCTTCCGGGTACGCCGGACAACGTGAAAAATCCTTCAAACTTTAAGGTGAAAGAGGGCGTCTCTTTCTCGCCGTCAGGTTTGGATCTGAATTCCAAACCATACACGATTAACGCTTGGAACGACACAGGCGCCACTGCCTCTAATCTTACGATGAACGGTGTAATTATAGGCACTTCGTACAGCAATTGGGCACTCAAAGCTTATACCGGCGATAAGCCGTCGGATAAGCCGTCTCCCACCGCGACAGCGGCTCCGTCGGCAACTCCGTCACCGACTCCCGAAAAGCAGCCGGAGGAGACGATTGCTCCGACGTCGGATCCGACAAACACGGAGGCTCCCGCGGCGACCGAAACACCCGCGGACACTCCGGAACCGTCGGCGACGGACTCTCCCGCGGAGACAACCGCTCCCTCGTCAGAGCCGGTCGAAACCGTAGCCCCCTCATCAGAGCCGATTGAAACCGAAACTCCCACGTCAGAGCCGATCGAGAGCAAGGCCCCGTCAACGCCCGCCCCGACCATAACGCCGAAATTTGACGTGCAGCCGATCAAAAACGACGACGGCACCTTTAACTTTACGATCACGCGTCTGGACGAAAGCATACACGACGCGACCGTGTTTATCGGAATGTATAACGACGACAATATGCTGGTCGGTTACGCGAGCGACACGGATACGCAATTTGACGAAAAAGGAAATGATCTGATCTACCAAGATGTGAAATACAGCGAACGCGCGGCAAATATAAAAATATTCGTCTGGGGGCTTGAGTCGATCGAGCCGTACACCGAACCCGCGGTTCTTGAGCTGAAATAAAACGCGTAACAGGCCACGGGGCGCGAATTTCGCGCCCCGTGTTTTTTATTCTTTCGGAATTGTGATGAGATATTCTATGCAGTCCTCCGCCTCGCGGCGCTTGGCGGTGGCGCCCACGCCGCTTTTGTTCATAAGATCGACCGCCTTTTTTATCGTATTGGAAAAAATCCGTATATCCTTAAGCGTTTTCGGAAGCCGCGTCGGCTGTTTTTCGGCCTCGGGCCGCGCCTTGTCCCGGCGCAGCATGCGCTCGATAAGCGCCTCGGTCCTCGCCACGTTCAGCTCGTTTTTGGTTATTTTATCAAGCGCCTCCATCTGCCGCTCCTCGTCCGGGAGCTTTAGCAGCGCGCGGGCGTGGCGCTCGGTCAGTCCATACTCGCACAGCACCGCGCGGACGTTCACCGGGAGCCGCAGAATTCGTATCTTATTCGCGATCGTTGACTGGCTCTTGCCGAGCTTCGCCGCCAGCTCCTCCTGCGTCAGGCCGTGCTCGCCGAGCAGCGTCTGATACGCCTCCGCCTCCTCTATGTAATTCAGGTTCTCGCGCTGGATATTCTCAACCAGGGCCATTATCGCGCTGTCGGTCCCGCTGGCCCGAATGACCGTGGCGGGAATATAGTCCATGCCCAGCATTCGGCAGGCCTCAAGCCGCCTGTGGCCCGCGACCAGCTCATATTCAAACGGAATGGTCTGACGCACGGTTATGGGCTGCATAAGGCCGTAATTCTCGATCGAGGCGGCAAGCTCGTTCAGCGCGTCCTCGTCCATTTCAAGGCGCGGCTGATTTGGGTTCGGCTTCACGCAGTTTATCGGAATGGACTGTGAATTCCCGTGAACCACCCGTTTTTTTGTTCCGCTGACGCCGGAGAGGTCGATGTCCATGCTGACCCGCTCGATCTCGCGCACCTCGGGCTCAAAGTTTTTGCCGGCGGCGCTGTCCGCGCCCTTCTTTAAGTAATCAAACAACATTGCTTTCATCCTTTCTTTTTGCTTTTGTGACTCCCTGCCTATAAAAAATTATAGCCTAAGCCCAACGCCAATGCAAAAAGAACCGTGACAAAAGTTTCGACAAAAATCTTAATATCTGTTGATTATTATCAGATCGTCGCCTATTTTGGTTATTTTGTTCCATGGCACCGTTATATCGTCCTCCCTGCCGAGCACGCCGAGGAACCGATACGCGCCGGGCACCAAAAGCGAGCGCACCGTGCCGCTTACCTCGTCGATCTCCATATCCGACACATATCCGAGCCTCTCACCGTCCGCCGCGCAAATCACTTCCTTGAGCTTAAGCTCGCTGAACTTCATAATATCACCGCCTAAATAAAAAATCACTTCACACTATATAGTATGAAGTGATTTTGTTATTAATGACTTATTTGGGAAACGACTATTCCTCGGCCTCGGGTGTCTCCGTGGTTTCGGGCTCCTCAATAACCAGCTCCGCCTCTGGCGCCTCGTCGGCGGGCTCCGCCGTCTCATCGGCCTCGGGTTCCTCGGGCTCGGGAACAGGGGTAAAGAGCTTTTTGAACCTCTCCATAGCCTCGATCGTGCTGTCCTTGTCGCTGAACGCGGTCAGGCGGAAATAGCCCTCGCCGTTCGCGCCAAATCCCGCGCCGGGCGTTCCGACAACGTTTATGCTCTCGAGCAGATAGTCGAAGAACTCCCACGAGCGCATGCTGCCCGGGCATTCAAGCCAGATATAGGGCGAGTTTTCGCCGCCGAAATATTTTATTCCGACTTCGTCGAGAGTCTCGGCGATGATCTTGGCGTTCTGCTTGTAGTAGTCGATATTTTCCTTGATCTGGGCGCGGCCCTCGGGAGTGAACACCGCCTCGGCGCCTCTTTGAATGATGTATGACACACCGTTGAACTTGGTTGTCTGGCGGCGCAGCCACAGCTTGTTAAGCTCCACAACGTTGCTGTCGACCTTGAGCAGCTTCTTAAGCTTTGTGACCTCGACCTTGAGGTCCTTCGGGACTATCGTATATCCGCAGCGGGTTCCTGTGAAGCCCGCGGTCTTTGACAGCGAGCAGAACTCTATCGCGCATCTCTTGGCGCCGTCGATCTCGTATATGCTGCGGGGCAGCTTCTCGTCGCCGATAAACGCCTCATACGCCGCGTCAAACAGTATTATCGCGTCGTTCTTTAAAGCATAATCGACCCACGCCTTGAGCTGCTCGCTGGTGTAAACCGCGCCCGTGGGGTTGTTGGGCGAGCACAGATATATTATGTCCGCCTTAACGCCGGGCTCGGGCAGCGGGCAAAAGCCGTTCGAGGCCTTGGCCTGCATATACTCGATCTTTCTGCCGTTCATTATGTTGGTGTCAACATAGACCGGATAGACCGGATCGGGAACCAGAACCACATTGTCCTTGTCGAACAGGTCCGTGATGTTGCCGACGTCGCTCTTGGCTCCGTCGCTTATGAAAACCTCGTTTAAGTCAACGCGGATGGTGTTCTCCTTATAATACGCGACAATCTTCTCGCGCAGGAAGTCATAGCCCTGCTCGGGGCCGTAGCCGTGAAACGTCTCCTTGGCTGCCATGTCGTCGACCGCCTTGTGAAGCGCGTCGATAACGACCGGCGGCAGGGGCAGCGTCACGTCGCCTATGCCCATGCGGATGATCTTCTTGTCCGGATTTTTCTCGGCGTAGTCGTTGACCTTTCTCGCTATCTCGGAAAACAGGTAGCTTTCTTTGACATTCAGATAATTTTCGTTAATTCTCATAAAACACACTCCTTTTTATTTTTTCGCGTATATCGCGGCGGGAAGCTCAACCTCGCCGCTGCATATAAACTCCGCGGGACCGCGCTTTATCACCGTGCCGTCGGGCATGTAGGTGATATTGAGATCGCCGCCTCTTAATTTTATCAAAATTTCCTCGCCCTGCCTGCAATAGCCGTTCAGCGCCGCCGCCACGACCGCCGCGCACGCTCCGGTGCCGCAGGCCCATGTCTCGCCGCTGCCGCGCTCCCAGACGCGCATCTTGAGCGTGTGGTCATCGATCACCTTGATGAACTCGGTGTTGATCCGCTCGGGGAACAGCTCGTGATTTTCAAACTTGGGGCCTAAATTCTCAAGATCAAGCCCGTCAACGTCATCCACAAACACAACCACGTGGGGGTTCCCCATTGACACGCCCGTTATCTCGTATTCCTGTCCGTCGACCGTGATCGGGCGGCTCACAATTTTTTCGCCGTCCATGCTTATCGGTATTTTTTTCGGGTCAAGCTCGGCTTTGCCCATATCGACCGTGACAGACTCGACGATTTTGCCGCCGACCAAGCTGAGATCAAGGGTTTTGATGCCGCTCAAGGTCTCAAGAGTGACCCGCGTTTTGTCGGTAAGCCCCTTTTCGTAAACGTATTTGCCGACGCAGCGCGTGGCGTTGCCGCACATCTGCGCCTCGGAGCCGTCGGCGTTGAAGATCCGCATTTTAAAATCCGCGGTCTCGGACGGCATTATGAGCACAAGACCGTCGCTGCCTATGCCGAAATGAATGTCGGACACAAACTCGGACACAGCCGCGGGATTTTCGACCTCCTCCTCAAAGCAGTTGACGTATATATAGCAGTTTCCTATTCCGTGCATTTTCGTAAACTTCATATGTCTCACCTCCGCATACAAGATTATTGTATCATAATTGTAAAAATATTACAACACTTTTTTAAAATTTAAGGATTTTTATTTCTCAAACGCCTGTCTGATTTACGCCAAAATTTGTTGTTTGTGACGGTTGACAAAAATTTTATATTGTGTTATATACATATAGTAATAAAGACAGGAGAGATTTTATGACAAAAGACAACACGGCCGGCGAAAACAAAATGGGAATAATGCCGGTCAACCGACTGCTTATCACGATGTCGCTGCCGATTATTATTTCAATGCTGGTCCAGGCGCTTTATAATATAGTTGACAGCATATTCGTCGCCCGCATCAACGAAAACGCGCTGACCGCGGTCTCGCTGGCGTTCCCCATTCAGAACCTTATGATCTCGATCGCGAGCGGCACCGGTGTCGGCGTAAACTCGTTCGTTTCAAAATCGCTGGGCGCCAAGGATTTCAAGACGGCAAACAAGGCCGCGAGCGTCAGCATATTTTTGGCGGTCATGAACTGGGTCGTGATCATGATTTTCGGGCTTCTGATGTCGCGCAAATTCTTCACGATACAGACGAGTGACGCGCAGATAGTCGAGTACGGGTACCAATATCTCAGCATAATCACTCTGTTCTCGTTCGGAGTATTCGGACAGATCATGGGCGAGAGGCTGCTCCAGGCCACCGGAAAAACCATTTACACAATGGTCACTCAGGGTATCGGCGCGGTCATTAATATAATTTTTGACCCGATTTTCATTTTCGGCTTGTTCGGCCTGCCCGCGATGGGCGTCAGAGGCGCCGCGATCGCCACGGTCATGGGTCAGATCGTCGCCATGCTTCTGGCCGTGTTCTTTAACGCGAGAGTCAACAAAGAACTCAAGTTCAGACTGAAGCAGATGCTGCCGAGACTCGACATTCTGGCCAATATATACAAGGTCGGCGCGCCGTCGATACTGATGATGGCAATATCCTCGGTCACAACGTTTATAATGAACAAGATACTGATCGTGTTCACCTCGACTGCCACAGCGGTTTACGGCGTTTACTTCAAGCTCAACAGCTTTATATTCATGCCGATATTCGGTCTCAACAACGGCATGGTGCCGATAATCGCCTACAACTACGGCGCGAAAAAATATCCGCGCATCATCAAGACCATGCGCCTCAGCATTACATACGCCATGGCGGTCATGATCTTAGGCCTGCTGATATTCCAGTTCCTTCCGAGACAGCTCCTGTGGCTGTTTGACGCGTCGCCCGACATGCTGGCGATCGGCGTTCCGGCGCTCAGAATAATCAGCATAAGCTTTATCGCAGCCGGATTTTGCATAGTCACGCTGTCTGTGCTCCAGGCCCTCGGCCAGGGACTTTACTCATTGATAACCTCAGCCTCAAGACAGCTCCTTATACTTGTTCCCGCGGCGTATATTCTGTCGCTGTTCGGCAGGCTTGAGATTATCTGGTGGTCGCTGCCTATAGCCGAGGTCGCCTCGGTTGTACTGTGCATTGTATTTTTAAGGCTCACGTTTAAAAAGCTTGACATTCCGTTTAAAGAATAAATCGGCGCGCAGCAACAGCTTTGACTCGGACAGGACTAAGCGTTTTTTGTTTTAAACTCATTGCTTTGTTAAAATAATATTACAATTATTTGAAATAGCAAAAAATTTTATTCAATATAACATCAAAAAATTTATTGAATTTTTAAATTCGGCTCAAAACGTATTATAAGAAAAAGCGAATTGTAACAAAAAAATTACTCAAATTTTGTCGGCATATTTAAAATCCGCGTATCCTCGCGGATTTTAGCCGATTTTTTTATGTTACAGAAGTTTTCTTGACAACGCGGTTATGAAATATTAAATTATCTATGATTAAAAAAATTGACAAAGGAGATGTCCGGTTATGGTTTACAATTGCAGACAGACGTTTGACATTATTTCACGGGACGTAGAGCTTCCCGAGAAATGCAAATCAAAGAATTGTGTAACAGAAGGCTTTTTGAGATGCAGATACGAATTCATCACGGAAAACAACGAAACAATGACTGTCGAATATAATCTGATCGCCGGTGACGACCAAGACGTTCCATTCGGAATATGCGCCGTAATGCGCGACAGCCGACAAAAAATTATCGACAGAAAATATGTCCATAAAAAATTTTCGACTCTTTCGGAATGCGTCATTAAAATGAGAATGTTAGCCAAAGACGCGGTTCTTCCGAGTATTCTTGAATATATTTTGTAAATCCGACCAAATACGCGATTGACCCGAAGGCAAAAATATGATATTATATAAGTAATGAATTAAAGAAACGGAGACATTTATGTATACATATCTTTTGCTCGCGGCGATCGTTCTGTTCGCCAGTATCTTCCTGCACAGACTTTCGGGAAGGTTAGGCGTCCCCGCACTGCTGGCTTTTATAGCTCTCGGAATGCTGTTCAGCAGCGACGGTCTAATTAAAATCCATTTTGAAAATTATGAATTTGCCGAGGAATTATGCAGCACCGCCTTAGCGTTTATTATGTTTTACGGCGGTTTCGGAACCAACCTTGAAGCGGCAAAGCCTATCGCGGTCCGAGCTGTACTGCTGTCGTCGGTAGGTGTTATTATGACGTGCGGACTTGTGGGTCTGTTCTGCATGATCGCGCTTCATATGCCGGTCATTGACGCGCTGCTTATCGGCGCCGTGATCAGTTCAACCGACGCGGCGTCCGTATTTTCTGTGCTGCGCTCAAAGCGGCTCAACCTTAAATACAACACAGCGTCGCTGCTTGAGATAGAGAGCGGCAGCAACGATCCCTTCGCCTATATGCTGACAGCCGTTCTGCTTTCGGTCAAGGCTGGCGGCGGCAGCGCGGGAACCGTGCTTTACACGATTTTCGCCCAATTGTTTTACGGCGGCATGGCGGGAATTATCATCGCCCTGGCATCCTTGTGGGTGCTCCGCCGAACGAAGTTCAGCGCGCCCGGATTTGACAACGTGTTTATGTTCGCAGTGGTTATCCTCTCGTTCGCTCTGCCCGAGATCGTTCACGGCAACGGATTTCTGTCGGCCTACATTGTCGGCATAGTGCTCGGCAGCGCGGGCATAAAAAACAAGCGCAGCCTCGTGCCGTTCTTTGACGGCATAACAAGCATTATGCAGATGTGCATATTTTTCCTGCTCGGCCTTGTCTCGCACCCGTCGAGAATACCGCAGGTGCTCCCCGTCTCGATAGCGATAGCGCTGTTTATGACGTTTATCGCGAGGCCCGCAGCCGTTTTCGCGCTGCTGGCCCCGTTTAAGAGCAAGCTCAACCAGATGCTTACGGTCTCGTGGTCGGGTCTGCGCGGCGCGGCGTCGATCGTGTTCGCGGTAATGGTGATGCTGAGCAACAGCACATACGATGTTTTTCACATAGTTTTCTGCGTTGTCCTGTTCTCGATCTTAATTCAGGGCGGCCTTTTGGCACCTCTCGCCAAAAAGCTTAACATGATCGACGAGAACGAGGACGTTATGAAAACCTTCAGCGATTATTCAGACGAGGTCCCGGTCCAGTTTATCCGATTTAAAATGACCGAGGAGCACCCGTGGACAGGCAGAGAAGTCAAGGACATAGTCAACCCGCCCGAAACCATTCTGGTGCTGATCGAGCGCGGAGACGAACGCATTGTTCCAAACGGCTCGACCCGCGTCGAGCCCGGAGATTATGTGGTTCTCAGCGCCAAATCGCCCGGAGACATTGAGGGCATACGCCTTTCTGAAAAGACAATAAGAGAAGGCAGCAAGTGGATAGATAAGCCCATCCGCAAGCTGCCCAACACCGACGACCGCCTTATAATCATGATAAACCGAGGCGGCAGGATACTCATTCCCAACGGCGACACCGTTATACGCCTTGACGACGTGCTTGTCATCAACCATTCGGACTGATTTAAAATATGTAACGCAGCGTTCCCGCGAAGATCGTGACGCTTATTCGGAATTTCCTCCCGTAAGCATGTTTTGCAGCGGGCCTTTCAGTCTTTTGTTAAAGAACTTGACCATGACCCCCGTGAACAGGGCGGAAATCACCGTGCCCTCGCGCGCGCCGACAATTCTGAAATCGAAAAATATAAGCGACAGCGCCACCGCGCTCAGCACGCAGAATATGTCAAACCCTATCTTGACGTTTCCGAACTCAAAGCCGGTCACATCGGCAACCGCCTTGACGAATGCCTCGCCCGAGTTCATGATAACGCCCGCGATAAACGCCAGCGAGATGCCGAGCCCCAGAACCGCCACGCCGATCACCACCATAAGCAGCCGCATCGGGTAAGCCTCGGCGGGGATATACGACACGCACCACAGACCGAAGTCGGTAAAATATCCGAACAAAAACGAGAGCGGCACCTGCAAAAGCTCGATCGGCTTGAAGTTCCGCCTGAGAATGACTATCTGGCCCACGATCAGAACGCAGTTCCAGATGATCAGCCATGTGCCCATGGTGAAAAACGTGAACTTATAGCTGAGCACGTTCGGCACCGACGAGATAGGCGAAACGCCCAATTCGCCGTGCCGAGTGAACGCCACTCCCAAAGCCGCCAGAAACAGCCCGATAATCAGCAAAATATAACGTTTTATAATCTCAACTCTGCTCATCTTTCCTCCTCTGAAAATCCCCGAAACAGCTTCGGATAGTTTTTTCTGCCGTCCACAACCCGATATATGTAAACAATATCATCAATTATTCTGTAAATTGACAAATACTGCTTATATATAACCATCCTGTATCCGGCCTCCGACATTTCATCTTCCGGCACCGTCGGAAACCCTGACGGAAATTCTCTTAACTTTTCTATGCTGTTTAAAATCCCGTCTGTAACAGTCCGAGCGGAATTCGGGCCGGACAGCGCCATATGAAGATCCGCTATTCTCTCAATATCGTTCCATGCGGTTTTCAGTATTTTTATCTCACACATTGTATTTTTCCGCAAGACGCGCCCTTGCTTCCTCCAAAGATATGGTCGGCTCGCCTCTGAGCCGCGAAAGCTCCGCCTCCGCAAGCTTTAGCTTTAACTTATACACCTGCTCCCGCCTCTCAAAAGCGTCAATTCCCATAACAACAATATCGCCGTCGCCGTTTTTGGTGATATAAATCGGCTCACTGCTCTCGTTTGCCAGGTTCGATATACTCGAATAATCATTTCTCAGCGCCGTAGACGACTTAATAATCACAAAAATCACTCCTTTGATTTTATTATAAATTATTCTACCATAATTATAAAATAATTTCAATAGAATTTTACAATTTTTAAACATCTTATATCAATACGTATTGACATAATACGTATTGTATTGTATAATAAATAAAAAGGAGTGTTAATTATGCTATCAATTTATCCGGCATGCTTTTTTAAGGAACCTGAAGGCTACTCCGTTGTTTTTCCGGATCTTGAGGGAACAGCCACCTGCGGCGAAACATTTGAAGAGGCAATGAATATGGCCGTTGACTGCCTCGCGGGATATATTTACACTTTGAAGCTTGATGGCGAGACGATCCCCGAGCCGTCCGACATAAAATCCATAAACGCGGCCGATATAGCCGCCGAACTCGACGCGAAACCGAACGAATTATTTGTTTGCCCTGTATCGGTTGACGTTGACGAATACGCAAAAAACCACTTTGAAAAATCCGTTAAGAAAACATTGACCATTCCGGCGTGGCTCAACACCGCGGCGCTTGAAATGAATATAAACTTTTCGCAAGTCCTTCAGGAGGCCTTAAAGCAAAAAATACGTCAATAATCTGAAAAACAGCGGTTTCCCGCTGTTTTTTAATTTAATATATCGCCGGCTTTGGCGAAGGTTTTTGTTATGCTGTCAAGAAGAAGCTTGTGTTCGGGGGCGGAGAGGAACGGGTCGCTTTTTAGGATTTTGGCGGCCTCGCTTTGGGTCTCTTTTAATATCTCCATATCCGTGAAAAAGTTGCCTATTTTCATTTCGGGCAGGCCGTGCTGGCGCGTGCCGAAGAACTCGCCCGGGCCGCGGATCTCAAGATCCTTTTCCGAGATCTTAAAGCCGTCGTTTGTCTCGCACATGACCTGCATGCGCTCCTTGGCAACGCCGCTTTTGGTGTTGCCGAACATCACGCAGTACGCCTGATCGGCGCCGCGGCCCACGCGGCCGCGAAGCTGATGAAGCTGCGAGAGGCCGAAACGCTCGGCGTTCTCGATAACCATGATCGTCGCGTTCGGCACATCGACCCCGACCTCGATGACCGTGGTCGCCACGAGCGCCTCGATCTCGCCGTCGGCGAAGCGGCGCATCACGTCCTCTTTCTCGCTCGTTTTCATTCTGCCGTGGAGCAGGCCGACCGATCTGCCCGCGAGCACCCCGCGGCTCAGCTTTTTCACATATTCCGAGGCGGCCTTCGCCTCGACCGTGTCAGAGTCCTCGACCAATGCGCACACGAAATACGCCTGTCTGCCGCGATTAAGCTCGCGCAGCACGAAGTCATAAATCCTCGGCCTTTGCGCCTCGGTCAGCGCGAGGGTCCTGACCGGCTTTCTTCCCGGCGGGAGCTCGTCAATAATCGAGATATCAAGGTCACCGTAAATCACAAGCGACAAGGTTCTGGGAATGGGCGTCGCGGTCATTACCAGCGTGTGAACGTTCATTCCTTTGGATATGAGCTTGCTGCGCTGGCCGACGCCGAAGCGGTGCTGCTCGTCGGTTATCGACAAAACAAGGTTTTTGAAATTCACCTTGTCGGTTATAACAGCGTGAGTTCCGACCGTGACCGCCGCCTCGCCGCTCTCGATAAGCTCGATATTCGCCGCTCGCTCCTTGGCGGTCTGGCCACCGCTGAGGAAAGCGACCTTAATTCCCCACGGGTCAAAGCAGGCCTTTAGGGTTTTATAATGTTGCTCGGCCAATATCTCGGTCGGCGCCATCATGGCCGACTGAAAGCCGCCGCGGGACACGGCGAACATGGCCGCCGCCGCAACGATCGTCTTTCCCGAGCCCACGTCGCCCTGCACAAGGCGGTTCATCGGCACGCCGCTTTTTAAGTCGGCGGCGATCTCGTTTATCACTTTTTTCTGGGCGCGGGTCAGGTCAAAGCTGAGCCCGCGGGCGAACTCGGCAATACACTTCACGTCTTTTATCACCGCGGCCTTCCGCGCCTTTTTGACACTTTTAACGGTGGACACGCCAAGCTGCAGCTTTAAAAATTCCTCAAAGACCAGACGGCGGCGCGCCTTGTAGAACTCGTCAAAATCCTCGGGCTCGTGGACGCGCCTTATCGCCTCGTTGATCCCGACAAGATCGTTGCGCGCCCTCACGCTCTCGGGCAGAATTTCAGGAATGCTCTCGGTGAGGCTCTCAAGCGCCCGCTTTACCGCGTCGCGGATTCCGCGCTGGTTAAGCCCCGCCGTGGCCGGATAGATCGGCACGATCATACCCATTTTTTTGGCTCCGCCGCCCTCGGCCTCCAGCTTTTCGATCACGGGATTTATCATTTCCGCCGCCATATTGCGGTACGCTACCTTCCCGTAGAACATATATTCAGCCTCCGGGTCGGAGAGGCTTTTGTCGATATACGACGCGTTGAACCATGTCAGGCGCATTATTCCGGTGCCGTCAGACAGCGTTGTCTGCACAACCCAGCCGCCTCCTCGGCGGGCGCGGAACTTGCGCGGGGCCGATGCCAGAAAGCCCTTGACGCACACGGTCTCGCCGTCGATCAGGTCGGATATATTTCGTGTGTTGGTGCGGTCCTCAAAGCCGCGCGGAAGGTGATAGAGCAAATCGCCCAACGTGAAAATGCCGAGTTTATGAAATAACTCGGCTCGTTTTTCACCTATTCCTTTTAAATATTGAATATTGTCGTTCAGTTTCATAACATTTTGCGTGCTTTATGCTTTACTCGGCGGAGATTATATAAAAGTACACGCTCTGGCCGCCGTAGTTCAGGTTCACGTCAAGATCGGGATATTTTTTCTCAAGCGCCGCCGCGAGACGTTCCGCCTCGTCCTTATCGGCGTCAAGTCCGTAATACACCGAGATCACTCCGCAGTCATCGTCAACAAGCTCGGCGGCGGTGCTTTCAAAAACATCGCCCATGTCCGAGCCGCACACCTTTACCTTGCCCTCGATAACGCCCATAATGTCGCCCTCGGAAATGTCAAGACCGTCGGCCTCGGAATCGCGGGCCGCGTAGGTTATCTGGCCGCACTTGACCATTTCGGCGGTCTCGGCCATGATCACCTCATTTTCCTCGGGAGAGCTTCCCTCGTCAAATGACGCGAGCGCGGTTATTCCCTGCGGAATGTTGCGCGTGGGAATAACGATAACACGCTTGTCCGTCAGTCCGTCCACATGCTCCGCGGCCATTATTATGTTCTTGTTGTTTGGCAGAATGAATATGTTCTCCGCGTTGATCGTCTCGGCCGCGTCAAGCAGCTCCTGGGTGCTTGGGTTCATTGTCTGGCCGCCCTGCACAATAACGTCGCAGTTTAAGCTCTCGAACAGCTCGTTCATGCCGCTTCCGCTGCAGACCGCCACAAAGCCGTATTTCTTGGGCGGTTCCGCCTCGGGCTTCGCGGCGCCGCCGATTATCTCGTTATGCTGATATTTCATGTTGTCGATCTTGAGGTTGGTAAGCTCGCCGAGCTTTAAGGCCTGCTCGATCACAAAGCCCGGATGATTGGTGTGAATGTGCACCTTCACGACCTCGTCGTCGTCAATCACAAGCATGCAGTCGCCTTTGGGCTTGATCGAGGCTTTGAACTGCGTCACGCTGCGCGCCGCGCTCTTGTTGATAATGAACTCGGTGCAGTAGCTGTATTTAATATTCGCGGTGTCAATGTCCTCGACCTCGGTTCCCTTCGCCGTCTCGGCTTTTTTGCTCTCATCAAGAGCCACAGCCTCGCCGGTTTCAAGCGCGGTCACCGCGCCGCTGAGCAGGACTATAACTCCGCAGCCGCCCGCGTCAACAACTCCCGCCTGTTTGAGCACCGGGAGTATATCGGGAGTGCGCTCAAGGCTCTTTTCGCCCTCGCTTAATATGGCTTTTAAGAACTCTCTCACGTCCTCATATTCCGGGAAGCGCTGCTCGGCAAACTCCGCCATCTCGCGTATCACGGTCAGGATCGTGCCCTCGGTGGGCTTCATTACCGCCCGATAGGCGGTGTCTCTGGCGGAGCACGCCATGCGCTTTATCGCCGAAACGTCTATGCTGTCGGTTCCGCCAAGGCCGACCTTTATTCCTCTTAAAATCTGCGACAGTATGACGCCCGAGTTGCCGCGCGCGTTTCTGAGCGCGGTCCGCGCCAAGGTCTCGAGAATATCCGCCTCGGACGCGTCGTCGTCAAGTCCGACAACGCTTTCCGCTGCCGCGCTGAAGGTCAGGCTCATGTTTGTTCCCGTGTCGCCGTCGGGCACCGGAAACACATTCATATCGTTGACCTCGCCCGCGCGGGTCAGAATATTATTCGAGGCGGAACGTATCATAAGCTTTAAATCATTGCCGCCGATTGTTTTAATTACGCTTTTATTATCCATAGTTCTCTCCTTACGCGGGACTACTCGACCCGAATTCCCTCAACGTTAACGTCCACCGCGGTCACGTTGATGCCGGTCATCTGCTCCACATGATATTTCACGCTGTTTCTGATAAGCTCGCCTATTGTGCCGATGTTTGTGCCGTATTCCGCGATAATATAAAGCGAGATCTCGATGCCCTTACCCGCAACTCTGACCTTAACGCCCTTGTCCATCTGCTCGCGCTTGAGCATACGGGCAATTCCGTCCTTGCTGTTTCTGACCGCCATTCCCACAACGCCGTAACAGTTTGTGGCGGCGTAGCCCGCGATCTTCGCGATAACGTTGTTGGCTATTCTTACGCTTCCCTTTGAACTGTCAAATTTTCCGCTCATCTTTCTACCTCCGTAATATTTTAATCTGTAATTTCAATCAGGTTAATTCCGCTGATTTTTGCGGCGGTCTCCGCCTCTCTGCCGTGGCAGGTGAACATAATGATCTGCCTGCCCTCGCCGCAGCGCTCCTTGAGCAGGCGCACCGCGTTTTCCGCGCGCTCGTCGTCAAAGCTTGTCAGAGCGTCGTCCATGAAAACTATCGTGTCCTCGGGTTCGCGGATAAGCTCGGCTATGGCGAGCCTTAAGGCCAGATACATCTGGCTGTATGTTCCCGAGCTGAAAAGCTCCGCTCGCTTCGGATCAGCCGCCGCGTCGTCTTTGAGCTTGACCGAAAAGTCCGCCGCCACGCGCATATCGCCGTGCTTTCCAGCGGTCAGGCCGCGCAAAATACCGCCCGCGCGCTTGTTCAAAATCGGCGTGTAATCCGAGCGGACGCGGGCCTCCGCCTCCGCAAGCCCTTCAAGCGCCATCCGCAGCGCGTCAAGCTCGGCGCGGCTCTCGGAAAGTTTTTCGTCGGTCAGCCTTATGCCGTTTTCAATATCGCTTATCGGGACAATGTCCGCGGTTCCCGCCGCCTTGAGCTCCGCCAGCCTTTCCAGTGCTGCGCTCCGCATCTGTTCCGCGGCCTCGGCCGCGGCTTCAAGGTCCACGCCCTCGGGCGGCTCCTCGTTTATTATATGCTTCCGCGCCTCGTCGGCCTCTCTTTTTATCTCGGAATAATCTTCGCCGCCAAGCATATTTTCATACGCCTCTCTCGCGGCGGCTATCTTGGCCTCGGTTTCGCGGTACGTCTCGTATTTTTTGTCAAAATCTCCAAGAGTGTCGCAGCCGAGTTCCTCAAGCGCGGCGCTGAGCTCGGCCTCGAGCCCCGCGACATATTCGCGGGTGCCGCCGATCTTTTTGTCGGTTTCGTCGAGCAGCCTGAGCAGTTCCCTCTGTTTGCGCCGCGTGACCAGAGCGCCGACGGGCGCGATAATTATCAGCGCAATCGCCGAGAACAGATCCGCCGTTTTAAATACCGCGCCTATTACCGCGCAGCAAATTCCGATCACCGCCAATGCTATCCCGACAATCACAAATAGTCTTTTTCGCCCGACAAGCTTTTCGGCCTGCCGCTCATATCCCGATTTCTCATCGCTCAGGCGGTACGAGCCCACCTCGGTTCTGTCTATCTCATCCGAAAGCCCGTGCAGGCGTTCGGCGGCGCCGTCCTTTAATTTATGCTTAAACAGCTGAAACATGCGGCTGTTGCCAAGCTGTATCTCCCTCGCCAGACAAGCATCGAGCCGTTTGAGCCGCTCCGTCTTTTCCTTTGCGCGCTCCGATGCCATAAGAGCGCGGAGCCGCTTTTTCTCGCTGTCGGCGGCCTTCGCCTCCGCCTCAAGCTCCGCCGTTTCGCGGCGGGCGGACTCAAGCCCGGCACGCAGTCTTTTCTGCTTTTCGAGCTCGGCGAGCAGCTCGGCCTTTTCCGCCTCGAGCTGATCTATCTCTCCGGGCGCGCTCCTGCGGTCTTTCGCTTTTAAGGCCGCGATCTGTTTTTTGAGCGACGCTTCGGCGGCCGCCGCGGAAACGTCTTGCGAGCCGCTTTTTAAAATGTTCATCAGCCGCCCTGCGATCTCGTCGCCGCCGCTTATCACAGCGCCGTCCTGCGCGATCCAGACAGTGCGCTCGAACAAACTCTCGCTCATGCCCAAAAGCTTCTCGCCGACGCTGCCCGGGCCGCTTAATACCTCCTCGCCGTCCGCCGCCCGCATTACCTTTGTTATATCGTCCGCGGGGCGGGCGCCGAACTCCCGGTATATCTCAATTTCGATCCCGTCTCTGACAAGCTCCAGTTTTCCCGCCGCGCGGCTCTCGCCCCACGAAATGATCCGCTCTCTCGGCCGCGGGCCCTTGCCGCGGGACGGTGAAACTCCGTACAGCATTGATTTTATAAAAAGCTGGATCGTGGACTTTCCCGCCTCGTTAGGGCCGTAAACCACATTGAGCCCGTCAGCGGGCGCGATCACCGTGTTTTTGAATTTTCCGAAGCTTATCAGCTCCAATTTTGTTATTTTGATCATGCGCCTTTTCCGCCCTCCATGGCCTCAACTCCGAGCCGCAGGGCTCTTTCGGCTGTTTTCCTCTCGCGGCTGCCCGCGGGGAAGGCCAGCGCCTTTTTTCTCATTATTCTTATGTAAACCGCCCGAAGGCCTCCGTCGTTCTCGTCAGCGGTCAGGTCAAGCTCGGGCTCGGTCTCGTCTCTCACGTCGACGCTGAAGCACAGGCCGCGCAGTCTGTCTTTTATCAATCCGACACCGGGATGAAAGCCGCTTTTTGTCCTGCCCTTCAGAATTATTCTGACAATTCCGCCCTCGCCGCCGCTCATAATGCGGTTTGAGGCGAGGCTGATCAGGCTCTCGTTGTCGGCGGCGGGCTCGTCCTGCGACAGTTCATAAACGCGGTAACCCCTCTTCGCCGTGGGAACATGCTCAAGGCTTGCCGCGCCCCGTGTGACGTCGCCAAAAATATATCCGCCGCCCTCGCCCTCGTCAAAGCCGCCGGGCTCGGGAATACCGGGGTAGGCCCAGACTGAGCCGCTTCCCTCGTTTATGCCGCCGTGGCAGTGGATATGTCCGAGAGCCGCGTAATCAAAGCCACGGAAGTCACTTACGCTCAAGGGGTTGTATCTCTCGCTGCCCGGCGCGCCGCTTATATCGCCGTGGAGCAGCAGGATATTTGCATATTCTTCATGCCTTTCAAATTCGGACGGGGTGATCCTCGGCGCGCCGTGACGTGACGCAAATCCCGCGCCGCAAATCCTAAGCCGACATTCGTCAATATCGAATACCCCGCCGGTCGGAGGGAAAACCCGCACGTTTTCGCCGAGCTCCAGATTTTCGTACACCGGATACGGATCGTGGTTGCCCGGGCTTATGAAAATGGGAATTCCGCCAAGAGAGGCAAACCCGCGCCTGATCACGCTCAGCGTCTCGCGGCGGACGTTTTCGCCGTCGAACAGATCGCCCGCGATCAGCACGACATCGGCTCTGTCCGCGGCCGCCGCCATTATTCGTGAAAACGTCTCGAGCTGCTCGCTCCTGCGGACAGCCGCCTCCTTCAGCGTCAAATTCGCGGTGAGAGGCGCGTCGAGATGCAGGTCGGCAATATGCAGAATTCTCGCCATTTGATCCTCCATAAAACAAGACCGCAGAAAACAAAGAGCCGTCTCCCTGCAAACCGCGGTCGCTTAATTCAACTAATCCTCGTCGGGCATATCCCAGTTGTGGTACACGTTCTGAACATCGTCGTTTTCCTCAAGCATGTCAATCAGCTTCTCCATCTTCGCAATATCCTCGGGATTTGTAAGCTCGGTTGTTGTCTGAGGTATGTAATTCACCTCGGCCTGCGCGAAGGCGTATCCCTTTTCCTCAAGCGCCTCGCGGGTGGAGCCCAGAGCCTCGGGAGCCGTGAGGATTTCATAGCACTCGTCCTCAACGTTGAAGTCCTCGGCGCCCGCGTCAAGCGCGTCCATCATAAGCTCGTCCTCGTCGATATTGTCCGCCTTTTCGATCACGATCAGGCCCTTGTGGTCAAACATAAAGCTTACGCAGCCGTTCTGACCCAGGTTTCCGCCGTTCTTGTCAAAGTAATGCCGCAGGTCGGCAGCCGTTCTGTTTTTGTTGTCGCTCAGGGTCTCGACCATTACCGCGATACCGCTCGGGCCGTAGCCCTCGTATATCATGTTCATGTAATTGTCGCCGTTGCCCTCGCCCGCGGCCTTTTTGATGCTTCGCTGAATGGTGTCGTTGGGCATATTGTTGGCCTTCGCCTTTGCCACAACGTCGCGCAGCTTGGAGTTCGTGGCCGGATCGGGGCCGCCCTCCTTAACCGCCACCATAAGCTCGCGGCCTATCTTGGTGAATATCTTTCCTCTTTTGGCGTCAATCGCGCCCTTCTTTCTTTTGATCGTTGCCCATTTTGAATGTCCCGACATTTATTGCTTCCTCCTGTTTCTTTAGTTCTTTTTTGTTTTGTCCGCCTCGCCGTCGGTCAGCAGCTCTTTGAGCGAGACCGCCAGACCCGCTATGCCTTGGATCTCCGAGGGCAGAATTATCTTTGTCGCCCTGCCGTCCGCGGCTTTCGCAAATGCCTCAAGGCTCTTTATGGTCAGAACCTGCTTTGAGGGATCCGACTCGTTGAGCATTCTGATGCCGTCCGCTGTCGCCTGCTGAACGTTGCGTATTGCCTCCGCCTCGCCTTCCGCGATGCGGATCGCCGCCTCCTTGTCAGCCTCGGCGCGGAGAATTTGAGACGCTTTTTCGGCTTCGGCCTCAAGTATTCTCGACTCCTTCTCGCCCTCCGCGACAAGTATGGCCGACTTTTTCTCGCCCTCGGCCCGAAGAATAGCCTCGCGGCGCTCGCGCTCCGCCTTCATCTGCTTCTCCATAGCCTCGCGTATGCCCGTGGGCGGAATTATATTCTTAAGCTCGACGCGGTTAACCTTTATTCCCCAGGGGTCGGTTGCCTCGTCAAGAATAGAACGCATTTTTGTGTTTATGACATCGCGCGACGTCAGGCTTTCGTCAAGCTCCATATCGCCGATGATGTTTCTAAGTGTGGTCGCGGTCAGATTTTCTATCGCCGCCATAGGCAGCTCGACCCCGTAGGTGTAGAGCTTCGGGTCGGTGATCTGATAATAAACCACCGTGTCGATCTGCATGGTCACGTTGTCCTTGGTAATTACCGGCTGCGGCGGGAAGTCCACGACCTGCTCCTTTAGGGTCACGCGGTTGGCGATCCTCTCAATGAGCGGTATTTTAATATGAAGACCCGTGCCCCATGTGGCGCTGTACGCGCCCAAACGCTCGATAACATACGCTTTCGCCTGCGGCACGATCTTAATATTCGCCGCGACAAGCACAACGATGATCGCGATCAGGACTATCAAAAACAACTCCATAACGATCCTTCTTTCAAAATATGATCTAATCGGCTTTGATCGGTTTTACCACAAGCTTCACGCCGGAAATTTCAATGACCTCGACCCGCTCGTCCTTTTCGATCGCGCTTCCGTCGCTTGAAACGGCAGACCAGACCTGTCCGCCGACCTTAACGCTGCCCGCAGCGTTTATGCCGTCGACAGCCTCGATGACGATCCCTTCCCTGCCGATAAATCTGTCGGCGTTGGTTCTCTGCGGGTCTTTGACGGCAATCTTCCGTGCAGCGGGCCTTGTCAGACACAAAAGCACCGCCGCTACAATCACAAAGGTTCCCACCTGGGCCAGGACCGAGGCTCCCAGCTGAGCCGCGACAGCCGCCGCGACCGCTCCGAGAGCGAACCAGATCGTGATAAGAGCCACGGTGGCGCCTTCGATAACGCCGAAAACCACGGCCGCGATTATCCAGAAAACACAGGCGCTTGTCATAATATCAACCTCATTCCGCTGATTATAGCATGTCCCGATACAAAAATTTAATACGCCCTCTTGTAGCCTCCGCTGCGCTTGTTGTCGTTGCTGCGCTTCAGGTCCTGAAATTTCTCGTCGCTGTCGCGCTTGAATTTTTGCAGCATATCGTCAAAGCTGAGCTCGCCGCGGTCGCGCCTGCCGACAAATTCAAACTCCTCGGGCGGGCCGGCTTTTTTCGCAGTCGTCTTTGGCTCGGATCTGTTTCTGCCGCCGCGGGGTTTCTTTTCCTCGCGGAGCGCGCGCTTGATCGAAAGGCTGATCTTGTCGCCCTGGACGGATATGACCTTGACTTTGACCTTTTGCCCTTTTTTCAGATGCGCGCTGACATCCTCAACATATTCCTCGGCAATCTCGGAAATATGTATAAGCCCCGTTTTTCCTCCCTTGAGTTCCGCAAACGCGCCGAAGGATGTTATCCCCGTAATCTTCGCGTCAAGCACAGTTCCCGCTTCAATCTGCATACTTTGTAAAGTTCCCTCCTGAGGCGCACAGCCTCCGCTTATAATAAATTAATAACTTGCGAAATCAATTGCTGCCGCTCAAGTCGATATAAACGCGCTCGTTCGGCGTGACCATGCCGAGCTTCTCGCGGGCCATGCGCTCTAAGTACTCGGGATCGTTAACGTTCTCAAGCTCCTTGTTGAGCCTCTCGGTCTCGCGGTTCGCCGACTCGATGCTTTCGTTAAGTCCGGCGATCTCGTCGTTTTTGCGGTTCAGCTTGACCTGCTGGCTTATGACCGCGCAGATAAAATATACGACAAACAGGAAAACAGCCAGACACGCAGCCAGCCTCTTGATATTTATTTTAACCCCGCCGGTCTTTTTTATCGTTCTCACCGCTCTGTCTCTGACACCCGATCCGCTTCTGCGGCGCGAATACGCGTTTCTGTCACTTCTTCCGCTCATTATCAGACACCTGCCACAACAAAATTGCGTGATACAATTTATACTTATGTGTACAAAATTATCACAGCTTATATTATATAATAACGTCATAGCTTTGTCAATGAAAATTAACAAAAATTTTGCTGTAATTTAACAGTTTTTTGCTAAGAGCGCAGTCTGTTTGAGACCCTTATTTTAAAGGTTTTCCATATATCGGCAATCTGCTTTGACCCCTCCCTCGAATGCCACACAACCACGCCTATCGGGCGTTTTATCAGTCTTGAAAAAAGTCTAAGCGGCGCCGATATTATCTTGACGATCAAGCAAAAGACCCGCACAAACACGCCGTAAAGCTTTCTGAAAAAATTCATGAGCCTGTCTCCCAGAACGAGCTTCAGGATAAGCGCGCCGAGCGCGATCCCGAACAAGCTGTACCACCTCACCACTCCGGCGTTTTCGCTGAAAGCCAGCGCGTATGCCAGAAGCCCCAGAACGATCAGGCACAAAACATCCTCGATATACACGAAAACGGCGCGCACGTCCTTCTCGCGCCGCCGCGCCCTCAAAAAATCATAAGCCGCGGCGGCCAGCGCGCCGCACAGCACCGACAGCAAAAAATATTTAAGCTCGTTTACCTGCGCAAATCTGTCCATATGTTTGTCCTCCGTATCTTTATTATTTTATCCGATCCCGCAATTCTCTGCTCTATCTGAAAAGCCTGCCGAAAAAGCCTCCGCCGCCGTCACGGCTGTCGGGCGCCTCGGTATACTCGAGCTTGTCGATCTCGCCCTCGATCTCAAGGCGGCCATCGTCCACGTTAAGACGGCTGACCTTGAAATTGTATCCCGTGATGACCATAACTCCCATCGAGGTATACACCACCGCCTTTTCCTCGTTAAAGCTTTCAACATCGTCAACGCAGTTGATCTTTATGCGGCTCCTGTCCTCGATCACCACGCTGTGCTTCGCCGCCGTTTCCTTATTTTCCGTTCCGCCGCTCATTTTTTCGCCTCCCCGCTGAAATATTCTGTCTGATAATATGCGCGGCGGCTCAAATTTATGCGTAAAAAAAACGCCCCGCGGGCAATGTCATTAAGTTAAGAAAGACTAATAATGATTAAGTAGTATACAGGGAGAGTGAAAATTGCGATTT
>CANQKC010000010.1 GCA_947624305.1 uncultured Monoglobus sp. | reverse complement strand
GAGTGAAATCGCAATTTTCACTCTCCCTGTATACTACTTAATCATTATTAGTCTTTCTTAACTTAATGACATTGCCTTCGGGACCTCTTTTTGTTGTATAATAACAAAATTCAAAGCAACAGGCAGACAAAATGCAAATATGTGTTGACATATGTAATAAAACGAGGTAAAATATATATTATGGTGTATTATGGATAAAGTATGTAGAAAATCAGTCGGAAAAGCGGTGTGATAAAATGAATAATAAAAAATTGTCGGTTATAATCCCGATTTATAACGAGGTCAATTTAGAACCAAATATATCCCGCACAATCAACGTATTAAAAAAAGCTGACATTCCATACGAGATAATTATGGTCAATGACGGCTCAACGAATAACGCCTGGGATGAGATAACCAATATTGTCTCAAAATACCGCGGAACAAAAGCGATTGCTTTTTCCAGAAATTTCGGCAAGGAAAGCGCGCTTTGCGCGGGGCTTGACGCCGCGGAGGGCGCCTGCGCGGTGTGCATGGACTCGGACATGCAGTTCCCGCCCGAGGTGATCCCCGAGATGTACAAGCTATGGGAAAACGGATATGAAATGGTTCTCGGCGTCAAGAAAAAACGCCAGAACGAGGGCGTTGTGTACCGCGTTTGTTCCAACGCGTTCTATGCGGTGCTTAAAAAGCTGTCGGGTATCGACCTGAAAAACGGATCGGATTTCCGTCTGCTTGACCGCGCGGCGATCGAGGCGTGGAAGTCAATGCCCGAGAAACAGACATTCTTCCGCGGCATGTCGTCATGGGTCGGATTTAAGACTATCACTTATGAATTTGACGTTGCCGACAGGACAGAGGGCGCGTCAAAATGGTCCTTGGGCAGTTTGATGCGGCTGGCGGTTGACGCCGTCACGTCTTACACAGCCGCACCGCTTTACGCGGCGGTGGTTTTCGGAATAATATTTTTCATATTCGCGGTCATAATGGGAATTCAAACGCTCTGCATGTTCGTCATGGGAAAGGCGTTGGGCGGCTTTACAACGGTAATACTGCTTTTGCTGATAATCGGCGCGATAATTCTTCTCGGCCTCGGCGTGATCGGTATATATATCAAAAAGATATATGAGGAAGTCAAGGGCAGACCGAGGTATATAATCAGCCGCGTGATAACGAGCGGCGAGGCTAAATCCGAAAAGTAACAAAGGTGGTATATGATTATGGCTGAGACAATTGGTTTGCTTAACAAAATATTTATGGTTATTGCCCTGATCGCGGTTGTCGCTGCGGCGGTGAATTTTGCCGTAAGATTATATAACGACGGAACGATAGCGAAGGCTTTTCGCCTTAAAAAAGATGATAATTTCACGCCGATAAAATGCTTTAAGCCCTCGGAAATCGAGTTGAGC
Organism: uncultured Monoglobus sp.; assembly: GCA_947624305.1. Taxonomy (GTDB): domain Bacteria; phylum Bacillota; class Clostridia; order Monoglobales; family Monoglobaceae; genus Monoglobus. The sequence continues at coordinate 72,327 of CANQKC010000010.1, read as the reverse complement.
ACACGAACCTATTATATAATTTTGGCTGTTATCGCCGTTGTCGGAATAGCTGTCCGCGTTTGGCAGTTCGGCGCTGTCCCGGGCGGATTTAACCAGGACGGAGCGATGGCGGCTGTTGACGGCAAGGCGCTCGCCGACTACGCGACCGACAGATTTGGCACCTTCATGCCCGCCCACCTCTACGCGTGGGGCTACGGACAGATGAGCTCGCTGCTCTCGTATCTGATAGCGGTGTTTGTGAAGCTTTTCGGCCTCAGCCCGATAACCGCGAGGCTGCCCCAGCTGATAATGAGCGTCGCGGGCGGCGTGTTCTTCTATCTGTTCATACGCGACATATTCGGCAAGGGCGCGGGCCTTGTCGCGGCTGCGTTTATCGCGATAAACCCGTGGCACCTGGTCCAGAGCCGCTGGGCTCTTGACTGCAATCTGCTCCCGCACTTCTTTATGGGCGGCCTGTATTTTTTGAATAAGGGCTTGAGCGGCAAGAGCAGGTACACATATATTTCGATGATATTTTTCGCGCTTTGCATGTACTGCTACGGCATAACGATTTACACCGTTCCGGTCTTCCTGCTGGCGGCCTGCGTGTATTACCTGGTTCGCAAAAAGCTGAGCGTTAAAGACGCGCTGATCTCGGCGGCAGTGTACCTTGCGATAGCATGGCCGTTTTTGCTGACAATGGCGGTCAACTTCTTTAAGTGGGACACGATCAAGCTGCCGTTTGTTACCATTCAGTATTTCTCGGGCAGCGTCCGCTCAAGCGACATACTGTTGTTTTCGCAGGAGCCTCTCAGGCAGCTCGGCCTTAACGTAAAGGCGCTGCTTAACACCACGCTGCTTCAGAAAAAGGACCTGCCGTGGAACGATATTCAGGGCTTCGGAACCATGTTCCTTTTCACGATGCCGTTTTTCTTCGCGGGATTTATCGAGTTTTTCCGCCGCAAAACCGACGGCGCGAAAGGACTTGCGCTTCTGGCGCTGCTGACCGGGATCTGGGCCGGATTGCTCACAAACAATGTCAACGTCAACAGGATAAACATAGTTTACTACGGAATTATGATGTTCTCTGTTTTGGGAATATACTTTGTTATAACCGAGATCAAATATCTGAAATGGCCGGTGCTCGCCGTCTACGCCGTTATGGGCGTAATGCTTGTCGCGACATATTTCGGCTCTTACGCCGACACGATAAAGGGTCAATTCTATGACGGTTTCGGCGACTCGCTCGCCGCGGCCGAGGAAAGCGGGGCGGAAAAGATATATGTCACCGCCGACGCGCAGGGCAAGGGCTATTCCAACGTGAGTGAGATCTTAACGCTCTTTTATGACAAGACCGATGCGGAATATTTTCAGGGAAAGACCAACGAGGACCACGGCAAGCGCCTGCTGCCGTATAAGCAGCGGTTCACCTATGTCAGCATGAGCCCGCAGGTCGCGGCGGCCTCGCAAAACGAGGACGCGGCCTATGTGATCCTGCAGAGCGATAAAGGCTGTTTTGATCAGAGCAAGTATAACATAACGCAATACGGCAGATTTTGCGCCGTGACGAAAAAATAGATAAAAACGAGGAATTAACTATGGATAAAATTGCCGTGCTTATACCTTGCTATAATGAAGGCAAAACAATTGAAAAGGTTATCAAAGATTTTAAAACGGTCCTGCCCGAGGCGGTCATATACGTCTATGACAACAACTCAAAGGACGGCACTGCCGATATAGCGAGGCGGGCCGGGGCGGTCGTGCGCCGCGAGTATATGCAGGGCAAAGGCAACGTGATCCGCCGCATGTTCCGTGAGATCGACGCCGAGTGCTATATTATGACCGATGGCGACGATACTTATCCCGCCGAGTGCGCCCGCGAAATGGCCGAAAAGGTTCTTGAGCGGAACGCCGACATGGTGGTGGGCGACAGGCTCTCGTCAACGTATTTCACCGAGAACAAAAGACCGTTCCACAATCTCGGCAACACGTTAGTGAGAAAAAGTATAAATCTGCTTTTTGACAACGATATAAAGGACGTAATGACGGGCTACCGCGCGTTCAGCTATAACTTCGTCAAGACGTTTCCGGTGCTGTCGCGCGGATTTGAGATCGAGACCGAGATGACGATCCACGCGGTGGACAAAAACATGAGCGTGGAAAATGTGGTTATCGACTACCGTGACCGCCCGGAGGGCAGCGAGTCGAAGTTGAACACCTATTCCGACGGTTTCAAGGTGCTCAGGACCATAGCGCGCCTTTACAAAAATTACAGGCCGCGGCAGTTTTTCTCGTTTTTCTCATTGGCGCTGATCATAATCGCGGCCGCGTTTTTCATACCGGTGCTTGTTGAGTATTTAAAGACCGGCTTGGTGCCGCGTGTGCCGACGCTGATCGTGTGCGGCTTTGTGGTTCTGGGCGCGATCCAGTCGTATTTCTCGGGCTTGATCCTATCGACGATCGTCCAGAAAAACAGACAGGATTTTGAATATCGGCTGCAAGAGGCGGAAAATCGCTTTAAAAACAGCAGATAGGGTGTTTCAATTAAATTATAAGGGGACAGAACTATGAAAGAATTTTTTAACGCGCTGAAAAAACTTGATATGAACGCGCTTTTCCGCTCGGAAACAACAAACGCTTTTATCCAGTTTTTCAGATATATTTTTGTCGGCGGCATAGCCTTTGTTGCAGACGCGGGCGCGCTGTGGCTGTGCGAGAAGTTTATGCACTATCTTATCGCCGCGGCGATCGCTTTCGTGTTCGGTCTGATTGTGAATTATGTGCTGTCGGTATGCTTTGTGTTTAACGGAAACGAGCGCAAAACAGGCAGAGCGGCGGAGTTTATAATATACGGAATAATAGGTGTGATAGGCCTTGGGCTTACCGAGCTTATCATGTGGCTGTTCACCGATGTGATAGGGCTCTACTTCCTGCTTTCAAAGATCGTGGCGGCCGCGATCGTGCTGATATGGAACTTTGTTGCCAGAAAGAAAATAATATACTCAGAATAGGAGAGAAAATAAATGAAAAATGTTGTAATTATCGGCGCGGGCCCGGCCGGACTCACTGCCGCTCATGAGCTTTTAAGCAGATCAAAGGATCATAGGGTCACTATTCTTGAAGAAAGCGACAGGATAGGCGGAATATCTCAAACCGTGAGATATAAGGGCAATAGAATGGATATAGGCGGCCACCGCTTTTTCTCAAAAGATGACCGCGTTACCGAGTGGTGGTACAGCGTACTGCCGCCGCAGGGCGCACCCTCAAAGGATGATATTATCTTAAACCGCAGGCGCGAGTATCAAACCGGCGGAGCCGATCCCGAAAAAACCGATAACGTTATGCTGAAGAGGAACCGCGTGTCGAGAATTTATTATGACGGCAAGTTCTTTGACTATCCGGTTACAATGAAGTGGGAGACCATAAAGAATATGGGCTTCTTCACCACAATGAAAGCGGGATTTTCATACCTCGGCGCCACCGCAAAAAAGCTGCCCGAGGACTCTCTTGAAAACTTTTACATAAACCGCTTCGGCAAAGTGCTTTATTCAATGTTCTTTGAGGGCTACACCGAAAAGCTGTGGGGCAGACACCCGAAGTACATATCCGCGGACTGGGGCTCGCAGCGCGTAAAGGGGCTTTCGATCAAGGCTGTTATCAAGGATATGTTCGGCAAGATTTTCGGCGGCAGCAGTAAAAAAGTCGAGACGTCGCTGATCGAGGAGTACATCTATCCGAAGCTCGGTCCCGGCCAGCTGTGGGAGACCGTCCGCGACAGAGCGGTCGGGATGGGCGCTGAGGTCAAGATGAACTGCCCGGTCGTTAAGATCAACGAAAAAGGCGGCAAAATAACCGGCGTTGAGTATATCGAGAACGGCGAGAGAAAGACAATGGAGTGCGACGTGCTTATCTCGTCCATGCCGGTCAAGGACCTGCTGAACGCGTTCACAAAACCCGAGCCCGGGATGAAAAAGATCGCGAACGGCCTGCCCTACCGCGATTTCATAACCGTGGGACTGTTGGTGGACAGGCTCAAGCTTGAAAACAAAACGAATATAAAAACCGTAAACAATATCGTGCCCGACTGCTGGATATATGTTCAGGACACGTCGGTGAAGCTCGGCAGGATACAGATATTCAACAACTGGTCGCCCTATATGGTCGAGGACTTTGAAAACAAAGTCTGGATCGGTCTTGAATATTTCTGCGATGAGGGCGACAAATACTGGAACATGAGCGACGAGGATTTTATCGAGTTCGCGAAGGGCGAGCTCGAAAAAATCGGCGTTATTGAAAAGGGCGGCGTGCTTGACGCTCATCGCGAAAGGATCAAAAAGGCTTATCCCGCCTACTTTGACACTTATGACCAAATGGACAAGCTGATCGAATATTTAAACGGCTTTGAAAATCTCTACTGCGTCGGCAGAAACGGCCAGCACCGCTATAACAATATGGACCATTCAATGGTGACGTCGTTTGAGACGGTCGACGCGATACTCGAGCACAGGACCGACAAGTCGCCCATATGGAACGTGAATACCGAGGAGGAGTATCATGAGTCAAAATAGCGAAAAACTTGATGTTCCGGCGATAACCGATACGTCGGAAAAAAATTCCGAAACCGGCAATAAAACAGGGGCCAAATACGCTTGGGAAACTTTTAAAAACCTTCTCAAAGGAAAAGATTGCTTAAAAAAATATGCTGCGGTGTTTGCGGGAATTCTGGCGCTTTGTTTCCTGCTTGAAATATTTGTGTTTAATTTTAAATTTTTCAATTCCGCGTTTGACAAAGGGATTGACGCCGAACCTCGGATCGTGAGCGGAGCGAGGAAAAGCGGCGACAGTATAATAATTGACGATGAAGCCGTTCTGAGCTACGAAAATTTGGATCGGGAATTAAAATATTTATATTTTAACCCGGGCGGTGATGACGGGAATACGGCCTCTCTGACCGTGTCCGCCTGCGATGAGGGCAATTCCGAATCGCCTCTCAGCGCTCCCGCAAGAACTGTGTCGACGGGAGTTGAAAGGTCTCAGTATATACGGTTGCATTTCAGCGGAGAAGTCTCAAGACTTGAGATTAGGATAAAAAATCTTGACGGCGAGCTGATCAATCTGGATAATATCGGGCTGAACGCGCATGTGCCGATGATGTTTTCGTGGCAGAGATTTTTGATCCTGACTTTTTTGCTGATGCTGCTTTATGTTCTTCGCCCCGGATCATCGGTATATAAGATCAAAACGGACCTGAGGGACAAAAGACAGTTGACTGTCGCGGTCGTTTTGCTTATCGTGCAGGCGGTTTGCTTTTTCCACATGATCCATTATAACCAAAAAGCGATCCGCTATCATGAACGTTATGAGCATCACGGACAGTATTACAGACTGATCGAAGCTTTCAAAGAAGGACGCGTGGATATCGGCGAGGCGCCGTCGGATCTTATGGCGCTTGATAATCCTTACGACAAAACCGAGCGCAATGCCGCGGGAGTAAACTTCAAGTGGGACCACGCTTATTACAACGGGAAATATTATGTATATTTCGGGGCGCTCCCGGCGGTATTGCTGTATCTGCCGTATAATATTATAACCGGAGAAAATCTGCCGAATTATCTGGCGGTATATATCTTCGGCGTTATGGTTATGATCGGTATTCTTTTACTTTTATGGGAAATTATAAAAAAGTGGTACAAAGATACTCCTTTCGCCTTATATTTGATGCTCTCAACGGTATTCGGAGCCGCGTCAATATTGGGCTATGCGATTTTTAAGCCCGATTTCTATTTGGTTCCGAACATGTCGGCGATCATGTTCGCTCTTTTCGGCCTCGCGTTCTGGCTGTCGGCCGAGAAAAAAGATGAAAGCGGAGAGACTGAGCTGTCCTCTTGGAGGCTTGCTCTCGGTTCGCTGTGCGCAGCTCTGATCGCGGGCTGCCGTCCCCAACTGCTGATCATCATTGCTTTCGGCGTTATGCTGTTTTGGAATGCGGTGTTTAAAGACCGGAAATTGTTCTCAAAAAGCGGTATAAAGCCGACTTTGGCGGTATGTCTGCCCTTTGCTGCAGTCGCGGCTGTCGTTATGTGCTATAACGCTGCCCGGTTCGGTTCCCCGTTTGATTTCGGAGCGAATTACAACCTGACGACGAATGATATGACCGTGCGCGGGTTTGTGTTCGGAAGGATCGGCTTGGGCCTGTTCACTTATCTGTTCCAGCCCGCCGGCCTCAGCGCGGTGTTCCCGTTTCTCAATGTTTTTGAACCGTCAACGACGTATATGGGGCTGACTCTTTGCGAAACGGTTTCGGGCGGAGCTTTTTGGATCTTTCCTATTCTGCTGTTCGGCCTTTGGGGCGCGTTTAAAAAGAACATTTTTCCGGATAGGAGAGCTTACAGAACCGTTTATTTCGCGGTGGTAATGATGGCGGTGATCGCCGTCCTTGACGCTGAAATGTCCGGCTTGCTTACGCGTTATTTCTCGGATTTTGTTTGGCTGGGATTTTTGGCGTCATGCGTGACGATTTTCGCGGTCTACGCATATGCGGGAAATGTAAATAAACGGCGTATCACAGCGGTTGTCATCGCGGCTTTGATTGTGACAATGATAATGGTATATCTGAGGATTTTCCTGAGCGGCAACGACTCTATCGAGGCGGCAAACCCTGTATTGTATTACACCGTCCGCCACCTTATAGCGTTTTGGATGTAAATAAAACCAAAACCAAACTGTACAGTGCTGTTCGGCAAGCGGCTTTTATATTATAACGAGGATGTGAAACTATGGAAAGCTTAAAAATTTTAAAAATTAAAGACAAAAACAAGGCGTGTATTTACGCGCTGTCGTTTCTGCTTCCGTTTTTGTGCATGGGCGTTATATACGCGCTGTTTAAGGTTTTTCCTTTTGGCGACAGAACAGCGCTCGTTATGGACCTGAACGGACAGTACGCGGATTTTTTCGCGTATTATCACCGTGTTCTGACCGGTAACGAAAGTCTGCTTTATTCGTTCGGCAAGGAAATGGGCGGCAACGTTTTCGGCCTGTTTACTTATTATTTGTCAAGCCCGTTCTTTTTGCTGGCGCTGTTTTTCCCCAACAAGATCATGCCCGAGGGCATAGCGTTGATCACGCTGCTCAAGGTGGGCTCCTGCGGTTTGACCTTCGCGATTTTTTTGAAAAACGTTTTTAAAAGATGCGATCTGTCCGTGGTTCTGTTCTCGTGCTGCTACGCTCTCATGACCTATTCCATGCACTACGCCATGTGCGTCATGTGGCTTGACGCGGTGGTTTGGCTGCCGCTGGTCCTGCTTGGGGTAGAGCGGGTGATCGACGGAAAATCAGGATGGGTGTTTTTGATTTTCTATGTTATGACAGTGTTCGCGAATTACTACACGGCCTATATGTCCACGATTTTTGTGGTGATATATTTCTTTGCGAGGTATTTTTCGCGTGACGGAAAGCCCGGCGCGAAGGATCTGCTGATCAAGACCGGCAGGATGCTAGGCCTCGGCGCGGTTGCGGCGATGCTCGCGGCCGTTGTGCTGCTCCCGAGTTTTCTTAATATTTTTGAAGGCAAAATGTCATCCGCCGCGTATGTGGCGGACGGATTTTGGAATATTGACATTTTTAAGATTTTCAGACGGCTGTTTATCGGTCAGTATGACAGCATAACCAACAGAGGGAACCCGAATATTTTCTGCGGAATGTTGTGCGGACTTATGACCGGTGTGTTTTTCTTTAATCCCAAGATCAAAATAAGAGCCAAAATCGCGGCTTTATGCGTGTACGCGGTGCTGATCGTCAGCTTTTTCATCAAAAGAATAGATATGGCCTGGCACATTTTTCAGTACCCGAACTGGTACCCTTACAGATACGCCTATGTTTTCTGTTTCTTCTCGGTAATGACCGCGTTTTACGGTTTTGCCTGTACGGACAAAACGAGCGTGAAACGAGCTGCCGCGGGAATAGGTGCGTATTTGATATTGCTGATTGCGGTAAAAATTTTTAAGGCGGATGTTTTGACAAACAAAAACCTCGCGGCCGTCAGCATTGCTTTTGCTCTCGTTTACGCCGCGGGAGTTTTGGTGATCGCTATGGGCGGCGAAAGAATGAAAAAATGCGTATGCGCCGCGTTGATCCTTTTGACATGCACAGAGCTTGTGATAAACGGCCTTGTAACAACTAAGGGCCTTAATAAAGAGCATACCTACAAATCAAGAAGCGAGTATTCGGATTATGTTTCGGAAATAAGCGGGTTCACGGACTTTCTTAAAAACGACGATGGTCTTTACCGCGCGGAAAAAACATTCTCGCGGACCGACAACGACAGTATGACCTTTGGCTATAACGGCATGACCCATTACAGCTCCACATATAATAGAAAAATATTGAATTTTGTCGCGAAAATGGGATTGGTGCAGACTTCGAGCATTAGCACCTACAAAGGCTCGACTCTGCTCAGCGACAGCCTGCTGGGGTTTAAATATATCGGGTCCGAGACCGAAGTCAACGACGAGTATAAAGAGGTATACGCGGGAGAGGGCTTTAAGATTTATGAAAATCCGGGCGCGCTGCCGCTTGCGTTCGCGGTTGACGAAGCCGCTGTCGCCGCCACCGCGGATACGGGCTGGGGAATTGAGAACCAGAACGCGTTGGCCCGCGCCCTGCTTAAAAACTCTTATGCCGAGAAAGTCGGCTCAAGGCGGGGCTCAGGCGCGGAAACGGAGTTCACCGCCGCAAGCGATGGGGAATATTTTGTGAATTTCAGAGCCGAGGTTCAGGGAAATTTGAATATTCGCGTGAACGGGATAAACACCGACTATAAATACGATGACAAATCAAGCAAGAAAATATTCTATTTGGGCAAATTCAAAGCCGGAGACAATGTGAGATTTTCGATCGGCACCGGCGCGGCGCCGTCTGACGCCGCGGTTTACCGCGTGGATTCGGCGCGGTTTGTGAGGGACTGCAAGGAGAAGGCGGAAAAAAACGGTCTGAAAATAACAGAGCACGGCAATACATGGCTTAAAGGAAATATCGATATGGGCGAAAACAGTGTTTTGTTTACCACGATACCTTATGAGCGAGGCTGGACGGCGTATGTCGACGGTAAAAAAGCCGAAATTATTGAAGCGCAGAATGCCTTTGCCGCGGTGCGCACGGGCGGCGGCTCGCATGAGGTCAAGTTTAAGTACCGCTCTCCCGGCTTGGGAGCGGGAATGCTTGTATCATTTCTGACGCTGGCCGGAGTTTTGATTTATCTGTTCAGAAAAGCTATATTGAAAAATATAAACAAATTTAGGAGGGGTCATAATGGCAATCAATAATGATAAGGCAAAAGCGCTGCTATGCGACAAACGTTTTATTTTCGGCGCCGCTTTGTTTTTGCTGGTCACAATAACTTTCGCGGTCTCGCTGAATATGCGGTCGGAGTATAATAATTACGCGTCCGAGGGGCATCACCACCATTTGACCGCCACCTCGGTGATATTCACCAACAATTGGCTGGATGACGGAATTTTTTCCGATCACTTCGCGATGATGGCAAATCCCGATTCGGCGGAGTTTGAGACATTGAAGGACCGCAGCTTTTATGACTCGTATCCGCCGGGATGCATACTTCCGCTGTACTTTTTGGCAAATGTCTCGGGCCGTGACAGAATTACGTTCGGTTTTGTGCAAAAGTGGGATCTGTTCAATCAATACATGAACACGCTCCTGCTCGCGTTTTTGGTGTATCTTCTCTTTCTCAAGATAAAAATACATCCGGCAATAGGCTTGCTCGCGGCGGTCACTCCGACGTTTGTCAATATCTTTATGCCGTCGCCGTTTTATTTTTACCACAGCGTGTATTTTTCGGATCAAGCGGTGCTGCTGCCGTTTATCCTGACAATATTCCTTGAGTTTTTGCGCATGTGCGCCGAGGAAGAAAAGCCCCGGAAAATAATAAGCGTAATTCAGGGAGTAGTGATGTTTTTCGGCGCTTTGACGGATTATCTGTTCCTCTGCCTTGTTTTGGTGATCTATGTTAAGCGCCTGATTTTGAAAGAGGTTTCGTTCAAGTCGGTTTGGGCCTGGTTCAAGGACTCGCTGAAATTTGCGGCGCCGACTCTGATCGCCCTGGGCCTGTTTGCTTTGCAGATCCTTGTGGACGGCCCGGTAAGAATTGTGGAGATGTTCCTGTTCAGGACCGGAGCCAGTGACACCAGCGGCTGGACCCAGAATTTTGAACATTATTTTTGGGATATGAACATGGCGAACGCCTATGGGGAGAGCGCGCGTTTGATAGTAAAATCATCGCTGGTCTTTGTCGCCGCGGCTGTATTGGTATACGCGGCGCTGAGATTTATTAAAAAATTTAAAAATAAAAATCTGATCATGCTGCTGTCAGTCTCGGCGATCATCATTTTCCCCTGCTTCATTCAGGTTTACCTGCTTAAAAATCATTCCGCGATACATGATTTTTCAACGATGAAGTTTGCTTTTGTGATCGGAACGATACCGTATGTTTTCGCTCCGGCAACGGTTGTGGAATTTGTCCGCTCTTTGATCAAATTTTTCAAAAAACCGGCTGACGCGGAGAGTGAAGCCGTTCAAGCGGAACAAAGCTCCTCTGCGGCGGGCATGGTGAGAAAATATTCCGCGCAATTGATCATGGGCGCCGTGATCCTGTGCTTCGGAATTGCGGGCTGCCATTCCGTTTACGGCGCGTACAGCGAAAAGGCGAGCTCCTTCTTTCCGCAGCCGACTCCGATTTATGAAAAGGTCGGAACGTTTATTGACGAAAACACCGACCATGACGACGTGGTGTTCTCAAATAATTTTGACATAGCCGATTCAAACTACTGTCCTCAGGAAATGGCTTTCAGCATGAAAAGGGTATATAAAGTCGAAGATTACAACGCGATCTATGACAAGGTTAAGGATATAGACGGAAATTATATTATAAACATATTCAGCGCCGAAGGACCTGTGACGGCGCCCGGGCTCAAGCGTATAACGGACGCGGCTTATGACACCGAAACGCGCGACAATATGTATTTATATAAAATCAGTAAGGATGACTTCCTGAAACTAAAAAGATAAGATAAAAACCGCGGCAGTGCCGCGGTTTTGTTTTACTTGTATTTCTTGCGCCTCAGGTCGCGCGAAACGGTCGGGATTATGGTGTATTCGCCTATAATTCTTGATATAAACCGAGAGCTGTAATTATTGTTCAGTTCATCAAGGCCCAGATTTGTAGATATAACGGTCGGCTTTTTTCTCATAAGCCGCGTGTTGAACAAGTCAAAAAGCGCGGCTGCGGTGAACTGTGTCTGGAACTCGGTGCCCAGATCATCAATGATAAGCAGATCAACGTCCTCGGCATATTTTTTGACGCTCGCGGCATGATCGAGATATTCCGCATCTCCCTTTTCAAAATGAATATTTTCAAGAAGCTCGCACAGCTTGTATGCCGTCTCATAATACACGGTTTTGCCCATATCCAAAATCCTGTTGGCTATACAGCTCGAAAGGTACGTTTTTCCGGTGCCTATGCCGCCCTTGAGCAAAACGTTCCCGCCGCTTTCTATATTGTCCGCGAAATTTTTCGCCTTATCCATGGCGGCTTTTGCGATTTCGAGCTCGGCCTTGCCGCCCGGGCCGGGAACCGGAGAAAACAGCGAGAGGTCAAAATTCTCAAATGTCTGCTCCTTCATTATTTCGCTCATGTTGGAGTTGACAATGATAAACTTCGTCGTCAGCTCTTTAAGACAGCCGCATTTTTTGCCCTCGTCGTCAAAACCGGTGTCGCGGCATATATCGCAGTTATATTTCTCGTCAAGATAGTCCGCGGGCAGGTCAAGGCCTTTGAGGAGCGCCGCTTTTTCCCGCTGCTTGGCCTGAATAAAATCCTTTATCCTGTCAAAATCCTTTCCGCCGTTTAAGACCGAGCGCAGCAGATTGTTGCCCGCCCTCTGAAGGTCGCTTTCGATCGCGGCGTACTCGTTCGAGATCCCGCGAAGCTCCGCGCGTCTGCGCTCAAGCTCCGCGTTTCTCGCCTCTCGTATATTTTTAAGCTCGTTTAATGCCATTACCTGCGCCGATTGCATAAAATCACTCCGTTCGATATATAAGATTTCAGTTGTCCAGTATCATGTCCAGCAGCTTCTCCTCAAGCTCCGCGTAATCCACATCCTCGGTATCCGTATAATTGTAGAATTTGCTTTTCTTGTTGTCTGACGGCTTCTTCGCCGCGGTCTTTCCGCCGTGGATGACATCCTCACGCTTTACGCCCTCGACGTCCTTGATACCGCTGTCGTGCCAGCTTTTGAGGATCTTGTTCATATACGCCCACGAGAGCTTGCCGGTGTTTTGGATCGTGCGGTCATAGGCCAGCTCCACAAGCTCGGGCGGAACGTTCATTTCCTCGGTCCACGCCTTTATGTATTTCTTCTCGGTCTGGGTCAGCGCGCGGTCGTATATCCCCAAAATCGAGCGCATCTTGTGCTCATTGCTGTGGATCTCCTCAAGGCGGGATATGTATTCCTCGGCCTTGTCGAACGTGTCAATGCCTTTGTCTGCCCAGTCGATCGCGACCGTCTCGAGATAGCGTTTGCCCGTCTTGCCCATTTTCGCCGCGTAGCTCAAAAGCATAACGATAACCTCGCACGGCAGGCCGAGCCAGTCGTAGAACGAGTACAAAAGCTCCATCTCGCTGCCCGACAGCATGTGCCCCAAAATGCTTTCCGCCTGATAGAACATGCCCGACAGCACGCTGTTTTTCTCGCTCGCCGCGTCGATCTCGCCGCTTTTGTACGAGGGCCTTGAATTCGCGCTGCTGCGCTTGCGCGAGCGCTTTGCGGCTGTCTTTCCGTTTTCGGGGAATGAATACTCGCCGTTCTCGTCGCGCAGAAGCTCGCCGCGGCTCACCCAGTAGCCCAGAATGAAGCTCACCCTGTCGGGCGCGACCGAAAGCTCGCCCGCGATCTGCTCCGCCGAGGGCATGGCCCCGTTCTTCTCGTATAAGTGCGCCGCGTAAAGATATACCTGTATGTACTGCGGGCTTATGAAGCGCACATAGTTTTCTATAAACTCGGCGCTCAGGCTGACGTCGCCCGGCGCGCCCGTTAAATTCTTATCGCTCATCTCTCGCTCCTCAATCTTTTACTTTCCCACGCAGAAGCGGGAAAACACATTGTCGATGATTTCTTCCTGGACCGTCATGCCGGTCACTTCGCCCAGGGCCGAAAGCGCGTCCTCCAAGTCGATGTAAAGCAGGTCAAACGGCGCTCCGTTCAGCGCCCCCTCAAGGGCGAGGCCCAGAGCCTCGCGCGCTTTTGTCAGCGAATCTCTCTGGCGGGCGTTTGAAACATACACGTCGCCGCCGCTTATCTTGCCCAGCGCGAACTTGTCCGCTATGCGGCTCTCCAAAGCCTCGATGCCGCGCGCCTCGCCGTTTTCGGGCGCCGCGGTCTCGATTATGTCCGCGGTGTCAATGCCGGTCTTTTCGGCAAGCTCTTTTTTCGTGAGCCGCGTCTTAGTGCTTATATCCGTCTTGTTTAAGGCGAAGACGCAGGTCTTTCCCTTTAACGCCTCGATTATCCGCATATCCTCGTCGGTCAGCGCTTCGCTGCTGTCCGCGACGAATATGCACAGATCGGCCTTGTCTATCCACCTGAGCGCGCGGTCAATGCCGATGCGCTCGATCTCGTCGTCTGTCTCGCCGCGAATTCCCGCGGTGTCCAGCAGCCGCATGGCGGCCCCTTTGATGTTTACGACCTCCTCAACGGTGTCGCGCGTGGTTCCGGGGATCGAGGTCACGATCGCGCGGTCGCTCCGCGTCAGGGCGTTCATCAGCGATGATTTGCCCACGTTAGGTCTGCCCGCGATGACCGCCGCGATCCCGTCGCGCAGGATCTTTCCGGTCTCAAAGCCGGCGATAAGCTCGTCGATCCGCTTCGCCGCCGCGCCGATAAGCGCAGCCGTCTCGTCCGCGGGCAGCGGATCGACCTCCTCGGGATAGTCAGCCGCTGCCGCGATCTCCGCTGTTATGGCGAGAATACCCTCTCTCGCCGCGTCGATTTTCCGGCTCAGCGCTCCGCCGCGCGACTTTGCCGCGTTGCTGAGGCCGAGCCCGCTGTTTGAGTCGATTATGTCCATGACCGCCTCGGCGCCGATCAGATCGGTCTTGCCGTTGACGAAGGCGCGGCGGGTGAACTCTCCAGCCTCCGCGAGCCTCGCACCCGAGGCGAGTATCTCTTTGAGGATCGAGTCCGCGGCGAGCCAGCCACCGTGGCAGTTGATCTCGACGACGGTCTCGCCGGTGTAGGAGTGCGGCGCGCGCATGACCGAAACGAGCGCCTCGTCCAAAACGGCGTTTTTATCCCCCGCCTTGTGCGCGTCGGCCAGATAAAGACGGCGGTTCTCCGCCTCTTTAAGCGGCTTCCCGCATCTGAGAGACACGACGCTCTGCGCCGCGCTCTCGGCGTCCTCGCCGCTGACGCGTATAATAGCCACGCCGCCTGAACCTATGGGCGTGGCTATCGCTGCTATTGTGTCAAACATTTTCATGGGTCAATCCCTCTTGATATTGGTTACAAGCTCGTCTATGCTGGCCTGAAGCTCGGGATTTTCGGTGACGAGCTTTTTCATCTTTTTTACCGCGTTCATGACCGTGGAATGGTCGCGCCTGAAGTCCTCGCCTATTTTGGAATAGGACGCGTCAAGAATGACTCTTGATATGTACATGGCGATGTGCCGCGGATACGCGATGTCGTTGGAGCGCTTTTTGGTGATCAGCGAGCCCTTCGGCAGGTGGTAGTATTTCTCTACCTCGTCGATTATGACCGCGGTGGTGATGTTCCTCTGCGGCAGCGTCGAGATAATCTCCTTCAGCGCCTTCTGCGCCAGCTCCATGGATATGGTGTTGGTGCGCTCTATTCCGGCGTAGGCCAGAATTCGCTTGAGCGCCCCCTCAAGATCGCGGACGTTTGAAGTGACGTTGTTGGCCACATACTCCATGATCTCCTCGTCAAACGTGAAATACTCGTTCTCGACCTTGCTCTTGAGTATCGCGACGCGCGTCTCAAACTCGGGCGGCTGCAGATCCGCCAGCAGGCCCATCTGGAACCGCGTTTTGAGCCTGTCCTCAAGATGAGGCGTTTCGGAGGGCAGGCGGTCGGACGTGAGCACGATCTGCTTGCCCGATTCGTAGAGCGCGTTGAAGGTGTGGAAAAACTCCTCCTGCGCCGTGACCCTGCTCGCCAAAAACTGCACGTCGTCAAGCAGCAGCAGATCGACCGTGCGGTGCCTGTTGCGGAACTCCTGATTGGTCTTTTCGCGGATGGCGTTTATAAGCTCATAGGTAAACTTTTCACTCGTGGTGTAAAGTACCTTTTTGCCGGGATTGTTCGTCAGGTAGTAATTGCCGATCGCGTGCAGAAGATGCGTCTTGCCGAGGCCGCTGCCGCCGTATATGAACAGCGGGTTGTATTTGTGGCCCGGGCTTTCGGCGACCGCCAATGACGCCGCGTGAGCCAGATTGTTGTTGTTGCCCACGACGAAGTTTTCAAACGTGTATTTGCTGTTCAGCATCCCCTCAAAGGTTATCGGGTCGCCCGTGGCACCCGCGCCCGTCTCCTCGAAGCACACGTCAAGATCGACCGTTCTTCCGGTAACGTTTTTGAGCGAGCTTTCTATGAGGGAGCGGTATTTAGTCATGATCATGCTTTTGCCGAGGCTCCCCTTCTGCAGCCCGCCCGGAACGCGGAGCTTGATTTTGACCTCGTTGAGCTCGACCGGAACAACGGGCTTGATCCAGGTGTCAAAGGCAACCGAGGACATCTCGTCTTTAAGCTGGGCCCTGACACCGTCCCAGACGTCGTTAACATTCTCTGTTGTTTTCAACATATTTCTCCTCTTTTTCTTTTCGTCAATTAATATATTCGGAAGCGCGAACCAACGTTTTTGCGCCGTTTTCGGGCGGATCCGCGCTCTCTGTAACACTCGTGTAAATATATTTTAACAAAAAGAAAATCATTTTTCAACACCAAATTGGCCAAAAAATTTTTTGAAAAGCGCCTCAAAATCGTATCATACAAAATATAGTTGCGTATGAAAATCCAAATAACAATATCTTCGGAAAAATGCAAAAAAAACATTTTACACAAAATTATAAACAAAATTTGTGTAAAATTATTACTTGACAAGCAATATAAGTCATGGTATAATATTAAAGATTTTTTGCGGGGATTTGCAAATCGCAGATTATAAATCGCGGATTTGTCGTCCCGCGGGAAAATGACATATAATGTAAATAATTAATCCTATTTATTGCTAAGGAGGGATATAAATGCTCAGAACTTACCAGCCGAAAAAGAGACACAGATCCAAGGTTCACGGCTTCAGAAAGAGAATGAGTACCAAGAACGGCCGCAAGGTTTTGGCAAGGAGAAGACTCAAGGGCAGAAAGAAACTGTCCGCGTAATCTCGTTTCATTGTTGGATAGACGCCGTAAGCGGCGTCTTTTTGTTTAACGGAAGGAGGCACGGCGTTGGGCTCTGTCGTCAGTTTAAAAAAGAATACCGATTTTGCCCGCCTTTACAAGCGGGGAAAGATGTGCGTCACACCGACGCTCGTGGTCTACGCGCTTAAAAACAAGCGAGTGGACCGACTCGGCCTCACCGCCGGCAAAAAGGTGGGCTGCGCCGTCAGGCGCAACCGCGCCAAGCGCCGCCTGAGAGCCCTGTACCGCGAGCTTGTTTTGCGCGGCGGCATCCTGCCCGAGGGCGCGCACGCCGACATGGTTATCGTCGCGCGGGCCGCGGCGCCCGACGCGGATTATGACAGGCTTCGGCGGGATTTTATAACCGCGGTCAGAAAGGCCGTAAAACAAATTAATTTTAACAATTAAATTTCTGTAAAATTATATAATTTTATTGAAAATACGGTTGCAAAAATTTCCGTTTCATGTTATATTATTTAACGGTTCGTATTTTGCCTCGGAAACGGAACAAAACGGGCGGCGGGCCCGCCCGCGCGCTTGGTGAAATTATGAAAAATTTGTTGATTAAACTTATCAAAGGTTATCAGCGGTATATCTCGCCCTTAAAGGGCAGGCCGACCTGCAGGTTTTATCCCTCGTGCTCCCAGTACGCTGTTCTGGCGATCAAAAAATACGGGGCGGTCAGGGGGAGCCTCAAGGCTGTCTGGCGCCTGCTTCGGTGCAACCCCTTTTCAAAGGGCGGCATAGATTATCCGTAAAAAATATTAAGGAGTGCTGTAATTGTCCTATATAATGCTGGCCCTTGGCTGGGTCCTCAAACTGATGTACACTATCACCAGCAACTACGGTATTGCGATACTTCTGTTCACGCTGATCGTCAAGCTCATTCTTGCGCCGCTGACGGTCAAGCAGCAGAAGTCGATGCTCAAGACCCAAAAAATTCAGCCGCTTCTGATGGAAATTCAGAAAAAGTACGCCAACGACAAAGAAAAACTTAATCAGGAGACCATGAAGCTCTATCAGAAATACCAGATCAATCCGATGAGCGGATGTCTGCCGATGCTGATCCAGCTTCCTATCCTGTTCGCGCTCTACTATGTTGTGCGCCAGCCCATTATCTACATCATGGGCGTCGCGAGCTCGGACGTGTGGAGGATAGTCAGCGCGGTCGACGAGTGGGGAATTTCAAATCCCGACGCGCTGAACCGGTTTCTTGCCGCGCTTAACATCGAGTCGCTGAACATTTTTCCGGAAAACAGCTTTAAAAATTTCGGAATATATGAAATTCGTTTCGCGAAGCTGCTGTTTGAGCAGCCCGAGATCATGAACAGCCACTTTATCACCGAGACCGGCAAGACCTACACGCTTATCGACTTTAACCTTTTGGGAATTGATCTTTCGCAGACGCCGAACCTCGGCTCGCTTCTCGGCCTGCTGATGGGCAGAATGCCCGAGGGCGGCCTCACATGGGGCACGATAGGTCTGTGGCTCATTCCGCTGCTCGCGGGCGGAAGCTCGTATCTCACAAGCTACATCACCCAGAAGATGCAGCCGCCTCAGCCGGTGCAGAGGGACGAGAACGGAAACGAGAAGCCCAATTCAATGAAGACAATGATGATCATGATGCCGCTGTTCTCGATTTGGATAGCGTTCACGCTGCCGGCGGCGATCGGATTTTACTGGATACTGAGCGGGCTTTTGCAGCTTGTTCAGCAGGTATTTATTAACAAGGTTGTCCATGTCGATATAACCGACGAGGACGTAAAGGAGGAAATGGCAAATGCCGCGAAAAATAGAAAAAAACGCAAAAAGTAAGGAAGAGGCCCTGCGTCTCGCCGCCGAGGAGCTCGGAGTCTCGGTCAACGAGCTTTCCTACACCGTGGAGCGCGAGATAGGCAAGGGAATACTCGGCAAGCTCCTGGGCAGAGAGGTTATTATCTCGGCCTGGATCACCAAGGAAGAAGAGGAAGAAAAGCGCATCCGCGAAACGCGCGAGCTGCGCCGCCAGAAAATGGAGCAGCAGAAGGCCGCCGAGGCGGAGGCAAAAGCCGCGGAGGCCGCTAAAAAAGAGGTCGGCGCGAAAACGGAAAAGCCCCGCAGACCGCGGCCCGAGAAAAAAGTGGAGCGTCCCGCCGAAATTCCGAAAACGCCCGCGCCCGAAAAGGAGCTGTCGCCCGCCGAGGCGAAGCGCCGCGAGGTCACCGAGAAGTCGGTCAAGGACGCGCAGTATTTCGCCGAGACCGTTATCCATATGATGGGCCTTGAGGACGCCGAGGTCGTTGCGGTGAACGGCGGCAAGTCGGTTGACGTCACCGTTTCGGGCGAGAGAATGGGCCTGCTCATCGGAAAGCGCGGCGACACTCTCGACGCGGTGCAGTACCTGACCAGCCTGTATGTAAACAAGGAAAAGAACTCGTATATAAAGGTTAATATCGACACCGAGGGCTACCGCGCGAAGCGCGAGGAAACGCTTGTCAAGCTCGCCAGAAGCCTTGAGCGCAAGGTCATTCGCGAGGGCCGCGAGGTCTCGCTCGAGCCGATGTCGCCCAACGAGAGAAGAATTATCCACGCCGCGCTCCAGAGCAGCGAGGACGTTAAGACCTACAGCGTGGGAGAGGAACCCAACCGCAGGATCGTGGTTGCTCCGAACGATTAGTATGGGCTGCGAATATTTTGAGAACAGGAACTGCGAATACTACCCCTGTCACAAGGCGGAACGGATAAACTGTCTGTTCTGCTTTTGTCCTTTATATGACCGCGAGGACTGCGGCGGGAACTGCCGCGAGATCGTGTCGGGCGGCAAGACGGTCAAGGACTGCTCGGAATGTCTGCTGCCCCACACCGAGGGCGGCTACGAGTATGTGATAAACAAACTTAGATTATCCGAAAGGAGCGGAAATAATGAGCGCAAATTTAAGCACGGAGCAGGTAAAGGCTCTTGACAAAAAATATTACATGAACACGTTCGGCGACCGTATCCCGGTCAGCTTTGTCAGCGGCGACGGAATAAACCTGAGATCGGCCGAGGGAGATATTTATAAAGACTTTTTCGCCGGTATAGCGGTGTCCGCCTTGGGACATAATTATGAGAGACTGACAAGAGAGCTGCGCGACCAGGTCGGCAGACTTATCCACACGTCAAGCGTTTATTACGTTGAAAATCAGGCGCGGCTCGCGCAAATGCTTGTCGAAAACACCTGCGCGGACAGAGCGTTCTTCTGCTCGACCGGAGCGGAGGCCAACGAGGGCGCCATAAAGCTCGCCAAAAAGTATCAGATCGAGCAGGGCAGACCCGAGAGAATAGAGTTCATCACGCTTAAAAGCTCGTTCCACGGCAGAACACTGGCCACTGTGGCAGCCACCGGCCAGCCCAAGTACCAGGCGCCGTATAAGCCGCTGATAGAAAAATTCGTGCATATTGAGCTCAACGATATTGACGCGCTCAAAAACGCCGTCAATGAGAAAACCGCCGGAATTATGATCGAGCTCATTCAGGGCGAGAGCGGAGTCCACCCCGCGACAATGGAGTTCGCGCGCGAGGCCGAGCGCCTGTGCCGCGAGAACGACATCGCCTTTATCGTTGACGAGGTTCAGACCGGCGTGGGCAGATGCGGCAGGCTTTTCGCGCATGAGCTTTACGGAGTTAAGCCCGACATATTCACAATGGCCAAGGGCCTGGGTGGCGGAGTGCCGATCGGGGCCTTCTGCGCAGGTGAAAAATTCGCGTCGGCCTTTAAGCCGGGCGACCACGGCACAACCTTCGGCGGCAATCCGCTGTCGACGCGCGCGGGCCTCGTGGTACTTGATGAGCTTTTAAACAACGGCGTGCTCGGCCGCGCTGCCGAGACAGGCGAATATCTGGGCGATAGTCTGAATAAACTCAAGGATGAATGTCCGGAGATCGCCGAGGTCCGCGGAGCGGGCCTGATGCGGGGCGTGGAGTTTAAAGAGCCGAAAGCCAAAGAGGTCGGCAATAAATTATTTGAGAAAAAAATTCTTGTGGGCGTTGTGGGCGACCGCGTGCTGCGCATAGTACCGCCGCTCATCGTCAATAAGTCCGATATAGATATTCTGATAAACGCGATCAAGGAGGTATTATAATATGAAACACTTTATAAGCATACACGATATTACGCATGAGGAGTTCAATCAGCTTTTGTCTCTTGCCGCGAAGCTCAAGAAGGAGCAGAAGGCGGGCAAGCCGCATCAGATTTTAAAGGGCAAGACTCTGGCGATGATCTTCACAAAATCATCAACAAGGACCCGCGTGTCGTTTGAGACAGGCATATATCAGCTCGGCGGCCAGGCCCTGTTCCTTTCGGCGAACGACATTCAGCTCGGCCGCGGCGAGACGATCTACGACACCGCCAAGGTCATGAGCCGCTTTGTTGACGGAATAATGATCAGGACCTTTGATCATCAGGACGTGCTTGATCTTGCGAAATACGGCTCGATCCCGATAATAAACGGCCTCACAGATCTGCTGCACCCGTGCCAGGCGTTGGCTGATCTGATGACCGTCAAGGAGCACAAGGGCCGCCTGCGCGGTCTGAAGCTCGCGTATATCGGCGACGGCAACAATGTCGCCCACTCGCTGCTCTACGCCTGCGCCAAGGCGGGCATGGACATAAGCGTCGGCTCGCCCAAGGGCTATGAGTGCGATCCCGAGATCGTCGCCAACGCCCGCGAGGACGCAAAGGAGCTGGGCTCGAAGATAGTCATGACAAACGATCCCGTCGAGGCGATAACGGACGCCGACGTCGTATACACCGACACCTGGGCGAGCATGGGCCAGGAGAGCGAGAAGGAAAAGCGCGTCAAGGCCTTCCAAGGCTATCAGATTGACCTTGAGCTGTTCAACAAGTCCAAGCCCGACAGCATATTCATGCACTGTCTGCCGGCCTACCGCGGCTTTGAGATGACAGCCGACGTGATCGACGGCGAGCGCAGCGTCGTGTTCGACGAGGCCGAGAACAGGCTCCACGCGCAGAAGGCTGTTATGGCGATGCTGATGGTGGGGGACAACAGAAATGGATAAGCAGCTTTACGCGTTCGAGGTCAAGCGCGCAAGCCGCGACGACGTTCCCGCCATAAAAAAGATAACCAAGGACGCGTTTTTGAAATATTGCGAAATGGCGGGGCTTGATTATGACATAGAGGCCCTCAACGAGACGAGCGAGGACGTGCTCCATGACATTGAGACCAAAGAGGTTTTCGTGGTGTTTATCGATGACGAGCCGGTCGGCGCCGTGCGCATCGAGCTTCTTGACGACCACGAGGCTTATTTGAGCCGCTTCGCTGTCAAGTCCACTCAGCGCAACAACGGTATCGGCAAGATACTTATGAGCGTTGTCGATAAGGTAATGAGAGAGAATAACGTGAAGATCCTGCGCCTGCACACGGGCGCGCATGTCACTCCCTTGATCAGGTTTTACTATGGCAGGGGATTTTACATAAACTCGGTGGAGCACAGCCGGGGCTATCCCCGCGCCGAGCTTATCAAGGATTACAGCAAGCAAAATCACTTTTCGCTTGATTAGGTTGATGCGTTAAATTAAATGCTTACAAAGCAAGCGCAGAAATTCGGGCGGATAATATCTATCGTGTTGTAGGGGACGGCGCCCCGACGTCCCGGCTCGCCCCTGGGAAGGGGAGAGCTGTCAGGCGAAGCCTGACTGAGAGGGGTCTATTTCACCCGATCAAAAAGGACGGTATAACGCAATGAAAATAAAAGATTTGTTCGGCGGAGATTTCGGCGGGCGGAACATAACCGTCAGCGGCTGGGTGCGCACGGTGCGCGCCTCGAAGAGTTTCGGCTTTGTCGAGCTCAACGACGGCTCCTGCTTCAAAAATCTCCAAGTGGTTATCGAGGACTCACGCCTTGAAAATTTCGGCGAGATCTCAAAGCTCAACGTGGGCTCCGCGGTGACGGTGAGCGGCGTTCTGGAGCTGACTCCCGAAGCCAAACAGCCGTTTGAGCTCAAGGCTGACGCGGCGAAGGTCGAGGGCGCGAGCGCGCCCGAGTACCCGCTTCAAAAAAAGCGGCACACGTTTGAATATCTGCGCACCATTCCGCATCTGCGCCCGAGGACCAACGCGCTCTCGGCGGTTTTCAGAGTGCGCTCAATGCTGGCGCAGGCGATACACAAATATTTTTCCGAAAAGGGCTTCGTATACGTCCACACGCCGATAATCACCGGCAGCGACTGCGAGGGCGCGGGCGAGATGTTCCGCGTGACCACGCTTAAGCCCGGCGAGACCGACGTTAAGGACGACTTTTTCGGGATCCCCGCCTCGCTGACCGTCAGCGGCCAGCTCGAGGGCGAGGCGTTCGCGCTGGCCTTCGGCGACATATACACCTTCGGGCCGACATTCCGCGCCGAGAACAGCAACACGGCCCGCCACGCGGCGGAATTCTGGATGATAGAGCCCGAAATGGCGTTCGCCGACCTCGGCGATGATATGGCGCTTGCCGAAGACATGCTGAAATATCTGATAAATTATGTTATGGAAAACGCAGCGGACGAGCTTGAGTTTTTCAACCGTTTTGTGGACAAGGGCCTGCTTGAGAGGCTGCGCCGGGTGGCGGAGAGCGAGTTCGGCAGAGTGACCTACACCGAGGCGGTCGAAATGCTGAAAAGCTCGGGCAAAAAGTTCGAGTACCCCGTGGAATGGGGCGTTGATCTGCAGACCGAGCACGAGCGTTGCTTGACCGAGGAGATGTTCAAAAAGCCGGTGTTTGTCACCGATTACCCGAAGGAGATCAAGGCGTTTTATATGCGCCTCAACGACGACGGCAAAACCGTGGCCGCGGTCGATTGTCTGGTTCCGGGCATCGGCGAGATAATCGGCGGCAGCCAGCGCGAGGAGCGGCCCGATGTTCTGGAAAAGCGGATGGACGAGCTCGGCCTCGACAAAGAGGCCTACGGCAGGTACCTCGATCTGCGCCGTTTCGGAGGCTGCAAACACGCGGGCTTTGGACTGGGCTTTGAAAGGCTCGTGATGTACGTAACAGGAATGACCAATATCCGCGACGTACTCCCCTACCCCAGAACCGTGAATAATTTGGTATAACCCCGCCAACCACCACCGCGCATTGCTGCGGACCTGTCTTGGCTCGCCCCTTGGGGATAATCAGCAAGCTTGCTTGCGGGTTCAAAGCTATCTTTCAAAATTGCTTGCAATTTTGACTAAGAGCTTCCCTAACGCTGTCTGCGAAGCAGACTGAGAGGGGTCAACGTAGGGATTAGCGATTAGTGAATAGCGAATACGCGGAAAAATGCTGCCGCGTCCGTTTCAGCACCGCCGCGAATGTTTGAATTTTCTAATCACTATTAGCTAATTACTAATCACTATGTTTGTAGGGACGGATATTATCCGCCCGCAAAGGCCTCCGCATGCGGAAAATCATATTAAGGAGCAATACTTATGAAACTTATCTGGCAAATACTGCTGCTTGTCGCGATTGTGTTTATAATCGTGAAACGGGCCGGCATCGTGGCCCTTTTCGCCAAGCAAAAATACGCCAAGGGCGACTACCTCGGCTCGCTGAAAATATTTAACATAGCGAGCAAGGTGGGCAACCTCGGCGCGGGAGACACGATCCTGTTCGGCTACAACTGTCTGCGCTGCGGCGAGCTTGCCGCGGCGAAAAGGGTGTTCGCCGACGCCGTGATGCTCACCAAGCCGAACACGGCCGACCGTTACAGAGTAACGTCGCTGCAGGCGCTTGTGAGCTGGAAGGAAGGCGACATTGACGACGCGATCGAAAAGCTCGAGGACGTGTATAACAATAATTTCAGAGTAACGACAATATACCAGAACCTCGGCATAATGTATAATTTAAAGGGTGACGGCAAAAAGGCGGTCGAGTTCAACGAGGAGGCATATGACTATAACAGCGACGACAATATAATCACCGACAACCTCGCCGAGGCCTACGCCATAAACGGAGAATACGACAAGGCGAAGGAGATTTACGAGGAACTTCTCGCGCGCGACCCCGAGCCGCGCTTCCCCGAAGCCTACTACGGCTACGGCGAGCTCCTGATAAAGCAGGGCGAAAAAGAAAAGGGAATAGAGCTCATAGAAAAATCCCTCGAAAAGCCATTCTCGTTCCTGAGCCTCAAATCCAAAGAAGAAATCGAGCAAATGCTTGAGGAATATAAAAAGTAAATATAGCGGCTTTGGCAAATAAACGCCAAAGCCTTTATTTTATTTAATTCCGGGCGCGCAGGAGCTTTAAATACATGTCAAGCTTCTCGTTTTCGTATTTGGCGAAAAGCTTTTCTATTAACAAGTATATTAATGAAAGAGATTAATTATATCTTAAATGCTTGACAATGTAAATCAAAAAGCGTATAATATAGAAGAAAGGAGCTGATTGTATGGCGACGACGCCTACACAAGTGCGTATTGACGCGGATATAAAAAAAGAGGCGGCGGCCTTGTTTTCCAGTCTCGGCCTTGATATGTCGGGCGCGGTAAATTTGTTTTTGCACCAGTGTGTTCTGCGCGGAGGTCTGCCTTTTTCGGTTGAACTCCCGCGATACAGCGAGAAAACATTAAGTGCAATGGCAGAGGCGAAACGCATTTCGCGCGATGCAGACGTTAAAGGATACACAAGCATGGAGGAACTCAAGGAGGCTCTTGAAAGCTGATGTATACGGTTAAATTTACAACAGCATACAAAAAGAGTTATAAACTTATGAAAAAGCGCGGGCTTGATATTTCGGAATTGGATGAAGTCGTTGATATACTCCGTCTGGGGAAAAAGCTGAGTGAAAAATACCGCGATCACGCTCTTTCCGGAGAATTTTCGGGCTTTCGGGAGTGCCACATCAGACCGAATTGGCTTTTGGTATATTTGATTGAAGACGATGTTTTGACGTTAACTTTGGTCGATACCGGAACACATTCGGATATTTTCGGATAATATAACGCAAAAACAAGGCGGAGCCATGGGCTCCGCTTTGTTTTTATGCTTTTTTACTTTGCGGCGCGGCAGATCAGGTCCACGCACTTTTCAATTCCGAACGCTGTGCTGTTTAAAACCATGTCATAGTTTTTTATCGCGCCCCATTCGCGCTCGGCGCAGTATTTGTAGTTAATGGCGCGTTTCTTGTCCGCATCCTTCATGATCTTTTTCGCCTTGTCGGGGCTTACCGAGTAGAGCTTTGTGACGCGCTCGATCTTGGCGTCAAGCTCGCCGCGGATAAACACGTTCAGACAGCCCTCATGCTCGCGCAGGATATAGTCGGCGCAACGGCCCACGATAACGCAGGGGCCTTCCTCGGCGATCTCAAGCACAAGCTCGCGCTGAACCCTGTAGAGATAGTCGGTGATCGACGTGCCGTCGCTGTTCCTCGCGATAAAGGCGTATGAGAATATGCTCTTGCTCGGCGCGTACTCGCCCGCCTTGCGTATGTATTCCTTCGCGAGGCCGGTTTTCTCGGCAAGCTTTTCAATGATCTCCTTGTCGTAGAACTTATAGCCGAGTTCGGCCGCGGTCTTTTCGCCTATTTCGCGTCCGCCGCTTCCGAACTGACGGCTGATCGTAATAATACTTTTCATGAATATCGCCTCCGAGGCAAATAATTATTTTGCGTACTCGATAGCGCGGAGCTCACGGATAACATTGACCTTGATCTGGCCGGGATACTCCATGGTCTCCTCGATCTTTTTAACAATATCCTTCGCCATCAGCACTGTGTCGTCGTCGCTTACCTTGTCGGCCTTGACCATAATTCTGACCTCGCGGCCCGCCTGGATAGCGAACGAGCGGTCAACCCCGTCGAAGGAGTTTGAAATCTCCTCAAGCTGCTCAAGGCGCTTGATGTAGTTCTCAAGGTTCTCGCGTCTCGCGCCGGGACGCGCCGCCGAGATGCTGTCGGCCGCCTGAACGAGGCAGGCTTCGATCGTCAGGGGCTCAATGTCGCCGTGGTGGGCGAGGATGCAGTGAACGACCTTGTCGTTTTCCTTATACTTCTTGGCAATGTCGGCTCCGATCGTGACGTGCGAGCCCTCGACCTCATGGTCAATGGCCTTGCCGACGTCATGGAGCAGACCCGCGCGTTTGGCGAGGGCCACGTCCGCGTTGAGCTCGGCAGCCATAAGGCCTGCCAGATGCGAGACCTCAATGGAATGTTGAAGCACGTTCTGGCCGTAGCTGGTTCTGAACTTGAGCCTTCCGATAAGGCGGATAAGCTCGGGATTGAGGCCGTGGACGTTGGTGTCAAACACAGCCTTTTCGCCTTCTTTTTTAACGATCTGGTTGACCTCCTTGCGGGATTTTTCAACCATTTCCTCAATTCTTCCCGGGTGGATCCTGCCGTCGTTGATGAGCTTTTCAAGCGAACGTCTGGCGATCTCGCGTCTTACCGGGTCAAAGCCCGAAAGGATAACCGCCTCGGGCGTGTCGTCGATGATAAGATCAATACCCGTCAGGGTCTCGATGGTTCTGATGTTCCTGCCCTCGCGGCCGATTATGCGGCCCTTCATCTCGTCATTGGGCAGCGGAACAACCGAAACGGTGGTCTCGGTGACATGATCCGCGGCGCATCTCTGTATCGCGCCGGTGATGATCTTGCGGGCTTTTTCGTCCGCCTCTTCCTTGGCCTGCTCTTCCACGCTCTTGATAAGCAGCGCGGATTCGTGCTTAACGTCCGCCTCGACCTCTTTGAGAAGAAGGTCCTTGGCCTGCGACGCCGTCATGGTGGCGATTTTTTCAAGCTGCGCGATCTGGAGCTTTTTAACGCGCTCCACCTCTGCCTGAATTTCCTCCGCCTCGTTCATTTTGCGCTGGATCTGCTCCTCGCGCTTTTCGATCATGCGGCCCTTTTTGTCAATTGTATCTTCTTTTTGCTGCACGCGTCTTTCCTGTCTCTGCAGTTCGTTGCGTCTCTCTTTTATCTCTTTGTCAAGTTCGCTTCTTAATTTATGTATCTCTTCTTTGGCTTCGATCAATTTTTCTTTTTTTATGTTTTCGGCGTCTTTTTCCGCCGAGCTGCTCGCCTCGGAAAGGATCCTTTCGGCCTCCTCCTCGGCGCTGCCGATTTTAACCTCGGCAAAGTTTTTTCTATATGAATAGCCGTATCTGAACGCGAGGAATGCCGCGAGCACTCCGAGCAGAAAAACGACTACCAATAATATCCATGGTAATATAGTTATTTTAAGCACCTCCTAAAGTCAAAATTTTGTTCTGCTATCTATATTCTATAATGAACCTTTAGCAATTTTTAAAGAAGTCGATACAAGTGAACCGCGCAAACAAAAACATGTGCACATAAAGTCACGCATATATTATACATGAGTTTACGAAAAAAGTCAAGCGTGATAAGAGCCGATTTATTTTATATCTGTGTTACGTTTTTATGACAAAAAAACAAGGACCGCCCAAAAAGCCGTCCCTGCCGCCGCGGAAGCGTCCGCCGCATGATGTTACTAAAGATAGGCATGTACGATTAAACGATGTCCTCCATTTCGGACTCGGTCTCCGACAGAACGCCGGTTTCGCCCTCGTCGGGAGTGTATATAACAAGCTCGACCGACTTGGTCAGAACATCAGCGTAGCTGTATGAAACTCTACGCTCGGTTGTGAAGAACTCATTCTGATTGTCCAGCTTCACAGTGAAAATGCTGGGATAGGTGTTTTCGATGACTCCCTCTCTCGTAACAATCTGCTTTCTGCCTTTCTTGGCCGTTAATCTGACTTTGTTGCCAACATTATCGGCAAGATTGGACTTAATTTTTGATAAATCATTCTGACCGTACAATAATCTAACCCCTCTTCACAATCATTTTTTATATTGTAACATATTATTACAAATTTGTAAAGAGAAATTACAAAATTCTAACAAAAAAGTTACAAAACTGTGTTAAAATTCAAACAACGTAGGGACTAGGGATTAGGATCTAGGGACTACGTTGCCCCTCTCAGTCTGCTTCGCAGACAGCTCTCCCCAAGGGGCGAGCCTATATTAGGGCGCGGGGATATGAAAAGGTTTTACGTCTAAGTTTTTCCGCGTAGTTCCTAGTTTCTATTCTCTAGTCCCTACGTTAGTATATATCCCGGCACATTTTGATGTAGTCGCGGAAGTTGGTGCCGAGGATATAGTTGGTGATAAGGAAATCATCGATCGGCGTGGTGTTCAGTATATTGGTTATTGTCTGGTCAAAGGTCCTCGCGTCGATAACGATGATCTTGCTGTACGAGCTCGCTAGCCACGGGATAAGTGCGTTTGAATACGAGTCCTTGAGCATAAGCAGGGTCTTTTTAGTCGCCCCGTTTGAGTTTATCTCGATATACGGCTGGTCGCCGCCGAGGAACATGGTGTATGACGCGCCCTTGTTGAGGTCGAACATCTTTCCTTTATAGGCAAACGGCTCGCCGGGGATATAGCTGTAAGTCATGCAGTTGAACGGTATGTCGTTGAGCGCGTTTTTGTAATACTCGATCGTGTCTCGGTGGTCGTAGAGGTACGGAGCCTCGGCCTGACTGTAAAGATAGCCCGTGAAGTCCTTTACCTCGCCCTTTTCAAACTCGTTGACATAAAGCGGCATGAACCCCATGGCCTCGGCCATTTTGTGATACGCGTAATACGCGCCGAGCTGCGTCCAGTGGTGATCGGTGCGGAAGTACACATACTCGCCCTGCTCAAAATGCGCCTTGAGGCTGTCGTACACGTTAATATTTTTTACGCGGTCGTTAAAGTTGTCATAGAGGTAGTCTATCGCGGCCTTCTCGCTGTCGCCGACCGTGTTGTAAAACGGCATGAAGTCGATCTGCGTGGGTATGATCATTGAATACATCTTAATGCTGGCCGGAAGCTTGTTCGCGTAAAAGTCAACCATGTCGATATATTCGCGCTGTGCCTCGGGATCGGCCTTGTATATCTCCATGACACGGTCGTCGGTCACGAGCAGGCGGCCCACTCCGGCCTCGCCGGTGCCCATGTCGGCGTTTGACTCAACGACCTTTCCGAAGGCGTTGATGCCCTTTATGTTCTTATATGCTGAGGATATGTCGGTAAATCTGCTGCGGTAGCCCACGTTGTCGGACAAAAACGTCTCAAAGTCCGATGAGAACTGCCCGGAGCTTATGCTGCCGAGGCTGACCTGAGGCATGTCCGCCAGGTTCCGGTTCTCTTTTTGGGCCGAGGCGTCGTCGCGCGGCAGAATGACCACCGTCACAAAACCGGCGATCATAAAGATTATAAAGAATATTACGGTTAAAACTCTTCTCGCAGTGTACATTTATATTTCCCCTTGCAATAATTTCGAGTAAACTTAAAACCTGAAATACAGGAACGGGTTGTAGCTCTCGCCCACTAAAAGTATGAAGCAGAACGCCAGCAGCGCGAACACCAGAACGGGCGTTACCACAATATTAATCGCTTTGCACTTGTCGGAGAACCAATCGCAGAGCTTTCTGATGATCGGAGTCGAAACGACCCCGCAGACGATCAGCAGCCACAGATTTGACATAAGCGTCGTGAAACCGGTGTAATCATACAGCCTGCCGGTGCCGCCGAAGGCGCAGACGAACCAGTCGCGCAGCGCTCCGAAGTCGGTGTAGTAAAACAGAGCCCAGCCGAGAACGAACACGATTATCGTGTAAAGGTGGGCGAAAAACGCCGGCAGCCGCATCAGCTTGCCCTTGAACGCCTTTTTCTCAATGATAAGAAGTATTCCGTAGTAAAGTCCCCACAGCACAAAGTTCCAGCTCGCGCCGTGCCAGAGGCCGGTCAGCATCCAGACGAACATGATGTTGAACATCTGGTGCTTGCGGTTGCCGCCGAGCGGGATATAGACATAATCGCGGAAAAACGTGCTCAGCGATATGTGCCAGCGCCGCCAGAAATCGGTGACGTTTTTGGCGATGTAGGGATAGTTGAAGTTTTCAAGGAAGTTAAAGCCGAACATTCTGCCCATGCCTATCGCCATGTCGGAATAACCCGAAAAGTCAAAATATATCTGGAAGGTATAGGCGATGATGCCGACCCATGCCGAAAGCACGGACGACTCCGCCATGTTTCCGCCGAGCAGCGCCGAAACGACCGCGCCCGTTCCGTTGGCCAGAACCACCTTTTTCAGCATGCCCTGAGTGAAGCGGAGCACGCCGTACTCGAAGCCCTTGAGGGTCACGCGGCGGTCGTTGATCTGCTTTTCGATGTCGACATAGCGCACGATCGGGCCGGCCACAAGCTGCGGGAACATTGAGACGTAGCACAAAAAGTTCAGCGGATTTTTCTGGACCTTGACCTCGCCGCGGTACATGTCTATGCAGTAAGACAGGGTCTGGAACGTGTAGAACGAAATTCCCAGCGGCAGCGAAAAGTTGTAAAACGGGATGTTCAGATGAAACGCGGAATTAATGCAGTCAACGATCCAGCCGGTGTATTTGAACACCGCGAGCTGGCCGAGGTTTATGACAAGCGCCAGTACGAGCGCCAGCTTCGCCCGCCATCCGCCGGAGTATTTGTTTATGGCGAGGCCGCACAAATAAGCCACCGCGGCGCTGAGTATCAGCAGAACGACCCAAACGGGCTCGCCCCACGCGTAGAATATAAGCGACGCGATAACAAGCACAACGTTCCTGTAGGTGATGTTGCCGTTCCAGAAATAGAGCAGCAGCACAACCGGCAGAAACACGCACATAAACAATAAGCTCGAAAATACCATGTCTTTCTCCTTACAGCCTGAGCGCGCAGGGCGCGCATAATAATCCAGTATAATTATGGAAGGATTATACCACCTTTTTTGCGGATTGTCAAACGAAAATGCGTCGCTTTGGCGCGGCGGCGGGCGGTTTTTGCGTTGAGGCAAAAGCAAAACGGGGCTTGAAGTCATGAAATATTGCCAAAAAAGCAGGATATATTGCCTTGCAGTGCTCATTTTATTGGAAAATTCCAAAAAATGAGGTATAATTATTGTACATTTTTTCTGAAAGAGAGTGATAATATGAAACTAAAGGGCAAATTGATGAATATATTGCTTTCGGCCGCCGTGCTGATCGGCAGTATGGCCGTTCCCGCTGCGAACGTTTCCGCGGCCAACACGCTGCCCGCATTCCCCGGTGCCGAGGGCGCGGGCAAATATTCAACGGGCGGAAGAGGCGGCACGGTGCGTATCGTTACTAAGCTTACCGACGACGGCAGCGTCGGCACGTTCCGCGAGGCGGTCAGCCACTCAAACAGTATCGTCGTGTTCGCGGTCGGCGGAACAATAGATCTGAAAAGCGATGTTGTTGTGAAAGGCAACGTCACGATCCTCGGCCAGACCGCGACCGGCGGCGGCGGAATAACGCTCAGAGGCGCAAAGATCGGAATGGGTGGCGACAATATTATTATAAGATATGTCAGCTCCCGTCCCGGAGAAACGGGTAAGGAATGTGACGCCTGGGGAGGAAGCAACGGTTCAAACTCGATTGTTGACCACTGCTCGCTCGGCTGGGCGAACGATGAGCAATGGGGCCTTTATTCCAATAATATGCACCAGACTGTGCAGTACACTCTGATCGGTCCGTCAAACTGTATATCGGTTCATGACAAGGGCTGCCACGGCTTTGGCGTTATGTTCGGCAAGGGCCAGAACTCCTGGCACCACAACATGATAGCCCACAATGTTTCCAGAAACTTCCGCGGAAAGGTCGAAAAGACCGAGACGATGGATTTTGTAAACAATGTGATATACGACTGGGGTTATCAGACGGGCTACGGCACTATGGGCCATCAGAATTATGTAAATAATTATTTAAAAGCCGGAAATTCAACCACCGGCGGACATCGTTTTCTTGTTAAATCCAGCGGCTCAGCTCCGGAGAATTACAAGTTCTACCTTTCCGGCAACACAATAAGGAAACCGGACGGCTCATATTACAACGAAAGTATAGAAAAAAATAACCAATGGCTCGGCATGAGCGGCTTTGATAAGGCGACCTACGGCTCCGACACGCCCTTTAAGGTCGAGGATGTAAACGGAAACGATGCGTCCGTTTTAAACAGCAATCAGTTCGAGACCGCCGACGAAGCGTTTGAGACCGTTATCAACTATGCCGGCGCGGGCATCAGCGCCGACAAGCGTCCCAAAATAGATCAGCAGGTTATGGACGAGGCGAAGAACGGCACCGGTTATCTTACCGGCGGTCCCATGTATTCCACCACAACGTCGTCCGCCCTGCTTAAGGCGATCAAGGAGTACAAAATCAAAGAGATGAATTATGATGATTATTATCCCCCGAAGTATACGACCCTTGACAGAACCGATGAAGATAAAGACGGCATGGATGATAATTGGGAGATCGAAAGAGGACTCGATCCCACAAATCCAAAGGACGCCTCGGGCGATTACTACGGTCAGGGATATATGAATATAGAGTACTACGCGAACGATCTGACGATCAACTCGTTCCCCGAGGGAATAGTTACAGAGTCCCCCAAGACCGCGGATCTTGGCGAGGATTACAGAATGGTTATGGAGGACGTAAACGCTCTGAAGCTCAGTCCCTCAACGATCAAGAATGCGTCCGACTTGACGCTTCCCGCATCGGGCAGCGTCAACGGCAGCTCGATCAAGTGGTCAAGCGCGTCGAGCGCGGTGAAGATCAGCAATAATCAGATCTCGGCGGTCAACCGTCCGTCCGATAAGGACGCGTCCGTAATACTCACCGCCGAGATCACGCACGGCACATTCACGCTCAAGAGAAGTTATACGATAACCGTCAAATCAACCGCGGCGAAGTGGACAGCGTCCGAGAGCGACAACGGAAAGAAAGCGGGCAGCGAGCTTATTGACGGCTTGACGACGCTGCACGATACGACCGGCGGCACGGCGAATGTGACGCTGAACGACAAGACCTACAACTATTATATCAGCGGTGCCGACAGCGGAGGTTGGAGCGACGGAAAGGCGACAGGCACGGGCTTTAAATACGTTCCCGAAAAGAGCGGATATTTGAATGTTTATCTGACCTCGCTAGGTCAGGCGGCGAACCCGAAAACGGCGTATATTATGAAGGAAGGCGCCGGGAGCGAGGAAGACTGCGTCGCCTCGGTAACGGGCGAGGGCAACGACGCGGTACTTACCGGAAAAGTCGAGGCCGGCCAAACCTATTATATATACGTCAAAGGCTCTAAGGGAAGATTTTTGGGCATGGAGATCACAAACGAGGCTCCGACACTTATGTGGAAAGCGTCCAAAAACGTCACAAAAGGCGAGGTCCTGATGACCGGCCTCACCGCGAATGACAGCATGACCTTCGAGACGACCAGCAGAACGATCGATTCCGTTTCGTTTACCGGCAGACTTACATGCGCGAACACTCCCGCGGACGGCGGAGCGTCCGGAATGGCGCTGACCTATACTCCCAAAACCAAGGGCGTGATCACGGTTTACTATAAGCTTAACAGCGGCAAGAAGTTCGTGATCCATGAGCCCGGCAAGACCGCGAACGATGAGCTTGCCATGTACAAGACCAATAACGACAGCGTGAATATCTACACGTCAACGAGCGCCAACTTAGAAGCCGGCAAAACATATTATATTTACGTTGAGAATTCAAAGGCGGAGTTCTACGGCGTATCATTTAAGAGTACCGAGGGCGAGCCCGATCCCGATATCAAGCCGGACGCTCCCGATCCCACAATGCCTCCGCTTGAGGGAGAGACGTGGAACTTTGACAATATTGCCGTTGGCACCGAATTCGGCAACGGCGATATGATCGCAAACGAGAACGATATGGAGATAAGAGTGAACTACGCGACCGGAAACGCGGATAATGTTCCCGATATCGCCGTGGCGCCTTCGATAGCCGAAAAAACAGCGGGCAGCGCGGATCATTATCTGAAGATCGACGACAAAGGCAAGGGTCAGGACGGCTGGACATACGAGGCTGAGGAGCCCGTGGAGTCCGAGATCATTGTAATAGATTTTGACTTTATGTCGGGCGATACAAATAAGGACACGATCCTGCTCCGTGCGTTTGACAATATAAACGTTAACCCCGGAAATTCGTATGTTTCCGCTACCACGCTGGATGGCAGAATTTTTGAACTCAAGACCGGAGAAGACGGCAAAGAAAAGACGCCGTGCCTTAAAATAACCGATTATTTCTCGGATGGCGGTGTATCCTCATCCGGCAGTCCAAAAGGCCTGGACACGACGTTGGGCAGCTTCACATACAAAGCGAACACATGGCACAGTCTGAGAGTTCAGTACACATCGTCAAATAATTCAATTACGGTTTACAACAAAAACGCGGACGGCAGTTATGGCAAGATAGGAACGCTCGAGCTTGGATCGGGAACTACCAAGGGAGAGATACCGTCTCTGAATATAACAAGTATCGGCGGTTCTACAAGAGGCAGCGCGGCAAACGTTTTGGGCTTAGACAATATCAGTGTGCTCGCGCCCGAGGGTTCGGCTGTCGTTTCTCCTCCGGAGCCTACCGATGAGCCGCAGCCCACAGAGGGACCGCAGCCCACAGAGGGGCCGCAGCCTGCTGAGCCGACGGTCAAGTTCAGTCAAAACGGGGCTGAGATCGAAAGTTTCGCGGACGGCGAGGTAACGCTTACGGCGAGCGGACTGTCGGAGCCGTGCAGCATAATTATCGTAGGTTATGATCAAAGCGGCGCGAAGACAATTGCCGCTGTTACGGAGTATGATCCGTCTTTGGGCGATACCGCTGAGGCGGCTGTCACGCCGACGGCGGACACAGTGACGATCCGCGGCTTCATCTGGGACGGCGCCGAGAACATCAAGCCGATGTCGGACGTTTATGAAATAAAAAGGAAATAGAACCACCCCCTCCGCCTGCTTCGCAGGCACCTCCCCCTCCTAAAAGGAAGGGGAGGCTTGGGGGACGCATAGGAGATATTTATGAAAATTTCAATAATCGGAACGGGGCATATCGCCCACTCAATGGCAAGGACGATAAAAGTCGTTGATGAGGCGGAGTTTTATGCTGTGGCCTCAAGGACCCTCGAGGCGGCGGAAAAATTTGCTGAGGAATTTGATATTCCGAGGGCCTATGGCAGCTATGACGAGCTGATAAACGACCCGGAGATCGAGCTGGTGTATATCGCCACCATTCACCCGCTGCATTACGAGCTTTCCAAAAAGCTTTTGGAAAAAGGCAAAAGCGTGCTGTGTGAAAAGCCGATATGCATAAACCGCGCCCGGGCCGAGGACCTGTTCAGAACCGCGAGAGAGCATAACGCCTTTATCTGCGAGGCGGTGTGGACGAGGTTTTTCCCGTGGGTCAAAGAAATAAAGGAGATCATATCAAGCGGCGAAATAGGAAGGCCCGTGCTGATGCAGTCGAATTTCGGCTCCAAAAAGACGGCGTCCTCGTGGATACACGACCTAAGGCTCGGCGGCGGCGCGCTGCTTGATCTTGGGATATACAACGTGACCGCGGCGTCGATGCTGCTGGGCGACGATTTTGAAATCGAGTATACCGACGCGGCTCTGTCGGACGCGGGCGTCGATGATCACAGCCTGACCGTGATAAAATACAAAAACGGCGTGACCGCGTCGCTTATGAGCTGCACCGACATGTGTACCGACTCAAAGATAACGCTGATGTGCGAAAACGGGATAATTGAGATCGCCGGGGTTTCAAACTGGAAAAGCGCCAAGGTCTACAACGAGAAAAAAGAGCTTATCCGCGAAATAACCCCGAAGTTTAAGACCGGATACGTGTTTGAGCTTGAGGCCTGCATAAAGGCAATAAAAGAAGGAAAGATCGAGTGCGAAGAAATTCCCCATTCCGAAAGCCTGTTCGTGCTCGGCGTTATGGACGAGATGCGCGCCCGCTGGGGAATGAAATATCCCGGAGAATAAAAATAAAACGAGGCGGAACGAAGTTCCGCCTCGTTTTTTTGCCTTTTTACGCCTTGTCGGGACCTATGTAGCGTGATTTGCCGTAGCCCAGAATAAGCACGAATATGGGCCACAGGAATAACAGACCCACGGTGTATCCCGCGCCGTGTCCGTACGCCTTCGAGATCTTGTAATACGAGATTATCGTGATCACCAGGGCGATGACCGCGGATATAAGCAGCAGGACCGCGTAGAGCATATTGTCGGGGAAGTTTTGGTTCAAAGACGTGAATACGCCGTACACAACAGCTACGATCAGTGTGATCCAGAACCACGATGTTTTCCATGTCAGCTTATACATGACGTATTGGTTGTAGAACGGGATAATGCTCTTCCAGCCGGGCTCGCCCGCCTTGGTGAACATTTTCCAGTACGCGATGATCTGGAATACCCACATTATGATCGCGCATGCGACAATAAAGCCGAGTAGGCTTCCGACAGCTAATCCGCCCAAAGCGTCATTGGAAAGGGGTGCAGCAGTATTCATAGTTTTACCTCCTTAAAATTTAATATTATTTTATTTTTAAACAAATTATATCATATTATATATTAAAAAACAATATCATTCATGTTAAAAAACGTGCATTTCACGTCGTCGCCGATCCCTTCGCTTGCTTGTTTTGCCGCGAGCGGCAAAAGCTGCGCCCGCTGCGGGTCGGCTCCTCTTTCCCAAAAAGCGCACTTCGTTGGCGCTTTTCGGGAGCCCTGCGCGCCTTACGGCGCTTTTTTGATCCCTTCGCTTGCTTGTTTTGCCGCAAGCGGCAAAAGCTGCGCCCGCTGCGGGTCGGCTCCTCATTCCCGTGTCACAAATTTCTTCGCTTATCACAAAAGGCGCACGCGCCTTTTGCTCATCGCTGCGAATTTGCTCCTTATTCCAAAAAACGCAAGCGTTTTCGGGAGCCCTGTCTGCACTTCGCCGGCGCTTTGCGGGAGCCCTGCGCGCCTTACGGCGCTTTTTTGATCCCTTCGCTTGCTTGTTTTGCCGCGAGTGGCAAAAAGCCCGCCTTGCGGCGGGCGGGTGTTTTAGTCCAGAATGCCTTTGATGTATTCGGCGATCTCGGGAACCTTGCAATTGGGGAAGAACAGCTCCGCGAACTTCTCGCCGCTGACCGTCTTCTTCAGGAAGTCCTGATCGATGTTTTTGAGAACATACATAATGTCATGGTGCGTGACCTTCTTTACCTCGTCGAGGATCTTTTTGTTGGCCTGCTCGGGAACGGCTCTCTCTTTGGGATAGCCGCCGCCCATCTCGTCGCACAAGAGCTTCTCAAAGGTATAGTCAAGATTAAGCTCCGCGCCCCAGCCGAAGCCCTGCGCGAACGGCATGGCGATCGCGTTGCCGTTGTTTACCTGGCCGAAAAGATACGCGTCAAGCGGGCTTGTGACATGTCCGCAGAGCACGCCGGGGAACGAGTTGAGCGCGAGCATGGCTCCTTCGCCGGTGCCGCAGCCGGTAACGACAAAGTCGACCGCCTTTGAGTTCAAGAGGATCGCCGCGAGCAGTCCGTTCATAACATAGGTGAGCTGTGCCTCGTCGTCGGCGTTGTACATGCCGAAGTTAAGGACCTCGTGGCCCATGGGCTCGGCGATTTTTTTCAGCGAGTTATAGATGATCTCGTTCTTCGCCGCCTGAGAATTTTCGTTAATAAGCGCTATTTTCATTGTAAAATGCTCCTTTTTTTGAAATATATTTGAAAAAAGTATTTATTTTTCTTCTTTCTTATAGTATAATAATTAATAACCTTTTTGTCAATAACGTAAAGGGGAAATAGTTATGGAACCGCTGAAATTTCTTGTGTCGCTGATTATTGACGATATTGAAAAAGACGCCGATATTATCGGGCGGCGCATGAAACAAATCAAAAACCGCGGCTTTGACGGCGCGGTGCTCACCGTGGGGCGCGGAACCGGCGCCCGCGAATTGGGCGGGGGCGCCGCTGCCGATATGGGTGGAACGCTCAAAGCTCTTGATGAAATAATCCTGCGCGCCAAGGCGGAGGATCTTTCGGCGTGGCTCGGAATAACCGGCAGCCGCGCCGCCGCGCTGCCGATGGCGCCCGCGCAAAGACTGGCCCTCGGCAATGACGGCGAGGTCATAAAGCTTACCGATCCGGGCATACCGTCTCCGTTTGACGAGGTGTGCGCCTTAGAGCAGATCGGCGGCGTTTATGAGAAGATCAAAGAGGGGCTGTCCGCCGAGGCTTTTGAATACATAACCGGTTTTTGCGCCGAGTTCCCGGGATTTTCGGACATCAGCGGCGCTACCGTCCCGTGGTATGACGATATAGAGGAAGAATTTTTGAACGATTACGGCATGGACATAAAGCCGTTTTTAAAAGAGCTGTTCAGCGAGGGCGGGCCGTCGAAGCTCAAGGCCCGCTATTGGAACAGAATAACAAAACGCTTTACAAAGGCGCGGCTTGAGCCGATCAGGGACTGGTGCGCCCAAAACGGCAAAAAGCTTATCATGACCTCGGGAACGGAGTTTGAGCCCGTGAATATGATCGAGGAGCGCGGCTCTTATCTGGAGTCCGAGCGGGGCGCCGCGCTGCCCTCGGTCACGGTCAGAGGTATCGGAGACGTGAGCGTTTTCGCGGCCTCGGCGGCGTCCGGCTTCGCGTGCCAGACGGGGAACTGCGAGGCTGCTGTCTCGGTGTTCGGCGGGAGCGGCTGGGGTCTGATGCCCGAGCAGTTTGAAAACTGTCTGAGAAAGCTGACCGAGTGCGGAATTACAACATTTGTTGTAAATTCCTGCTATCCGCGTTTGAGCGGAGCCGCTTTGAAAAGGCGGCACATCTCCTTCCCGGAGCACGTTCCGTGGAAGGGCGTCATACCCGAGATCCTCAAGGAGCTGAGACGCGTTGCGGAGATCGAGGGAAAGCGCACCAGAAGGATACTGCTGGTCTGCCCGACCCGCGCCATGTGGAGCGTCTACGCCCCCGGCGGCGAGAACGCCGAGGCGAAGGAACTCAGCCGCGCCGTGACCGGAATAAGCGACAGGCTCCATGAGATGAGCCGCCGCTTCGACGTGACCGACGAAAATATGTTTGAAAACTTCGCTTCCGCCGGAGGAAGCGGGGTCATAATGGGCGAGCGCTCATACAGCACTCTGCTTATAACTCCCGGCTGCGCTTTCACGAAAAAAGGAAAGCTGATGATCGAGAAGGCCAAGGCCAGCGGAGCGCGCATTTTGAATGATATACCGAAATCCGACACCGAGATCATACCGCTTGAGCTTATCCGCGATACCTTAAAGGAGATCGTTCCGATCGTGGTCAATCAGGATAGGTGGACGATCACTCCGCCCGAGACGAATATACTGCCCCTCACGCCCGAATACAGAAACGGCGGAGCGGAGTTTCGCTTCCGGGCGGGCGATGATTTTTCCGGAGCCGTCCGTCTGCTCGTGTCGGACGGCTGCCGCGAGGCGAGCATAAACGACATATTGATAAGCGTTTCGGAAAAGGACGAGCGCGGAGAATATTATGAAATAACCGAAAATATCGTGTCGGGCGAGAACAAAATAGTTCTGGAGGGCTGCGGCGAGGTCTTCGCGTATCTGACCGGAAGCTTCAGAGTCGAGGCCGCCTCGGGCTACAGGAGCTTTGACCAAAGGCAGGTCCAGACCAAGAACAATTTCGTTCTGCGCCCTGCGGGAGCAGAGAGCGAGAATAACCTTGTGCGCTGCGGCTATCCGTTCGCCGACCTCTGCGCCTCGGCGAAAAAAATTATATATATTGAAGAAAACATCAACCGCCCTGTTCTCAAGCTGCGCTGTGATGACGCTTCGGTTATCGAGGTCTATTTCGACAACGAGTTCATTGGCCGCGTTTACGGCGAAAACAACACTCTGCCGATCCCGCCAATGGCGGCGGACGAGCGTCATGTGGTTGAGATCCGCTGTTTCCCGTCGGGCTTTAACCTCTACGGCGACCGCGCGTATGTTTTCGGCGACACCGGCACGGCGGCGGGGCCGTATGAGCCCGGATACAAGGCGGATGACAACGTGAAGCTCGTGAACTGGAAAATTCCGAGAGAGATTGAACTAATTCGCGAGTTTTGACGCCGAATAATTTGTTGAAAAATACATGTTTACAAAACGGATATTTGTGTGTTATATTATTAACACGATAAACAAAATGAACTATGATTTGTAAAAAATCAAATAAAGATCAACATTGTTGTTTTGTTTTGCAAACACGGACAGAATGGGTTATGATGTTACACGCAGCGGAGGTAGACATTTTGATGGACAACATTATGCAAAGAAGCGTTAACATAAACACGCTTGAACATAAGAACGCGGCGAATGAGCGGGAAAGATTTATCAGAAAGCTGCTCATTGGCGGCGCGGTCTTTAATCCCAAGAAATCGGCGGAGCTTGGGATCAGGATGCAGTCGAGCCGTTTTTCGGTCATTCTCGCCAGAATAAGCTTAAACGCCGACGAACCGCGCTCCGACGTTCCCGAGATAATATACGCGGTGCGAAATATCGGCGAGGAGCTTTACGGCGCGTACTCCGAGTGTTACGGCATTGATGTTGACGCCGTGACCGTTGGTTTTTTGTGCTGCCACGGAGAAAATTCGGATTTTATCGCCGAGCAGTCGGCTGATCTGAAACGGCACATAAACGAGCTTTTCGGGCTGAACACGACCATGTCGCTCTGTACGAGGGAGTGCTCGGTCGACGACTGCGGCAAGCTCTACAAGAACGCCAGATACGCCATGCTTTACAGGCTGTCGTTTAAACCGTATTCGATAATCAATTATGACGATACTCTTTCGATGTCGCGGCTGAGCTGCGAGTATCCCGCGCTTCTTGAGCGTGAGATCTTCGAGTGTATCCGCTCAAGAGACGAAGCGTCGCTTAAGCGTGCGGTCAGCGCGTTTATCGGCACGATAGACAACATGTCTTATGACACGATAGTGCTCCACACGACGCGGCTGCTTTTGGCGGTCGACGGGCTCGCGGTGAGCGAGAAGGGCGAAAACGAATCGGTCCACAACAGCATTATCGAGGAGCTGAGCTCGCTTGAATCGATCGACGATCTCACGGTTTTCGTTGAGGAAAGATGCAGCGAGACAATGCGATTTATCCAGGAGTCAAAGGCGGACACCAAAAAGGACTATATTGTTTCAGCCATAATCAAATATATAAACGAAAACTACACCGACTCGTCCCTGTCGGTCGAGGCGATAGCCGCAAGCGTCAACCGCAGCTCGAATTATATTCGCAGCATTTTCAAGCGGAGCCAGGGGATCTCGATATCCGAGTATCTGACACGCAAGCGGTTCGACCAGGTCTGCAAAATGCTGATCGAGACAAATCTGACCGCGCGCGACATCGGCAAAGAGGTGGGGCTTAACTCGGGAAGCTATTTCTACACATCCTTTAAGAAATACACGGGCTGCACCCCGGACAGCTACCGCAAGGCGCATCGGAACTTAAATTATAATAAGATTTAGTCCGGATTATTTCGGAAACTGATCGGGAGCGCGGGATTTTTCGGAAATTTTTCGGAATATTTCAAAAAAACTCTTGCATTTTCCGTCGGTGTGTGGTATAATCTGAAATACTGATGCTTTTATGAGAGCAAATTCTACAAATATACTATATACGCGCGGCGTATAAGGAGGAAGTTTTAAATGGTAACAGTATTGGTTATTATTCATGTAATTATAGCCGTGGTGCTCACGGTGATCGTTCTGATGCAGCACGGCAGACAGCAGGGCCTGTCCGGCGCCATTGCCGGCGGAGCCGAGACGTTTTTCGGAAAAAACAAAGGCAGAACAATCGACGCCATGCTCAGAAAGTTCACGGCGGTCTTTGCCATTTTGTTCATCCTTTCGTCGATCGTGCTGACTTATGTTTCGATCCGTCAGGCAAACCTTGACGAGGCCGCCTCGGAAGAGGCCGCTGGCGATGAGACAAGCCAGTCCATGAACGTTACAATGGACGAGAACGGCAATCTGGTCGACGAGAGCGGAAACATTGTTATGTCGGCCGAGGATATGGCGGCGCAGCAGGACGCAGCGACAGAGGAAGGCGCTGCTGATACCGCCGAGGGCGAGGCTCAGGATGCGGCGGCAGGAGCTGCTGACGCGGCAGAGGGAGCCGCTGACCAGGCGGCAGACGCGGCAGCCGAGGCTGCCGATCAGGCTGCGGGAGCGGCAGACCAGGCGGCGGACGCCGCAAATCAGGCTGCGGCGGAGTAAGTCCAGTAAATATATGGAACTTAAGGGTAGGCTCGCGCCTACCCGTTTTGTTCAATAAGAAACGCGATCGGAAGTGAAATTTATGAAAGACACAAAATTATTTGTAGTTATGCCGTGCTATAACGAGGAGGAGGTTTTGGGCGAGACCTCAAAACGCATGCGCGGACTGTTTATGACCATGGAGGCGGACGGGCTTATTTCGCCCGACAGCAAGATCGTTATGGTCGACGACGGCAGCCGCGACAAAACGTGGAGCATAATCAGCGGTCTGTGCGACAGCGACAGCATATACCGCGGCGTGAAACTCGCCCATAACGCGGGACACCAGAAGGCGCTGCTCGCGGGACTTATGACAGTCAAAGATGAGTGCGACTGCGCCGTTTCGATAGACGCCGACCTTCAGGATGACATCAACGTTATTCCCGAAATGGTGAAAAAATTCGACGAAGGCTGCGACGTGGTATACGGCGTCCGCAGCAAGCGCGAGACCGACACGTTTTTCAAGCGTTTCACCGCTGAGGGCTTTTATAAGTTTTTCAGGATCATGGGCGCCGAGGTCGTCTATAACCACGCCGATTACCGCCTTATGAGCAGCCGCGCGCTGAACGCTCTCAGCGAGTATAAGGAGGCGAACCTTTTCCTGCGAGGAATAGTTCCGACCATAGGCTATAAGAGCGACTGCGTCTATTACGAGCGCGCCGAGCGCTTCGCGGGCGAAAGCAAATATCCTCTCAAAAAAATGCTTTCATTCGCGTTTGACGGCATAACGTCGTTCAGTGTGAAACCGATAAAGATTGTGTGGACGGTCGGCGTTTTGGTATGCGTGGCGGCGATAATAGCGGCGATCTACACAATTATTTCAAAATGTCTGGGATATTCCACCGACGGATGGGCGTCGCTCATGTGCTCGATCTGGTTCCTGGGCGGAGTGCAGCTTGTCTCGATAGGCGTGATCGGAGAGTACATAGGCAAAATTTATAAGGAAACAAAGGCCCGCCCCAGATATATTATCGAGGAATACAGGAAAAAATAGACAATAGCATTTTTTTGTAAACTTTCTATTAATATTCTATTAATAAACAGAGAAATTTATTGAGAAAAACCGCGTTTTGTGCTATAATGATTTGGAAACGCGAACAATCGAACCGAAATTAATTAATAAGAGGTGTTTTTGTGAAAAAGAGAATTACCGCGGCGCTGCTGACGCTTTGCATGACGCTGTCATGCGTCGGCGCGTTTGCGTATGACCCGAACTGGTGGGCCACGGACACGGTAAAGGGCGCTATGGACTACAGCCTTATTTCCACCGAATACGGCAAAAAGCCGTATTCCGACGCGATAAACAGACTTGACTTTATTAATGTGGCCGTTAATATTTACGCCACTATAACAGCCGAGAACGTGTCCTCGAACGCCTACAATCCGTTTATCGACACCGACAACGCGTTCCCGAACATGGCGTATTACGCGGGAATTATCAGCGGTGACGGAGAGGGCCATTTCTTCCCGGCCAACTTCATAACGAGAGAGGAAATGTGCAAGGTAATAACGAGCATGCTGTCCGCGGCGGGCGTTCTGGGCCCGTATTTCCCGTCGAGCGGCGTGTTTGACGATATAATCGACGCGGATCAGATCGACTATTGGGCCAGAGACTATGTCGCGTTCATGCTTGACAATGACCTGATGGCGGGTTACGAGGGCTATTTCAAGCCGCTTGAATATGTTTCCCGCGAGGAAGCAGCGATAATAGCCTATCGCTGTTATGTAAAATATGGCAGGGATGTTGACGGCTATATCCAGTCGGCGCTCAAAGAGGGAACCGACTCAAACGGCAGAACGATCTACACGCTTGAAAAGACGGTCATGCAGGACAACGGCACGGTTATCGCGCTTCGCAACGCGCCCGACAAGCAGCTCGTGACACCCGGCGGCGAGATCGTCGGCGGAGGCTCCGAGCCTGTTGTGGAGACCGACCCCGATCCTGTCCCGGACGGAACCGGAGGCTTCGCGCCCAGCGGTACTCCGCTTCAGGTGCCCGATGCCGACGGCCTGTATAAGCTCAAGACATATTCCGAGACTCTCGCCACCGGCGAGGCTATGGACAAAGAAATGAGAATTTTCGGCGATCTCGGCGCGAAATACACCTCGGCGGAGGAAGCCGACGCGCATATGACCGACGTCACCGTTGCGGTCTGGGAGCTCCCCGAGGGAGAGACGGAGCTCAGAACGGGCTGGAGAACGTTTAAGATAAACTCGGTGCTCAAGGACGACGTTGTGG
Source organism: uncultured Monoglobus sp. (assembly GCA_947624305.1). Classification (GTDB taxonomy): domain Bacteria; phylum Bacillota; class Clostridia; order Monoglobales; family Monoglobaceae; genus Monoglobus. Next base: position 27,493 of record CANQKC010000010.1, on the reverse strand, counting down.
CCATATTCAACGAGATATACAACTCGCCCACAAAACCGCCTATCAAGGACGCGACCGGTTACGCGTGGCGCAGCGCCATGGCGGGCGGAAGCCTGTCTGACCATAACTACGGCACGGTCATCGACCTTAACTATAACGAGAACTATTGCTTATACAAGAGCGGTCAACAGATAGGAACCTTCTATGACCCCGAGAACTCGATATTCTCGTTCTCGCCCACCGGAGCGGTGGTTCAGACCTTCGCGAAATACGGTTGGCTCTGGGGCGGAAACGCTTGGGTAAGCGGCACCGTTGACCACATGCACTTTACATATCTCGGAAAATAATCAAAATACCCCCGGCGTTTGCCCGCTAATCCTTCAAAGGACAAATATTTTTGATGAAGCGCGGCAAAGCGGGGGTTTGCCATATTTGAGTTATTTATTCTGTGTCAGGAGGTAGAATATGAAAAAATTTATCACTGTTTTTCTATGTCTTGCGGTGTGCCTTTCGCAGACGGCTTTTGTCGGCGCGCAGAGCTTGGTTGAGCCGCCCGAGGCCGTCGCGGCTGCCGAAAAGCTTGTCGCGTTTCCCGGCGCGGAGGGCGGCGGAATGTACACGACCGGGGCGAGAGGCTCGTCAAACCCGACGGTTTATCATGTCACAAACACTAACGACAGCGGCACCGGCTCGTTCCGCGACGCGGTCTCAAAAGAGAACCGTATAATCGTGTTTGACATCGGGGGAGAAATAAAGATAAAATCGCCCATTAACCTTTCAAAAAGAAATCTGACCATTCTGGGCCAGACCGCGCCGGGCGACGGAATATGTATTTCGGGCGCTCCGGTCAAGGTCAGCGCCGACAACATAATCATGCGCTATCTCAGGTTCCGCATGGGTGTCTACAGTGAGGTTGACAAGAAGTATGACGACGATGCGCTTGGCGGCACAAGCAGCACATCGAACCTGATCGTCGACCACTGCAGTATGAGCTGGTCGACCGACGAATGCTGCTCGTTCTACGCGATAAAGGACTCCACTATCCAGTGGTGCATCATGACCGAGCCCCTCAACCGCTCGATCCACGACGAGGGCAGCGGCATAGAGGCACACGGCTACGGCGGTATCTGGGGCGGCGTCAACGTCTCGTACCACCACAACATGGTGTCAAGCGCCAACAACCGCTTTCCCCGGGTCGGCACAAGCGAGACGGTCAGCTCCTACAAGGGCGGCAAAGACACCGAGAGCCTGCTCGATATCCGAAACAACGTGTTCTATAACTGGAACGGCAACAACTCATACGGCGGCGAGAACGGCGTGCGCGTGAACCTTGTCGGCAATTACTATAAGGAAGGCCCCGCCAGCAGCTCGGTCAACAGATTTTATGAGATGTACGGCGGCAGCAAGGGCGGCAAGTCAAAATGGGGAACCGACATAGCCGTTGACGGAAATTATTATGACTCGAAAAACAGCCAATCGTCCACAGTCAAGGCGATAAACGAGGACAACACAAAGGGCGTCAGCACAAGAGACTGCAAAACCTACAATATAGAGAAATACGACGAGACCATAGCAGGAACCACGACCAACCACACGCAGTATATTCATGATTTCAAGATCGGCACGCATACGGCCGAGCAAGCATTTGACCTTGTGCTTGAGCACGCGGGCGACAGCTTAAGGCGCGACTCGGTCGACGAGCGCGCGGTAAACGACGCGAGAAACAGGACTGCCGAAATGGGCAATAACGGAATAATCGATCTGGCGCATCTCAAGAAAATGGATAAGCCCGTTTATAATAACGCCGAGATCATCGACACAGACGGCGACGGAATGGCCGACGAGTACGAGAAGGACCATGGGCTCGACATAAACAAGGACGACGCGCTCGGTAAAACGAGCGAGGGCTATTTCAACATTGAGGCTTACGCGAACTGGCTGGCCGAGGGCAACGAGCTCGAAATTCCACCGTCGCCAACGCTCGATCCAAATCAGCCCACACCCACTCCGTCTCCGACGCCGACTCCGACTCCGATACCGAGGCATAACATAACGGCCGACGAGAACATGCAGAACGGCTCGATAGAGATAAACGGCGTTTCAAGCAGAACGATCACATGGAGCGCAGAAGAGCATAAGAGCGAGATAGACGGCGAAAAGACGCTTAGTCTCAACGGCGTCGAGGGCAGTGACGGAACCATAACGATGTACGACCCGACAACTGCCGCGTTTGAGTTCGGCGGCAGGACCAGCGCCAAGGGAGAAACAAATCCCTCCGCAAAACCGCCGTTTACAGACTCGAACAGGCCGAGCGGAAGCGTTTATATGATAAAGCCCGCGGTCGACGGAGAAATGACGATCAGCTTTTATGTCTACGGCGGCAAAGAGCTTAACGTCTACGACAACGCAGTGAAAAAATATATCGTGCAAAGGAACCAAAAGCCGACCGAGGGTTACTACGAGCACACCTTCGCGTGTTATGCGGGCCGCGAGATCTACGCTTGGGCCGACGGCTCGAAGATAGGAATTGAAAGCGTTACCGTGACCGGAGGAGGCGGCGCGTCCGCCAAAGTCGGCGAGACCGTGAGCGTCACGACTCTGCCCGACAGCGGCTATAAGGCGCACGGGATCTACACAGTGCCCGCGGTCGAGACGCGTATGGTTTCGGAAAATGAGTTTACGTTTGTGATGCCTGACAGCGACGTGGTTGTCGGTGCGGAGTTCAAGGACGAGTCTCTGCCGGTTCCCACGCCCGATCCGACATCGGAGCCTACTCCCGAACCTACATTAGAGCCCGCTGTCACGCCGGCTCCGGCTACGGCGGCTCCGACCAAGCCTACGGCCTCGCCCGAAGCGAGCGCCGCGCCGACAAACGCGCCCGAACCCGTGGTTACAGCCGAACCGACGGAAACTCCCGTGCCGCATGATTATCTCTACGAGATCAACGGCTATGAGTTCGGCACTGACGGAAGGATAAATATAGACTTAACCTATCACGGCGGCGGTGATGACAGGGCCAAGCTTATAATCGCCTCATATACCGACGGCGGAGCTCTCCGCGGCGCAGAGATGTACGACATAACAGGCGGTGATGTTTCGGGCGTTGACTACAGCGGTCCGGCAGATAACATTAAAATATTTATCTGGGACCTTGACACGCTGGCGCCTTTGGCCGAAAGCAGATAAAAAAACCGAAATTTATGACAAATAATCATGCTTATCAGTATTGAACGGTACAATAAAATGTGCTATAATATATTTAATAAGTTTGGGGAGTAGCATACGGCTAATGCCGCTGCGGGCCTCGTCATCACGGCGCTAAGCGCCCGGGGCCGCAATTCTCTTATGAAGAATTTGCGAGACTGTAACTTAAGGGTTTGTTTTCGTGCCCTTAGGTTATGGTCTCTTTTATTTTAAGTTTATTTATTTCAGGAGGATGAACCATGAAAAGACTGATCTCATTACTTTTATCGGCGGCGTTCTGCCTCACGCTCTGCGCCGTTGACGCGGGCGGCAAAAACACCGTGTTAGCCGCGTCCGACGGGGCGTATCCTGCGTTCCCGGGCGCGGAGGGCGGCGGAATGTACACAACCGGTGCCAGAGCAGTGTCAAACCCCGAGATTTTTCATGTGAAAAATCTGGATGACAGCGGCACGGGCTCGTTCCGCGACGCGGTTTCGCAAAGCAACAGAATAATCGTGTTCGACGTGGCGGGAACAATCAAGCTTGAAACGCCGATTTACCTGAAAAAGGGAAATCTGACGATTTTGGGTCAGACTTCTCCCGGCGACGGAATTTGTATCTCGGGCGCGCCGACCTATGTGCAGGCGAGCAATATAATCGTGCGCTATTTGAGATTTAGAATGGGCGTGCATGATTATAAGAATAAGAAATATGACGAGGACACGTTCACGGACGGAAAAGATCAGGATCACGTTATTGTCGATCACTGCAGCATGAGCTGGTCGAACGACGAATGCTGCTCTCTTTACGCGATAAAGGACTCAACCGTTCAGTGGTGTCTGCTCACCGAGCCGCTGAATAAATCGATCCATGATGAGGGAAGCGGAGTCGAGGAGCACGGCTACGGCGGACTTTGGGGCGGCGTAAACATGACATACCACCATAATTTTATTTCCAACGCCAAGAGCCGTTTCCCCAGAGTCGCGACAAGCGCCACGACCTCGTCTTATAAAGGCCAGGCCGATACTTTAAGTCTGCTTGACGTGAGGAACAACGTGTTCTACAATTGGCGCGACAACGCGTCATACGGCGGAGAGAATATGGTCAGGGTCAATCTGGTAAACAACTATTACAAAGAAGGTCCCGCCAGCAGCAGTATCAAAAGGTTTTATCAGTTTACGCCCGCCACGAAAGGAAGCACCAAGGGCTGGTCGACCGATCTTGCCATAGACGGAAATTTTTATGACGCGAAAAGTCCGAATTCAAATGTTGATAAAATTAATGCGGATAATACAATAGAATCAGCCTTCAAGTTCGATAACGGCGTTACGACTTATAATGTCGAAAAATATGATGAAAACGAGCCGGGAACCGAGACCAATCACACGCAGTATATTCATAAATTTCCTATAAAAACACAGTCGGCCAAAGATGCGTATGAGCTGGTGCTGGACAAGGTCGGAGCGAGCCTGAAGCGCGATTATGTTGACGAGCTCGCGATCAGCGACGCGCGCGGCAGAAAGGCGAGCCGCGGCACAAACGGCATAGTGAATTATGATGACTGGGTTAAATTTGAGCCGATAACCTATGACGGAAAAAGGGCTCCCGACGCCGATAACGACGGAATGTCTGACGCGTATGAGGAGGAAATGGGTCTTAATAAGAACAACGCGTCCGACGCGCTTGAAATGGACTCCGAAAACAAGTATTATAATATCGAAGCTTACGCCAATTGGCTGGCCGCGGGCAACGAAATTCCCGAGACCACGCTCGATCCGAACGTCACGTCGACGCCCAAGCCGACGATGGCTCCGACTCCCGCGCCGACAAGCGCGCCGACGCCCACGGCTGTTCCGGAGTATAATATTTCGATCGACGGGAATATAGAGAACGGCTCGATAGAGATAAACGGCGCGTCGGGCAGAACGGTCACATGGGAGGCCGCGGAGCATGAAAGCGAGATCGGCGGCGCGAAAACATATAATTTAAACGGCGTTGACAAAAGCGGAGGCACGCTTGACATATACGATCCCGAAACAACGGTCGAGACCTATGAAGGTTCTGTGATAGCCAGAGCCGATCAAGGCTCCAATCCCGGAGTCGGTTCAAGGCCTTTTACTGGCAGCGAAAAGCCCTCCGGCTCGGTATTTATGGTGTGTCCCGCGAGCGACGGCAAACTTGTTATGGAATACTATGTTTACGGCGGCAGCGCCAGAACGGTGCACGTTTATGATAACGCCGCGAATAAAGATTTGGAAACGATCAGCCGCAGCGCAAAAGGCATATATAAATTTGAGGGTGAATGCACCGCCGGCAATAAGTATTATTTGTGGATCGACGGCTCAAAGCTGGGGCTTAAAAGCGTGACGGTCAAAGGCGGCGGAACAGCGGCAAAGGCCGGCGAGGCTGTGAACGTCAGGACTGTTCCGAACGCGGGCTATAAAGCCGGATCGGTGTTTACCGAGCCGGTGACCGAGGTCGCAAAGCTTGGGGAAAACAATTACAGCTTCACTATGCCGAACAGCGATGTCACGGTGAGCGCGAGCTTTGTAAGCGCCGACATACCGACGCCGACGCCAACGGCAATTCCCACAGCCGCGCCGACTCCGACCGCGGCTCCCACTGCCGAGCCGACACCGACCGCGGTACCCACAGCTGTACCGACTCCGACGGCAGTGCCCACGATTGCTCCGTCGCCGACGAGTGAGCCTTTAAATCCCACCGCTGCGCCTGCTCCGACCGAGAGCGCGGCTCCTTTCGAGACTCCATCTCCTTCCAAAGCTCCGTCTCCAACTTTCGGGCCCGCGCCCGATCCGACATCGGAGCCTACTCCCGAACCTACATTAGAGCCCGCTGTCACGCCGGCTCCCGAGACCGAGCCTACGGCCTCGCCCGAAGCGAGCGCCGCGCCGACAAACGCGCCCGAACCCGTGACCACGCCAGAACCGACGGAAACTCCCGCGCCGCATGATTATCTCTACGAGATCAACGGCTATGAGTTCGGCGCCGACGGAAAGTTAAATATAGACTTAACCTATCACGGCGGCGGAACCGACAGGGCGAGACTTATAATCGCCTCCTACGCCGATGAGGGGATTATGACTGATGTTAAGATGTTTGACATAACCGGAGCCGACTTGTCCGGAGTAGATTATCAAAACCCCGGCGGAGGCATTAAGATATTCATATGGGACCCCGAAACACTGGCCCCGCTGAGCCTGACATACAGTAAATAAAAAATCCGCGGCACGGTTTTTACCGTGCCGCGGATTTTTTCAGGGCTCCCAAAAAGCATTACCCGTAGGCTATCGGCTCGCTGTTTACAATGTCGATCGAGCCGTCGCTGTATACGTTTATTGTCAGTCTTTTATTCTCGCTGTCGAGCTGTATCTGCATGGTGTAGTATGTCATTCCGCTTGAGTCGGTTTGTGGCGCGAGACCGCTCGTGTCGCCGTCCAGTTCAACGTCATAGGCATACTCGGCGATCCTTACGGCCTCCTCGGCGGTAAATTCGCCGTTGTTTTGATCCGACAGGGAGCTGCGGTTTTTGAGGCTCTCTAAAATGAGATCATAGATATTGGCCTGCTCTTCGCTGAGTTTTGACTTGTCGACCGATTCGAGCATTTCGCGGGCGTCGTCATACATTCCCGCCTCAAAAAACGACCGCGCCTCCGCCAGAGCGGACAAATCCTTGTCAGCCGCGTCTGCCGCCGACTGCGCCGCGCTGCTTGGCGCGGCGGAGGGAGCGGAGTCGGTCCGGGCCGCCGCCGAAGCCGCCGGCATGTCCGCGTCGAATTTTGAAACGGCGGTGTCTCCTTTGCTTTCCGAGGCCACGGGTGTCGGCTCCGCGTTTTTGTCCTTATCCCCGCCGCAGCCCGAGAGAGCCGCCGCGAGCAGGCCGAGCGAGACCATGACCGCGCCCGTCTTATAAAACAGTTTATTTTTCATAATAGCCACCTTTGTTTATTCATCCTTGTTTTCGGGTTCTTCTTCCTCGTTCTGCTCTTTTTCTATCCGCGCGATCGAGGTGATCTTAACGCCGCTGCCGAGCCGCATCAGCTTAACGCCGCGCGTGACTCTGCCGTAGGTGCTGATGTCCTCGGAGTCTATCCTGATTATGACGCCTTCAGAGGTGACAAGAACAATATCGTCCTCGGGCGTCACGACCTTAATTCCCGCGATCTTTCCGGTGTCGTCGGTGATCTTGTAGGTAGAGCAGCCCTTTCCGCCGCGGGCCTGTATCTTATACTCCGAAAGCTCGGTGCGCTTGCCGTATCCGTTCTCGGAAACGACCAGCATTTTCGCGCCCTCGCGGTACACGCTCATGCCCACAACAAAGTCGTCATCGTCAAGCTTGATCGCCCGTACTCCGCGCGAGACTCTGCCCAGCTCGCGGGCGTCGCGCTCGTTGAAGCGGATCATTTTTCCGTTGTGCGTTCCGACAAATAAATCGGTGTTGCCGTCGGTCAGCTTAACTCTGAGCAGCTCATCGCCGTCCTGAAGCTTGATCGCCAGCTTTCCGCCTCTCGGCGCGTTCTGATATTCCATGATGTCGGTCTTTTTGATAATGCCCTGCTTGGTGCACATGGTCAGATACTGTCCGCTCTTGTACTCGCGGATCGGGATCATGGCCGAGATCGTCTCGCCGGGCGCGAGCTCCAGTAGATTAACGATCGGTGTGCCCTTTGCCTGACGGCCTGCCTCCGGGATGCGATAGGCCTTGATCCTGAACATTCGTCCCGTGTTGGTGAAGAACAGGATGTATGAATGAGTTGAGGAAATAAACATTGTCGAGACAAAGTCCTCCTCCTTGGTCTGCATTCCGATAATGCCCTTTCCGCCTCTGTGCTGGCTCTTATATGTGTCTGCGGGCAGGCGCTTGATGTAGCCCTGGTGGGTCATGGTTATAACATTGTCCTCTTCCTCGATAAGGTCCTCGATGTCAATATCGTCCGCCACGGGCTCGATCGAGGTGCGGCGCTCGTCGCCGAACTTGTCCTTGATCGCGGTGATCTCCTCTTTGATTATGTCAAGCACCATCTGCTCGCTGCCGAGGATTTCGGTCAGGTGTTTGATAAGCGCGTGAACCTCGCTTAGCTCGTTCTCGATCTTCTCGCGTTCAAGGCCGCTGAGCCTCGCCAGACGCATGTCAAGAATTGCCTGCGCCTGAACGTCGGAAAACTCAAATCTTTCGATGAGACGGGCCTTCGCGTCGTTATAGCTGTTCCTGATTATGCTGATTACCTCGTCGATATTGTCAAGGGCCCTGCTGAGGCCTTCCAGAATGTGCGCTCTCGCCTCGGCCTTCTTTTTGTCGAATTTGGTGCGGCGGATGATGACCTCCTTCTGGAAGTCAACATACTGCGTCAGAACCTCCTTGAGCGACAGCACCTTCGGCGACGTTCTGTCAACCAAGGCCAGCATGATCACGCTGAACGAGTCCTCAAGCTGGGTGTACTTGAACAACTGGTTCAAAACGATCTGCGCGTTCACGTCGCGCTTCAGCTCGATCACGATGCGCAGTCCGTCTCTGTCGGACTCGTCGCGCAGATCCGAAATGCCCTCGATCCGCTTCTCGTGAACCAGATCGGCTATCTTTTCGATCAGCCTCGCCTTGTTCACCATATAGGGGATCTCGGTCACGACAATGCGTTCGCGGTTTTCCTTCCACTGCTGTATCTCTGTGCGGGCGCGGATCTTCAGCTTGCCGCGTCCCGTGGCGTAGGCCGCCCTTATACCGCTGCTGCCCATGATCATCGCGCCCGTGGGGAAGTCGGGGCCGGGAATGTGCTCCATAAGCTCGTCAAGCGTGATGTCGGGATTGTCGATCAGCGCGACAACGCCGTCGATAACCTCGCCCAGATTGTGCGGCGGTATCTTTGTGGCCATGCCGACCGCAATTCCGTCCGAGCCGTTGACCAGAAGATGCGGGAACCTCGAGGGCAGCACGACGGGCTCGTCGCGGCTCTCGTCAAAGTTCGGCATAAAGTCAACCGTGTCTTTGTCGATGTCGGTCAGCATGTTGAGCGAAAGCTTGGCCATGCGCGACTCGGTGTATCTGTAAGCCGCGGCGGGGTCGCCGTCCACCGAACCGAAATTTCCGTGTCCGTCGATCGTGGGATAGCGCATTGAAAAGTCCTGCGCCATTCTAACCATCGCGTCGTAAACGGACGCGTCGCCGTGCGGATGGTACCGGCCCAGCACGTTGCCGACGGTGGTCGCGCACTTTTTGTAGGGCTTGTCGGGCGTGATACCGTCCTCATACATCGCGTAAAGTATTCTCCTGTGAACCGGCTTGAGACCGTCGCGCACATCGGGCAGGGCTCTGCCCACGATGACCGACATTGAGTAGTCGATATATGACTTTTTCATCTCGTTGTCAAGGTCGACCGGAATAATGTTGAGCTTTGACGGATCAAACATCGGCGCGTTTTCTTTGCCTTTTGTGTTTGCCATAAAATCTTGTCTCCTTTGCCGTATGTCTCTGAGCCGAAAAATCGGCCCTTAAATCAAAATACGATTTTTATGTCCGATATAGTATTAGACAAAAATTTTAAAAATCCTTTTAAAAATTAAAAATTCTGCCCGAATTTATTTGATGAGCGAAATTTTATAAAATTTATAAATGAAAAGTGAAATTTTATCCCGCAAACAAAAAACCACTACCTATAGAAAAGGTAGTGATTAATCGGAGCACAAGGCTCTTGGAGCTGGTGATGGGACTCGAACCCGCGACCTGCTGATTACAAATCAGCTGCTCTACCAATTGAGCTACACCAGCGTTTTCACGACTTTAAAAGCGCCGTCAACAAATGCTATAATACCATATTTCCGAGGGTTTGTCAACACTTTTTGAACATTTTTTTAAGTGAATAATTAATAGAAAATTAAGGATTGCGGCGGCGATTTTTATGTAGTATAATAGAAAAAGAGAAAAAATTTCGCATTAACGGTGAGAGGCATGAATACCATAGAATTGATCGGAGTGAGCAAGTATTACACAAAGTCGCAAAGCCCGCCGCGCAGGCTCGCGGCGGCGGTTTGCGGCGCCGAAAAATCGGCTGACGGCTTTCTCGCGCTCGATAATATAAGCTTCTCTGTCGGGCGCGGCGAGTGCGTGGGAATAATCGGGCGCAACGGCTCAGGAAAATCGACGCTGCTGCGTCTGCTTTCGGGCATGACCTCGGCCGACCGCGGCGAGATAAAAATGCGCGGCGGCGTGTCGGCCATGCTTGAGCCGGGAATAGGCTTTAACCCCGAATATTCGGGTATGGAGAATATATATTTAAGCGGTGCGCTCGGCGGCCGCGGCAAAAAAGCGGCCCGGGAGGGGGCGGCGGGCGTTATGGAGTTCGCGGAGATCCCGCCGGAGTTCCGCGATATGCCGGTCAAGACCTATTCCGCGGGAATGTTGATGCGGCTGGGTTTTTCGGTGATGCTCAGCGACGACAGCGATATAATCCTTGTGGACGAGGCGCTGGGCGTGGGCGACATCCGCTTCCGCGCCAAGTGCTACAAGCGCTTCGAGGAGCTGAAGGAGCGCGGAAGAACCATACTGTTCGTGTCGCACGACCCCGACGCGGTGCGGCGGTTCTGCACCCGCGCGATCTGGCTCGACAAAGGAAGGATCCGCGCCGACGGCGGCGTGGCGGAGGTAACCTCGGCGTATATGGAGTTTTGCGTGCAGCCCGAAGGCAGCGGAAACGCGGGCGGCGGAGATTTTGTCAACCGTTACGGCAGCGCTCCGGGCTCGATAAAATCGGTAAGCGCGACCCATGCGGCGGAGCTCAGTGGAGCGGAGCTCGGCGGAGCCTGCAAAATAACTGTCGCGGCGGAGCTTCCCGAGAGCGCCGACCTTAAAACCGCGGGCATCGCGGTTTCGATAAAAGACAGATACGGCCTCGATCTGTGCGTGTTCCGCACAGACAGACCGCTTAAGGCGGGCAGGAACGAGATAACCTTCGGGTTCAGAAACAGGCTCGCGCCCGGGGAATACTCCGTTTCGGCCGGGCTTGAGAACCGCGCGACCGATCCCATTTCATATTATGAGTATATAGAGGGCGCGGCGGAGTTCAAATCGCTGAACCCGTCGGGCAAAGAGATTTTCGGATTGGTGAGCCTGCCTGCCGAGATAGAGTATAAATAATTGGGCGGTGATAGCTTGAAACAGGGCAAAAATGCGTTATTGACCGCGCTGGGCGCTATTGGCGGAGCGGGCGCGGGCTTGGGCACGGCGGCAAGGCGGATAATCTGCGAGCTGCGGGCCCTGAAGCCGCGCGCGAAAAAAAGCGCGGCGCCCGAGGCGAAGGCTGTGGGCGCGATCGGCCCCGAAATGTCGGCGATCGTCTGCACTCTGGGAAAAAGCGAAAAGCTGATAAGCGCGGTCCGCTCGCTCGAGAACCAGACGCTGCCGCGCGGTGAGTATGAGATAATAGTCGTGTCAAGCGGAGGCAGGCTCGACGCGGAGCTTGAGAAAAAGCTCGGCGGCGCGAAGATAATAACCGTGCCCGAGGCGGGCCTGAGCCGCGCGCGGAACGCCGGAGCCGCGGCGGCGGGCGGCATCTACCTCACCTACATAGACGATGACGCGATAGCCGCGCCCGACCTGCTCGAGTCGGTCCGCGGCGCGTTCAGGGCGCACAAAAACGCGGGCGTGATCGGCGGTCAGGTAATGCTGCGCCGCCCTTTGCCCGAAATAGCGCTGAGCGGGCACGAGGACCTTTGGAGCGAGTTCCGCATACCGGGCAACAGGTACCGCGAGGCGAAGTTTCAGTATGAATTCCCTTTCGGAGCCGATTTTTCGGTGCTCCACGCGTTCCTTGACGAGGCGGGCGGCTTTGACCTGAGATACGGCAGGATCGGGGACGATTACGCGGGCGGCGAGGAGACCGCCTTGTGCTTCAAGGCCCGCGCCCTCGGTTACAGAATAGGGCTTGAACCGAAATGCCGCGTGCTGCACGACGTGGACGAAGGCAGGTTTACGCGCGAGCATATCGCGCGCACGATCGAGGCGGGGATAATGACCACCCGAAGGCTGTTCGAGGACGGTTACAGCCGTTCGGACTGGGATCTGGCCTACGCCCTTTCGAGGGCGGACATAGCCGAAAAAGAGATCGCGCGCCTGCGCGGGCGCGGAGCGGATGAACTGGAAATTTTTTACAAGGAATGTGAGAGAGATGGGTTTAAAAAGCTGGCTCGGGTCATTGAAAACCGCCAAAACTCAAAAAACGAATAATTCCGACAGCTTCGGACAATATAAAAAAAGGTTCAATGAAATTTACGGCGCGGTGCTGCCGCGCCTTGACGAGGTCGGCAGGCGCGGGCTTGTGTCGGTCGTGCTTCCGGTTTATAACGGTGCGGATTACATATGTGGAGCCGTCGAGTCGGTGCTCGCCCAGACCTACCGCGATTTTGAGCTGATCATCGTGAACGACGGCTCAACCGACGGCAGCGGCGAGATCGCCCGCGGCTATGCCGAAAAATGTCAAAACGTGAAATATATTGAATTTGACCGCAACCGAAAACTGCCCGCCGCGCTCAACGCGGGTTTTGAGGCGGCTGAGGGCGAGTTTTACACATGGATCAGCCATGACAATATTATGCTGCCCGAATTTTTGAAAATTATGACGGACGAGCTGCGCAAGAACCAGTCCGCCGCCATGGTCTACGCGAATATGAGAATAATTGACGAAAACGGAAAAATCCGTCGCGGCCACGGCTGGTACGAGCTTCCGCCGATGAGCGGAAACGTCATGCTGCCCGAGAGTACGGCGGAGCTCAACGACGTTCCCAACAACACTGTGGGAGCGGCGTTTTTGTATCGCGCGAAGGCTGCGGATTTCCTTGGCGGCTATGACGAAAAGCGGTTCGGCATCGAGGATTATGACTACTGGATGCGCATGAATGAAATTTTTGACATAATTCACAGCGAATATAAGGCGCCTGTATATCTTTACAGATTTCATAAAAACTCCCTCACCTCGCGGGACGCGGAACTGCGCATAACCGCGGACAGACCGCTGCTTATGGCTTATGACAGGGAGCGGCGCAGGCATATTCTGACCGGAATAGAACAAGGGACTGTTGGGGAACTTAAAAACATAATCATATCTTGTTAATACCTACAAAAACCAAAAGTATATTTTGTGCAATTTTCTTTGCATTTAAAATAGACAAAAAAAATCAAATATGCTAAAATAGAATTGGTTAATTTATATAAATAAAATAATTTATGTAAGGCGATGAGATATTACTGTGTTATCGCCGAAAAAGTATTTTTAAAAACCAAAAACCGAACAAAAACAGATTTTAAGAACAATTGCAAGGGAGACAGGATATGGATATTATTGATATTTACAAAAACGGAAAAAGCAGAGACGCGGGGACTTATATTGACGACGCGCCCATGTACCTCTTCAATCAGGGCGTTAACTATGAGTCGTACCGCATGCTCGGCGCCCACAGGGGAAAATCATTCGACGGCAAGGACGGCTATCTGTTCGCCGTTTGGGCGCCCCACGCGAAGAGCGTTTCGGTCGTGTGCGACGGCAACGGCTGGGACCGCAACAAGGGCAGAATGTACAAGCACATGAATTTCGGCATCTGGGAGGTTTTCCTCGAGGGCATAGAGCCCGGCCAGTGCTACAAATACAGCATTGAGACCTTCCGCGGCGACATACTGCTCAAGGCCGACCCCTTCGCTTTTTGGAGCGAGGTCCGTCCTGCGAACGCGTCGATCACCACGGATATACAATATGACTGGAATGACGGCGGGTGGATGGAAAAGCGGGCCAAGACCCCGCCTTATGACGCGCCGGTCAATATTTACGAGATGCACTTCGCGTCATGGAAGACGCATGACGACGGAACGTTTCTGACCTACCGCGAGATGGCTGACGAGCTCATTCCTTATATCAAAAAAATGGGCTACACCCACATCGAGGTAATGCCCCTCACCGAGTTCCCGTTTGACGGTTCATGGGGCTATCAGGTAACGGGCTATTACAGCGCCAACAGCCGCTTCGGCAGGCCCGAGGATCTTAAGTATTTTATCGATCAGTGCCACCAAAACGGCATAGGAATTATTATGGACTGGGTTCCCGCCCACTTCCCGAGGGATGATTACGCTCTGGCGAAGTTTGATGGCGACTGCCTGTTCGAGCATCCCGACAGCCGCAGGGGCGAGCACAAGGAATGGGGAACTCTGGTGTTTGACTGGACCAAGACCGAGATATGGTCGTTCCTTATTTCAAACGCGCTTTACTGGCTGATCGAATACCACTTCGACGGGCTGCGCGTTGACGCGGTTTCAAGCATGCTCTATCTTGATTATAACCGCAACGACGGCGAGTGGCTGCCTAACAAATACGGCGGCAAGGAGAACCTTGAGGCGATTGAGTTTTTGCAGAAGCTCAACATGGCGGTGTTCGAGAGGCTGCCCAACGTTATGATGATCGCTGAGGAGTCGACCGCGTGGGGCGGCGTTACCGCGCCCGCTCACGAAGGGGGCCTCGGATTTAACTTCAAGTGGAACATGGGCTGGATGCATGACGTGCTCGATTATATGCAGTGCGACCCGTATTTCAGAAAGGGCAACCACAACAAGCTCACCTTCCCGATGATGTACGCTTTCGCCGAGAACTATATTCTCGCGCTCTCGCATGACGAGGTCGTTCACGGAAAGCGCAGCCTTATCGACAAGATGTGGGGCACCTATGAGGAGAAGTTCGCGGAGCTCCGTCTGCTGTTCGCGTTTATGTACTCGCATCCGGGCAAAAAGCTTCTGTTCATGGGCGGCGAGTTCGGACAGTTTGTTGAGTGGCGGTTCGCCGAACAGCTCGACTGGAACCTTGAGGAATACGAGACCCACAGAAAGATGTGGGATTACTCGGCCGCGCTCGGTCATTTCTACAAGGAGCATCCTGCGTTCTATGAGATAGAGCGCGAGACTGGCGGCGAATGGAAGGGCTTCAGATGGCTCAACGCGCAGGACGGCGAGAACAGTATTCTGTCATATATGAGGTTCTCAAAGGACGAGAAGGACGCGATCGCGGTCGTGCTCAACTTCACGCCGGTGGCGCACAAGCTCTACACCGTGGGCGTTCCGACAAACGGCACCTACACCGTTGTGTTTGACTCAAACGACGAGAAGTTCGGAGGCGACGGCAGCGACAAAAAGAAATCCTACCGCGCCAAGAAGATCCCGCAGGGCGAGTTTGATTATTCGATAGATATAGAGGTCCCGCCGCTCACCGCGCTTTATTTAAAGCGCTCGGCTCCGGCCCGCAGGACGAAAAAGACGGCGCAGGCGGTGGGAAGCAAAACCGCGAAGGCGGCCAAAACCGAAAAATAATTAAATCGATTTATTTATAGATTGTATTTGTGAAACAGGAGGAGATAAAATGAGGTCAAAAGAATGTGTGGCTATGATTCTTGCAGGCGGTCAGGGCAGCCGTTTGGGAATACTTACACAGAATGTAGCAAAGCCCGCAGTGCCCTTTGGCGGAAAGTACAGAATAATCGACTTCCCGCTCAGCAACTGCGCTCACTCGGGTATTGACACCGTCGGCGTTCTGACGCAGTATCAGCCCCTTGAGCTTAACACCTATATCGCTAACGGACAGCCCTGGGACCTTGACAGGACCAACGGCGGCGTGTTCGTGCTCCCGCCCTACACCTCGGCCGAAAAGGGCGAGTGGTACAAGGGCACGGCCAACGCGATTTATCAGAACATCGGATTTATGGAGCAGTTTAATCCCAAGTATGTGGTTATCCTCTCGGGCGACCATATCTATAAAATGGACTACAACAAGATGCTCACCGCCCACAAGAAGGCGGATGCCGACGCGACTATCGCGGTTATCGAGGTTCCGTGGGAGGAGGCTCCCCGCTTCGGCATCATGAACACCGATGAGAATATGCAGATAGTGGAGTTTGAGGAAAAGCCCGAAAATCCCAAGAGCAATCTGGCTTCGATGGGAGTTTACTGCTTCTCGTGGGATGTGCTCAAGAAATACCTTATCGATGACGAGGCGAACCCCGACTCCGAGAACGACTTCGGAAAGAACATCATTCCGGCGATGCTGGGCGACGGCCTGAAGCTGATGGCTCACAGGTTCGACGGCTATTGGAAGGATGTCGGAACCATTCAGAGCCTTTGGGAGGCCAACATGGAGCTGCTTGACGACAAGCCGGGCTGCGACCTTGACGACGACACCTGGAAGATATTCAGCAGGAACCCGATCAAGCCGCCCCAGTATGTGGGAGCCACAGGCTCGCTCAAGAACAGCTATACCACCGAGGGCTGTGAGATTTACGGACAGGTAGAGCACTCGATTTTGTTTGAGGGAGTAACAATCTGCGAGGGCGCCACCGTTAAAGACTCGATCGTGCTTCCCGGCGCCGTTATAAGCAGCGGCGCGTCGGTCAACAAGGCGATCATCGGCTCGGACGCCGAGATCGGCAGCGGCGCGGAGATAGGAAGCAAGGCGGACGACGCCAACAGCGACTACAACAACACAAAGATTTGCAGCGCTGACATCACGCTTATCGGTCCGGGAATAAAAATAGGAAATGAAAAGAAAGTCGCGGTTCTCTCAATGGTTACCGACGATATATGCTGACAGAGCTGACAGCTTAAAAAACAAAAAAGAATTTAATTTGAGGTGATATAAATGAAGAATGATATGCTTGGCGTAATTTTTTCCGAGAACCCGGAGGCGAGCATGGGCGAGCTCACCAGTCTGCGCTCCCTTGCCGCTGTCCCCGTTGGCGGAAGATACAGAATTATAGATTTTATGCTGTCCAACATGGTTAACTCCGGCATTTTAAAGGTCGGAATAACCACCCCGGTCAACTATCAGTCGCTCACGGATCATCTGGGAACCGGCAAGGATTGGGACATGGACAGAAAGGATGACGGCCTTTACATACTGCCGCCCAAGGACACCGGCGAGTCGGATGTTGAGGCTGTCGGCGGCATCGAGCGTCTTTCCGGCATCTCGTCGTTCTTAGGCAAGAGCCAGCAGGAGTATGTGCTGGTTACGGACTGCAACACGATCTGCAATATTGATTTTGACAAGGTTCTTGAGGCGCATCTTGAGAATGAGGCGGACTTTACGCTGGTCTGCACAAAGGTGAAGGATCTGACCTCCAAAGAGGCGAGAAAGCACATCCTGCTCAACGTTGACGAGGACGATAACGTTACGGACATGCACGTTTATCCCGGACATCAGGTGACCGATCTGTCTTATATGCACATGTTCATCACCCGCCGCGAGTCGCTTATGGAGCTTGTTGAATACGCTTCGACCCACGGCAAGCACCAGATCTCCAAGGACATTCTGCTGCCCGCGGTGCTCAACGATCAGGTCAAGGTCTGTGCCTATGAGTTTAACGGCTACCGCAAGAAGATCGACAGCATCCGGTCGTTCTACAAGGTTAATATCGACATGCTGAACAAAGAGGTCAGAGACGAGCTGTTCGGACTCTCGGTCGACAATCCTATCTTCACAAAGATCAAGGACTCCGTTCCCACAAAGTATGCCAAGACAGCCGAGGTTGAGAATTCCTTTATCGCCGACGGCTGCAGGATCGAGGGCACGGTAAGGAACAGTGTGCTGTTCCGCGGCGTTCATGTCGGCAAGGGCGCGGTTATCGAGAACTCGATAATCATGCAGGACGCCGAGGTCATGGAAAATTGCCTGGTTGAAAACGTTATTTTCGACAAGGGCGTTATCCTGCGCAGCGGCAAGAAGCTTGTCGGTCAGGACACTTATCCGCTGGTTATCGGCAAAGAGATCGTCGTTTAATCCCGCGGATCAACTATGAATTTCGGAGCCGCGCGGCGTTTTTGCCGCGCGGCGCAAACCCAGAACAACAACACATGAAAGGATGTGTAATATATGAGTAAGATTTTTATGGCGTCATCCGAGGTCGCGCCGTTCGCCAAAACAGGCGGTCTCGGCGATGTTGTGGGCTCGCTTCCCACAGCTCTCGCGGCGCTGGGCGACGATGTAAGAGTGGCTCTTCCGAAATACGGCTGCATCCCCCAGGAGTACTTAGAGCAGATGGAGTTCAAATTCTTCATCTACATTCCTCTGGGCTGGAGACGCAAATACTGCGGCGTGTTCGAGCTTAAAAAGGAAGGCGTGACATATTATTTTATCGACAACGAGTATTATTTCGGCGACCCCTATCTCTATAAGTGGAACGATCTGGAGCGCTTCGCGTTCTTTGACAAAGCTGCGCTTGAGATCTTAAAGCACCTTGAGTGGAAGCCGGATGTTATACACTGCCACGACTGGCAGACAGGCATGGTGCCCGTGCTGCTCAACGCCTACTATGTGCGCGACGAGTTCTACGCGGGAATTAAGACCGTGTTCACGATCCACAATCTTCGCTATCAGGGGATTTATTCGATCGACATCGTGGCCGACTTTTTCTCGCTGGGAAGAGATTTCTTCACCTCCGACAAGCTCGAGTTCCACGGCTGCGCCAACCTGCTCAAGGGCGGCATAGTTTACTCTGACTATGTGACCACGGTAAGCCCGACATACGCGGCCGAAATACAGACGCCCACGGGCGGCGAGAAGCTTGACGGCCTGCTCTCGGCGAGGAACCGGTCGCTGTTCGGAATACTTAACGGAATTGATTATGAGGTATATAACCCCAAGACCGATCCGATGATTTTTGAGAACTTCGACGTTCGCACGGTGCTCAAGCGCAAGAAGGAAAACAAGATGAAGCTGCAGGAGCAGCTCGGCCTCACGGTCGACGGCGAGAAGGTCATGATAGGCATAATCTCGCGTCTGGTTGACCAGAAGGGCTTTGACATAATCGCCGAGGCGATGGGCGAGCTGATGAATATGGACATTCAGCTTGTCGTTGTCGGAACGGGCGAGGCGAAGTATGAAAATCTGTTCCGCCACAACGCGTGGTGCAATTCTCAGAAGATGTCGGCAAACATTATGTTCAGCAACGAGCTGGCGCACAAGGTATACGCCGCCTGCGACCTGTTCCTGATGCCGTCGATGTTCGAGCCCTGCGGCCTGAGCCAGATGATTTCTCTTGCCTACGGCACGATCCCGATCGTGCGCGAGACGGGCGGACTCAAGGACTCGATCCAGCCCTACAACGAGTACACCGGCGAGGGCAACGGCTTCAGCTTCTATCCCTACACCGCTCACGATATGATGCACACGATACGCTACGCGATCGAGATCTTCAGCAAGAAGGACATCTGGAACAAGCTGGTCAAGAACGCGATGAAGCAGGACTTCTCGTGGAAGGAGTCTGCGAAGCAGTACCAGGATATGTATGACAATCTTTTAGGCTGAAAATCGCTTTGGGCCTCTCCCCGAAAACGGGGAGAGGCTTGATTTTACGGATTTGCACAAGGCGGGAGGGCAGTAATTATTTCTTGATGCGAAAGATCCGTCTTTCGCGTTTTTTTATTTCATTTTCTGTTGACTTTTGCCAAAATTTGTAGTAAAATAATACAGACAGTTGTATGCTTTTATAAAAATTGAAAGGAGAGGTTAAAATGGATGACAAAAAGAAAGCATTCAAGCCCTATATTCCGGCTGACAAGATCGTTCCGGAATTTACGGTAACATCAATTGTGCTGGGCATAATCCTCGCGGTTGTGTTCGGCGCGGCTAACGCTTATCTCGGTCTCCGCGTGGGCATGACGGTTTCGGCCTCGATTCCCGCGGCGGTTATCTCGATGGGCGTTATCAGACTCATTCTCAGGAAAAATTCAATTCTTGAGAACAACATGGTCCAGACCATCGGTTCCGCCGGTGAGTCGCTGGCCGCGGGCGCGATATTCACTCTGCCCGCGCTGTTCATGTGGGCTGCGGAGGACAGCTCCGTGGCGACGCCCTCGTTTTTGATGATCACGTTCATCGCGATATGCGGCGGCATTCTGGGCGTTCTGTTCATGATCCCCCTGCGCACGGCCCTTATCGTTGAGGAGCACGGAGTGCTGCCCTTCCCCGAGGGTACGGCATGTTCCGAGGTTCTGCTTGCGGGAGAGGAAGGCGGCGACAAATCAAAGCTGGTGTTCTCGGGTCTCGGTATCGCGGCGGTTTACAAGTTCATCGCCGACGGTCTCTGCCTGTTCCCCAGTGAGGTCGATTGGTCGATCAAGGCCTATCCCGGTTCGGGCATAGGAATGGACGTTCTGCCCGCTCTGGTCGGCGTCGGCTACATCTGCGGCGCGAGAGTCGCGTCATACATGCTCGGCGGCGCGGTTTTGGGCTGGTTCGTTATTATGCCCATGCTTGTGCTTGTTGGAGGCGACGCGGTAATGTATCCCGCCGAAGCGCCTTTTAATCAGCTTGAGACATGGGATCTGTGGGGCAGCTTTGTGCGCTACATAGGCGCCGGAGCCGTCGCGGCAGGAGGCATACTGAGCCTCATCAAGTCGCTGCCTCTGATCGTTTCGACATTCGCAAAGGCGATGAAGGGCTTCGGCCACAGCGGCGGCGTTTCGCGTACCGAGCGCACAATATCTCTTCCGGTCGCTATGATCGGCGCGCTTGTTATCGCGATCCTGCTCTGGCTCATCCCCAGCGTTCCGATCAGCCTGCTGGCAGCCGTTATAGTTGTTGTATTCGGTTTCTTCTTCGCGACCGTTTCGTCAAGAATGGTCGGCTTGGTCGGCTCGTCGAACAACCCTGTTTCGGGTATGGCGATAGCCACACTGCTGATCTCAACGGTGCTGCTTAAGGCCACGGGCAACACGGGCATAGGCGGCATGACGACAGCGATCTGCATAGGCACCGTTATCTGTATCGTCGCCGCCATGGCCGGCGATACGTCTCAGGACCTCAAGACCGGTTACATAGTCGGCGCGACGCCGTTCTATCAGCAGATAGGCGAGCTCATCGGCGCCGTTGCGGCGGGCCTCGCGATCGCGGGCGTTCTGTATCTGCTCAACGCCGCGTGGAGCTATGGTTCGAGCCAGATCCCCGCGCCTCAGGCCACGCTGATGAAGATGGTAGTTGAGGGCGTTATGGGCGGCAACCTGCCTTGGGGACTTGTGTTCACGGGCGTGTTTATCGCTATCGCTGTTGAGATCGTTGGTATCCCCGTTCTTCCGTTCGCTATCGGCCTTTATCTGCCGATACATCTGTCCACGCCTATCATGGTCGGCGGCCTTATCCGTCTCTGGGCAGAGAAGCGCAAGTGCAAGAGCGAGGAGCGCCGCGGCGAGATCATCAACGACGGAGTTCTGTTCTCGTCCGGTATGATCGCCGGCGAGGGACTTGTCGGAATACTGCTCGCGGTGTTCGCGGTTGTCGGCCTTGATCTTGACATGGGCGGCATACTCGGCAACTGGGGCGGAGTGGTATTCTTCGTGCTGCTCTGCGCGATTATGATCAAGTTCATGTTCGGATTTAAGAAGAAGGCTAAATAAAATACTATGGCAAAAAAGAAAAAGGTATCCGCCAATTACTTTGACGCCGTTCCGACCCGCGGGTCGGAACGGCCTTGGCGGGTCAAGGACGACGGCATGGTCGAGATCGACATGGAAAACAAGGGCTTTTACAATACGATAGCGCAAAAGCTTTTCAAAAAGCCCCGCGTGAGCCACATCGCTCTTGACAAATACGGCAGCGTTGTCTGGAAAAACATTGACGGCAAAAACACCGTCATGGATATAATACGCGCAATGGAAAGCGAGTTCCCGAAGGAAAAAGACCGTATGCTCGACCGCGTTGTCACTTATCTGGCGACGCTTCAGACAAACGGCTTTATAACGATGCCCCGGGGCAAAAAGAAAGGGGCGAAGTCATGAGGTTTCTTATCGCGGGATTTGGAATTCTGATGTTCGCCGCAGCTACCGCGGTTCTGGTGGTCTGGGGAATGCGCAAGGCGTATTTTCAGAAGGAGAACCTGAGTAAAATGCTGTTCTCAAAGGCGGCTGACAAGGTCATGCGCTACCTTAAGTCAAACGACACGATCACCGAGCGGCAAATGCGCAAGCTGGTTGACGGAATTACCGCCTCGGAGGCGTTCAGCCGCAACAGCGCGGTGGTTCAGGGCGACAAGGAATTCACTGCCGCTCTGATCGACGTTATGCAGAAGGACGGTCTGATCGAGCCCGTTGACGCGGACAAGCGCGTCTATCGCAAAAAAGCAAAATAATTTTTAAGAGGTGAACAAAATGCCGGTATTATCGGGCATAGAGCCCAAAAAGGTTTTTAAATATTTCGAGGAGATCTGCGCCATACCCCACGGTTCGGGCAACACAAAGCAAATCAGCGATTATTGCGCCGGGTTTGCAAAAGAGCGCGGCCTTAAATATATACAGGACGGCACAAACAATGTTATAATCTGGAAGGACGGCACCGCGGGCTATGAGGACTCGGCTCCGGTCATGCTCCAGGGCCATATGGACATGGTGTGCGAAAAGGAAGCGGGCTGCGACATTGACTTTGAAAAGGACGGCCTGCGCCTCAGACTTGAGAACGGCGTTATCTCGGCCGACGGGACCACATTGGGCGGCGACGACGGCATAGCGGTAGCCTTCGCTCTCGCGATTTTGGACTCCGACGACATCCCGCACCCGCCGCTTGAGGCAGTGTTCACGGTCGATGAGGAAACAGGAATGTTCGGCGCGGCCGATCTTGACTGCTCGCCCTTAAAATCGAGGATCATGCTCAATCTTGACTCCGAGGACGAGGGTGTTCTGCTTGTGAGCTGCGCGGGCGGCACGAGCGCGATCTGCACTCTTCCGATCGAGCGTGAGAGTGCCGAGGGCGTTGAGATCAGCCTTAAGATCGACGGTCTCACGGGCGGCCATTCGGGCGTTGAGATAAACAAGGAGCGCGCGAATTCCAACCGCCTTTTGGGCAGAGCTTTGAACGAGCTCGCGAAGATCGCGGATTATAAGCTTGTTTCGGCTGACGGCGGACTCAAGGACAACGCGATACCCAGGGCGTCCGAGGCGAAGATCGTGGTCGGCGCGGCTGACGTTCCGAAGATCACGGCTTTTGCCGAGAAATTTGACAAGATATTCAAGGACGAATACCACCTGTCCGACCCCGAGCTGTCGCTTACGGCTGAAGCGGGAAAAACGGGCAGCTTCGACGTTATGGCTCCGGACGGCAAAAAGCGGCTTATCGCCGCGCTTGTCAATCTGCCGGGCGGAATTCAGAGAATGAGCCTTGACATTCCGGGCCTCGTGCAGACGTCGCTCAATATGGGAGTTTTGGAGACCGAGGATGACAAGGCGGTTATGCGCTTCGCGGTTCGCAGCAGCGTCGGCACCGAAAAGGAAGAGCTTTGCGGACGCTTGAGCAATCTTATGGAGCTTTTGGGCGGAACCGTGGAGTTTATCGGCGACTATCCCGCCTGGGAATATAAGCAGGACTCAATGCTGCGCGAGCTCATGGTTGAGGTGTTTAAAGAGCAGTACGGCAGAGAGCCGAAGGTCGAGGCGCTTCACGCGGGCGTCGAGTGCGGTCTGTTCGCGGGCAAGCTGCCCGGGCTCGACTGCGTTTCGATGGGCCCCGACATGAAGGACATCCACACCCCGAACGAGAGAATGGACGTGGCCTCTGTGCAGCGCACATGGAACTATGTGCTTGAAATCTTAAAACGGCTTAAATAAAAAGAGAATAAAAACGGCTGAGCGTCAACTCGCTCAGCCGTTTTTAACATTATGGGAGGGTTATAGTAATTAATATATATTTATCTGTTTAAGCTGCTCGTCCCAATCGACCGTCATTCCGAGGTTCTCGGAGATGAACCGAACGGGGATCAGAGTGCTGTCGTTTATAAGCTCCGGCGCGGCGAGCATTTCCGCGGGCTCGCCGTTTATCGTCGCCGTGGTCGAGCCGATCGTCATGGTTATGACCGTGCCGTCCTTTTCGGCTGTCGCGGTCTGCGACGCGTCATCCCATGTCACCGAGGCGCCCAGCGCCTCGAGTATCGCGCGGAAGCCCACCAGGGTCGTGTCGTTCCGCGTCACCGGAGCCGTTTGAAAATTAACGCGGCTGCCGTTTACGAACACCGTGATCTCTTGGTTTAAATCGCGCATTCCCCGGCCGCCGAAACCGCGGCCGCCGAACATTCCGAAGGCCGCCGTTCCGATTTGGTTGACACCGCTTTGCGCGGTGAAGGTCTCGGCCTGTTCGCCGCCGACATATACCGCGTATTCGGTGCCGGCTTTGAGCTTGTCGGATGAGTATATCAGCGTCTGATACGCCTTTGAGGGCGCGTATTTCATGATCTCATTGCCCGAGGCCGTCTCGCGGATCGAGATCTCGGTGCCCGCTGTTTGAGACGCGCTGAGATTTATCGCGGCGTAGGACTGATTTTCGCAGACCGACGGGTTCTGGTTCATTCCCGCAGCCGAGGCCGCGATAACGGTTCCGCCGTTTAAGGCGAAGGTTCCCTGTGCGTCAAGCGAGCCGTTGCCCGCGTTTGTCGGGCCGTCGATCGTAAGCTCTCCGCCGTTTATCGTCAGATTTCCGTTTGAGTCGATCCCGTCGCCGCCCGCGTTGACATATATCTTTCCGCCGTTTATCGTTATGGCGTGGGCCGCCGCGGTTTCCTCGTCAATCATTCCTTCGGGGCCTCCGCCGCGCATGCCTCTGTGCCGCTGGCCGGGCTCAAAGCTTGCCCGCGGCATATCTCCGTTCATTTCAGGAGGTGTCTGTCCGTCGGGCACTTGACCGCTCATCTCGGGCGGCACCTGTCCATCGGGCATCTGACCGTTCATCTCGGGAGGCATCTGTCCGTCGAGCATTTGAGGCGTCTGTCCGGGCTCAAAACCGCCCTGCGGCTGCTGCGCATTGCTTTGCGCCTGACCGTTCATCTCGGGCGGCTGACCGCCCTGCATTTGCGGCTCCGCGCCGTTTCCGTTCTCGGTGGTGTTTTCCATTCCGGTGTTAATTCCGTCGTCCGCGGCGGTCAAGTTTATCTCGCCGCCGTTTATGGTGAGCGTGCCCTTGCTTTCAATACCCTCGCTCTGCGTCGAGGTGAGGTTCAGCGTTCCACCGTCTATCAGGACCTCCACGCCCGCTTTCATAGGTTTTCCGGTTTCCGAGACCGCCGTGATCTCTCCGCCCGAGACCCAAAGTTTGTCGTTGGCCTTAATTCCGTGCTCGTATGAGGTTATCGTAATCGTTCCGTTTTCTATCGCAACATCGTCGTCGCCCGCTATTCCGTGCTTATAGTTTCCGCTGATCGTGAGCTTTCCGCCGCCCTTGATCTCAAGGTCGTCGTTTGAAAACAGCGCGCCGTCGGCGTTTTCGTCGCTGTACGTCTTGCCGTCGGTCAATGTGTTCTCTGTGCCCTCGGTGATAGTGATAAACGCCTTCTCCGCGTTGTCAAAATATATCGCGGGGCCGTCATTGTTTGTGATCGACGCTCCCGAGAGGCGGAGCTTTACTTTGTCGTCGGAATTAATATAGATCATGCCGTCGCTCAAGGTTCCGCTTACCTCAAAGTCGCCGCCCTTGGTTATTGTGACCGTGTCGTTTGAGGCGCTGACGCCCGAGCCGCTTACGGTCATGGAATTAAGATCGATTTTTCCGGTGTTGTTTTTCCATGCCTCGCTGTCCGCCGCGCTGCAGGCGGAGCAGCTGAGGCTTATCATCACGCAAAGTATTATCGAGAATATTTTTCTCATATGAATGTTCCTCCTTGTTTTCAGTACTGCGCCGCGCTCGGGGCGGCCGAGAGAATTATGCTCAGGTTTCCGTTTCGGCAGCGAAGCTCGTTTAAAAATTCCTGCTCGTCCTGACCGCTCAGCATTGTCACGGTATAGCAAAGCTCGAACAGTGAGCCGAGGTCGGTGGTGTGGATCTTATCGAGCGTGTATTTTTTGGTGTGTTTTTTAAGAATTTCGTCAAAGGCATGCTCGTAGTTTAAGTCCTCGGGTATTGTGATCTTAAGGTGCTTGCGCACGGTGCGCTTCTCGAACAGCCCCCATTTTTCGGCCGCGATAATAACGAGGCACAGAACGATCACGAAAATCGCGCCGTAGGCGTAGAGCCCGACTCCGCAGGCGAGGCCCGCGGCAATGTCAAAAAATATAAAGCCTATGTCCTTGGGGTCGCCGGGCGCGCTCCTGAAGCGGATTATCGAAAGCGTTCCCGCGAGGCTGAACGCCCGCGCTATGTTGCTGCCGATGAACAGGATTATCACCGAAAGAATAACGGGCAGCATAAGCAGCGTTATCGCGAGGCTCCGCTGATAATAATCCTCGTTCTGGGTCTTGTAATAGGTAAACGCGATAACCGCGCCGAACGCCACAGCCACGGCCATTGTGATTATCGCCGACGTGACCGACAAATTGTCGGAAACGTTCGCGAGTATGTTGTTGAATATATTGTCCATTTGAAATCTCCTTTTTTGTTATCACAGCGCCGCGGCGCGGGCCGCGCGTTTTTTTATCATGTTTTTGAACTCGGTGCCGTATTTTGAGAACTTGACCCGCTTTATGCCAAGCTCGCTGAGCATATGCGTCAGCCAGAGCGGCTTTGCCTTCGCGGTCTTTATCTCCATAAGATACATGTCGCCGCCGAGCAGTTTTTTCCCGTAGTCCCCGTCCTCAAGATGAACGTCGTAACGCCGCGAGCGGATGTTTTTGTCAAACGAGATGCGAAGGTCGGGATTGTCCTTTTCAAAATACGCGATGCGGTCATACGCCAGATACACCTTCGGCTTTAAATCATAAACGTGCAGAAAGTAGTTTATCTCGTCCATGACCTGCTTGTTCATGTATTCCCGCGGTTCGGGCTCGTCTCCGGTCTTTACAAAGTCATAGGCCTCGTCAAGCTTTAGCATGGTGCGGCGCTTGTTGACAAGCCCGCGGTACTTTTTCTTGATCTCAAGAAAGACCGTGGATTTTTTGTCGGGCACGCCGTAAGAGCGCAGCCGCAGCTTTTCCTTATATTCGGGACTCTCGAGCGAGTGGCGGATAAGATAATCGTCGCCGGTGTCATAGTATATGTTGGCGATGGTGTAGGGCTTGCGGCCCTCGTTGTACGCGTCAAGCTCCATGTGCCGCTCGATTATCGGTATCACCTTTTCATAGGTCTCTCTGTCCAGCAGATATTTATGCTCATATCGGTTGAAAATTTCAATCGCCATTTGCTTTCCTCCTTTTGTCAAAATTATTCTAAACCCCTTTCCTTAAAAAAACATTAAAAACCGGAGGAATTTTTTAATGTTTACAATTCGTTAATAATTTTGACAATGCGGCGGCGTTGTGGTATTATTTAAGGAAAGTAGTAGACTAACTATTAAAAGTCAAGAGAAAAAATAAGAAATAATAAAAAATTTTTAGATAGTAAAAAAGACAGATGAA
>CANQKC010000009.1 GCA_947624305.1 uncultured Monoglobus sp. | reverse complement strand
GAGTGAAATCGCAATTTTCACTCTCCCTGTATACTACTTAATCATTATTAGTCTTTCTTAACTTAATGACATTGCCCCGCGGGGCGGTTTTTCTATATCTCGGGCGGGCCGAAGTCATAGACTTCCTTCAGATTTTCCTGTTCGTCGTGGGTCATTATCGCCTGCTGCTGGACCCCCGTGCAGTCAGTCGCCGAAGAGGCGCTGCCCATCTCGAATTTGCCTTCTATATCCTCGATTTTTCCGCTTTTCGGATTTTTGTTTTTGTTTTTGATATTCGACTTTGTGTTGTCGATCCATGTGTTGTCGTTTCTGCCCGATTTCATTTTTATCTCTCCTTCAAAACAATATTATATTTTCAACATTTATTTTTCTCTGTATCAATAAAATTAAACACGGAAAAATTTTATTGTGTTTTTTACCAATTTTTAGCGTGAATTTTTTATAAAAAAAGCATTGAATTATTATCGGGGATTTGATATAATAATTTGTGGAAATCATATATTTATTTAATGTGTAAATTAAAAATTTTATTAAAAAAGCCTAATTTTACGGAAATCAGGGCTTATTCCCGTTTTATGCGCGGGATATAATTTGAAAGGAGCGATTATTTTGGTAAAAGGAAATGTAGTTGTCGGTCAGTCCGGAGGCCCCACATCGGTTATAAACTCCAGCCTTGTCGGTGTTTTCAAGGCCGCTAAAGACGCGGGTGTTGAGAAGATATACGGCATGCGCAACGGTATTGAGGGCTTCCTCAACAAAAAGGTGATAGACATGTCCGACTATGTTAAGAATGAGCTGGACATTGAGCTTTTAAAGAGGACTCCCTCGTCGTTTCTGGGCACCTGCCGTTTTAAGCTGCCCACCGTTGAGGAGAGCGAGTCCACCTACAGCCTGCTGTTCAACAACATGAACGAGCTCGGAATTAAGTATTTCTTCTATATCGGCGGCAACGACTCGATGGACACGATAAAGAAGCTCTCGAACTACGCTGAGACGATCGGCAGCGACATTAAGTTTATGGGCGTTCCCAAGACGATCGACAACGACCTTGCGGTAACCGACCACACGCCGGGCTACGGCAGCGCGGCGAAATACATAGCCTCGGCTATGAAGGAGATCATACGCGATGTCAACACATATCCGACCGAGTCCGTGACGATCGTTGAGATCATGGGCAGAAACGCGGGCTGGCTCACGGCGGCTGCCGCGCTTTCGAGGGCTGAGGACTGCTGCGGCCCCGATCTTATCTATCTGCCCGAGGTTGAGTTTGACTATGACAAGTTCATTGAGAAGGTAAAAGAGATAAAGGCCAAAAAGACCGCCGTTATTATCGCGGTTTCCGAGGGCATCAAGCTGGCCAACGGCAAGTACGTCTGCGAGGACAACAAGCAGGCGACGTTTGAGGACTCCTTCGGCCACAAGTCGCTGGGCGGCACGGCGCTTTACCTTGCAGACCTTGTAGGCGCGAAGCTCGGCATCAAGTCGAGAGGAATTGTGTTCAGCACCCTGCAGCGCTGCGCTTCGCACATCGTTTCAAGACGCGACATAACCGAGGCGTTCATGGCGGGCAGCGAGGCGGCTCAGGCGGCCTTTAACGGCGAGACCGGCAAGATGATAATCTTCACAAGGACCTCGAATGAGCCCTACAACATTACGACCTCGACATACGACGTTAACAAGATCGCCAATATCGAGAAGGTTGTTCCCGACGAGTGGATAATCAACGACGGCACATATGTTTCCGATGAGTTCATCACATACTGCCGCCCGCTGATAATCGGCGAGCTTATCCCGTTTATGGTTGACGGTCTGCCCAGGCATCTTTATCTGGATTAATTCAGCAGACAAAAGTCCGGGGAACTTCCCCGGGCTTTTTGACTGCTTTTTGCTGTTTTGGGAAAATAATATTTTTATAAAATTTGCTTGCATAAATATAATAATTGTGATAAAATATAAGTAGGGAAATCCCTACTTATTTGTTGAAAGGCGGTTTTAATATGAATTCTGTTATAGTTGACAGCGCCAAAGTTATGGCAAAAGGACAGATCACGCTGCCC
The DNA here is from genome assembly GCA_947624305.1 of uncultured Monoglobus sp. Taxonomy (GTDB): domain Bacteria; phylum Bacillota; class Clostridia; order Monoglobales; family Monoglobaceae; genus Monoglobus. Next base: position 73,679 of record CANQKC010000009.1, on the reverse strand, counting down.
AAAGATATACGCGACGCGCTGAAAATAACCTCCGGCGACAGAGTCACTCTTGTATACGAAAACGGTCAGGTTATTCTCATGAATTCCGCTGTATACGCGATGAAGATTTTAAACGCCGGAATGAAAGGCGAGGCAAAAAAATCCGGTCTTGAAACCGATGATGACATTAACGCTCTTATAAGCGCTATGAGAGCGGATGATGAGGGCGTATGAAAGTTCTGATTGACACCAATATTCTTATTTCAGCCGCTTTGTCGGACAAGGGCACACCGTATCGGGCGTATATGAAAGCCGTTTCGCATCCGTACCGCGGCGTTATATGCGAGCAAAATATAGAAGAATTGCGCAGAGTATGGAACAGGAAGTTTCCATCAAAAATCAATTTGCTTAACGATTTTTTGGCCGTTGCGCTGACTGCGCTTGAGTTAATTGATGTCCCGGACGAAAAATATAAATGTGAGCATAATTTGCGCGATATTAAAGACAGGCCTATTCTCCGCGCCGCGGCGCGGGCCGGCGTTGATATTATACTGACCGGAGATAAGGATTTTCTTGAATTGGAAATTGAAAAGCCGAAACCGATGACCGCGTCTGAATTTTTAAATCTGTAAGTAAAAACTCGAATTAAGCCAAAAGGCTTAATTCGAGTTTTTGGTCGGGGTTACAGGATTTGAACCTGCGGCCCCTTGGTCCCAAACCAAGTGCGCTGCCAAACTGCGCCAAACCCCGATACAACTTATTCATTATACAGTCTTTTTACGCGTTTGTCAAGAAATAGATTTGCTCTTGTTCAAAATCTCCAATTTAGCGGGGTAAAATTCTACTTGTTAATTGATTGACAACGGGGAGTCTATCCTATATAATTGAAATGTATAAAAGGCGCTGAATTGCCACGCGCCGAATTAATTGATACGCGGAGGAGAATATTATGGATAACAAAGCGGCTCAGAGAAAGTTTGACACTAAGGTCCAGTATTTAAAATATAAAGTTCTGCGCGAGGTCGCGCGCCACGCCTATGACGACACGCTGACCGGCAGTTTCAACGAGATCGCCAAGCAGATTGTCAAGAACAAGGCAACGATGCGCTGCTGCATCTACAAGGAGAGAGCGATCGTCAACGAGCGTATCGGTCTCGCGGGCGGCGGCCACAAGGAGATCGACAACATAATCGAGGTCCTTGACATCGCCTGCGACGAGTGTCCGATGGACGGATATGAGGTAACGCATATGTGCCGCGGCTGCCTCGCCCACCGCTGCGAGGACGTGTGCAAGCGCGGCGCGATCACCTTTGACGAGAACCAAAAGGCGCATATCGACAAGGAAAAATGCGTCAACTGCGGCATGTGCGCCAAGGTCTGCCCCTACAGCGCGATCATGAACGTTGAGCGCCCGTGCGTCAAGGCCTGCAAGGTCAAGGCGATAAGCATGAACGCCGAGCACGCTGCGCAGATCGACATAAGCAAATGCATCAACTGCGGCGCCTGCGTTTATCAGTGCCCGTGGGGAGCGATCACCGACAAGTCATACATAATCGAGGTCGTGAACATGCTAAAGGAGCGCGGAACCGAAAAGCGGGACAAAGGCCGTCTCTACGCGGTAATCGCGCCGTCGATCTCGGGACAGTTCTCGTATAACAACGTAAAGCTTGGCCAGGTTGTTACCGGAATTAAAAAGCTCGGCTTTGACGATGTTGTGGAGGCCGCTCTGGGCGCCGACATCGTCGCGTATTACGAGGCCAAAGAACTCGCCGAGACGGGTTTTCTGACCAGCTCGTGCTGCCCGGCATTTGTGGATTTTGTGAAGAAAAATTTCCCGCAGCTTAAAAACAATATTTCGCACAATCCGTCGCCAATGGTCGCGATCTCAATGCTGATAAAAGAGCGCGACCCGGAGGCCAAGGTCGTGTTTATCGGCCCGTGCACCGCAAAGAAGGCCGAGATACGCCTTGATGAGAACAAGGATTATGTTGACAGCGCGCTCACGTTTGAGGAGCTTCAGGCGCTGTTTGACGCGAGGGATATTGACATTTCGGAGCTTGAGGAGACCGACGTCGATTCCGACATGTTCGGCGGCGCGTCGCCGTTCGGCAGGATATTCGCCCGCTGCGGCGGTCTGGCCGAGGCGGTCAGCGAGGCGCTCAAGGAGCAGGGCGAGGGCGATTTTGTGCTCAACGCGGTCTCGTGCGACGGGATCGAGGAGTGCCGTACCGCGCTGCTTAAGGCGTCAAAGGGTATCGGCGGAGTCAACTTCATCGAGGGAATGGCCTGCGTGGGCGGCTGCGTCGGCGGCGCGGGCTGCCTGACACACGGCCCGAAAAACAAGATCGAGGTTGACAAATTCAGCCGCCAGTCGGACATTTCGATCGAGGACGCGATAAATAATTTGTAAAAATAAGTTAAATTCGCGAAAACGGTGAATTTGAACTTGACAAAACCGCTTATATGCTATATAATGCAAGAGTAGTTTTGAATGAAATTTTAAATAGCGAGGTGAACATAATGGCTTATCAAATCAGTGATGACTGCATCAAGTGTGGTGTTTGCGCGAGCGAGTGCCCCGTTTCCTGCATAGCGGAGGGTGATGCGAAGTATGAGATAAACGCTGACGAGTGCATCGAGTGCGGTAACTGCGCAAACGTATGTCCCGTTGACGCTCCGTCCGCATAGTTTAATTTGTACTTAAAAAGAAAGACCGCGGCTGTGCCGCGGTCTTTTTGCGCCGAAAACACAGCTCCGCGGCGGTGCAAATTCCTGCGCTTATCGCAAAGCCTGCAGGCAGTCTTTGCTCATCGCTTCGGGTTTGCTTCTTTTTCCCAAAAACGCAAGCGTTTTCGGGAGCCATTTAAAACACAGTCCCGCGTGTTTTAAAAAACGCGGGACTGATGAATTATTAATATTTTAAGGCGTTGGTAACTTGTTTAACCGTTCAAATTGCCGTCGAGCACCTCAAGCTGATGCTTGATATCGGCGGGCAGTCTGTCGCCGAACTGAGCGAAGTATTCCTTGATGTTCTCAACGTCCTCTTTCCATGCTTCCTTGTCAACGCTGAGCAGCGCGTCAAGGTCCTCGGCGGACATGTCAAGACCTGTGGTGTCGATGTCCGACGCGGTAGGCAGCAGGCCTATCTCGCTGTCGTGCGCGTCAGCCTTGCCGGAAACTCTATCGAGGATCCAAAGCAGGACTCTCATGTTGTCGCCGAAGCCGGGCCACATGAAATTGCCCTCGTCGTCCTTCTTGAACCAGTTGACATGGAAGATCTCGGGAGCCTTGTCGCCGAGCTTCTCGCCCATCTCAATCCAGTGCGCGAAGTAGTCCGCCATGTTGTAGCCCACAAACGGCTTCATGGCCATGGGGTCGCGTCTTACAACGCCGACCGCGCCTGCCGCGGCGGCTGTTGTCTCGGAGGCCATTGTCGCGCCGACGAAAACGCCGTGCTTCCAGTCGCGCGCCTGATATACCAGCGGAGCCGTCTTTGCGCGGCGGCCGCCGAAGATAATGGCCGAGATCGGAACACCCTGCGGGTTTTCAAACTCGGGCGAAATGCAGGGGCAGTTCTTCGCCGGAGCGGTAAATCTCGAATTGGGGTGCGCCAGATTGCCCTCGTAGGTCGTGCCGTCGACCTTTTCGCCGAGCCAGTTGGTGCAGTTCTTGGGCGGGTTCTTGTCAAGACCCTCCCACCATACAGTCATATCGTCGTTGTTTATCGCGACATTTGTGAATATTGTGTTCTTCTTGGTCGACTCAAGCGCGTTGAAGTTGGTCTTCTCGCTTGTTCCGGGAGCCACGCCGAAAAATCCCGACTCGGGATTGATCGCGTAGAGTCTGCCGTCCTCGGGGTTGATCCTCAGCCACGCGATATCATCGCCGACGGTCCAGACCTTATAGCCCTTTTTCTTCAGATACTCGGGCGGGATCAGCATCGCGAGATTTGTCTTTCCGCAGGCGCTGGGGAACGCGGCTGCGACATACTTTACCTCGCCCTCGGGATTTTCAAGGCCGAGTATAAGCATATGCTCCGCCATCCAGCCCTCTTTTTTGCCTAAATACGAGGCAATTCTCAGCGCAAAGCACTTTTTGCCGAGCAGAACGTTGCCGCCGTATGCCGAGTTGACCGACATGATCGTGTCGTCCTGCGGGAAGTGCACGATATATCTCTCGTCGGGATTAACGTCTCTCTTTGCGTGCAGGCACTTTACAAAATCGCCGTCCTCGCCGAGAGCCTCCATAACCTTGTTTCCGACTCTTGTCATGATGTCCATGTTTAAAACAACATAAATGCTGTCCGTGAGCTCAATTCCTATCTTCGAGAAAGGCGAGCCGACCGGGCCCATGGAATAAGGAATGACGTACATTGTTCTGCCTTCCATTGAGCCGTCATAGAGTTTGTTGAGCTTCGCGTACATCTCGTCGGGAGCCATCCAGTTGTTGATAGGGCCTGCTTCCTCCTCTGTGGGTGTGCAGATATAGGTCCTGTCCTCAACGCGGGCGACGTCGTTCTCGGCTGTTCTGTGGTAGTAGCAGCCGGGAAGCTTTTCCTGGTTGAGCTTTATCATCTCGCCGGTGGCGACAGCCTCGGCGCGGAGAGCCTCAAGCTGAGCCTCGCTGCCGTCGATCCAGACAACTTTGTCGGGGCGGCAGAGGTCGATCTGAGCCCGGAGCCATGTATTTACTTTTTCGTTGTTGCATTTCGTGAATTCCGCCATGCTATAACCTCCTTGTTTGATTGCATACATTTATTCCACGTTATTTTACCGCAAATAAACGGCAGTGTCAAACAAATTGTGGAAACTTTGTTTTGATTTTCACAATATCTACACACGGGATAAAAATGCACAAAAATCAAAAAAGATTTTTGTGCATTTTTACAAGCGCGTTATTTCAGTTTTTCCATCTCTTTTGAATTCAGACACTCAAAGCCATACCTTTCAAGCAGATCGTTGATCTCGTCGATGTTTTTATGCCTGAAAATAGAATATATGATTATCACGTCGCGGCGGTCCCGGGCATAAAGGCTGCCGTTGTCATTAAGCTGCAGCAGTCTTTGGGTTTCGTCAAGATCAAGTCCAAGCGCTAAGGCGTAGCTTATGATCCTGTCGCGGCTCGCTTTTTTGCTGCCGTTAAGATTGGCGTATCCGCTGCGGGGAAGGTTGCAGCGCTCTAACAGCTCGGCCTTGGTTACGCCTTTTTCTTTCATGAGGATTTCAAAATAATTTCTTAAAAACTCTTTGCTTTTGTCAATGGTCTCGTCTTGGTTCCGATCAAAATATTTGTCGATTTCGTCGGCTTCGACAAGCTCGTTTTTAAGCTCGTCCGTGGATTTATTCATGTTTATCACTCCTCTTGATAAATCTGTAAATTTATGTTAACATAATTTTATAAATAATTCAAGCGTTTTTGTCGAAAGGGGAGGTGTCATTTTGAAAAAATACAAGATAATCGTCTCGCTCACATCCACGCCAAATTCGGAACTGGAGCTCGCTTATGACGAGGCAAACAAACGCTTATGCGTAATAAAAAAGATAATAAAAGGTGAAGCCGAGCCGTATCTTTCATTTCTTGATATAAACCATCCGAATTTGGCGCGAATTTATGAGGTCGACACGCGGGACAACATGGTCGTTATGGAGTATGTTGAGGGTACCGCGCTGCCGCCCGATCGGCTTATGACCGAGAACGAGGTCCGCCGGATCGGCGTTTCGCTCTGCCTCGCCTTGGGCGAGCTGCATAAACGGAACATAATCCACAGGGATATAAAACCCTCAAACATAATCATGACCAACGACGGCAATATAAAAATAATCGACTACGGGACTGCGCGCGTCTATAAAGAGGGCAAGGGCGGAGACACAAGAATACTCGGCACCAAAGGTTACGCGCCGCCCGAGCAGTTCGGATTTGGCCAGACGGACTTCGCCTCGGATATTTATAATGTCGGCGTGACGATGCTCAGACTTCTTACCGGAGGCATAGACGAACAGTCTCTCAACGGATATAACGGCGCGCTGAAGCCGATAATCAAAAAATGCATGAACGTGGATCCGGCGATGCGCTTTTCCTCTGCGGATGAGCTGAGGCGGGCGCTTTTGGGAGAATTTCCGGCAAAAAAGCGCAAAAGGAGCAAGTTTTCCATGTTTTGGAAAACTTGTGCAATTATTATTGTCGCAATATGCGCATACGGCGTCATAAGAAATCTGCCCGATATGTTGGACGATATTATTTTGCCGATAATGCCGGACTCGGTTTTTGAAAATTCGGCCAGTACCATTGAAATCGACACATCCGAATTTAATGACAGTACCTTTCCGATCGGTGTTTCATCTGTCAGAATTCAGCCCTACACATCATTAAACAGATATTATTTGAATATATATGCCAAAATAACCCAGAACAATCCGGAAATTGCGTCCGGAAGGGCTGTGCTCACGTTTGAGTTTCTTGACGGAAACGGAACGGTTTTGGGAAACGATCAAATATCATCCGGCATTAATGTAGGAGAGTCTGACGTTATCAAGGAAACGACCGATATTGTTTACGATGACAGGGCCTTTCGATGCAGCGGAGGAAAAGTGAGCAAAATCAAATTGACAAAGGCCGAATTAACACCGTTTAATTAAAAATTTTTTTAAAAATTCACCCGACAGATGAACAATACAGAAATAAGCCGTGCTATAATCATATTATGGCACGGCTGTTTGTTTAAAACCGCCCTGTCTGCGGCTTGACCGCAAGCCGCGGCCCGGCTCCTTTGTGAATTACGGGATCGGGTCTGATTAATTTCCATACCGCGGAGGTCAAAAAACCTCCGCGGCTCTCTACTTTACCTCCTGATCAAGGTCGGTGAAAACAGAGTCGTCAAAAAAATCGGCGAGCGTGATGTTAAGACCGTCGCAGATCTTCTTGACGGTCGAAACGGTCGGGTTGTTGCTGCCGGTGTTTATAATGCTGTTTATCGTGGATTGGGTTATGCCGGCAACGGTGCAAAGCTTGTTGGGCGTTATTTTGTTTTGCTCGCACAAAGAGATGATCCTTTTCGCAACCGCATCTCCGCTGTTCATGCGCATCCCTCATTTTTGTTTATTATCCTATTATTGTATAATATATCAAGAAAAAATATTAACGATTTACAGTTGACTTTTTTGACGAACAATGGTATAATTATAATATGTTATTAATTCGACACGTGAAAGGATGATAAAATTGCATTCAAATAATTATGACAAAATAATTTATGATATACATAGGAAAAAGCATTTTTTAATAAAAACTACTTTATGGTCATCTCCGTCCGTAGGATTTTCTTATAACTCAAGTTTTGACAGTGATGCTTTCAACAGTGTCGTCAAAGGAACGTTGCGAGATGAGAAACCTGAAGATATAATAGCGCTGCTTTGCGATTGGGTCTCGGTTTCGGAAGGAATATTTTTTACAAAAGATAAAATATTTGTAAAATCCCCCAAAAATTCCGAAAGATCATTTTGCGTTAATTATAATGATATTGACCAACTAAGATATGGAAACTCAATTTTAAAAATCATCGATTATGACGGTAAAATACATACTATAGATCACCCTATGTTTAGCAAGAAAAACATATATGAATTTCTTTCCACTGTGGTCAATGACATAAAGCAAACATCGGATAAAACCGATGCCGACAAATTTATTGGCAAAAACGAGAGTGATATTAATTATGAAGCAAGTTCCGGATTAAAAGGAACAGAGACGGCGGGTGTTGTTTTTTCAAACATAAGCAATACATCAACAAATTATACCGCCGATAAGTTTAACACAAACAAAGGACACGGTTTTGCAGCCGAGCAAATGAATCATATTTATGACAAGCTTACACTGAAAAACGCAAAGCTTGTGGCGGATGAAACCGATCCCAAAACGAATAAACCGATAAAGGACGGCGCCGATAGAATTGTTAACGGTGTAAATATACAAACAAAATATTGCGCGAGCGGTTCGAAATGTATACAACAATGCTTTAAAGACGGCAAATTCAGATATTACAATCCCGATGGCACACCAATGAAAATCGAGGTTCCTTCGGATAAGTTTCAGGATGCGGTAACGGCAATGGAAAACCGTATTAAAAATGGTGAAATAAATGGCGTCTCCGATATATCCGAGGCAAAAAACATTGTTAAAAAAGGAAAATTTACCTACAATCAAGCAAAAAATGTGGCCAAAGCCGGCACTGTGGAGTCAATCACTTTTGACGCGGTTAACGGAGCCGTTGTTTCTGCGAATGCCTTTGGAATAACCGCCGTCTTGACATTCGCTACATCAGTGTGGAACGGTGATGATTTTGATGTGGCCTTAAAAGCATCGGCATATTCCGGTCTGAAAATTGCCGGAACAAGCTTCCTCACAGCGATAATAGCAGGACAGTTGGCAAAGGCGGGGTTGAACAGCGCCATGGTAAACGGTTCAGAAGCAATCGTAAAACAGATGGGGCCTAAAGCTGCATCGGCTATTGCAAACGCATTTAGATCGGGCGTAAATATTTATGGAAATGCAGCTATTAAGAGTGCGGCAAAATTACTGCGAACAAATGCTATTACGGAAGCAGCCTCGATTTTGGTGCTTTCGGCGAGTGATGTTGTAAATATTTTCAGCGGAAAAATTTCCGGAGCACAGCTGTTCAAAAATTTCGTTGGCACAACAGCTTCCGTGGCAGCCGGAGGCGGAGGTTTTATTGCGGGATCTGCAATCGGATCGGTAATTCCTGTTGTTGGAACATTGATAGGCGGATTGGTTGGTGCCGCTCTCGCCGGAACAGCCGCATCAAAGGCGTCAAACGCTGTGTTGGGATCATTTATTGAGGATGATGCGGATTGTATGGTCAAGATAATTCAAGATGAGTTTTCCGTAGCCGCGCAGGATTATTTGCTTAATGAAAAAGAAGTAAATATAGTTGTTGACCGCCTTAGTGATGTTCTTGACGCTAAGGTTTTAAAAGAAATGTATGCCAGCGGCGACAGACAAGAATTTGCACGGAATTTATTTATTGACTTTATCGAAGATGAGGTTCAACACAGAGAACATATTAATCTACCGTCAGACGAGGAGATGTTGAAGGTTCTCGGGGAAATAATAGAAGAAAATAATTAAAATTATAATATATTATAAGGGGTGAAATTATGTATTTAAACAATTTATCGGAACAACAGAAAAATTTGTTCATTGATATATGTGTCCACACCGCAAACGTTGATGGTAATTTTTCAGATGATGAAAAGCATTTAATTAAGCAATTTTGTGAAGAAATGGATATTGACGTCAGATACGAGGCAAATAAATCCGTTGATGATGCAGTTGATGCTTTGCTTGAAATCAGCTCTCAAACCGAACTCAAAATTATACTCATTGAATTAATTTCTCTGATATTGGCAGATAATAAATTTGATCGTTTTGAGGAGCAGTTTATGAATCGCTTCACGGAAAAAATTCGGTTAAGCCAAGATGATTATAGCGAGATATTTGATACCATAAAACAACTTGTGTCGATCTATACAAAAATTAATTTATTTATTTTCGAAGATTAACAATAACAGGAGTTATCTTTAAAGGCTTAAAAGATATAGCTGCGGAGGTATAAAAACATCCCGGCGGCTCTTTGTTTAATCAAAAAATTTAAAATTTTTACAAATAACGGTTGCTTTTGCGCGCCGTTTATTTTATAATTAATAATAACGAGTAAAAATGAGTGTTCAGGCGCCGCTCAGGCGTTTGGGAAAGGAGAAAAAGATTATGTATTTAAACAGATTAACCGATGATCAGCGGCAGCCGTTTCTTGATCTGTGCATACACGCGGCGATGACGAACGAGGATTTTGACCGCACGGAAAAGGAGCTTATCAAGCAGTACTGCGGCGAAATGGGCATAACCGAGGTGAGGTACGCGCCCGAAAAGCCTTTTGACGAGGTGTGCATAAGGCTCGCGGAAATATGCACGACGGCGGATACCAAGATCATTATGCTGAACATCGCCGGTCTTATGCTGTCGGACAACATTTATGACGAGAGCGAGAGGCTTTTTATGCGCACGCTCGCCAAAAAGCTTAAACTGAGCCGCGACGACTATGAAGAGACCATAGACTTCGTTAAGCAACTGACGGCAATTCACGCGAATATCGAGCGTTTTTTGAAAAGATAAAAGCAAATCCCCTCTTGTGCGGAGGGGATTTTTGTGCTATAATATTTTTCAGGAAAAATATATCATATATCGGGAGGTTTTTATTATGATCGCGATAGGCAGCGACCACGGCGGCGTTGTCCTCAAAGAGGCAATAAAAGAGTTTTTGAAGCAGAACGGCTATGAGTTCAAGGATTTCGGGACTCAGCCCGGCGTGCCCATGGATTATCCCGACATTGCCGAGACGGTTGCAAACAGCGTTGTCTCGGGCGAGTGCGACAAGGGAATTCTGGTTTGCGGCACCGGAATAGGCGTATCGATCGCGGCGAACAAGGTGAAGGGCATCCGCGCCGCGCATGTCACCGACGTGTTCTCGGCCAAAATGGCGAAGGAACACAACGACGCGCACATAATCTGTCTGGGAGAGAGGATCACCGGCCCGGGCCTCGCTCTTGAGATCGTCCGCGCTTACCTTGAGGCGGAACACCTCGGCGGCCGCCATGGCAGACGCGTTGACAAAATTATGGCCATTGAGGACAGACAAAATTAAATAATACGCACACACACTCCCGACAGTGAATATATCACTATCGGGAGTGATTTTTTTGAAACAAAAAAATTTGACGGATTTTCTGAAAACAGCGCTTATTCCCGCTCACAGGACTATGTATGTTTGGGGCGGAGGCTGGGACGAAAGCGGCGATCTGGGCCGCATCGGCCTTAACCCGAAATGGTACGGGTTTTATAAAAACAGCGGGGCGGATTATGATTTCAAACAGCACAAATTCAAAAAAGAGAGCGGCCTTGACTGCAGCGGCTATGTCGGCTGGGTAATGACCAATTATTTCGGCGGCGGAGATTATGTCACGCTTGCCGACAAGCAAGCGGAGCTGTTTGCCGGGTTCGGGCTCGGCACGGTTATAAAAAATCCCTACTGCTTTATGCCGGGGGATATTGTGTCGGGAAACGGCCATGTTTATATCGCGATTGGGCAGTGCGCCGACCGAAGTCTGATCCTGCTGCACTCGAGCCCGCCCGGAGTGCAGCTCTGCGCAGCTTCGGCCCGCGGCACGGACAGCGCGGCGGCACGGTTAGTGAAGTGCTGCATGGAAAAATATTGGCCGGAATGGAGCGAAAAATTCGGCTTCTGCGTCCGCGGCGCCGAATACATGCACGGCGTCAAAACGTTCCGGTGGAGCAAAGCGGTCATGTCCGACCCGGACTGCCTGCGCGGACGCTCCGCGGAAAAAGTTTTGGAAATTTTATTTAAAGAAACATAACGAAGGATATATGCGAAAGCATATATCCTTCGTTTATATTGATCTGTTTTAACTTATTTTACCAAATAGCTACTCTGTCCTCGGGAGCAACCCACATTCCGTCGTTTTCAGTAATGCCGTAGGTCTCGAAGAATTTGTCGCAGGTCTCAAACAGTCTGTTCACGCGGACGCTCGGCAGGCTGTGGACGTCGCTCGTCGCGCACATTTGCAAATAACCGCGATACGCCGCTGAAAGCTGAAGGTGAGCATAGCTTTCAAACATTTCCTTATAGTCAAAATTTTCGGTCCTTGACGCAAGCTCAGCCACAACCGACAATCCGCCCATGTCGGCGGTGTTTTCGGTAAGAGTCAGCTCTCCGTTCATAGCAATTCCCGGCGCCGCCTCATATCCGTCATAGAAATCTATAACGCTTTGGCACAGCTTGTCAAAGGCTGTCGCGTCCTCATCCGTCCACCAGTTCACTGCGTTTCCGTTCTCGTCATACTGCGAGCCGTTTTTGTCAAACGCGTGACTGATCTCGTGGCCGACGACCATGCCTATCGCGCCCAGGTTTCTCTCATAGGGGGCGTCGGTGCTGTATACTCCGGGCATCTGCAAAAATCCCGCGCAAATGGTCACATCATTAAATGAAGGATCATAGAAAGCGTTTATCGTCTGCGGAGTCGCTACCCACTGACTGTGGTCTACCACTGTGCCTTCTCTGGCTATCATGTCTTCTTCATTCGCCTCGCTTATTGTTATCATATTTTCAACGAGACTTCCGCCCTCGGCGTAGGTCTTAAGCTCCTTTGAGTCAAGGGCGACCTCGGGGTACTCGTCGGGGCAGGCGACCTTTATGCCCATGGTGTCAAGCTTTTTTATCGCCTTCTGCCTTGTGGCTTCACTCATCCAGTCGTTGTTTTCAAGTCTTTCGCGATAGATCCCGATCATGCCCTTTATCATTTCGGTCAGGTCGGTCTTGGTTTTCTCGTCAACGTATTTGTCGCTGTACAGCTCGCCGAGATAGTCAGGAACAAGGCTGTCTATGCAGTTCACGGCCTTCGTCTCTTCATCAAGAGTTCCCTGAGTGCCCATGATCGCGGAACTGAGTTCGGTTTCCGCGTTTTCAAAATCCTCGCTCAGATATTGAACGTTATTGACGAGCAGAGCGAATTTGGCGTAAGTCTTTAAGGTGTCGATATTTTTATCGTCAAGCAGCTCGGCTGTCTTTTTCATCGCGCCCACATCGAAAACCATAAATCTGTCTTTGAGCTTAAAGCCGCTGTCTTCAAACACCTTTTCAATGTCAATGTTTTTAAATTCCGCGGATATTTCATCAAGCGAGTATATGTTATATGTTTTGTTTATATCATAGGTATCGATAAGCGAAAGGCTTGCCTCGGCTATTTGAGTCTCAAAATCAAATACCGTGTCGGCCGCGGCTTTGGCGTCTGCCTCGCCGTAGCCTATAAGGGTGAACAGTTTCGCGGCAAAATTGAGATATGCCTGCTTTTGGTTGTCGTCCTTTCCCTCATACATATCCTTTGTGTTTACCGACGGAGTGATGAAAGTGTTAATATATTGGCTCGAGTCCTTTTGATCGATCTCATTCCGAAAACGGATGAAAGTATCGATCGCTTCGGTGCCGATAAAGTCAGAGACGGTCTTTACCGCGTCTATCTCGTCGAGGTACGGCTTTACAGGCTCATAGCCCTGCGCGTTTCTGGCCTCTTTGTTCATGTAGTTGTCGTAAATCGTCTTGATCTTGCCCGCCTTTGAGCTTTTGTCGGGGTTTGAGGAATCCGCTTCCTTTACAACGGCTTTAAGCTGGTCGCTGACCTGATCGCCGTGTGTGGTGCCCGTGACGCTTTGTCCATCCGGGATCACGGCGCTGTCGAGCGCGTCGTGATTAATTGTCTGATAATAGTCGTCCTTGAGGTTTGTGCCGAATACGCGGTACATGCGCTGAATAAACAGCTGCATCTCGTCTTTGGTCACGTTGTCGTCGGGCGCGAATATGCCCTCGGATTTACCCGCAACTATGCCCGCGGCGAACACGTCCGCAAGCTCGGTCTGAGCCCAGTCGGGAATGTCGGTGAACGTCTCGGCGGGGAAGGCCATGTACTTGTTTGCGCCTTTGATCTCGGGGATCTCGCCGAAAGCCCTTTTCAGCATAACAAGCGCCTCGGCTCTTGTCACGCTCCAATCCTCGTGGAGCAGGCCGTCCTCATAGCCCTTTAATATGTCGGTCTTTTGCACGCCGGGGTTGTAGTCGTCCGCGGCGGTGAGCAGCATGCCGCATACCTCGCCGCGGGTGGCATAGTCGTCCGCCGCGAATACCGGCGCCACAATGGGCATTGTACCGATAATCATTGCCGCGCTTAATATAAGCGCAATCAGTTTTTTCTTCATAGATAAGTTCCTCCTGAAATAAATTTATTTACAGCAGAGTGGTCCTGCTTATCATTGTCACAAATTCGGCTCTTGTTATTGAGGCGGCCGGAGCCAGAGTGCCGTCGGGATAACCGTTTATGATTCCCGCTCCGCACGCCCACTGCATCGCGGGCACCGCGTATTCGCTGATCTGCGCCGCATCGGTGAAGCTCATGTTCGCGCTCTCGCCGAGCGACACGTCTCCGCCCTTATATTGCGCGTATCTGTAAAGTATCGCCGCGGTCTGCTCTCTTGTCACATTTTCGTCGGGCCTGAATGTGCCGTCCTCAAAGCCTGTCACTATGCCGTTCGCGGCGGCCCAGGCCACATACGGGGCACAGTATTCATTCGGATCAACGTCGCTCAGCAAAGCACCAATCGACTCCGTGAATCCGTCCGCGCGTCCGATTATCGTCACAAGCATTCCGCGGGTCATAGTCATGTCGGGGCCGAACTCGGTGTCGCTCACGCCGTTTACAAGGCCTTTGCCGTACGCCGAATTCACCGCGTCATAGAACCAGTCGGAAGGCTTCACATCATTAAACGGCATTCCGTCGGATATCGGCGCGTCAGCTGCGGGTGCGTCCGTAGCCTCAGGCTGCGGCGCCGCTGTTTCAGTCGGCGTTTGTGAGGGAGACGGGGTCGTTTCGCCCGTGCTGAATGAGCTGCCGCCAAAGCCTACCGAGCCGCTGCCGCCGGAATGTGACGTTGTCTCGGGTAAAAACGTAATTTTCTCCGCGACATTTCCGTCCGCATCGACGTAACATCCCCACTTGTCACTGTCAAATGTCAAAACTTCGCCTTCGGACGTTGCCGTTACTCCTTCAAGATAGACAAATCCCGCCACATCTCCCTCTGAGGTAAAGGTGCAGGTGTCGTCCATTTCTGTTTTTATTGCGCCTTCAAACGGCCCGTCAAACAGATAAATAGCGTAATCATTTGTCGCGTTTGCCGCCCTTACTGTGAGAGTGCTGTTGTTTTCGAGCTTAATTCTGCTCTTGTATATTGTGCCGTCAGCATCGGTAAATTCACCGTTAAGACGAAGTCCTACGTGAACCACGCCATTATCTCTGACCGACAAGGCGCTCAGGCTTGAATTGTCCTTTATGACGAGTTGGCCTACATCACAGCCGATACCCGCATACGTATATTCTGTATCGGCGCATGAGCCGCCTTCCGCCTTAACGCTTGAGCCACCGCTTATTGTCAGGGAACCGTTCTCCCATGTCTCTATTCCCAGGCTGTCGTCACGCGCGTCTCCGCCGTAGGCGTTGACCTCCGCGTTTGATATATCGATATTTTCATAGGCGAGTATTCCGGCTGAGCTTGTTTGACCGTCCTGTACCGATTCGTCATACGAGGTATTTCCTCCGAAGGCGTTGAGGGTGCCTTTTCCCGTTATTTTCAGATTGCCTTCGCAGGCAACGCCAAAACTGTCAATGTTTACCCCGTCGCCCGCGATTACTGTAAGAGTGCCGTCTATGTCAAGCGTCAGGTCGCCGCGCACGTTTATTCCCGACGCGCAAATGCTGGTATCGGTTCGGGTAAATCCGTCGGCGGCGCTATAGATATACGGCGTTTCGCCCTCGGGAACGTAAAGCGTTGCGCCCACGCTCAAATACAGTCCGTCCTCGTGCGCTGTGACAAAACGGAAATCCGAGGTGAGCGTCAGCTTATTCTTCTCGCATATCGCGCCGGGCACCTCGACAGGATCGGACATTTCGCCGGTGTGGAAGTCGTATTTTGAATACAGCTTGCCCGTTTCGCCGTCGAAGTAGAGTATCTTGTCACCCTCGGAGACGTCCTCAGCGTTTTTAAATTCGATGTACTTCGCGATATTTCCCTGCTTGTCAACATAGCTGTTTGTCAATTTGTCAGTTCCCTTTGTATACGCCAGCACCTCACCGTCTTGCGACACAGCCACAACTCCCGAAAGCTCGGCGTAATGCGACGCTTTCATCGTTCCCTCGACGGTAAACGCGCATGTTTTGTCCATTTTCACGGGTACCGTCACACCCGCTGAACCCCAGATACCGAAGCTGCGGTCGGAACCTGAGGCGCTTGATTTGAGCGTGCTGTTGTTTTCAAGCGTAATGCTGCCGTTATAGATCACGCCGTCTCCGCGCACATCGCCGCACAGTATGCAGAGTCCGTAGGAGTCGCTTTGTATGCTGCCTGCCGCCGAGGCGGTAAGGCTCGAATTGTCCTTAACCGTAAGATTGCCCGTCGTTAAAGCGGTGCTGTAACAATCATCGTAAGGTTCACCTTCTCCACGGGTCTCACCGCTTTCCGCCGTGACGGAAGCTCCGCCGCTTACGGTCAGATTGCGGCCTTCATCGGTCACTATGCCAAAGCTCACTCCATACGCGCTGCCGCCGCTGAAACGGGCTTTGGCAACCGATATATCCAGATCCCCGTACACATATATTCCGAGTGAGTCCCATCTAACGGGCTCCTTAGTATCATCGCGCTCCGTGTCTCCGCTCACTGCGGTGAGTTCTCCCTTTCCGGTTATTTTAAGGTCGCCGTCCGAGAGAATTGCGCGGCTCGACGCGTTCGTACCCATGCCCGATTGCACGGTCAAGCTGCCGTCTATGTCGATCGTGCTGCCGTCGGCGGCGAATATTCCGGTGTACTCGAAAAGATTATCGTCGCCCGTAAATCCGTCGGCGGCGCTCAGTATCGACGGGCTTTCACCCTCGGGAACGTATAGCGTTGTATTACCGTCTATGAACAGGCCGTCCTTGGCCGTCGTCACAAATTGGAAATCCGAGGTGAGCGTCAGCTTGTTTCCCTCGCAAATCGCTCCGGGGAAGCTGTCTATCGGCTCGGAAAACTCCTTTGTGTCATAGTCCATCTTCGTGTAAAGCTTGCTCGTCGCGCTGTCATAGTAGAGGATATGGTCGATTTTCGCGGCGTCCTCCGCCGCGCTGTCAGCGAACACAAGTGCCTCGGGCATTACGGTGATAAGCATAGCAACGATTGATATAAGCGCGATTATTTTTTTCTTCATGTGGTTATTTTCCTCCTTTTCGAGCGGGCGGATAATATCCGCCCCTACAAACGTAGTGATTAGCGATTAGCGAATAGTGACTACGCGGAGATAACTTGGCAAAAATCATTTCGAATATCCCCGCGATTTATGTCAGGCTCGCCCCCTTGGGGAGAGCTGTCGCCGAAGGCGACTGAGAGGGGTTCCTAGTCCCTAGTTACTAATCACTAGTCTCTATGTTGACCCCTCTCCGTCTTTCCGCCGTTGGCGGAAATCCACCTCCAATGAAACGCTTGGTGAAAATCGCAAGCGGTTTTCAAAGGTCGCTTTGAACCCGCAAGCAAGCTTGCTGATTATCCCCAAGGGGCGAGGCAAACGGGCGGCCGGGGTCGTCCGCCCCTACGGCGTTTTACGCGTTATGTTGTAGGGCCGGATACCCACATCCGGCCGTGGCGGCATGTGGACATGCCGCCCTACACCGAATGGTCCACCATTGCAAACAAATCCGTTAATCTTACCAGATCGAAACTCTGTCCTCGGGGGCAACCCACATTCCGTCGTTTTCGGTTATGCCGTAGACTTCCATGAACTTGTCACTGGACTGGAACAGTCTGTTCACGCGCACGTTGTCGGGGCTGTGCGTGTCGCTATTCATGTGATTTTGGAGCGCCGAGCGGTAGTAGGTGCTCATCCATACGTTGGCCCAGCTCTCATAGAATTTCTTGTAATCAAAATTCTCGGTCTTTGAGGCAAGCTCGGTCGCAACTGAAAGTCCGCCCAGATCGGCGGTGTTTTCGGTAAGCGTCTGCTCGCCGTTCATAGCGAGTCCGGGAGCGGTCTCCTGGCCGTCATAGAAGTCGATAACCGATTGGCAGCGCTCCGCAAACGCCGCGGCGTCCTCATCCGTCCACCAGTTCACCGCGTTTCCGTTCTCGTCATACTGCGAGCCGTTTTTGTCAAAGGCGTGGCTGAGCTCGTGGCCTATAACAATACCCAGAGCGCCGAGATTTGTCTCATATGCCGCGTCGGGGCTGTAGATGCCCGGCGTCAGAATAAATCCCGCGCATATTGTGATGTCGTTAAATGAGGGATTATAGAAAGCGTTTACCGTCTGCGGAGACGCAGTCCACTGCGTATGGTCGACCTCGGTGCCCTCCTTGGCGATCATGTCGGCGATTGTCGCGTCCCTTATCGTCATCATATTTTCCACCAGCGAGCCGCCGTCCGCGTAGCTCCTGAGCTCTTTGCTGTCGAGCGTGATCTCATCATAAGAATCGGGAGCTCCGACCTTTATACCCATGGTATCGAGCTTCTTTAACGCCTTTTGTTTCGTCGTGTCGCTCATCCAGTCGAGCTTTTGTATCCTCTCGCGATAGATGTCGATCATATCGGTTATCATTTTGGTTATGTCGGCCTTTGTTTTCTCGTCAACATATTTTTCGGCGTATACCTCGCCGAGATACTGCTCGAGCATGTCGTTCACACAGCTTGTCGCCTCGATCTCATCGCTGAGCGTTCCCTCGGTACCGTTCATTGCCGAATTATATTTGTTAGTTGCCTGTTTAAAATCATCGCTCATATATTCGGCAAAGCTTTCAGCAAGCGTAATTTTTGAATAATCCTTTATGAGGTCGAGGTTTTTGTCGTCAAGCAGCTCGGCCATCTTTTCCATCGCGCCCGCATCGTTTACGATAAACTTGTCTTTGTTTTTTAATCCGCTGTTTTCAAACAGCTTGTTTATGTCCATATTTTTGAACAAGTCGCACAGCTGATCAAGGGTGTACACATTATATGTATTATTAATGTCCAGCTGCTCCGCGAGAGAAAGGCTCGCCTCGGCTATCTGAGCTTCAAGCTCAAAGCCCGACTCAGCCGCTGCCTCGGCGTCGGCCTCGCTGTAACCGATAAGCTCGGCCAGATCTTTCATGTA
The DNA here is from genome assembly GCA_947624305.1 of uncultured Monoglobus sp. GTDB lineage: Bacteria > Bacillota > Clostridia > Monoglobales > Monoglobaceae > Monoglobus. Next base: position 54,921 of record CANQKC010000009.1, on the reverse strand, counting down.
CTCAATATACGCCGCTTTCTGCGCTTCCGCCCTGCCCTCGTACATATCCTTTGTGTGTATTGAGGCGGTGGCAAAATAATTCGCGTAATGCGCTGAATCCATCGGGTCTATAGATGCGCCGAACTGCACAAAAAATCCTATAGCCTTCGTGTCTATAAGGTCGGAGACGCTCTTCATCGCGTCTATCTCGTCAAGATACGGCTTTAACGGCTCGTAGCCCTGCGCGTTTCTCGCCTCTTTGTTCATGTAGTTGTCGTAGAGCGTCTTGATCTTACCCTCTTTTGAGTTTTTGTCGGGATTTGACGCGGAGATCTCCTTGATAAGGTCTCTGAGCTGAATATCGGTCGTGTCATTTCTGATCGTTCCGGTAAACGACTGTCCCTCGGGGATCACGGTGTTCTCGAGAGCGTCGTGGTTAACGGTCTGGTAAAAATCGTCCTTAAGGTTTGTGCCGAACACGCGGTACATGCGCTGAATGAACAGCTTCATCTCGTCTGCCGTAACGTTGTCGTCGGGCGCGAATATGCCCTCGGATTTACCCGCCACTATGCCCGAGGCGAACACGTCGGAGAGCTCGGTCTCGGCCCAGTCGGGAATATCTGTAAATGTCTCGGCGGGGAATGCTACGTACTTGTTAAAGCCTTTGATCTCGGGGATCTCGCCGAACGCGCGCTTCAGCATAACGAGCGCCTCGGCTCTTGTCACGCTCCAGTCCTCGTGGAGCAGACCGTCCTCGTAGCCTTTTAATATGTCGGTTTTTTGCACGCCGGGGTTGTAGTCGTCGGCGGCGGTGAGCAGCATGTCGCAGACCTCGCCGCGGGTTGCGTAGTCGTCCGCCGCGAATACCATCGCGGCGGGCATCGCGCCGATCAGCATCGCCGCGGTTAAAATAAGTGATAAAATCTTTTTCTTCATAATAATTTTCCTCCTTTTTTATCGGGCGGATGATATCTGCCCCTACGAACGTAGTGATTAGTAATTAGCAAATAGTGAATAGAGCGGGCGGATGGTATCCGCCCCTACGGTGTTAGGCTGTATGAGCCATCAATGTCACACAGGCTCGCCCCTTGGGGAGAGCTGTCAGCGTAGAGACTAGGAATATCTCATGGTTTATATTAGGCTCGCCCCTTGGGGAGAGCTGTCGCCGAAGGCGACTGAGAGGGGTTCCTAGTCCCTAGTTACTAATCACTAGTCTCTATGTTAACCCCTCTCCGTCTTTCCGCCGTTGGCGGAAATCCACCTCTCCCCAAGGGGCGAGGCGGGCGGCGGGCGGATGATATCCGCCCCTACGGTGTTTTACGCGTTGTGTTGTAGGGGACGGCGCCCTCGACGTCCCACGGGCGGATGATATCCGCCCCTACGGTGTTTTGCTCACTATGGTCGTAGGGCCGGATGCCCACATCCGGCCGTGGCGGCATGTGGGCATGCCGCCCTACACCTAATGGCCCACCATCACAGGCAAATCCGTTTATTTTACCAAATGGACACTCTGTCTTCGGGGGGTACCCACATGCCGTCGTTTTCGGTGATGCCGTAGGCCTCGAAGAACTTGTCGCTGGTCTCAAACAGTCTGTTCACGCGAACCTCGGCCGCGCTGTGCACGTCTGACACGGCCAGCTGTTCAAGATACCCGCGGTAGGAAACATTCAGCCACAGCTGCGCCCATGTCTCGAACATCTTTTTGTAATCAAAATTCTCGATTTTTGACGCCAGCTCCGTCGCCACCGAAAGGCCGCCCATGTCGGCGGTGTTTTCGGTAAGAGTCAGCTCTCCGTTTGTGGTGATGCCGGGCGCGGACTCCTGTCCGTCATAGAAGCCGATAACCGCTTTGCAGCGCTCCTCAAACGCCGCGGCGTCCTCGTCGGTCCACCAGTTCACCGCGTTTCCGTTCTCGTCGTACTGAGAACCGCTTTTGTCAAACGCGTGGCTGAGCTCGTGGCCGATAGCAATTCCTATTCCGCCCAGATTTTCCTCATATGAGGCGCTTGAGCTATAAGTGTGCGGCACCTGCAATATCGCGGCGGTGATGGTAATATCGTTAAAGCTGGGATTGTAGCAGGCGTTCACGGTCTGGGGCGACATTATCCACTCGGTGTGGTCAACCTCTCCGCCCTCTTTCTTAAGATCGTCTTTCTCGGCGGCGTCATTGATCGCCATAATGTTTTCAACGAGGCTGCCGCCGTCGGCGTAGCTTTTAAGCTCTGTGCTGTCTAAGGTCGTTTCGGGGATCTTATCGGGACCGCCGACCTTTATTCCCATGGTGTCGAGCTTCTTTATCGCCTTCTGCTTCGTCGCGTCGCTCAACCAGTCAAGCTTTTGTATTCTCTCGCGGTAGATGTCTATCATGTCTTTGATAATTTGAGTAACGTCGGTCTTTGTTTTCTCGTCCATATACTTATCGGTATACAGCTCGCCGAGATAATCCGAAAGATAGCCGTCGACGCAGTCCACCGCCTCGGTCTCGTCGTCGCTCTCTCCCTGAATTCCGTAAACCTCGGAAACAAACGTCTTATACGCGTTATCAAAGTCATCGCTCAGATATGAGTCGTAGCTTTTAAGAATATTGATCTTCGCGCAATCCTTGATCGCTTCAAGGTTCTTATCATCAAGCAGCTCGGCCATCTTTTCCATCGCGCCGACGTCATAAACAATAAATCTGTTCTTATTCTTAAGGCCGCTGTTTTCAAACACCTTGTTTATATCAATGTTTTTAAACAGAGCGGATATCTCATCAAGCGAGTATATGTTGTATGTTTTGTTTATATCATAGGTATCGGTAAGCGAAAGACTCGCCTCGGCGACCTGTTTCTCTATATCAAACACTCTGTCGGCCGCGGCTTCGGCTTCGGCCTCGCTGTAGCCGATCAGTTTTAAGAGAGACGCCGCGTATTTCAGAGAAGCCGCTTTTTGATTTTCGTCCTTTCCCTCATACATTTCCTTTGTGTTTATTGTCGGAGTAGAGAAAAAATCAGCGTAATGAGTTGAGTCCTTGTCATCATATCCGATCTCAAATCTCGCGAAAATTTCCATCGCTTCCTCGCAGTTGACAAGATCCGAAACGCTTTTCATCGCGTCTATCTCGTCAAGATACGGCTTTATCGGCTCATAGCCCTGCGCGTTTCTCGCCTCTTTGTTCATGTAGTTGTCGTAGAGAGTCTTGATCTTGCCCTCTTTTGAGTTTTTGTCGGGATCTGACGCGGCGACGCCCTTTACGATGTCCTTGATCTGATCCTGCACCTCAAGGCCGGACATGGTGCCCATGCTGATTTCTCCGTCAGGGATAACGGCGCTGTCAAGCGCGTCATGATTAACGGTCTGATAATAGTTGTCCTTGAGATTTGTGCCGAACACGCGGTACATGCGCTCGATAAACAGCTCCATCTCGTCTGTCGTCACGTTGTCGTCGGGCGCGAATATGCCCTCGGCTTTGCCTGCGACTATTCCTGCGTCAAACACGTCCGAGAGTTCGGTCTCGGCCCAGTCGGGAATGTCGGTGAACGTCTCGGCGGGGAAGGCGATGTACGCGTTGGCGCCCTCGATCTCGGGGATCTCGCCAAACGCGCGCTTCAGCATAACAAGCGCCTCGGCTCTTGTCACACTCCAGTCCTCGTGGAGCAGGCCGTCCTCATAGCCTTTTAAAATATCGGTCTTTTGGACGCCGGGGTTGTAGTCGTCGGCGGCAGAGAGCAGCATGCCGCATACCTCGCCGCGTGTGGCGTAATCATCGGCTCCGTCCGCGAACACCGCCGCGGGCATTACGGTGAGGATCAACGCCGCCGTCAGGATCAATGAGATAATTCTTCTTTTCACAGTTGATATCTCCTTTCAAATTATGTATTTATTATATATTAATTATTTTTCAAATGTTATTTTAAAATTATATATATAAAACAGCGATTTATCAAAGTTTTTATTAATAAGGCAGGTCCGCAAATTCAGATTTTCCCGTTGATATTGATACGGATGCGTGTCGTGAAAATCTCTTTTTCGGCGTTAAACCTGAATTTGGCGCTTCCGCCGTATTTTTGAGCGGTATACGCTATGCTTTTCAGACCGTGTCCGACATTTGCGCGGTCGCTCAAAAATGCCTCGGCGGGCGAGAAGCCGTCCTCATTCTGAAAGCGGCGGTTGAGACGAACGCCGACGCAGGAGTTGGATATTTCTATCGCAAGCGAGCCCTGCACCGTGCCTATCTTTATGCTTATGCGTCGTTTTTCGGGGCATTTTTTGCAGGCCCTGATCGCGTTTTCGAGAGAATTGGCGAACAGCACGGTCAGATCCGCGGGCTCTATATTAAGATCGCCGCACTTGGCACGAACATCACACTCTATGCCCTCATCTCTCGCGAGGCCGATATAATATTGCAGAAGGCCGTTTACCGTCATATTTTTGCAATATATCTCGCTGTCGCGCTTGATTGTTGTGTCTATCAGATTTGAAAGATAATTTTTCATTTCATCCAGCTTTCCGCGCTCAAGCATGTCATTCAAAGAATTATAATGGTGCCTCATATCGTGCTGCATGCGCCGTGTGTTTTCCATATCCCCGACGATTTTTTCATACTGTAGCTGTTTGATCTCCATTGCGCGCCGATGCTCGTTGTCGTTCTCAATGCGAACCGACTCTCGGAAAATCAGCCAGTAAACTAATATCTGATACAGCAGCAGGACCAGAAAAAGCGTAAGTATTACCAAATACTGTTTATATTCAAAATAATAATACGAAAAATCCACACAGATTATCATAACAAAAAAAATGGCAGTTGATAAAGCAAGTATAAAAAATTCACGATTCATGTTTCGAGTGTCTAATTTGTTGATATATTCGCGCAGCATACGCATCACAAAAGTCAACATTATAGGCAGCAGAAGCGCCGTGGTTAATACATAAAGCATAAGTCCGTACGAAGAGTAAAGCGACCATTCCGCATGCTCAGAGTATATATGCAAAACGCCCGATAAAAAGACGAGCACCGAGTTTACGATATAATACTGCAGCGCCGCGTAAAACAACACAACGATAAAAACCATGATTTTTTTAGTCAAAGACTCCCGCACCAGCCATATATAAGCGGCCAGCGTGAGCAATATTGCCGAAAACATAAAGATGTTTGAAACAAATGCGGTGTTTCCTCCGACGGCATTATGGAGCAAAAACGGGAGCGCCAGCGAGAAAGCCGCAGACGCGAGGGTTAAGCAAACAAATATCGGCACGGGGCGAAAGCGATAATCCTCCCGTGAAAAAGGCAGAAAAATCATCAGGGCACAGGGAAAAAACTGTATAAAAAACCCTATAGAATTCTGTATAAAAGCCGTCATGACAAGGCCTCCTTAAAACCCTTTAGAAAGTTTATCAAACACATAGTTATCATACACAGCGCGGATCGACGTGCTTTGGCGTATTGTTATCGGAAGTCTTATTCCGTTCTGCAAAACGCAGGTATCTATTCCCATTTGCGTGATATAATCCATATTAACGACTATTCCGCGGTTTATTTTCAAAAAGTTTTTGTTCATCTTTTTTTCAAGCTCGCTGAACGACATGCGAACCTTGAGGCGGCGCCCGTCGTTAAGCGAAATATTGACCGAGTGATTGTCGCTTTCAAAAAGATATATCTGATCCAAAAACACCGTGTATCTCTCGGTTCCCGACTTTAGCGTGATGCGTTCCCTTTTTTTGTCGCGCAGATTTGTCAAACGCCTGAACGATTCAATTATATCCTCTGTGGTTACGGGCTTGACCAGATAATGCACGGCATAAAGAGAAAAAGCGTCAACGGCATGTTCGCGGCTGACGGTCACGAACACGATACCCGTCTCGGGAGAGATCCCGCGTATCTTCTCGGCGATATCAATTCCGCTCTCGCCGGGCAGATATATGTCCAAAAACACAATGTCAAACTGAGGCTTCTCCTTTGCCGCCTCAAGCAGAGAATTCCCGTTAAAATATTTTTCAACACTACGCGTCGGATCCCAATTTTTAAGCGCTTCCTCGAATTGTTCCATTTCCCTCAAATCATCATCACAAACCGCGATCCGCATAAAATATACCTCCCGTGATTGTCGGCAAAAGCTCTTTTTGCCGACATTTGGCATAACTTTCAAATAATTATTCCGCATAATTCGCCATGATAAATATTCTGAAATTATTTTATCATAAATTATCATCGTTTTCAATATAATTAACCTACCATTCACGCATTTAAAACTGCTTTTTACGCAATATAACCCCGAAAATCTGCAAAAATCAAAAAGAACCGCCTTAATAAAGCGGTTCCGAAAACTGCCGCGTTCCGCGGCACTGGCGCGCCTGGAGGGATTCGAACCCCCGACCTAACGGTTCGTAGCCGTTCACTCTATCCAGCTGAGCTACAGGCGCAAACTTACGAACTCAATTATTATACCACCTTTTTAACCTTAAATCAAGCGAATAATGTCAAATTTCTTTTTTATAAATTTCACAATATTTTATTTTAAATTAACCTTTTGTTCATTAATTATTCACAATAGAGTGATATTATAATAAAGTAAAAGGAGAGATCTTTTTATTTGAAATAACCAGTAATATAAATAATAATGAAAAGAGGTGATTTTTATGCTGTGTAATATTGAAAGCGGCAATATAACACTGCTGCTGTCAAAGATAACCGGCGCGGAAGAAACTGAGATCGAACGAATGCTTATGAACGGAATTAACCCGGCGGAGGTTGCTGATTATTACGGGAAATATGACGAGTTTAACGCTTTTTTCAAGAGCAATATCATGTCAAAGCTGAAAACTTTGGTTGACAACAATGAAATGAGCGCAAGCGACGCCAACAGCTTTTATAAGCAGGTCGTTAACTATTAAAATGAGATAAATATTTTATTATATATACGGATATATATACGGAGTAAAAAATTGAACAAGATCAATTATCAAAAACAGCTTGAAAAAATACTTAGCGAAACCGACGGACAAAAATTAATGCTTCATAGCTGCTGCGCGCCGTGCAGCAGCTATGTTTTGAGTTATCTGAGCGATTATTTTAAAATAACGGTACTGTACTACAACCCGAATATTTCGGACAAAAATGAATATAACAAACGAAAATCGGAGCAGATCAGGCTCATTTCCGAGCTTAATACAAAATATCCGATCGACATCATTGACCGCGGCTATGATCCCGAAAAATTTTTCGAGATTTCAAAGGGGCTTGAAGACGTTCCCGAGGGCGGCGAAAGATGTTTCGGCTGCTATCGGCTCCGCCTTGAAAAGGCCGCCGAAGCCGCGAAGGATCTTGGCTTTGATTGGTTCTGCACCACGCTTTCGATAAGCCCGCTCAAAAACGCGGAAAAGATAAACGAGATTGGAAACGAGCTCGCCGAAAAATACGGAGTGAAATTTCTGCCCTCGGATTTCAAGAAAAAAGAGGGATTTAAGCGGTCGATCGAGCTTTCCAGAAAATATGATCTGTACCGCCAAAACTATTGCGGCTGCGTTTATTCAAAAAAATAAAAATTTAAGACTGCCAAAAGCAGTCTTAAATTTTTACGCTGTTTTATTTTATCACGGTCTCTCCGCCCATGTACGGAACCAGGGCCTCGGGGATCGTCACTGTGCCGTCGGCGTTCTGGTAATTTTCAAGTATCGCCGCGGTGGTTCTTCCGACAGCCACTCCGCTGCCGTTTAAAGTGTGCACAAACTGCGCTTTTTCCTTCTGTGAATTTTTAAATTTAATATTCGCGCGTCTCGCCTGAAAATCCATGCAGTTGGAACACGACGAGATCTCGACATATCTGCCGTAGCTGGGCATCCACACCTCTATATCATAGGTTTTCGCCGAAGAAAATCCCATATCTCCGGTCGACAGACACACAACTCTGTAAGGCAGTCCGAGTCCTTGGAGCACGCGCTCCGCCTCGTTGGTCATCTCTTCAAGCTCGTCAAACGAGTTTTCGGGCTTTGAAAACTTAACAAGCTCAACTTTATTGAACTGATGCTGGCGGATCAAGCCTCTTGTGTCTCTTCCCGCGCTGCCCGCCTCGGCTCTGAAGCAGGCCGTGTACGCGCAGTATTTAAGCGGCAGATCGTTTCCGTCCAAAATCTCATCTCTGTACATATTTGTTACCGGAACCTCGGCGGTCGGAACCAGAAAATACTCGCTGTCCATAACCTTAAAAGCGTCCTCCTCAAATTTCGGGAGCTGGCCGGTTCCTATCATACTATTTCTGTGCACCATAAACGGCGTGAAAACCTCGCTGTAACCGTTATTTCCGTGAGTGTCAAGAAAATAATTGACAATGGCGCGCTCAAGCTTCGCGCCCATTCCCTTATAAACATGAAATCTCGCGCCCGTAATCTTTGCGGCGGTCTCGGGATCGAGTATTCCCAAGTCTTTTCCCAGATCCCAATGCGCCTTCGGCTCAAAGTCAAACTCGCGCGGCTCCGAAAATCTGCGCACTTCGACATTTTGCGCGTCGCTCTCGCCGATCGGAACGCTCGAATCGGGAATATTCGGGATCGTGAGCATAATTTTTCTGATTTTTTCGTCAATTTTGCGAACCTTTTCATCATCCTCTTTTATGCTGTCGGACAGCTCGCGCATCTGTTTAAAAATTTCGGCGGTGTCCTTTCCCTCTTTTTTATAAACGGGGATTTGTTTTGAAACGGTGTTCTGCTGCGCCTTCTTTTGTTCCACGTTAAACAAAAGCGCGCGGCGTTCGTTATCAAGTTCCAAGAGACCGTCAATATCAATATCCTTTGAATTTCTGTTTTTGAGTGCTTCCTTTACTCTGTCTGTTTCATTTCTGATAATTTTTATGTCTAACATTTTTATCCTCCTGAATTAAATTTAATTTTCGGTTTTATTATCGGCGGGATCAATATTCAAAACCGCGCATAAGGCGTTATAATATCCCGCATTATTTTCATCAAGCGTTGACGGATCGATAAGGGCCGCTTTTGCCTTTGCTTCATCAATATTGCCGTCATTATACAAATTCCAGATTTCCGAAAGACTGATAAGCTGCTGTGAAACGCTTGTGTAATTATCTATGATTTTTTGATTTTCCTCAACCTGCTTGCTTAAGGCCGCGTTTTCATTTGTCAGGCGCACGATTTCTTCCTGATTTGTCTGATTGGTTTTTTCGGTCTCGCTTATCCTGTTGTCGATCTCATTTTCACGGTTATCGGCCATCGCAGCGAAAATTATAATAATAATTACACTTATAATCATTATTATGGCGTAATTAAATATATTTTTCTGTTTTTTCTCGGAACCTTTGTTTTTTTCACCACTCAAATTCTCACCCTCTTTTTAAAAAAATTTACTTTTGCTCTCTGAGCCTCAAAACAGCGTCTGAAATCAATTATTTAAATTTATAATATACTATCATAGCAATTACTCATTTTTTACAAAACAGACGGCATTTTAAAGGCGTTGTTTTTTATTTAAAATACTATATTTCGTATAATATTATTTTTTTAATTCAAATAATATTCTCTCTAAATCCTCGCGCGAATAATATTCTATTTCAATTTTTCCCTTGCTGGCGCCCTCGGTTATTTTAACCTTTGTTCCGAAACGCGAACCGAGAGACGTTTCAACCTCGTCAAAATATTTTTTCATCATTCCCGAAACCTTTTTCGGGGTCTTTTTGGATTTTGTTTTTCCAAGCTCCGAAACATATTTTTCGATCTGGCGGACGTTAAGTCCTTTTTCAATAACCATATTTGCGATCTCGGTCTGTTTATCCGGCTCGGAAACGCTCAAAATTGCGCGGGCGTGGCCCTGGCTGAGTTTTCCGTCGATCACCATTTTTTTGACCGCGTCGCATAAGTTATTGAGGCGCAAAGAATTTGCGACCGCGCTGCGGCTCTTGCCGACGCGCTCCGCCACCTCTTCCTGCGTTAGATCAAAGGCGTCCATAAGATTTTTGTATCCTTCCGCCTCTTCCATCGGATTTAAATTTTCTCGCTGAAGATTTTCAATCAGCGCTATTTCCATTATTTCTGCCTCGTCAAAATCCTTGACTATGCACGGAATTTCTTTGATACCGGCCATTTTCGCCGCTCTCCAGCGCCGCTCTCCGGCGATTATCATATATGTTCCCGTGGAATTTTTTCTTACCAAAATTGGCTGAACCAATCCGTGATTTTTTATCGACTCGCTTAAAATTTCGAGTTTTTCCTTATCAAAATTCTTTCGGGGCTGCTTTTTGTTTGGTTCAATATCCCTGATTTTTATATTTTTAATATCCCCTTCGGAATATTCCTCATTAAAATCCTTAAAAACGTCAAAATTTTCGGCTTCATCATCTATATCAAAAAGAGCTCCTATTCCTTTTCCCATAGTCTTTTTTGTTTTTGATGCCATATTTTCACATCCTTATTAATTGTTTCACATAAAACATTATTTATTTTTTCTTATGATTTCAGCGGCGAGCTTTGTATAACTTTCGGCTCCCGCGGAATTTTTATCATACACGATAACGGGCATTCCGAAGCTTGGAGCCTCGGAAAGACGGACATTTCTCGGTATAACCGTTTTAAAGACGGTCGAGGAAAAATATTTTCTGACTTCCTCAACGACCTGCACCGATAAATTTGTGCGCCTGTCAAACATTGTAAGTAAAACGCCCTCTATCATAAGTCTTTTATTAATCGTTTTTTTGACGGTTTTAATAGTTTTTGTGAGCTGAGACAAACCCTCAAGCGCGTAATATTCGCACTGGATAGGCATGATAACGCTGTCGCACGCGGCAAAGGCATTTAATGTTATCAAACCGAGCGACGGCGGACAGTCGATAATTATAAAATCAAATTCATCCCGAACGGGTTCAATTTGCTTTTTGAGCATATATTCACGATTTTCCTTACCGCTGAGTTCAATATCTGCTCCGGCCAGATCAAGACTTCCCGCGCAAATATAAAGATTTTCATAATCGGTTTTTATTATCGCCTTTTTTATATCAACGCCGTCCACAATAACATCATAGCTTGAAAATTCAATATTTTTATTTTCAACGCCCAGTCCGCTTGTCGCGTTCGACTGCGGATCGGTGTCGATCAGCAGCACTTTTTTCTTTTTAAGCCCAAGACAGGCGCTCAAATTAATAGATGTTGTTGTTTTGCCGACTCCACCCTTTTGATTGGCGACAGCTATAATTTTTCCCATAATATGTACCGTCCTTTTTTGAATAATACTATTATAACACAAATTTAACCGTTTTCAATAGTTTTAGCTTAAAATTTAATTACATTTAATAAAATGTTTCATATGAAACATTTTACGACATTTTAAGATAATCCGAAAACGCTTTAAGAGCCTTATATCTGTGGCTTATTTGATTTTTAATATCATCCCCGAGCTCGGCGAGAGTCGCGCCGTACTCCGGATAATAGAATACAGGATCATAACCAAATCCGTTATTTCCGCGCTTTTCCTCAATAATATATCCGCGGCATGTTCCTTTGAAAATTTTTATATTTTCCGCCGAATTTTCAATGAGAGCGACCGCGCAGACAAATTCCGCGCCGCGATCTTTAATTTGGGCTCCATCAAGCTCATTTAAAAGCTTATTGATATTCATTTCATCAGTGGCGTTTTCTCCGGCAAATCTCGCTGTATATATTCCCGGGCGGCCGCCGAGAAAATCAACGCACAGTCCGCTGTCGTCCGCTATTGTCGGAATTTTGAGTTTTTGAAAAACCTGCGAGGCTTTTTTCGCTGCATTTTCCTCAAATGTTTTTCCGTCCTCAATAATTTTGAAATTATCAAGCCCGGCCTCGTCCATTGTTATAATATTAAAATCATCACCCAGAATTTGTTTGATTTCCTTTGCCTTATGCTTGTTCTGACTTGCCAGCACATATGTTTTCATATATATCCTCCTAATCAAATAATCTGTTTGAAAGCTCCGCGAGCTGACTTATATCAAGCTTTTCGCCCCTGATTTTTTCATCAAGCCCCATTTGAACAAGTATCTCAATTATTTTATTTTTGTCGCAGCTTATAAACGGACTTCCCGACAATGAATTGACAAGAGTCTTTCTGCGCTGCGAAAATATTGATTTTACGACCTTAAAAAACATTTCCCGATCGTTTACCGAATAAGGAGACTTTTCATATTTTTCAAGCTTTATCACAACGGAAGAAACCTTCGGCTGCGGGAAAAAGCAGTGAGGCGGAGCAGAGCATATTATTTCGGATCTCGCGTAAAATCCGGTTCCGACGGTCAGCGCGCCGTAATCCTTGGTTCCGGGCTCTGCCGCGATCCGATCCGCCACCTCTTTTTGGACCATCAATATCATCGAGTCTATATTAAAATCATTTTCAAAAAAATTCATGATGATCGGCGTCGTTATATAATAAGGAAGATTGGCGGCGACCGTAAATTTTTCATCACCGAAATTTTCTTTTATCATATCCTTTAAATTAATTTTCAATATATCATCATTAATAAGTGTAAAATTCTGAAAATCATTTAAAACATAATTCAGAACCGGCACGAGCGAGCTGTCAATTTCAACGGCCATAACCTTTTTCGCCCGAAGGCAGAGCTCGCGCGTCAGCGTTCCCGCGCCGGGGCCGATCTCCAAAACATTCGTATTTTCATTTATATTCGATTTTTCAATTATTTTATCAAGAATATTCTTGTCAATCAAAAAATTCTGACCTAGCGTTTTTGAAAATTTAAAATCAAATCCGCCGAGAATATTCATAAGCTCGGATTTATTTGAAAGAGTCATAGTTTTACCTCAATACAGTAATAATTTAAATGATTATATCATAAAATTAATAAAGATACAATAGCGCGGAAGGCCAAAAAATTTTTAAAAAATACTTGACAAGGCATATACTCAGTGTTATAATAGTTAAGCTGTGTTGGTAAATTAAGCCGGAGTGGCGGAACTGGCAGACGCCCGGGACTTAAAATCCCGTGGGATTAATTTCCCGTACCGGTTCGATTCCGGTCTCCGGCACCATTATATATCGCGGGGTGGAGCAGTTCGGTAGCTCGTCGGGCTCATAACCCGAAGGTCGGGGGTTCAAATCCCTCCCCCGCAACCACATTTTTTATTATCCGGGGCATTAGCGCAGCTGGGAGCGCACAACACTGGCAGTGTTGGGGTCAGGGGTTCGAATCCCCTATGCTCCACCAAAAAACAGGATTGAAAAATCAATCCTGTTTTTTTGCGCTGATTTCCGCGCAGCTCTCGCAAATAAATTTTTCTTTAACTTTTATAAGATTTTTTTCCGCCCCGCAAATAACGCATGACGGATTAAGCTTTTTCAAAATTATCTGCTCACAATCATCAACGGTTACAATTTCTATTTTATTTCCTTTTTCAATATTAAATTCCCTGCATATTTCCTTTGGTATGACCATTCTTCCGTCCGAATTCATTCTGCATATGTACTTCATAAAAACACCTCCTGTATAAAAAATGCGCCGGCCAAAGCCGACGCATAAAAACGCAGCCTTGGCATAACGCAACTCTTTTTTTTTTACCCAACTACCATTAGTATAAAAAACCAAAGCATACACGTTTTTTCAAAACGGTATACTAATGATGATTGAGTATTATTTAAAAAAAGTTGCAACTCTAATATAACATAAACCTCAAAATTTGTAAATAAAATTTTTTCGACAAATTTCAACTTTATATTTAAATATAAAAAATGAGAATTTAATTTATGTAATATAAACTTAATTTGAAAAAAATGTAATTCTATGATAATATAAATAAAGATGTTTGATAATTTTAACATTGGCGAAGCAAGGCGGCACAGCCCCCATCTTTTAAAGAGGGGAGGTGATTCTCCAATGTAGTTTTTTGAAGAAATTCATAAACGAAAGGAGGTATTGCTTGTGAGATATGTATTAAAAGTTCTTTTAATAGTATTTTTAATAATTATACTGTTTGCAGTTTTTCCTTATAAAGTAATATAACCGCCTCTAATTTTCCGGTCTGAGACGGTTATATATAACTAAAATAATCAGGCTGTGCCGCATAAGCGGTGCCTCTTGCTAATCTTATTATAGCATCTTATCTCTCCCTTGTCAAGCTTGGGAGAGATTTTATATATAATAATATATATATTATTTATTTTATTGCGGTTGTTGCTGATGCTGCGGTGGAAAATGTTTATAATATATGATGAGCAAGGTTTTTGCTTTGAAAATCTCGGTGTGAAAATATATTAATTTTTATTTTTAACATTTCACATTATTTACATACGGGCGGTTCATAAAATTTTCCGCACATATTTTCCACAGTTTATAAATATTGATAATGTTCCTAACTTTTAATATCCTTTAAATAATCGGCTAATATAACTATCATCCATAACATTCCGAGCGATCCCATTACAAAATAAAGATTTTTGACTAAGTAAGAAAAATCAATGACCGACAGAGGAAGAGTGAGCCCGAATATGATTATTGACAAAATCGCGCGCTTTAATACAGTGTCGTGGCTGAAATATGAGAGTATTCCGTAGCCCTCGGACACCGCCGTGGTGAATATTGAAAATAAAAGACAGAGCGAGTATATGCTGCCGAGATTTGAGTCTATCATTTCGGCGAGCTTTTTCATCGGGAAGCTTTCGTACCAGAGCGTTTTAAAATTGAGACCTATTGCGAGCCATACGATAAATATGAGAAGGCCTGTGATAATTCCGGCGGCCAGCGAGCTTCTTAAAATTATTTTTCTGCTTTTTATCGTTTTTGCGAGAGGCGACAGCACCGCGGCGGCCGTCAGAGTGTTATAGCTGACATAGCATATCGACAAAAATATCATGTTCCGGTCAAAGCCTGTTAAAAAATATATGGGATTAAACGCCGGGGAATATATTTTTGAGAGTATTGAAAACACGCATATAACGGTTATCGTTATAATTATGACCGGAACCAGTATTATATTGACTGCGGCTATTCCTTTGATGTCAAAAATAAAAACAACGGCGCAGAGAGCTGCGGTCACGGCGGAGCAGACAATTTTCGGCGAGTTTAAAAAACCGCTTAATATTTCCCCTCCGGATGAGAGCATAACCGTAAGACCCGCCGCGAGATCGGCGAATATCAGGCACATGAAAAATTTTTGGAGTATTTTTGAATATGAAAAGGTGTGTTTTATGTAGTCCGAAATATTGTAAATTTCATATTTTGCCGATTTTTTTAGTATTATATAGCAAACGAAAGAGAAGAGGAGGGAGGCTATAATTATTCCGGTATAGTCTGTGTTTGAGCAGAAATTGAAATATTCGCAAATCTCTCTTCCCGACGCGAAGCCCGCGCCGATGATCAGACCAATATAAATAAATATAATTTTTAAATAATCCATCTCGTACCTCTTAATAATATATAGTGTTTTTTATTATATATATGATACTATATATAGAGGACAAGTTTTTTATGCCAAAATATTTCAAAAAATTTTCAAAAAAATGTTGACAACTTGAATTAAATATGTTAGTATAGGTATTGCCTCTTTTGGGGCTTTTATTTGTGTTATGAATTTGAGGTGAGATTATGCAAACAAAGATTACGCTGGCTTGCACGGAATGCAAACAGAGAAACTATGACACTACGAAGAACAAGCAGAACTGCCCCGACAGACTTGAGATGAAAAAATATTGCAGGTTCTGCAGAAAGCACACTGTTCACAAGGAAACGAGATAGTTAGATAATTGAGGTGTAAAAAATGGAAAAAACAAAACCGAGCTTTTTTCAGAGAATAACAAAATATGTCAGAGAAGTAAAGTCTGAAATGAAAAAGGTCGTTTGGCCCACATTCAAGAAAATCAGACAGAACACTCTTGTTGTTATGCTCTATGTTTTTATTGTCGGCATAGTTATCTGGATTTTGGACGCTCTGTTTACATGGGCTATGTCATTTATTATTAACAGATAAAAGGTGATTTTTTATGGCAGACAACAAAGCTAAGTGGTATGTCGCCCACACATATTCCGGATATGAGAATAAGGTTATGGACGACATATTGAAAACAGTTGAGAACCGCGGAATGGAAGATGTTATCCAGGATGTAAAGGTGCCTATGGAAGAGGTAATCGAGATCAAGGATAACAAAAAGAAAATTTCCGAGCGCAAAATATTTCCGAGCTATGTTATGGTCAAGATGATAATGAACGATCAGAGCTGGTATGTCGTGCGCAACTGCCGCGGAGTTACGGGATTTGTCGGTCCCGGCTCAAAGCCCGTCGCTCTTACCGATGAGGAAATAGAGAAAATGGGTCTTGAGAAAAAGACGGTTAAGATAGATTTTGAGGTCGGCGACAGCATCAGAGTTAAGTACGGCGCTCTCGAGGGATTTTTGGGAGTTATAACCGACATTAACTTTGAAAAGGAAAAGGTTAAGGTCAAGGTCTCGATGTTCGGAAGAGATACCGATGTTGATCTTGAGTTTAATCAGATCGAATCAATTGCATAAATTTGTTACCCACACGGATTATTCCGTTTATATATAACTCGTTTTAAACGGGTTTGTGGGAGGGCGTAAGCCCGATAATACCACTAATGTGTACGAGGAGGTGTATTCACATGGCACAGAAAATCACAGGTTATATTAAGCTGCAAATTCCCGCGGGTCAGGCCACTCCGGCTCCCCCTGTAGGACCTGCTCTCGGTCAGCACGGCGTGAATATTATGGAGTTCACAAAGCAGTTTAACGAAAAAACAAGAGCTGATATGGGAACCATTATACCCGTTGTTATTACGGTATATCAGGACAGATCGTTCTCGTTTATAACCAAAACTCCGCCGGCTCCGGTTCTTATCAAAAAGGCCTGCGGCATTGAGAAGGGTTCGGGAGTTCCGAACAAGACCAAGGTGGCTCAGATAACAAAGGCCGCTCTGCAGGAGATAGCCGAGAAGAAGATGCAGGATCTGAACGCGGCGTCTTTGGAGGCGGCAATGTCTATGATCGCCGGAACAGCCCGCTCGATGGGCATCACGGTAGAGGAGTAAGTTTCAGGAATTCAAGAAAAGTGGGAGGAATTTTAAATTCTGTGTAACCACGAAGGAGGATTAATTTATGAAGAAAGGTAAAAAGTATCAGGAAGCTTCAAAACTCGTTGAGAGAGGAAAGCTTTATGATCCCGACGAAGCGCTTCAGCTTGTCTGCAAGGCCGCTTCCGCGAAGTTTGACGAGACGGTTGAACTCCACGCGAAGCTCGGCGTTGACTCAAGACACGCCGATCAGCAGGTAAGAGGCGCCGTTGTTCTCCCCAACGGAACGGGTAAGAACGTTAAGGTTCTGGTATTTGCCCGTGACGATAAGGCGGAGGCGGCAAAAGCCGCGGGCGCCGATTATGTGGGCGCCGAGGATATGGCACAGAAAATCCAGACCGAGAACTGGTTCGACTTTGACGTTGCGATAGCGAGCCCCGACATGATGGGCGTTGTCGGCAGAATAGGAAGAATACTCGGTCCTAAGGGTCTTATGCCTAACCCCAAGGCCGGCACGGTTACTCCGGATGTCGCTAAGGCGGTTGAAGAGGCTAAAGCCGGAAAAATCGAATACAGACTTGACAAGGCCAACATTATTCACTGCCCGATCGGCAAGGTTTCGTTCGGCCCCGAGAAGCTTAACGAGAACTTCAAGGTTCTTATGAGCGCAATCATCAAGGCTAAGCCCGCCGCAGCAAAGGGTATGTATTTGAGATCCGTAACCATCGCCTCAACGATGGGCCCCGGCATCAAAATTGCCGGCAATAAATTAGAAGCTTAGTATTGACAAATATTGTTTTTTGTGTTAAAATAAATATTTGTTAAGATTATTCCGCAGACAGCAGGGGGCAGCCGCATAAATTGGGGCGTAAACGCCATAATTCCTGCCGAGGATGATATATTACATTAATTTTATCGCGTAATTATATCCCTCGTATGTTTGCGAGGGATTTTTTACGGAAGGAGGAATAAATTAATGCCAAGCGCAAAAGTATTGGAAAGCAAAAAAGCAATGGTTAAAGAGCTGGCGGACAGACTCAATAACGCTCAGGCAGGTGTTCTGGCCGATTACAGAGGCCTCACCGTTGAGCAGGACACAGAGCTTCGCCGCAAGCTTCGCGAGGCCAATGTTCAGTATACCGTTATTAAAAACAGCATTATTCACTTTGCGGTCAAAGAGGCGGGTCTTGAGGGACTTGACAGCGTTTTAGAGGGCCCCACGGCTATCGCGACCAGCAGTGAGGACGTTGTTTCACCCGCGAAGGTTCTTTGCGATTTTGCGAAGGATCATGAAAAGCTTGAAGTAAAAGCAGGTTTTGTTGACGGCGCGGTTATCTCGATCGACGAGGTAAAGAAATACGCTTCAATTCCCTCGAAAGAGGTTCTCATCTCCAAAATGCTGGGATCTCTGCTTTCGCCTATCGGAGCTCTTGCCCGCACACTTCAGGCAATAGTGGACGAAGAGGCGACCCCCGGCCACGGCGGTTCGGATGATGCGCCTGCGGAGGATGCTCCCGCGGAGGAGGCAAAGGCGGCCGAGGCAGCCGAAGAGCCCAAGGCTGAAGAAGCGCCCGCCGAGGCGCCGGCAGAAGAGGCGGCTGAAGCGCCCGCTGCCGAGTAATTAATATTTGAAAAGTAATCTTTAAAATTTTTAAAAATGGAGGATAAAAAGATGGCTGATATAACAAAAATTCTTGATGAAATTAAAGAGTTAACATTGGTTGAAGTTAATGATTTGGTTAAGGCATTGGAAGATGAGTTCGGCGTAAGCGCCGCTGCTCCCGTTATGGTTGCGGGCGCTGCGGGCGAGGCCGGCGGCGGTGCTGCGGAGCAGACTGAGTTTGATGTTGTTCTGACAGGCGCGGGCGCTCAGAAGATTAAGGTTATAAAGGTTGTTCGCGAGATCACAAGCCTTGGTCTGGCTGACGCGAAGGCTCTCGTTGACGGCGCTCCCAAGGCCGTTAAGGAAGGCGTTTCCAAGGAAGAGGCCGAAGAAATCAAGACCAAGCTCGAAGAGGTTGGCGCTCAGGTTGAGCTCAAATAGTTCGGTTTGTATGAAATCGGGCCGCGCTTTTGCGCGGCTCTTTTTTCGCGTTGAAATTTATAAAATTTTGTGATATAATTTTACAAAATTTATGATCGGCGGTGAAACGGAAATTATGAGCTTTATTGACAAAATATTATATATTATTTATCCCGAAAAATGCGCGTTTTGCGGAAAGGTTATGCCGCGTTCCGAAACATGCGTTTACATATGCGCGGAATG
Organism: uncultured Monoglobus sp.; assembly: GCA_947624305.1. Lineage (GTDB taxonomy): Bacteria > Bacillota > Clostridia > Monoglobales > Monoglobaceae > Monoglobus. Next base: position 35,699 of record CANQKC010000009.1, on the reverse strand, counting down.
TATGGATAAAATACGCTTTTGCGTGAATGAACGCTGCTGCTCGATTTGCGGAACGCCGATCGATCAAGATAAAAATATTTGCGGCGAATGTTTTGATTTGAGAAAAAGCGGCGGCTCAATGAATTATGACCGCATAATATCGGCGTGCGTGTATGATGAGAATACAAAGGGCGGAATTTTGAATTTTAAAAGGGGCTTCGCCTCGGGATATTATAAAACGTTCGCCGGAATGATCACCGCGTCGGTGTCCGGAAAGCTTAAAAAAATCGATCTGATCGCCGCGGTGCCTCCGAGAAAGGAAAGAATGAGAAATCCGGGGTTTGACCAGTGTGATATATTGGCGGCGGAAATCTCAAAAAGGCTTGAAATTCCGTACAGGAAAAATATTTTGTGCCGCGTGAGAGAAACAACAAAGCAGACGTCTCTCAGCGGCGATATGCGCCGCGAAAATCTTTTCGGCGCGTTTGAAGTGAGAATTGATCCGAGATTTATCAATAAAAAGAATATACTCGTTATCGACGACGTGAAAACCACCGGCTCAACGTTTAACGAATGCGCGCGGGCGCTGAAGGAAAAAGGCGCCGCTCATGTGTATGGCGCCTCGGTCGCGGAAACGGATTTTGAAAATTCTTAAAAATCAGAACGAGATCTGCGAGCTGTCGGGCATATCGCCCAGAACTCCGTTGTCCGCCAGAATGTCGATCACGGTTTTTGTCACGCCCGAGCGCTGCTTCAGGTCGTCCTTTGACATGAATTCTCCGCCGCGGGCCGCCTCGTAAACCGCCTGCGCCGCGCCGGTTCCGACTCCCGGGAACGCGTTGAGCGGCGGCAGGATTTTATTATCCTTGAGCCCGAACTTAAAGGCGTGGCTCTCATAAATATTTACGGGCGCGAAACTTATCCCGCGCTCATACATCTCAAGGCAGACTTCAAGGATCGTGAACAGATTTTTCTCGTTCGCGGTGGCGGAGGGGCCTTTCGCGCGTATCTTGCGCATTTCCTGAACAACTCTGTCTTTTCCGACGGCCATTATCGAGGCGTCAAACAAGTCCGCCCTCACGGTGAAATAGGCCATGTAAAATTCGGTCGGATAGTGGACTTTAAAATACGCTATTCTGAACGCCATCATAACATAGGCCGCCGCGTGCGCCTTCGGGAACATATATTTGATTTTTTTGCAGGAGTTTATGTACCATTCGGGAACGTTGTTCTCGCGCATGGCTTTTTCAAAATTCTCGGGCATTCCCTCTTTCGCGGCTCTGCCTTTTCTGACAAATTCCATTATTTGGAAAGCCATGTCGGGCTTTAAGCCCTTTTGAATGAGATATACCATAATGTCGTCTCTTAGTCCGATGACTTCGGAAAGACTGGCGGTTTTGTTTTTGATAAGGTCCTGCGCGTTGTTGAGCCACACGTCGGTGCCGTGCGACAGGCCCGATATTATCAGCAGCTCAACAAAGGTTTTCGGCATTGTGTCGACCAGCATGCCGCGCACGAAATTCGTGCCGAACTCCGGAACGCCGAAGGTGCCGACCTTGCTGTCGATTTGCTCGGGCGTGACTCCGATCGCCTCGGTGCCGCTGAATATACTCATCGTCTCGGGGTCGTCAAGCGGTATCTTCAGTGCGTCGATCCCGGTCAGGTCCTCGAGCATTCTGATCGTCGAAGGGTCGTCGTGGCCGAGAATATCAAGCTTGAGCAGGTTGTCGTGTATCGAATGAAAGTCAAAATGGGTGGTGATAATGTCCGAGTCTTTTTTGTCCGCCGGGTGTTGGACCGGCGTGAAATCATGTATGTCCATAGTTTTCGGGCAGACTATAATTCCGCCCGGGTGCTGGCCGGTGGTCCGCTTAACGTCGACCATTCCCTTTGAGATACGCTTCAGCTCGGGTTCGGGCGCGTTTATGTCCTTCTGCTCGTAATATTTCCGCGCGAGAGCTATGGCGGTCTTGTCGGCTATTGTGCCGATCGTGCCCGCCTTGAAAACATATTCCTCGCCGAACAGCTCGCCCACATATTTATGAGCGGTCGCCTGATATTCGCCCGAGAAGTTGAGGTCGATATCCGGGACCTTGTCGCCCTTAAATCCGAGGAAGGTCTCAAACGGAATATTGAGTCCGTCCTTTTTTAGAGGCGCGCCGCATTTCGGGCAGATCTTGTCGGGCATATCCATTCCGACCTGATATTCGCCGTGCTCAAAAAATTCGCTGTATTTGCACTCGGGGCAGATATAGTGCGGGCAGAGCGCGTTTACCTCGGTTATGTCCGACAAAAACGCCGCGAATGATGAGCCGACGCTTCCGCGGCTGCCGACAAGATAGCCCGCCTCGTTGGATTTTTTTACCAGTTTATGGGCGATCATATACATAACCGAATATCCGTATTTAACTATGCAGTCAAGCTCCTTTTCCATGCGCTTCTCAACGATCTCGGGCAGAATGTCGCCATAGACCTCATGGGCCTTTTTGCGGCACATTTCAACCAGATCGCGCTCGCTGTTGGGAATTTCCGGCGGATACGAGCCCGATTTCACGGGTTTGATGTCCTCGATCATATCCGCGATCTCAATCGTGTTGTCAATAACGATCTCCTCACAGCGGTCGCCGAGATAGCTGAACTCCTCCATCATCTCGTCGGTCGTGCGGAAGAAAAGCGGAGCTTGAGTTTCCGCGTCCTCGTATCCCTGCGCGCCCTGCAGAACCCTGCGGTACATCTCGTCCTTCGGGTCCATAAAATGCACGTCGCAGGTCGCGACGGTTTTTCTGCCCACGCTGTCGCCCAGCTCCACGATCTTTTTGTTTATTCCGATCAGCTCGTCCATATCCTTGACCTGGTTGTTTCTGAGCATAAAGGCGTTGTTGCCGAGCGGCTGAATTTCGAGATAATCGTAGAATTTCGCGATCTCTCTGAGCTCATCGTCCGAAAGACCCTTGATTATTCCGCGGTAAAGCTCGCCCTGTTCGCAGGCCGAGCCGATAATTATTCCCTCGCGGTGCTTGTGGAGCAGACTTTTGGGTATTCCCGGACGGCGGTAGAAATAATCGAGGTTGGACGCGGAAATAAGCTTGTATAAATTTTTAAGCCCTACATAGTTCCGCGCCAGCAGGATTATGTGATATTTTCTTTCTTTTATTTTCGGGTCGTCTTTTTCGATAACCGTTATCTCTTTTTCAAGCTCCGCCGCCTGCTTCCATTCGGTCATCTCCATCATTTTTATGAAGCAGCGCGCCGCGGCTTCGGCGTCGGCCAGAGCTCTGTGGTGGTTGTTAAGCTCAACACCGAGGCGGCCGCACACAACGTCAAGTTTGTGAACTTCCTCATCTGGCCACAATTTGCGCGACATTTTAAGAGTGTCGGCGGTTTTGTTCGGAAAATACATATTGAGCCGCTTCGCCGCCGCGTATATAAAACTCATGTCAAACGAGGTGTTGTGCGCCACCATAACGGCGCCATCGCAGAACCTGCGGAATTTCGGCAGAACCTCGGCGATGGTCGGCATATTTTCAACCATTTCATTGGTTATCCCCGTGATATTCGTAATCTCCGCTGATATGTTCTTTTCGGGATTAACAAGCTGCGAAAAGCTGTCAACTATGAGCCCGTCTTTGATCTTGACGGCGCCGATCTCGGTAATGGCCTCGGTTTCGGCTTTGAGGCCGGTCGTTTCAAGGTCAAATACAACATATGTGCCATTTTTTATTTCACGGATTTTATTTAGCTGCTTTGAGTTAATATCGTCAATGAGGTACCCTTCCATGCCGTAGATCATTTTAAGACCTTTGTGCGCTGCCGCCGCGGTCGCGGCGTCGGGAAATCCCTGCACGACTCCGTGGTCGGTTATGGCGATCGCGGGGTGGCCCCAGTACGCGGCTCTGTCAACAAGATCGCCGATAGACGTCATAGCGTCCATCGCGCTCATTTTTGTGTGAAGGTGCAGCTCAACGCGTTTTTTCGGATAGTTGTCCTTCCTCACGGGAACGGGATCAACAGCCAGAGCCGCTGTCACGTCAATGATATTGGTTTTCAAAAAGTCGTCAAATTTATAATTTCCCTTAACTTTAAGCATTGCCCCTTCCGAAAGCATGCTTCTGAGAGTCTTCAGCTTTTCCTCGCCGCCGTAGGCGCTGCACGTCACGGCCCACTCGTCGTCCCCGATCGAAAATCTTATCGACAGGTTTTTTCGATTTCCGCGCGCGATCTCGCGGGTCTCGCACTCGATTATTTCGCCTTGAACAACGCATGTTCCGATGTCCTCGGTCAGGTTGATGATCGGCATGGGTTCCTCGTCTATGTATCTTCCGAACTGCTTCGCCGCCCGCGGCTTTTTAGCGGGTTTTGGCGCGGTCCTCGCCGCCGCTGCCTCAAGATTTTTTTCAAGCTCCTCCTGCCGCCTGAGATATTCCTCGCGGTCCGTGTCTGAAAATACCATGTCTACGCGGACGTTGGTTCCAAAGGCGTATGACATATGGCGGCGCATAAAGCTTTCAAACCCTATATTTTTCAGAATTTCCGCGTTTCCCGTAAGGCCGCTGACGGTCAGAACGCCGTTTTCATAGGCGGCCTCGGCGCCGCTCAAAAACGCCCTGCCCGAGTCGTGAACGGAAAGGTATGCGTCCATGAGATAGTCAAAATATTCGTCCGAAAATCCGACCCCGGGATATTTTACCAGAATGTCAAACGCTCTTATCCCGTAGAGATTTTTGGTCATTTCAATAAAGGCGCGGGTGTCCGCGGCGGGCAGAAAATCCTCGGCCTTTCCGCCGTTGAGATAAAGGTCGATCCTGTCGGCGCGCATATCCACGCTGCAGGTTTCGACCTCGAACAAATCAAGCGCCGAGGCGTATTTTTCGGTCACGGTTACTCTGTCAAATATTTCAAGAACTTTTGGCGTCATATTTATCATTCCTTTTACTCAGTCATTTTTTTGATCTCGTCAACAAGGCAGGAAACGATCTCGCTTTCGCTCACCTTTTTGATTATCTCGCCGTGTTTGAACAGCACGGCGCAGCCGTCGCCGCCCGCGATCCCGATGTCCGCGCCCGAGGCCTCGCCCGGCCCGTTGACAACGCAGCCCATAACGGCCACCTTGAGCTTTTTCCTTATCCCGCTGACGGCCTCGTTGACCGCGTTCGCGATGAGAATAAGATCAATTTTTGTTCTGGCGCAGGTGGGGCACGAGACGACCTCAACATAATTGTCGCCCATGTCGAGCGAGCGCAGAATGAGCCGCGCCGCCCTGACCTCCTCGACCGGATCGTCCGTCAGAGACACCCGAACGGTGTCGCCTATCCCGTCAAGCAGCAGCGAGCCTATTCCTATCGACGATTTCACTATGCCTTGCTTCGCGGTTCCGGCCTCGGTCACGCCGAGATGCAGCGGATAGTCAAATGTTTCGCTCGCCAGCCGGTACGCCCGAACGGTTGTGCGGACGTCAGACGCCTTGAGCGACAGAACAATATCGTCAAAATCAAACTTGTTTAAGATCTCAACATGGCGCTTCGCGCTTTCGACCATAGCGCGGGGCAGGTCGCCGCCGCATTTTTCGAGCAGGCCCTTTTCAAGCGAGCCGCCGTTGACCCCGACGCGTATCGGAATATTTTTCGCCCGCGCGGCCTTCGCAACGGCTGCGGCGTTGTCCTCGCCGCCGATGTTGCCGGGGTTTATCCTCACCTTGTCGATGCCGCGCTCAATGCACATAAGCGCCAGGCGGTAATCAAAGTGTATGTCCGCCACCAGCGGGATATTTGTGCGGCTCTTTATAATGCCGATGTTCTCGGCGCTCTCCCTGTCGGGCACCGAAAAGCGCACAATGTCGCATCCCGCGGCCTCAAGCTCGTTTATCTGCGCGATCACTTTTTCCGCGTCGCGGGTCAGAACGTTTGTCATCGACTGTATCTTGACCGACGCTCCGCCGCCGATCTCTGTATTTCCTATTTTTATTTTTTTTGTCATAATTTCAACACTCCCAAATATGCGTATGAGTTAATTTTAACACAACAGTTTTATATATTCAAGTGAGAATTTTGAAAACGCCGGGGTCAATACATGTTTTTGAACATATGATAAACAGGTGGTGTTATGACGCAAAAAGTAATCGTTTCGGGAAACGGCCCGCATGAGCTCGTTGTTTTAAATAAAGGAAAAACGGTGCTTAAATCTCCGTGCTTTGTCGGAAAAAGCGGAATAACAAGAAACAAGCGAGAGGGCGACGGCGCGACCCCTGCGGGAGAGTTTGAAATAACCGCGGCTTTCGGTTTTTCGGGCGATCCGGGATTTTCCCTGCCCTATATAAAAATTAATGACCATACATATCTCGTTGATGACCCGCGGTCGGAATTCTATAATCAAATCGTTGATATCGAAAATATCGATCCCGACTTCCGCTCGGCGGAAAAAATGTCGGAATTTCCCGAATATAAATACGGCGCGGTTATCGGATATAACAAGAAGAACATTCCCGGCGCGGGCTCCGGGATATTTCTGCACTGCGCACGAAAGCCGCATACGCGCGGCTGCGTGTCGGTCCCTGAGGATGTTATGTTAAGGATTTTAAACCTGCTGACACCCGGCGCAAAAATTGAAATAAGGAATATTTAATAAAAAATTTTTAATTTTATAAATATTTTTATAAAAACTGTTGACAAATATTTTTTGTTATGTTAAAATATCAGTGGTTGAAAATGTTGATTAGTTATCGTGTCAAAATTCTTATCTCTATCATGGCGGGATAGGTTATTTTGAAGCAGAGAAGGTATTCAAAATGACATATCGGCAAAATTACGAAAATTATACACAAAATGTGCCTTTCTCCGGCAACCGCCGGGGGGGGGTACGCATTTTATTATACCCGAAAATGTGGATAACCCGGTCCGCGGCCTGACCGCGCCCAAAAATAAGAGAAAAACGGCATAGGGACAACTGCGTCCCTATGCCGTTTTAACGTAGTAATTAGTTATTAGTGATTAGCGAATAGGCCCTCACCATGTAGGGGCGGATATTATCCGCCCGAAAAACGCCTCCCTCTTTGAGGGAGGGGGACTGGGGCCGGAGCCGCGGAGCGGGTGCGTTGCACCATGGTATTCCGTTTCCACGAATAAACGGGGCCACAAATCATTAACATTTGCGGACATGTAGCGATAGCGGTGGAGGGAGTAAGCTCGCCAATCTCCCTCAGTCGCCTTCGGCGACAGCTCCCTCCCGGAGGGAGCCGTAAATTGAGGCAATTTGCAATTAGGTTTTCCATAACATGCCGTAGAGGACGGCCCACGGACGTCCCGCCTCGCCCCTTGGGGAGAGGCAAAAAACGCCTCCCTCTTTGAGGGAGGGGGACCGCGACAGCGGTGGAGGGAGTAAGCTCGCCAATCTCCCTCAGTCGCCTTCGGCGACAGCTCCCTCCCGGAGGGAGCCGTAAAATGTGGCAATTTGCAATTAGGTTTTCCATGCATGCCGTAGGGGACGGCTGCGGCCGGAGCCGCGGAGCGGGTTCGATGCACCACAGTATTCCGTTTCCACTAATAAACGGGGCCACAAATCATTAACATTTGCGGACATGTAGCCCCCGACGTCCTGGCTCGCCCCTTGGGGAGAGCTGTCAGGCAAAGCCTGACTGAGAGGGGTAACACACACCACGAAAAAAATAAAATAATATAAAAAATCTAAAAGAAAGAAAGGGAATTACAATGAGAAAAAGAAGAATTTTATCGCTGTTGCTGGCAGTGGCAGTAACAGTAACAATGTTAGTCGCGGTACCACTGACCGCAAGCGCGGTTACCGGCGATAATAAGGCAAAAACTTATGGTCAAACCACAACATTTACATTTACAAAAGATGATTACGATTTGACTGATTCCGGTACAATTAAAAATGGTGGTACAGAAGCTGATGTGACTGAATTTGACAACGGACTGATTTATTGTCCGGGCGGTAATGCCGGTAATGCTGATCAAGTGTCAAAAATCAAAGAAATTTCAGATGAAAGCGGTTATTCATATAGATATGAAGGCTATAACGGCGATACCGGTAAGTCTTGTCTTATTTTCAAAGCTGCCGCTCCCGGTAAAATAACGGTTAAAGCCAAGGCTGCAACTACTGGTAGAAACATGCGAATTAATGACGGCTCTAATCATGATATTCCCCTATCAACAGATCTTAAGGAATATTCGGTAATAGTAAACGGAAGTACCGAAAAACCTACAACAATATACATCTCATCTCGTTCGACAGCAACCGATGTATATATTTACGAAATAAAATATGAAGTAATTCCGATCATCATCATTCCCGAAACTATCGGCATTGCTCCCGGTACATCTGCCACACTCACCGCAGAGACATTTAATATAACCGACCAAGATCAAATCAAGTGGACAATTGATCCCTCCGATGAAAGTGTGGCAAAACTGACAACGTCTACCGGCAAAACTGCGACTGTTCAGGCAACCGGCCAAACAGGCAAAACTGCGAAAATCAAAGCGTCATACACAGAATATGAGAGCAACGAGTGTGAACTCACGATTACCGATCCGTTTAAGGTGGTAAAGGTCAACGCGGATCCCGGCATAAGCAAAGTAACTTTCACCGGAGAGAATCCTGAAAATGTAGTTACCGTAACATATGACAAAGGCGGCGTTGACGGTAATAAAATTTCAGATACATATAAAAGCCCGAAAGAAGTACAGTTAAAATATGATACTTATACTGTGACATCTGAAGTTATTTCTCAATATTACACTAACGGGGGCGTTGATCAAGGTTCCATTACCATAAACGATGAAAGTGACAATGTAACCGTTAAGGCAAGCGCGACACAAATCAAGGGCAATGGCGCGAAAATGACTGAAGAGAATATAATTCAATACATGAACGGCAGCGGAAACAGCACGAAAAAAATCACATGGGATTTGGAGCCTATAAAAGATGTAACATTTAACGATTATATCAGTCTTCAAGGAGACGGAAACACAAAGATATATGCCAATGAGGATGAAAGCGTTTGGATAAATGTTGACACTACAAGTGGAAAATTCAACACAATCGAATCAACAAATAAATGGGCGCAGGTGACCGGGGGTACTACGTTTGAGATCCCTGTCCTCCCCCAGAGTATTGTTACTTTCTCCACATGGAATAACGGCACATTAACAATAAACGGAGTTCCCAACGTCACGACTTATACATATGACGGACTTGAGCCCGCCACGATCACAGCGGTAGCAGACAGCACCTTATCTTATGTTAATAAAATAGAGATTGAATCACATGAATACCACAAAAACTCAATGCCGAGTTATTCCGATTGGAAGCCCGGCGTAAGCGGCGGCGCGCTCGGTTATGCGACAGAGAGTAACTATGAGGGAAAAGATAACGCTGTGCTTATTAATTCCAAAAATATCTATACCGAGCTTGAAGAGCCGGTATCGAGCGGCGTGGTTGCCTTTGACACCGATATTTATATCGACACAAGTTATTCCGGTAATTTGCTCAGAATTAATCTTGAGGGAGAGTCGGCAACGTCAACGCAGCCCAATCAAGGCGATAAAGGTTTAATTGCCGAAATACTTAATATCGCCGGAGGAACTATTAATATCGGCCCCGGATATAACGGTACAAGTTGGATCAAATACAGTGGTGACGGCGCTGTTGAATTTGAAGGCGGCTGGGCGCATCTTCAGGTTATTGCGAACTACGCAAAGCAGGGAACAGACGGATTTATAACCGTGACGCTTACTGACAGTAAGGGCACAGCTCACACGAAGAGCATAGGAACAAACGCCGACAGCGATACCGCGATAAACAAGGTTCGTTTGGTACAAAGAAGCGGAAGTCCGTATTTTGCGAATATGAAAATTACGACCAACTCGGGCTTTGGCACAACAGATTCGGATTGCGGCTATTACACACCCGGTGACGCGCCTGACGGAGTTAAGACCGGCGTTATCAGATTTTTGCAGCAGTATGAAAACGCCGAAGGCGTTACAAGCTATGGTTTCTACTTTGTAAACAGTGAAGGACAGATAGTGGCAGGCAGAGATTACTTGTCATCAACTGAACCAATTAGCAGCGGTGGATATTACGGAGATGTTACCAATATAGAATACAGTAATTTTGACACAGCCATCTACGCAATGCCGTTTGTTACCATAAACGGAGCAGGAACAATATACGGAACAGTCAAAAGCGGAAGTGTTACGGACACGCTCGAAAACTGGATAAAGGAAGCGGATGCTCCCAAAGCTGCGGAGTAAAGCCGGTGAAAAATTTGAAAGGAGACAGATTTATTATGAAAAGTGTAAATGAATATAAAGCGCCGAAAGCCGAGATAACGGTGTTTGAATGTGCCGAAGATATAATGACGGCAAGCGGCGAGCCCACAAAAAGCCTGAAAACAAAAATAGACGGCTCTACCGATTATGTGAAGCTTGACAGCAAAAGCTGGAGCCAGATTTACGGAAACTAATTTAGTGAGTTTTGGGAACAGGCCCAAGCGGGCCTGTTCCGCGGGACGTCGAGGGCGTCGTCCCCTACGAACATAGTGTGAAAAAGTCGTAGGGGCGGACGACCCCGGCCGCCCGAAAGGCTCCCCTTGGGGGATAATCAGCAAGCTTTGCTTGCGGGTTCAAAGCGATCTTTCAAAATTGCTTGCGATTTTGACCAAGCGCTTCATTAGAGCTGGATTTCCGCCATAAGGCGGAAAGACTGAGAGGGGAACACAGTCCCGCCGGCCGGATGTGGGCATCCGGCCCTACGACGTAAATAGCCGGGTGTATTGCTAGTATCTAGTTCCTAATCTCTAGTCGCTGCGTTGACCCCTCTCCGTCGCCTTCGGCCATGTCCGCTCACGTTAATGATTTGTGGCCACGTTTATCCGATGAAACGGAATACGGTTGTGCCACGAACCCGCTTCGCGTCTCCGGCCGCAGCCACCTCTCCCCAGAGGGCGAGGCATAGCGGGCGGATAATATCCGCCCCTACGGTGTGATGAAACCATGTAGGGGCGGCAACCTGCCGCCCGGCAACACCTCATCCGACTTTTTGCCCATTCGGGCAAAAACCCACCTTCCCCTCAAGGGGAAGGCTTTGCGGCCCGAGGCTTCCCCTTAAGGGGAAGCTGTCAGACGAAGTCTGACTGATGAGGTGTCTCCTATTCACTATTCGCTAATCACTAATCACTACGTTGATTTTTCCGATCAGCGCGGGTGTGAATCCCTTCTCCGTATCGGTAACTCAACCATGATTGAGTTGTGTTAATATCTAATCAACGACCAACCAAAACACAAACCGAGTTCGGATTTTATTTGCCCGCGCTGATCCGAAAAATCACATCAAAAAGACCGTCTCACCCGAGCCGGCCTTTTTGTATTTATTTCCGCTTGAACAGTTCGGGGTGGCCGATGGCTTTGCCGAGGCCGGTCACGACGCATGTCTCGGGGGTGTCGGCCACGCGCGACTTCATGTCGAGCTCGCGGCGTATCAGGTTGGTTATGCCGTATATCTGCGAGCAGCCGCCGGTAAGTATAATTCCATTTTTGCATATGTCGCCGATGAGCTCCGGCGGCGTTTTTTCAAGCAGGGTGCGTATCGCGTCCACTACCGAGCCGGCGGGCTCTTTTAAGGCCTCCAAAATCTCGTCGCTTGAGACCTGGACCGTTTTCGGCAGGCCGGTCACGAGGCTGCGGCCACGCGCCTCCATGGCCAAAAGCTTGTCCCTGCGGTAAACGCAGCCGATTTTTATTTTAAGCTGCTCCGCCGTGCGCTCGCCGATGAGCACGTTGTATTTTTTTCGGATGTATCTGATTATTGCGTCGTCAAAGCTGTCGCCCGCAATTTTGATAGAGTCGCTGATGACCGTGCCGCCGAGCGAGATCACCGCGATGTCGCAGGTTCCGCCGCCGATATCGACAACAACGTTGCCGTGCGCCTCGTCAATGTCGATCCCGACGCCCAAAGCCGCCGCGAGCGGCTCCTCAATGAGCTGGACCTTGCCCGCGCCCGCCTGAAGGCCCGCGTCAATGACCGCTCTTTCCTCGACCTCGGTTATGTTGCTCGGAACACTGACGTAGATCCTCGGCTTGATAAATGCGCCGATAACGCTGTTTCCCACCGCCTTGTTAATAAAGTGCCTGAGCATCTTTTCTGCCACCGAATAGTCGCATATGACCCCTTCCTTAAGCGGTTTTACCGCCTTAATGCTGCCCGGCGTCCTGCCGAGCATTTTTTGCGCCTCGGCGCCGATCGCGATAACCTTTCCGCCCGGGGTCTGGGCCGCGACCACCGACGGCTCCCTGTCAACGATGCCTTTGCCTTTGACATACACCAAAACGGTGGATGTTCCCAAATCTATTCCAATGTCCTGTCCGAGCATTCCCTCGCACACCCTTTCCAAATATTACAAATTAGTTACATTATGATTATTTTATATTAAAAATACCTAAATGTCAATAAAATAGGCCAATAAACCTTTTTACAAATTTCGATAAGCTTTTCGGAAAAGGGACTGTTTATTTAACGGTGACATACTTCTGGTTTTTGCTTTTCGGTTTGTCCGGGATCGTCAGAGCGAGTTGTCCCGAGTCAATAAAGGGCTTCACCTTTTTTGTAAAGGAGTAATAATTGTTTTTGGCACCGATAAATTCCATGATTTCTTTTCTGGTTTTGGGTGTTTCGCAAAATTCCGTCAGACTGCCCGCGGATTTTGTGTTGAGGCCGTTAAAGAGCGTTACCTTGAAACTGCCGCGTATATCCTCGAATACGGGTTCGGGCAGTTTGGCCTCGCGCATGACGCGTCTGATCGTGGGAATTCCGGAATATCTGTTTTCCGTAATTCCCATATCCTCAAGCAAAGTTGAAATTATCGGATTTCTGGTGTCGGGCTGGACCGAGCCGAGCTGATCGATTTTTATTCTTCCGTAAAGGCCGCCCGGATTTATAACCTCCATACGGTTTTTATATATTATGACCTGAATGGGCATTCCTTCCGTGTGAACGCTGTAATCCCGATGAACAAGCGCGTTTAAGACTATTTCTCTGACGGCTTCAAGAGGATATTCGGTTATGTCCTGTCTTTTTCCGGTTCCGGGATCAATTTTGGTGCGCGTCGCGATGCTGTGGCTGATGAAAAACATGGTGTCCTCAAGCATTTGAGGTATTGTTCCGCTGAACCTTTGATTATTGATGAAACGCGTGTTGTCGGAGTCAACGCTTCCGATCTCGTATCCGGGAACGACCGCCGCGGTTACACAAAGGCGCGGAAAATACATTTGGGGATATTTTGAAAAGATCATCACTCCTGCCAAAGTAAGCTCGTTGTTTTTCTCTATGCCGGATATTCTGAGTATTTCTTTGTTTTCCATTGTGGACAATCTGTTTTTCTTTGCGCGTATCCGGTTTAAATAATCGTTGACCGCGCTGACGTCAATATCATCCATATCGGCGTTTTTAATTATACGAATGTCGTCCTGATATTTGTTTCTGAACGCTTCATAGCTGTATATTTCATAATCGGTCATATGCTCGTCGCTGTCGCCTACGCGAATGTATGACCCGGTCATTTTCCCGCGGCCTTTATAATAGCAGGGCTTTTCGCTTATATCTATTTCGGGTATCTCGGCGCTTACTATTATTTTTCCGTTGTAATTGCAGACGGTAAATAAGGCTCTGACATGCGGCTGCATTTCTTTGCACTGAGCACTGACCTTTTTTTGAAGATCCGCGGCGTTATAGACCCCATCGGGCAAAAAGCCGTTTTTTTCGTTAATGCCGAAAATTATTGTTCCGCCGCCGCTTTGATTTGAAAACGAGGACAGTGTGTCATGCAGCTTTTTCGGGCAATCGACCGCCGCTGATTTACATTCAATATTATTTGTTTCGCTTTTTATTTCGGAAACATAATTTATCAAAGAAATTAAAGCTTCTTCAGACATCATATCACATCCTTTTTTATTAATTATATCATATTTTTTAAAAAAATCAAGTTTTTATCAAAAGTTTTTTGATTTTTTCAGAATATTTAACATGATAATCAAATTTTTAATAAAAATTTAACATGATGTTTTAAAAAATATCAGCTTTTCGGAAAAGGCGGGGGAATTATAATTAATAATATTGATAAATAATTTTTTTGACAGTCGGAATCTCAATAACGCGGATATCGGATTTTTCGACCGCATATTCTTTCATTTTAATTGTTTCGTCGGGAGAAGTGCTGTCATGGCAGATTAAAAAGTCCGAATGGTCCACGATCCAAAAATTTCGCGCTAAAATTGCTCTTCTTGAGGACAGATTTCCAAAATCGGGTTGAATGATCTCGTCAAAAAGCCCTTTATAATATTCGCGCTTTGTATCAAGAGAGGGCATGTAAAACGGCACTGTCCAGCAAAGCTTGATTTGTTTGTAGCGTCCTTTCAGCGACCGCACGATTTTCCCGCAAACTCTGTCATAGCCCTTGGAATGGCCGCTGTAAAAGGTAGTCACACCCTCGTTTTCGATCAGTTCGATTATGGTTTCACGAGTTTTTTGCGCGACAAATCCGTCGGTATTTGAAAAAAATCTGTGTCCGCAAAATCCGCAAGCTTTTTCGCGCATAAAATCACCCCTACAGTACTTATAAGTTCTATGTGAATAATTATACACGTTATGTATGTTATTGTCAATAGTACATATAGATACTATTGGGGTGATGATATGTATTTTCGGCGGCTGCGTGATTTGCGCGAGGATAAGGATATGAAACAGAGTGAAATTGCTGAAATGCTGGGAATACAACAAACGGTTTATTCACGCTATGAAAGAGGTTATCAGAATATCCCTCTTGAGTACTTGATAAAATTATCAAAATTTTACGGAACATCAACCGATTTTATATTGGGCTTGACAAATGAAATCAAACCATACAAGAGAATAAATTCAAATTAATGAATTCAAGGCATATTCACTTATGCTAAAATTTCCGTGAGGTGATAATTGTGAGACTGCGTTTACGCGATTTAAGAGAAGATAATGATTTAAGTCAAAAAACTGTTGCAAAAATGTTAAACGTCCATCAAACAACATACTCGGATTATGAATTAGGCAATCTAAATGTTCCGATTATGGTTCTTGATTTTTTAGCTGATTATTACAAAACGAGCATAGACTATCTTGTTGGAAGGACAAATGAAACAAAACCGTATCCAAAAACAGAAGAGGCTTAAAACTATAGTATGTATGTGCTGTCAGCGGTTTATCGAATTAATCGGAAGATCATCGCCGGATATAACAAGATTTGGTAACATCTCCCGAATTTAAAATAACATTAAATTCTAAACTTTTTCTAAACAAAAATAAAATTTTAATAACACTTTGTTGACTTTATGGTATCATTGTGTTATAATTAAGACATAAAAAGGAGAGTGAAAACATGCCGCGAATTATTCCGATAAGAGATTTAAAAAATACAGCCGCGATTTCCGAAAAATGTCACAGTACAAATGAACCTGTATTTGTGACAAAAAACGGATACGGAGATATGGTTATAATGAGTATCGAGACATTTGAAAGGCTTTCGTACATGAACAGTATATATTATAAAATCGAGCAAGGGGAAAGATCAATCAAGGACGGAAAAACCGTGAGCGGTGAGAAATCCTTAAAAGAATTGAGAGAGAAATATGAATTATAAAGTTGTTTTATAAACAAAAATAAACCGGGCCTTTCAATATGGCCCGGTTTAAGCTTGTTAATAGCGTTTTTATTTCATAAGTATCGTCAAAAGTTCGTCGGGGGTGTCGGCGATATAATCGGGGCCGGCGGCTTCGAGCTCGCCGGCGGACGCGTAGCCGTAGCGCACCCCGCATGAGGCTATGCCGCATTTTTTTGCGCCCGATATGTCCTGTTCGCGGTCGCCCACCATTATTATTTTATCCCTCGGGCAGCCGGATTTTTCGATCGCGTACTCGATCACCTCGCTCTTGGCGTTGCGCGTGCCGTCAAGCTCGGAGCCGCAAAGCAGCTTGAAATACGGCCGAAGGCCGAATTTTGTCATTATCCGCTCGGCGTATACTCTCGGCTTTGAGGTCGCGAGGACCGGAACGCGGCCGCCGTTCACCAACTCCCGCAGCAGGCCGTCGATCCCGTCATAGACGCGGTTCTCAAAAATTCCGGTCACGGAAAATCTCTCGCGGTATTTCTCAACTGCGAGCGCGGCCTTTTCCGCGCTCATGCCGCAGAACTCGCCGAACGAGTACACAAGCGGCGGGCCGAGGAACCTTTGCAGGGTTTTATCGTCCGGGATCGGCTCATTAAGGCTTGTCAGGGCATATTTGATCGAGTTTATTATGCCCTCCTTTGAGTCGGTCAGAGTGCCGTCCAAATCAAAAAATATGTATTTGTATTTCATGCTTACTCGTGGTTCACGTTGTCTTTGACAACAACGTCATGCGCGCCGCCTTCGATGATCGAAACGCTGCTCACGAGGGTCAGCTTGGCCTTGCTCTGGAACTCGGGAATGCTGAGCGCGCCGCAGTTGCACATGGTGGAGCGGACCTTGCTCAGGGTGGTCGTCATATTGTCGTGAAGCGAGCCGGCGTACGGCACATAGCAGTCAACGCCCTCGACGAACGAAAGCTTCTTGTCGCCGCCGAGATCGTAGCGCTGCCAGTTCCTCGCTCTCGCGCTGCCCTCGCCCCAGTACTCCTTCATATAGCTGCCGTTTACCATGACCTTGTTTGTCGGGCTTTCGTCAAATCTGGCGAAGTATCTGCCCAGCATGCAGAAGTCGCAGCCCATGGCCAGGGCCAGCGTGATGTGGTGGTCAAGCACGATGCCGCCGTCCGAGCAGATCGGAACGTAAATCCCGGTCTCTTTGAAATACTCATCGCGCGCCTCGGCGACCTCAATTACCGCGGTTGCCTGTCCGCGGCCTATTCCCTTGGTCTCGCGGGTTATGCAGATACTGCCGCCGCCGATGCCGACCTTCACGAAGTCGGCTCCCGCTTCGGCCAGAAATCTGAAACCGTCGCGGTCAACCACGTTGCCCGCGCCGACCTTGACGCTGTCGCCGTAGGTCTTTCTGATATAGTCGATAGTCAGTTTCTGCCACTCGGTGTAGCCCTCGCTGGAGTCAATGCACAGCACGTCGGCGCCCGCCTCGACCAGGGCCGGGACGCGTTCCTCATAGTCGCGGGTGTTGATACCCGCGCCCACAATATAGCGCTTGTGCGAGTCAAGCAGCTCGTGGGGGTTTTCCTTGTGCTGCTCATAGTCCTTGCGGAACACGAACGCGACAAGCCTGCCGCTGTCATTCACGATCGGGAGCGAGTTCAGCTTGTGATCCCACAGAATGTCGTTTGCCTTTTTAAGCGACGTGCCCTCGGGGGCCGTGATAAGCTTTTCAAGAGGCGTCATGAAGTTTTCGACCTTCTCGTCGGGCGACATGCGGGTAACTCTGTAATCCCTGCCGGTAACTATGCCAACCAGTCTGCCGTTTTTGGTTCCGTCCTCGGTGACTGCGATGGTGTCGTGACCTCTTTCCTCTTTAAGGGCGACCACGTCCGCCATGGTCTTGTCCGGAGCGATGTTTGAGTCAGACTCAACAAAACCCGCCTTGTAGGCCTTGACCTTTCTTATCATTTTCGCCTGCTTCTCGATCGGCTGAGAGCCGTAGATAAAGGAAATTCCGCCCTCCTTCGCGAGGCCTATCGCCATGTCAACGCCCGACACGGACTGCATGATAGCGGAAACCAAAGGGGTGTTCATTGAGAGAGCGGGCTCCTCCTCGCCCTTTCTGTATTTCACCAAAGGAGTTCGGAGCGAGACGTTCGCGGGTATACAATTTGAGTCGGAATATCCGGGAACGAGCAGATATTCGCTGAATGTGTGGGATGGTTCTTTGTAGTAGTACGCCATAAAAATTCCTCCTTTTCGTTTTAAACCGCGCCGTATACGGTAATAATACGCGTATAATCAGACTCCGCGCGGATAATAATTAGAATAACGGACTTTAAAAATTATATTGATTAATGTAAAATTGTAACATAACTTAAGGAAAATATCAAGGAATTATTAAAAATCCGCAATAAAATATTATTGCGGCGCGGCGGCAATATTTTGTGTATATTTACAATAAGTTTAGCGGAGCGAAATAATCGGCAAAATCATATTGTATTTTAAATAAATTTAAATATAAAATGACGGAAATTTTGTTAAATAATACAAAAATATTACAAATCTAAAAATAATTGTAGCATTTTGTCGTCCGTTGTAGTAAAATGCTAATATATCATTATAATGGATGTTTGGACATAATATTACATATTAGCAATATAAGCAGAAAATGTATCTTAGCGAGATGCCTCGGCTCTGCTTGTGTTGTTGTTTTCATTCGTCTTGTTTGAATAAGAAAAATAAATTAAAATTATAATATAAATTCAGGAGGACAAAAAATGAATAAGCAAGAGTTACTTTCAGCTATTTCTGAGAAGTCAGGATTAACAAAAAAGGATTCCGAGGCAGCATTGGCCGCTTTTATCGAAACAGTTCAGGAATCTTTGAAGAAGGGCGATAAGGTTCAGCTTATCGGCTTTGGCAGCTTCGAAGTAAGAGAGAGAGCAGCGAGATCGGGCAAGAACCCCCTCACGGGAGAGCCCATGGATATTCCCGCGGCTAAGGTTCCCGCTTTCAAGGCGGGCCGCGCTCTCAAGGACCTGGTAAACAATAAATAAACAAAGCGATTTGTTGGCGCAGCCGTTCGGCTGCGCTTTTTTATGCCTTGCGGCGTATTTTAACAGCTTTGTAACACAATCGTCACAAATCCCCTCAAACAGGGCAAATGTCTGAAAAATACTGCTAAAAAATCGGTTTGAGCCGCGGTTTTATTGGATATAATTAAGATTGACATTTTCGCGAAAATGTAGTTTAATATATATGCGGGAAGCAGTACGCGCCGTCCGGCGCGTCAAGCGTTTCCGCCCGTTCAGGTCATATTAATTGTGATAATAGGAGGGGATTTTTATGAGAGAATTTTCGTACACTGTCACAAACAAGTATGATTTGGCCGCAAAACCGGCGATGGACATAATAAGATTGGCGGGAGAGCATAAATGCCGCACATACGTCGAGAGCCGCGACTATGTCACGGATATCGGCAAGCTGTTTATACTGCTCAGCTATGGCATAAAAGCCGGAGACACAATAAAGTTTATTACTGAGGGCGACGACGAGAAGCGCGCCATAGATAAAATAGGAAAATATGTTTCCCGCCATATGTAAACGAGCATGAAACATTACCGGTTTTGAACCAAACAAACGCGGAGCCGAACGGCTCCGCGTTTGTTCTAGTCCCTAGTTCCTATTCCCCAGTCACTACGTTAGTATTTATCTCCTTTGATAAGAGTGCCTATGCCGGATTTTGTGAATATCTCAAGCAGCAGGCAGTGAGGGATACGTCCGTCTATGATGTGCACTCCCGAAACGCCTGCGTCGATCGCGTCGCAGCAGCCGAGGACCTTGGGGATCATTCCGCCGCTTATGACTCCGGTGCCTATCATCTGGTCGATCTCCTTGGTGTGGGCCTCGTATATGATATTGCCGTCGTCGTCCTTAAGACCCTCGACGTCGGTGAGCAGCACCAGCTTTTCGGCCTGTACCGCCTTGGCGACCGCGGAGGCGACCGTGTCGGCGTTGATGTTGTAGCTGTTGCCGCGCTCGTCGGTGCCGATCGGCGCGATAACGGGGATATACTGGTCGGACGAAAGCAGATCGAGAATACAGTTCTTGACATGGACTATGTCACCCACATATCCAAGCTCCTTGACCTCGCCGTTTTCGACCGTGGTCTGCCTTTTGCACTCGATAAAGCTCGCGTCAATTCCGCTTATTCCAACGGCTCTGCCGCCCTTTGTGTTAAGCAGCGACACGATCTCCTTGTTGGTTTTGCCGATAAGCACCTGCTGGGCTATATCCATTGTGGCCTTATCGGTGTAGCGGAGACCGTTGATAAAACGGCTTTCGATCCCCGATTTTTCGAGGGCCGCCGATATGTCGGGCCCGCCGCCGTGGACCACGATAGGCTTTAAGCCTATGTACTTGAGCAATATAATGTCATCCATGACCGAGTTCTTGAGATCCTCGTTTATCATGGCGTTTCCGCCGTATTTCACAACGATCTTCGCGCCCTCGAATTTCTGCATATACGGCAAAGCCTCGATAAGGATCTCGGCTCTGCTGATCAAATCCTCCATTTTCGCCATTTTGATTTCCCTTTCTTTTACAGATACATTCCCGCGGCGCGAAGGCCTTCGCCCTCGTCGAGACCGCATATTAAATTCATATTCTGGACTGCCTGTCCCGCGGCGCCTTTTACAAGGTTGTCAATGCATGAGACAACCACCGCGCGGTGTAAGCGCTCGTCAACAACAAGGCCTATCGCTGCGTAGTTCGAGCCCGCGACATGCTTGATCTCGGGCAGGGTGCCCGCGTCATAAACGCGGACGAATTCCTCGCCCTTGTAATATTCCTTGTAGAGCCCGACCGCCTCCTCGGTGGTCATGGGCTTTTTGAGGTCCGCGTAGCAGGTCGCCAGAATCCCCCTCTGCATGGGTACCAGGTGGGGAGTGAACGACAGCATGATATCCTCGCCCGCCAGCAGAGAAAGCTCCTGCTCGATCTCCGAGGTGTGGCGGTGGGTCGCGACTTTATAGGCCTTAAGCGACTCGTTGACCTCGCAGTAAAGGTTGGGCAGGACCGCGCTTCGTCCCGCGCCGGTCACGCCGGACTTGGCGTCTGCGATAAGGCTTGTGTTGTCGACCGATTTTGACGCCACAAGAGGCGCCAGAGCCAATATGGAGCATGTGGTATAACAGCCCGGGTTCCCGATAAGACGGTGCTTTTTTATCTCGTCTCTGTGCAGCTCGCACAGGCCGTAGACCGACTCTTTGAGGATTTCCGGGGCCGAGTGCGGCTCTCCGTACCATTTTTCATAGACCTTGGGGTCGTTATATCTGAAGTCTCCGCTCAGGTCAATTATCTTAAGTCCCTTTTCAAATAGGGCCGGGATGACCGTTTTTGAAGCGCCGTGCGGCAGCGCGGTGAAAACCACGTCACAGTTTTTGGCTATGTCGTCAACGTCAAGGGCACTGCACTCAATATCGCATATACCCTTAAGGTTGGGATAAACCTCCGAGATTTTTTGGCCGACAAAGCTCTGGGAAACGACCCGCGTAAGCTCGGCGCCGGGGTGAGAAACTATGAGGCGCACCGTCTCAATTCCGGCATATCCGGTGGCGCCCAAAATTCCGACTTTTATCATTGATGTATCAACTCCGTTTTAAATTTCAGTTAATTCGCCATTTTACAAGGCTATTATACTATCAAAGGCAAAATATATCAAGACTAAGCTTAAATTTTGTGCAGTATTACCGAAATTTTAAAAAGAGCCAAATTTTGCTATGCAAATTGCCTAAAATCTTTTTTTTAATTTTGGTTAATTAATCTCTTTTTTTCTTTTGATAAGTATGTTAGAATATATTTGTATTTAAAGTGAAACTTTATAGTATAAATAAAAATAGGAGGTCATTTAGTATGGCAAGTTTAAGTTTAAGAGGTATTTACAAGACATACCCGGGCGGTTTTACGGCGGTTAAGGATTTCAATCTTGAGATCGCCGACAAAGAGTTCGTTATTTTCGTTGGCCCTTCCGGCTGCGGTAAGTCAACAACTCTGAGAATGATCGCGGGTCTCGAGGAAATTTCCGAGGGCGAGCTCTACATCGGCGACAAGCTGATGAACGACGTTGTTCCGAAGGACAGAGATATCGCGATGGTTTTCCAAAACTACGCTCTCTATCCTCATATGTCGGTGTTTGAGAACATGGCATTCGGCCTGAAGCTCAGAAAGGTTCCTAAGGACGAGATCAAGAAAAAGGTTATTGAGGCAGCTCAGATTTTGGGTATTGAGCATCTGCTCGACAGAAAGCCGAAGGCTCTGTCCGGCGGTCAGAGACAGCGTGTTGCGCTGGGCCGCGCTATCGTTCGTACTCCTAAGGTATTCCTTATGGATGAGCCTCTCTCCAACCTGGATGCTAAGCTGAGAGTTCAGATGAGAACCGAGATCGGCAAGCTGCACAAGAAGCTCATGACAACGTTTATCTACGTTACGCATGACCAGACCGAGGCTATGACGATGGGTACCAGAATCGTTGTTATGAAGGACGGTATCATTCAGCAGGTTGACTCCCCGACAAACCTTTATAACTATCCCTGCAACATGTTCGTTGCCGGATTTATCGGCTCACCGCAGATGAACTTCCTGAACGTTACGGTTGACAGCGCGAGCGACGGTACATATCTCAAGAGCGGTCAGTTCAAGATCAAGCTGCCCGAGGGCAAGGTTACACCCGAGCTTAAGAAGTACAACGGCAAGGAAGTTGTTATGGGTATCAGACCCGAGGATATGTATGATGACGAGGCGTTTATTTCAAGCGTTCCCGGTTGCAGCGTTGACGTTAACATCGACCTGGTTGAGATGATGGGCGCCGAGACATATCTGTACTTCAAGGTAGCCGGCACAGACTTCACCGCGAGAGTTAACCCCCGCTCGAAGACAAAGCACGGCGATCATATTCCGGTTGCTATGGACCCCAACAAGATCCACATCTTCGACAAGGACACCGAGAATATCATCACTCACTAAAAACAAAAACCGCCGGACGGGAAAAATCCCGTCCGGCTATTTTAACGCCGAAAAAATTTATTTTTCGATCAGGGCGAAGGAGATTTCGCCTTTGGCGGCGACATCGTCGCCAACATAGGCGCACACGTCGGCTTTGCCCATAACTGAGCGGAATTTTGTCAGCTCAACCTCAAGGCGCAGCGTCTCGCCCGGCACCACCTGATGCTTGAATTTGAAGTTGTTTATCCCCGTGAACACCGCCAGCTTGTCTTTAAACTCGGGTTTGCTGAGAATAACCACGGCACCGACCTGCGCCAGCGCCTCGCAGATAAGCACACCCGGCATTATCGGGTTGCCGGGAAAGTGGCCCTGAAAGAACGGCTCGTTCATCGTGACGTTTTTAAGTCCGACCGCGCGCTTGCCTTCCTCAAACTCGATAATTCTGTCCACAAGCAAAAACGGATAGCGATGCGGTATGGTGTTCATTATTTCTTTTATATTCATTTCGTTGCTCATTGTTTTACCTCCAAAAAATATGTTAAGATTATATTACCACAAGGCGGCGGCTTTAGCAAGAAATAAAATAAAATTTTTTCAAAAAAGTCTTGACAAGCCCGATTGATTGTGGTATTATAGTCAAGTCGTCAGCGCGGAAGCGGGGCGGCGGACAATTTAATCGGAGGGGTTCCCGAGTGGCCAAAGGGGGCAGACTGTAAATCTGTTGTCAACGACTTCGATGGTTCGAATCCATCTCCCTCCACCAAAAAAGCTTGAAACTTTCGTTTCAAGCTTTTTTATACTCCGAGAATGTCTTTGTGATGTCCGACTTCCAATAACAGAATAATAACGCCGTTTTCATACCGCCATAAAATCCTGATGTTCATATTAACGCTCATTTCAAACACATCATCAAAACCCCGGACTTTTTTGGTCCGCAGAGACGGATAAAACGGATCTTTAATTAATAATTTGAGCTTATTCGCCACCGCGGTCTGTTCAGCGCGCGATAAGCTTTTCAGATGTTTTTCAAAGGTCTTGGTGTATTTCAGCTTATACATTTTAAGAGTCGATCCCCATATCCGCGAACATTTCCTCAACGCTTTCAAAAGCGGTTTGTTTCGAGGTCTCTTGCTCGGCGTCTTTAACAAGCTTGGCTATTTTGGCGATTTTATTTTTGGGATACACAACGACCGGACATAAGAATATGCCGCCGTCTTTTTCGGTAATGTCAAATTTATCGCCCTCGCTGATGCCGAGCTTTTTTATAATATCGGCGGGAATTGTGACCTGTGAGCGTCCTCGTATTTCTGCCAGCATGTAATCACCCTTTCGCGTTTCTGAATTTCAGAATTTCTTACAAATATTATATCCGATTATAAGAAAAAAATCAATACTTTTGACTTAAATATTTGTAAATATAAAAATAATGTGATAATATATATAAACAAGGAGGCGGAGGCGGTGACGGGAATTATAACAAGCGCGGATTTTGCGGCGCTTGATTTTATTCAAAACAATTTGCGCTGCGGCTTTGCGGACGGGTTGATGAAGCTTTTCACGATGCTCGGAAACGGCGGAATGATCTGGATCGTCCTGGGTCTTGTTTTGTGCTGCTTTAAAAAATACCGCGTCTGCGGCATCGCGGTGATCGCCGGACTGCTGCTGGGATTTGTGATAAGCACGCTCGGCATAAAAAACATAGTCTGCCGCCCGAGGCCTTTTGTCCAAAACCCCGGCGTCAGACTGATTATTCCGCCGCCCTCGGGTTATTCGTTCCCCTCGGGCCACGCGCTGTCATCGTTTACCGCGGCGTTCCTGCTGCTGATGTACCGCGTGAAATACGTTGATATTGCCGCGCTGATCCTGGCGTGTTTTATCGCGTTTTCGCGGATATACCTTTATGTCCACTTCCCGACCGATATTCTGGGCGGAGCGGTCGCGGCGGCAATAATCGCCGCCGCGGTGTATTATGTAACAAAACGCATAGCGCGAAATAGGGATACGGCGCGATGACCGCGCGGGTTTCCGGTTTTATTTCAGCGCGTATTTTAGGACCCGTCTGCAATTTTCGCAGAGCGATATGTTCTCAAATTTTTCAAGTCCTTTTTCCTCGCCGCAGTTGGCGCAGCGCGGAACCAGGCGGAACAGCGAAACGCCGATGTCGTCCGGCAGGGGCAGCATGTTGGCCTCCGTGTTCGGCTTTAAATTAAATTTTTGCCGGTATAGCTTCGGGATAACTACTCTGCCGGCTGAGTCGATTTTAACTGTCATAATAATACCTCCAAAAAATATTTGATAAATCCGCGCAAAACAAAAAGGCGCGAAGCCGAGCAACGCGCCCAAAAACGCTATGCTCGGATTTAGTCGCCAAACTATCAACCTATCTATCGCAATGTACGCCAGATATGAGCATGCATTTTTGTCGAAACAAAAAGCATACATATTGATAGATATTGTAATAGTTTGGCAACTTTGATTATATCACAGCAGAGGTATTATGTAAACAAAAACTTTTCCGTTTTTTTCGACATAATTCTCCGAAACAAATTCAAAGACGCCGTTTATAAGATTGACAAATTCATTCGGAACGATATAATAAAAGAAAAAGATTGAAACGGCGGGAAATTAAGTGAAACTTGTAGGAAAAATCAACAGGGAAATATATAAATGCATTGCCGAAGATATAACCACCGATGAGGTTATCATTACGGACGAGCGTATTGAGCATATAAAAGAGCGCCACCCCGATGATTACGAGAGATATTATTCTTATTTATCATGCATTATTACTGCTCCGGATTATATTATTAAAGCAAATAAACCAAATACCGGAGTAGTTTTAAAAGAGATACAAGAAAACGGCGAAAAATTCAAGCTTGTGTTAAGGATAAAAATAGAAAATGATCCGGCAGAGTACAGAAATTCAATAATATCATTTTGGAAAATCGGCGAACAAACGTGGAAAAAGACACTCAAAAACAAAAAAATACTTTACAAACAAAAATAAATGTGATATAATTAGAATACAATAAGACATGTCTTTGAGGTGAAAAGTGCGTCCTCATGCGCCGCGTGCGATTGCAACGGGCAAAAGAGATGCCGGGAGTGACGCTCCGACCAAAGACGGTTTAAAACAACAGCCGCTTTGAGAAATCAAAGCGGTTTTTTATGGCTTTTTCAACCGATTTTGCGAAAATAAAAACAGTTTTGTTTCAAAAAACTTAAATTTCAAAATATATATTGTAATTTTCGGCGCGTTATAATATAATTATAAAATAACACTTAATGCAAACAAGGAGCTGAAACATTTGAGCAGGAAAAAAAGTTCGGGCGGCAGCTTTGTAAAAGGCGCGCTGATACTGGGCATAGCGAGTTTAATCGTTAAAATTATAGGCGCCTTCTTCAAGATACCCATGACCAATCTTATCAACGACGACGGCATGGGCTTGTTTAACGGCGGCTATCAGATCTATACTTTCATGTTTATCGTGGCGACCGCGGGATTTCCGGTTGCTATATCAAAAATGGTTTCCGAGAGTCTGGCGCGCGAGGATGAGCGCGACGCGAAGCGCGTCTTTCAGACCGCGTTCTCGCTGCTGTTCGTCACCGGAATAGTCGGCAGCCTTATACTGTTCACGTTCGCGGGCCCGTTCGCGAGAGCGGTCGGCATGCCTGACGCGGAGCTCGGCATCAAGGCGATCTCGCCCGCGATATTCTTCGTGTCCATGGCCTCGGCCCTGCGCGGATATTTTCAGGGCAGGCAGAACATGTACCCCACCGCGTTTTCCGAGGTGATCGAGTCGACCGGAAAGCTGGTTATCGGCCTGTTGGCCGCGGGCTTCTTTATGAACATGGCGGTGAACCCCGACATGCCGAATTTGGTGGACTTCGCGGGCAGAGTCATCAGCTCGGCACACCTGAGAACCGTTTACGCCTCGGCGGGCGCTATCATGGGAGTGACGGCAGGAACGTTCCTGTCGGCGACTCTGCTTATCTGCATCTACATATTCGCCTCAGTGGCCGCCAAACGCCGCGCCGAAAAGATCGCGCCGTCAGTGGCGGCGGCTCAAAAACTGAGACCCAAAAAGAGAATTCTCAAAGAGCTTGTGCTTATCGCGATCCCGATAACCATAGGAGCGTCGGTTTCAAGCCTCACAACACTTATAGATATGTCAACGATCAGCCGCCGCCTGGTGGTCAATCCGTCCGTGTTTGACCGCTACGCCTTTATGTTCGAGGGCAGCTCGGAGTTTATGCAGAAAGTGGCGCAGGAGGGCTGGAACGCGGCGCAGATCAACGTCCAGAAGGCCACGTCGCTGTACGGAATGTACACCGGCAAGGCGCTGACCATGTTCAACCTGCCGCTGACTCTGGTGGTCGCGCTTGGAACCAGCGTTGTTCCCGCGATCTCGGGTTCATTGGCAAAGGGAAATAAAATACAGGCCAGAAACATAACCGAGAGCGCGATCCGTCTGGCGCTGCTGTTCGGCGCGCCCTGCGCGATAGGAATGTCCGCTCTGTCGGGCGGAGTGCTCAACCTGCTTTTCAGCACTGACAACGCGGCTAACGTTCTGGCGATCCTGTCGATCGCGATCATCCCGGTTTCGGTGGTCCAGGTCACAAATGCCATGCTTCAGGCATACGGCAAGGTCTACTATCCGGTCATCAATATGCTGATCGGCGGCGCGGCCAAGGTGATATTCAACTACTTTATGATACCGGTGCTCGGAATTGAGGGCGCGCCGATGGGCACGTTCCTGTGCTATCTGATAATCGCGGTGATCAACACGGCGCAGATCATGCGTCTCTCCGAGATGAAGTTCAAACCCGTCGATACCGTAGTAAAGCCGCTTGCCGCCGCTTTGGTCATGGGCGTGGTCGGATTTTTTGTCGCGGGAGCTCTGCCCTCGTCAAAGCTCATGACGCTGTTTGAGATAGCAATATGCGGCGTGGTTTATCTTATCATGATATTCGTTGTCCGCGCCGTTAAGCGCGAGGATCTGCTGAATCTGCCCAAGGGCGAGAAAATCGCCGACCTGCTCGCGCGGTTTAAGCTGATAAAATAGAAGGAGTAATTATGGATTTTAATTTTAAAAACGAGAACGAAAAATACAATTTTGACGATCTGGTTCGCGTGGTCGAGCTGCTGCGGGCGCCCGGGGGCTGCCCTTGGGACCGCGAGCAGACCCACGAGAGCATAAAGCGCAACCTGATCGAGGAGGGCTATGAGCTGATCGAGGCGATCGACGGCGGAAAGCCCGCGAAAATCGCCGACGAGAGCGGCGACTTGATGCTGCAGGTGGTGTTCCACGCGGTGATAGGCAAAGAGGCGGACGAGTACGACATAGACGACGTGACCGACGCGATATGTCGCAAGCTGATCCACCGCCACCCGCACGTGTTCGGCGATGTAAGCGTGTCGGGCAGCGGCGAGGTGCTTAAAAACTGGGACGCGATAAAGCGCGGCGACCGGCACCAGCAAAGCATAGCGGACGAGCTTAGGGGCGTGTCCGAATATCTGCCCGCGCTGATGCGTGCCGAGAAAATTCAGAAAAAGGCCGAAAAAGCGGGATATTCGCCCGAGATCGGCGAAACCGCCGAGGACGATCTCGGCGCTGCGCTGTTCGAGCTTGTGCGCCGCGCCCGCAAAGCCGGCGCCGACCCCGAGCTCGCGCTTCGGGAATACACGAATAAGTTTATAGACGAATTTGAAAGGTTTGAGAGGAAATAGTTGAGGCCGTGTTGACCCCTCTCAGTCTGCTTCGCAGACAGCTCTCCCCAAGGGGCGAGCCGGGACGTCGGGGCGCCGTCCCCTACGAAGCAGGTAAAGCTTGTAGGGGCGGATATTATCCGCCCGTCCCAGTCCCCGGTTCCTACGTTGACCCCTCTCCGCCCGCAAGCGGGCACCTATCCCCAAGGGGCGAGGCAGGCCGCCCGAAGGCTTCTCTTTGAGGGGCGCCTGATTAATGCCTCCTCCCGGGAGGAGGTGGATTTTCGCCAAGGGTGAAAATACGGAGGTGGGAACATAGTGATTAGCGATTAGCGAACAGCGAATAGAATGACAGTATGCAAAACTCCGTAGGGGCGGATATTATCCGCCCGTCAGCCTCGCCCTCCGGGGAGGGAGAGGTGGCGCCGAAGGCGACGGAGAGGGAGGCGAACCAATGTGGGGAAATTATGCCATCTCAGCCGACGCTGAGGGAGTACACGAACAATGCTTATCAAATCAAGAAACAGAAAAGGCGGGAATTTGTATGACACAATGGAGTTCGGACCAATACTTAAAATTCAAACAGCAGCGCACACAACCCGCTGTTGATTTAGCAAAAAGAATTGCCGATAAAGATCCGCGCACTGTTCTTGACATTGGCTG
Organism: uncultured Monoglobus sp.; assembly: GCA_947624305.1. GTDB lineage: Bacteria > Bacillota > Clostridia > Monoglobales > Monoglobaceae > Monoglobus. The sequence goes on along the minus strand of CANQKC010000009.1, from coordinate 6,685 downwards.
CGGCCCGGGAAACAGCACGTCCGTGCTTAAAAAAACATTTCCCGAAGCGCGTGTTGTCGGAATAGACAGCTCGCCGGAGATGATAGAAAAAGCAAGAACGTCATGCGCGGACATAGAATTCAGATTATGCGATATTACGGCGGATTTGGAAAATTTGGAAAAATATGATGTCATATTCTCCAACGCCTGCCTTCAATGGGTGCCCGGCCACAGGACGCTGATCCCCTCGCTGCTTGATAAACTGAACAACGGCGGTGTGCTGGCTGTTCAAATACCGATGAATTATAAAGAGCCGCTGTTTGTGGTTGAAAACGATGTTTTGTCCGAGCCGCGCTGGGGATTTGCCGGCAAGGAGATCAGAACTATCGCCACCCTGCCGCCGGAGGAATATTTTAACATACTCGCCTCATGCACGAATGATTTTGACATATGGGAAACAGTGTATTATCATCGTATGCCCTCTGTGGAGGCAATGGTCGAATGGATAAAAGGAACAAATCTGCGTCCGTATCTTAATGCTTTGGATGCCGAAAGCGCGAAAAAGCTTGAAGCGAAAATAACCGATCGCGCCGCCAAGGTTTACACAAAGCAGGAAAACGGAGAGTATATATTTAAATTCCGCAGATTTTTCTTCATTGCCGAAAAGTAGACTTGAACCAGAAAGGGAATGGCGGGGGATGTGTTGACCCCTCTCAGTCTGCGGACAAGCCGCGAAGCTTGTGAAGCTTGTAGGGGCGGATATTATCCGTCCGCGGCTAACAAACAAATCAACATAATTTGTATAAGTTTTTTATGAGGTGATTAACTGTGAAAAAATTTATGATAATAATTATTCTTGTTGTAATTGTTGCCGCAAGCTGTGTAGCCGGATACGCTGTATGTGATGTAGGTAAAAAAGCAGATGAGTCGTTTTTTTCGGTGAAAGACGGTGCGTATGCATGCACGGTATATGTATGGAACAAGGATAAAGAACCCACGAAAGAGGGAATGCGTTTCGCGCTGATTGAACGGACGGGTTTCGAAATTCCGCTATGGAAAATATTTTTGCGAGGAACCTCTGATGTTGAAAAAATTAAGAAGAAGCTGACAGAGTATAATTCCGTTGACGTGGAAGTTTGTGAGCTTTACAGTTACGACGGCTATGGAGCGCATGGTTATCCGCAGTACGTTGACCTACTTAAGTTTATAGATGAAAAGAATGTTGATGGGATGAAAACAGGATGTTTTTCATACAGAGGAACATATGAGCGTCTGAGAGACGATTCAGCCCCGGAAGACATGATAATTTACGGGTTTGGTAAATTTTGGGACAAAAGTCTTTCGGAGGATTTTGAGGAGTTGGGAGAAGGCAGGCTTGAGGGAAATGAAACAGAGGTTTATAGACTTTCTAATATCGCCGGCGGTGGAAACTTGATATTCAGAGTGACCGTTACCGACAACGGAGGAGAACTTAGATACAGCACTAAAAGTCATACAACCGGTGAGTTTGGAACCAAGGTCTATAAGCTTACAAAAGAACAGATCGATGAAATCGTGCGCAGCTTTGAAAACGAAAATTTTTGGAGGCTTGAAAATGATGAGGGAACAACTTTGGTGGACGGCAGAGCAATCGTTATCGAGGCAATGAAAAACGGCGAGCACAAAATAATTAGTCGACCAAATCCCATAAACGGAAGCTGGTATAACGATATGTTCAATATGTTTGTTAATTTGAAAGAAGGAAAACAAAATGAGACTTGATAAATTTTTAAAGGTGTCGCGCATAATCAAGCGGCGGACGGTTGCGAACGAGGCCTGCGACGGCGGACGCGTGTCGGTCGGCGGCAGGGTCGTCAAGGCGTCGTACGACGTGAAGGAAGGCGACGAGATACAGATCATGTTCGGCGAAAAGCCGCTCAAGATACGCGTGCTGTCGGTCAAGGACAACGTCCGCAAGGACGAGGCCGCGGGGATGTACGAGGTAGTGACTAGGGACTAGGGAATAGGAACTAGGCCTCCCCTCTCCGCCCGCAAGCGGGCACCTCTCCCCAAGGGGCGAGGCAGGCCGTCCAAAGGCTTCCCCTTGAGGGGAAGCTGTCAGGCGCAGCCTGACTGATGAGGTGTCTAATCGCTACGCCTACACCTCATCCGGCTTTTTGCCCGTTCGGGCAAAAACCCACCATTAAGGAAGCGCTTGGTCAAAATCGCAAGCGATTTTGAAAGGTCGCTTTGAACCCGCAAGCAAAGCTTGCTGATTATCCCCTCAAGGGGAAGGCACAATGGCGGATATTATCCGCCCGTCCCTAGTCCCTAGACCCTATTCCCTAGTCCCTACGTTATTTTTAACAAAATAATTTGTTAAAATATTGTCAGTTTCGGCAAGTCATATAAAATTGCCCGCGAAGCTTCAAAACATGTTGACAAACGCGAATTTAGGGAGTATAATCCACAGTAAGGTCAGCAAAGGCGCTGTGGGATTATTCTCGCGGCGCCTGTTTTGTTTTAGAAAAAAAGATAATTTTGAAAATAGAAAGGATGTTTTGTAAATGGACAAGATGAACGAGCTGTTCGGAAGCGCGGTCTTTGAGGACTCGGTTCAAAAGGTAAGGCTTCCGGATAATATCTACAAGCAGCTCCGCAAGACCAAGGAAGAGGGCACACCCCTCACCCGCGAGGTAGCGGACGTTGTGGCCAACGCCATGAAGGATTGGGCGGTCGAGAACGGCGTGACGCACTTCACCCACTGGTTCCAGCCCATGACCGGCGTAACGGCCGAGAAGCACGACAGCTTCATTCAGCCCGACGGTATCGACCATGTTATCATGGAGTTCAGCGGCAAAGAGCTCATCAAGGGCGAGCCGGACGCGTCAAGCTTCCCCTCGGGAGGCCTGCGCTCCACGTTTGAGGCCAGAGGCTACACCGCGTGGGACCCCACGTCGAACGCCTTTATCAAGGACGGAATTCTGTGTATACCCACGGTTTTCGGCTCCTACACCGGCGAGGCTCTTGACAAAAAGACCCCGCTGATGCGCTCAATGGAGGCGCTCAGCCAGTCGGCTGTTAAGGTGCTGCATATCATCGGCGACACCGACGTTAAGCGCGTTATCACCACGGTCGGCCCCGAGCAGGAATATTTCCTGATCGACAGAAAGGTCGCCCTCAAGAGAAAGGACATTACATACACCGGAAGAACGCTGTTCGGCGCTCCCGCTCCCAAGGGACAGGAGCTTGACGACCACTATTTCGGCGTTGTTAAGAGAAGAGTTTCGGAGTACATGAAAGACCTTGACCGCGAGCTCTGGAAGCTGGGTATTCTGGCCAAGACCAAGCACAACGAGGTCGCGCCCGCTCAGCATGAGTTGGCCCCGATATTCAGTCAGGCGAACGTGGCCACCGACCACAACCAGCTTACAATGGAGATCATGAAAAAGGTCGCCGAGAAGCACGGCATGAAGTGCCTGCTCCACGAGAAGCCTTTCGAGGGTATCAACGGCAGCGGCAAGCACAACAACTGGTCGATCTCGACCGATACCGGCGAGAACCTCTTAAAGCCCGGCAAGAACCCGCACGACAATCCCAAGTTCCTGCTGTTTTTGAGCGCGGTAATCGAGGCGGTCGACAAGTACCAGGATCTGCTCAGAAGCTCGGTTGCGACAGCGGGCAACGATCACAGACTGGGCGCGAACGAGGCGCCTCCCGCGATCATCTCGATGTTCCTGGGCGACGACCTCAAGGCGGTGCTCGACTCGATCGAGGACGACAGCAACTTCAAGAACAAGAAGAAAGAGGTCATGAATTCGGGTATCGACGCGATCCCCGACTTCGCGAAGGACACGACCGACAGAAACAGAACCTCGCCGTTCGCGTTCACGGGCAACAAGTTCGAGTTCAGAATGCCCGGCTCGGCGCTTTCGATTGCCGGCCCGAACTTTATCCTGAACACCGCGGTCGCGGATGTGCTCGACGGATACGCCGAGAGGCTTGAAAACGCCGACGACACGACCGCCGAGATCTACAGCATAGTGCGCGACACCATGAAGAACCACAAGCGCATCATCTTCAACGGCAACAACTACGCGGAAAGCTGGGTAGGCGAGGCCGAGAAGAGAGGCCTGTGCAACTTAAAGAACACGCCCGCGGCGCTTAAAATGTTCGTTGCCGACAAGAACGTTGATCTGTTCGTAAAGCACGGCATTCTTACCAAGGACGAGATGTTCGCCCGCTATGAGATCAACCTTGAGAATTACAGCAAGGCCATAAACATCGAGGCAAAGACAACTGTTGAGATGGCCAAGCGCGACATCGCTCCGGCAGTCGCGAGCTACGTCAAGGATCTGGCCGACACGGTCGTTTCCAAGAAGCAGATCGGCGGCATCACCACCGAGTTTGAGGAGGGCCTTATCAATCACCTGTCAGAGCTTGAGCTCAAGCTCAGCAAGGCGGTCGCGGCTCTTGAGGAAGACATCAAAAAGGCGGCCGAGATGCCCGAGGGTCAGGAGCAGGCCGAGTTCTTCGCGGACGTTATCCTGCCCAAGATGAACGACGTCAGAGCGGTTGCCGACGAAATGGAGGAAAACACGGCTGAGAGCTACTGGCCGTTCCCCACATACGGCGATCTGCTGTTCTCGATCCAGGAGTAATCACAAAATCGATTTACAAAACATAATATATATTACCAAACAAATTCAATTTTCAAAAAAGACAAAGGGGTCTGAAAGTTATTTTCAGACCCCTTTTTATTTATTTTATATGCTTTCAAGGAGGAATAAGTTATGGAAAACATTATTGAAATGGCGACTTCCGAGATGTTCGGCATCTGGTTTCTGATAGGAGCGGCGCTGGTGTTCTTTATGCAGGCGGGCTTCGCTATGGTAGAGGCCGGCTTCACGAGAGCCAAGAACTCCGGCAACATTATTATGAAGAACCTGATGGACTTCTGCATAGGCACGGTTATGTTCATCATTCTCGGTTTCGGACTGATGCTGGGCGAGGACACGTTCGGCGGATTTATGGGCATGCCCACTATGGGAATTTTTACCGACTACGCCAACGTTGACTGGTCGAACTTCGTGTTTAACTTAGTGTTCTGCGCCACAGCCGCTACGATAGTTTCGGGCGCTATGGCCGAAAGAACCAAGTTCTCGTCCTATTGCGTATACTCGGCGGTCATCTCGCTCGTCGTATATCCGATAGAGGCCCACTGGGTATGGGGCGGCGGCTGGCTGGCTCAGCTCGGCTTCCACGATTTCGCGGGTTCGGCGGCTATACATATGGTCGGCGGTCTGTCCGCGCTTATCGGTGCGGCTCTGCTTGGCGCCCGCATAGGTAAGTTCACCAAGGACAAGGACGGCAACACCAAGGTTCACGCGTTCCCGGGTCATAATATTGTTATCGGCGCTTTGGGCTGCTTCATCCTTTGGTTCGGATGGTACGGATTTAACGGCGCGGCTGCCACTTCGGGCGATCAGCTCGCGTCAATATTCATGGCCACGACGATCGCTCCCGCGGTCGCCACGGTAGTCTGCATGATATTCACATGGCTCAAGTACGGCAAGCCCGATGTTTCGATGTGTCTGAACGCGTCTCTGGCGGGTCTGGTCGCGATAACCGCGGGCTGCGACATGATCGACGGCTGGGGTTCGATAGTTGTCGGCGCGGTAGCCGGACTGCTGGTTGTTTTCGGCGTGTGGTTCCTCGATAACATTCTGCATATCGACGACCCTGTCGGCGCGGTGGCGGTTCACTTCTTAAACGGCATTTGGGGCACGATCGCGGTAGGCCTGTTCGCCTCAACAAGCGTTCCCGCGTGCGAGGTCAACGGCCTGTTCCACGGCGGCGGCTTCTCACAGCTCGGACTGCAGCTTCTGGGCATAATCACGATCTGCGGCTGGACCGCGGTAACGATGTTTATCGCGTTTATGATAATCAAAAAGACGATCGGCCTGAGAGTTTCGGCCGAGGAGGAGATCGAGGGTCTGGACGTTCACGAGCACGGCATGTCCTCAGCTTACGCCGACTTTATGCCCTCAAGAGTTGCCATAGCCGAAGGCGCGGTTGAGGAGACCGAGGCAGCCGCGGCGCCCACGCCTATCGCGGTTCCGGTCGTAAACGTTCCGGCGAGCGCGGGCGGCAGGACGACGGACGACGACGGCCACCCGATAACCAAGGTGACGGTAGTCTGCAAGGAGTCGAAGTTCGAGGCCTTAAAGCGCGAGATGAACAACATCGGCGTGACCGGAATGACCGTGTCCCACGTTCTGGGCTGCGGAATGCAGAAGGGCAAGAGCGAGTTCTACCGCGGAGTCGCGGTCGAGGCGACGCTGCTGCCTAAGATCAAGGTCGAGATCGTCGTTTGCAGAGTTCCGGTCAACGACGTTGTGAAGGCCGCAAGCAAGGCCCTCTACACCGGACATATCGGCGACGGAAAGATATTCATCTACGGCGTTGATAACGTGGTTAAGGTCCGCACCGGCGAAAGCGGCTATGACGCGATGACCGAAGACGGCGAAAACTGCTGACGCGGAGAATAAAAATATGAAATAAAGACTGCGCGGGCGGAATTTGTGCGAAAACGCATAATTCCCCCGCGCTTTTGCATAAAAATTTGATCGAATATTGCTCGGATTGAAGCACGTCAAACGCATGAAAAAATAACATAACTGTAACACAAAAAATGGAAGAAATAGTGTATACTTAAATCCATAAG
>CANQKC010000008.1 GCA_947624305.1 uncultured Monoglobus sp. | reverse complement strand
TTGAAAGAACTGCTCGCGCTTTAATTCCACATAATGTATGTAGCTTTCTTGAGATAGATCTTCATGCGTTTTGCGTGGCGCGGCTGAATATTGATGTTGACAAATATTGAAACTTAGGGTATAATTTATTAATTATCATAAACTTTAAGCTTGAACACTATTATAATATCGGAGGTAACGAAAGATGGAAAACAAACAGGTAAAATTGACTGAAGGCGGTTTGAAACAACTGGAGGAAGAGCTTGAATATTTAAAAACCAAAAAGCGTAAAGAGGTTTCCGAAAAGATTAAGGTTGCTCTCGGTTTTGGCGACCTTTCGGAGAACTCGGAGTATGACGAGGCGAAAAACGAGCAGGCCCAGGTTGAGGCGCGCATCGTTTCGCTTGAGAACAAGCTCAAGAACGCGGTTGTCATAAATGACAGCGACCGCGACACCTCGAAGGTTGATATCGGCGCCACCGTCAAGCTTCTGGATGTTGAGTTTGACGAGGAGGTCGAGTATAAAATCGTCGGCTCGACCGAGGCCGATCCCGACACGGGCAAGCTTTCAGACGAGTCGCCGCTCGGGCTCGCAATTCTTGGCAGAAGCGCGGGCGAGACGGTTGACGTTGACGCGCCGGCCGGAATAATTCAGTATAAGATTTTGCAGATTTCCTGAATTTAAGGATATACGGAGGAAAAAATGAGCGAGAATAACAGGCAGACAGAAAAGGAACTTAACGAGGTTTTAAGAATACGGCGCGAAAAGCTCGGCGCCCTCGCGGATATGGGCAGGAACCCCTTTGAGGTCACGTCCTTTGACCGCAAGGACATGGCGGGCGACATAAAGGCCGACTATGAAAGCTATGAGGGCAGGACGGTGACGATCGCCGGACGCCTCATGGCGAAGCGCGTAATGGGCAAGATGTCGTTCGCCGATCTCTCGGACCGCAGCGGCAGAATTCAGCTCTGCGTAAAGAGGGACGAGCTTGGCGACGAGGAGTATAAGATTTACAAAAAGTATGACATCGGCGATATTGTCGGCGTCACGGGCGAGGTTTTCAAGACCAAAATGGGCGAGATAACCGTCCGCGCCGAGAGCGTCAAGCTGCTTTCAAAGTCGCTGCGCCCCCTGCCCGAAAAGTATCACGGCATGACCAATACCGACTTGAGATACCGTCAGCGCTATGTGGACTTGATCATGAACGACGATGTTCGCAGAACGTTTGAGGTCCGCTCGGCAATAATCCGCGCGATAAGGAGCTTTCTTGACGAGCGCGGATTTATGGAGGTTGAGACGCCTATCCTCAACACCATTCCGGGCGGCGCGGCGGCGCGGCCGTTCATCACGCACCACAACACGCTGGACATTGATATGTACATGAGGATCGCGCCCGAGCTTTACTTAAAGCGTCTGATCGTGGGCGGCTTTGAAAAGGTTTACGAGATGGGCCGACTGTTCCGCAACGAGGGAATGGACGTTAAGCACAATCCCGAGTTCACTTCTGTCGAGGTGTACGAGGCGTACGCCGACTATGAGGACATGATGGACCTCACCGAGGAGCTGTTTAAGTATGTCGCCGAAAAGGCACTCGGCACCACCAAAGTGACATATCAGGGCGAAGAGATCGACCTCGGCGGAAAGTGGGAGCGCCTGACCATGCTTGACGCGATCAAAAAATACGCGGGCGTTGACATGAACGAGGCGAAAACAGCCGAGGAGGCCGAGGCGATGGCTAAAAGCGTCGGAGTCGAGTTTGACGAGGAGGCGCCCAAGCTCTCAAGAGGCGAGATAATCAGCCTTGTTTTCGAGGAAAAGGTTGAGGAGCAGCTTGTTCAGCCCACATTCATATATGAGTATCCGGTCGAGATCTCGCCGCTGGCCAAGCGCTACGCGGACAATCCCGACTTTACCGAGCGTTTTGAGGTGTTCATTACCCGCCGCGAGTTCGGAAACGCGTTCTCGGAGCTTAACGACCCGATAGATCAGAAGGAGCGTTTCTTAAAACAAGTCGAAAAGCGCGAGGCGGGCGACGACGAGGCCAACATGATGGATGAGGACTATGTGAACGCTCTCGAATACGGACTTCCGCCCACAGGCGGTCTGGGAATAGGCGTTGACCGTTTGGTCATGCTGCTGACCGACAGCAGCTCAATTCGCGATGTTTTGCTCTTTCCAACCATGAAACCGCTTACGGACGTAAAGGATGATAAGGAAAAATAGAAAAGAGTTGATTTTATGGATAATCAAGCCAGAGAGGCCAAAGAAATGACCAAGCAGCTTCCGTTCAAGAAGAGGCTTATCAATTTTTGGTTTTACAAAAAATGGGTCGTGATCGCGATAATTTTTGTCATTCTGACGATCGCGCTGACGATTTATGAGATCACAAACGTTCCGGCATATGACGCGCTTGTGGCGGTCTATACCGGAGACGCTATGCCGGAGGAGACCGCGGCCAAGCTCCGGGCGGAGCTTCAGGAGTTCAGCAATGACATCAACGAGGACGGACAGATAAGCGTTTCGGTGACTCCGATGTCCGGCAGCCGCGACGACGGAAGCGAGGAGGCGGTGGCTGTTGAGACACGCCTTATGAGCGAGCTCAACTCGGGCAGCAACGACCTGTATATTGTTGACAGGGAATACTATGACTTTTTGATGGACAACGATTACGGCGAGTGCTTTTCGCATGTCTACCCGCTGAACGAGAACGGCCCGCTTATGGAGCGCCTGGGCCTTTCCGGCGAGTATTATCTGCTCGTTCGCGATTTGTACCCCGCGCATGAGGGCAAGGCGGACAAGCGTGCGGCTCACAACAACGCGGTGGCGATATACGAAAACATCGCGGGCATAGCCCAGCCTCCGAGCGATGAGGACTGATTAAAGATTTAAGGTGATTTTTGATGGACAGCAAAGATAAAATTCGGAAATGCGACGTTCTTGACCCGAACATCATCGAGAAGGTGGCGTCGTTCTTCAAGGTTTTGGGGGACGAGACGCGGGTCAAAATCCTGTACGCGCTGTACGGCAGCGAGATGTGCGTTTCGGACATATCCGATATGCTCGATATTTCACAGTCGGCGGTGTCGCACCAGCTCAAACAGCTTAAACTCGAGGGCCACGTCAAGTCGCGGCGGAACGGAAAAAATATTTTCTATTCGCTGGACGACGAGCATGTGGTCGACATTATTCACCAGGCCATCACGCATGTGACACACAAGATAAACGAATAATTAAAAGGGACGGAAAACCGTCCCTTTTGTTATGTTTAATTTATATCGCCCGCGCTGCCGGACGATGACCAACTCTGCTCAAGCTTTACCCAGTCGGGATTATCGCCTACCTCGGTCCATGTCTCGTATTCGGAGTTCCTGTCGCGGCGGTAGTTGTGCGTGTTGGCCGCCTCCTGTACCGCGGCGTAGTACCACTCGCTCGTGTCCCTGTTGTCGGACCATGAGGTCATGCCCGGGAGCAGTCCGCTCGCGTGAACCTTTCTGCCGAGCACGTTGTTGACAATCGTCATGGCCTCGGCGCGTGTGATGTTTTGGTCGGGCTTAAAGGTGCCGTCCTCATAGCCTTGGATCCAGCCTTCCTCGGCAGCGATCTCAACGTATTCCTCCGACCAGTGTCCGTTAACGTCTCTGAATTTGCCGCTGCCGCTTGAGACCGCGTCGCTGAACCGTGCGGCTATCGTGGCGAACTCGGCTCTTGTGATATAATCCTCGGGCCTGAAATAGGCCGTGCCGTCGCCGCCTAAAATTCCCGCGTTGGTCAGCGTGGATATCGCGTTGTTTGACCACAGGTCCTGCGGAACGTCGATATAATGGTTGACCTGAGACCAGTATATGTCACGCGTGTCGTCGGTCAGCAGACGGAAGAATATTGTCGCGACCTCGTCTCTCGTGATGTTGTTTTCCGGTCTGATACAGCCGTCGGGATAACCCACGATGTACGCGAAGTGGTCGTATGTGTTGAGCGACGGCTTGGTCGATGGCCGCGGCGTCTCGTTCCCGGTCGAAAAGCCGGAGTTGTGGAAGGTGCCGCCGGGCAGATAGGTTTTCGGGAATGTGTAGGTTATCGTGATCGTTTTGCCGTTATCGCCGAGAGCGGTCACAGCCGCGGTTTTCCCGTTAATAAGCGCCTCCGCGGGATTTTCCTCCGTGTGGGCGAAGGTAAAGCCGTCCTTCGCGGTCAGCGTGACGGTCACGGTGTAATTTGTGCCGTAGTTGTAATTACTGCCGGGATAGATAGTCGGCGACCAAACCGCCTCGCTTGCGGTGTAATACGCGTCCTCGGGTACGGTGACCGCAGAGCTCGCGACCGTGTCAACGTCGGGCTCGGTCACTTCCGCCGAAACGGAGTTCATAACAAAGTCAAGCAGCAGCGACGCGGCTCTGTTTTTGTAAATAACCGTGATCTTTCGGCCCGTGTCATAGGGCGTGAGCTGTGGGAGTTCGGTGTCAAGTGACGGAACAAACGTGAATTCCGAGGCGCTGTTTTCGTCGTAGGCCGCGTTTGTCGTCTCGCCGTCCTCGGCGGCGGGCTTTACGCTAATTACAAGCCCGGTCGGATCGAATTTCTCGCCCGCGGCGTATGTCGTTTTTTCGGGCGGATCAATTATGGATATGTCGGCGATCTCGCTTTTGTCGGTTACGGCGACTTTCGCGGTCGCGTCCGCGCCGTGTACCGTTATTGTCAGATCGCTGTTTTTAAGATCGACTTCTTTGCCTTCGGCAGTCTTGGCGCTTATCTCGTAAAGTCCGTCGGGAGCGCTGCCCTTGAACGCGCCGTCAGCTTCGTCGCGCATCAGCTCGGCCGTGATTTTCGGATTTGCCGCGCTTATCAGCGTTATCGCCGTCACTTCCTCGGGCGCGCTTATCGTCACCGTATGTTGAGGCGCGGGCGTGGCCGCTGCCTCGGGCGAGGCTGACGGCGAAGGCTCGGCGGACGGTTCCGCGCTTATTTCCGGAGCGGCTGTGGGCTCGATCGAAGGCTCTGCGCTCGCTTCCGGCTCCGCGGTGACTTCGGGAGCTGCTTCGGGTGTGGGCGTCAAAGTCGGCTCCGCCGTGGGTTCGTTTGCGGGTTCAGTCGTAGGTTCATCCGAGGGAGCGGCTCCAGGCTCGGTGCCGGAGCCGCCTTCGGGTGTAACAGCGGGCGCCTCGCTTGCCGACGCAGAGGGGGAGGGAGCTTCCGCCGACGCGGAAGGCTCGGGTACGGTTTCAAAAGTAACGGTCGGCATATTGTCAGGAGGATTTAAAACGCCTCTGCTGTTTACTATGTATTGATGGGGCTCGTTGCCCGTCGCGGCTGTTTTGGACGTGCCGCAGATAAGGTTTGTTATCTTAAGGGTGTAGCCCGTGAATATCTCGTGTTTGTCAGTGCCGTTGTCGTTGAGAGTCACAAATCCCGCCTCGGCGGTTTTTTGATTGTTTTTCAAATCGAACACAGCCGCGACCTTTTCATATCTCATGTTGCCGAGAAGCACCGGAGACGCGCAGGAGCCGAAGCTGTTGCCCGAAATTGCAATGCGGGCGTTGTCTTCGGCGGCGAAAATGCTCACCGCGCTGCCGGTAATGTTTCCGAATTTGTTGTTTGAGACCTCGCTGCCGTTTTTCACGCGGTACTGTCCGCCGTAGCCGCTTTCGACACAGTTGTAGTACGCGCCGTCCGCGGCTTTGGTGAAGTCGTTTCCGGTGACGGTCAGCTTTCCGCTGACAGCAAGCGAGGCGGGTATAGCCGCGCCCGTCGCGGTGAACGGCTTTTGCGCTGTGAAAACGCAGTCTTTCAGGCAAAAGTCATGATTTCCGGTAACCTTGAGATAGCCGCCGTCGCCGAACGTGAAGCCCTTGACGGTCACGCTTGCGGGAAGCGCAGCGTCAACGCCGCTTGTCAGCGTCACATTCGCGTCCGCCGGCTCGATAACGTCGCCGTCTTTTGCGCTCTCGATCGCCGCTTTAAGCGTCGGGTATTGCACATCACCAATTTTCGCCGCGTTTTTCGGCTGCTCCGCGAAGATCGGGGCGGCGCAGAATGTTCCGATAATAATTGTAAATACAAGTGTCAGTGATAATCGTCTTAAGATTTTTGTCATTTTTAATACACCTCTTTCAAAATAATTAATTTGCAAAACAAAAAACGACCCCGAACGGTCGTTAATGAAGTTTTTGAAAATATTCTTTTGCCCGGGCGGCTCCGAAGGGCTTTATTGCCCTGCGGAACCCGCCTAAAGCTTTCCATATAACAACCATTCACTATATATGACGACAAATTACTCGAAAAAGTTCCCGAATTTTGAAAATTTTTTCAGAAAAAATTTGTATGATATTTTTTGAACATTATGTTATTTTTTTCACAAAAACTGTCGATTGAGGTATGCAAATTATCAAAATAAAGTATAAAAGTTCATAGTTTTTTGAACAAATTTGTAGAAAACGTTTTTAACAAAATTTTAATCCGCCGAAACGCTTGACTATATAAGTTAAATGTGCTAAAATCATAAACTGTCAGGGTTGCGTGTATGTAAATTCGGCACGCCATGCAAAAAAATGCAGTGTGTCGCGTAATATTTACATACAAAACAAACGACAGTAATCGAGCAATAAATTATTCGCTTAGGAGAGGGGTATTACTTTGGTGGCTGATAAGAATGCGTTGGATTACAGAGGAATGAGTGTAGGCTATGAGGAAGTGTTTCCGGAGTCGGCAAATGTTGACGAGAAATTAGCCTATAACATTGTTAAGAGAATGTTTGACGTTGTGTGCTCGCTGCTTGCGATCATCGTGCTTTCACCGCTTATGTTGGTGGTTGGAATAGCGATAAAGATCGAGGACGGCGACCCGGTTATTTTTACTCAGACGAGAGTAGGAAAAGACGGCGAAACGTTTAAAATGTATAAATTCCGCTCAATGTGGAAGAACGCCGAGAAATATCTGTCAAAGCTTGAGGATCAAAACGAGGCCGACGGTCCGGTTTTCAAGATTGAGGATGACCCGAGAATAACAAAAGTCGGAAAATTTATCAGAAGATACAGCATTGATGAACTGCCCCAGTTGTTTAACATACTGAAAGGTGACATGAGCATAGTCGGTCCGAGACCGCCTCTTGAAAATGAGGTTGAATGTTATACTCCTTATCAGCGTCAGAGGCTTAGCGTCAAACCCGGACTCACCTGCTACTGGCAGTGCTCCGGCAGAAGCAATATCGGCTTTGATGACTGGATGGAGCTTGATATGAAATACATAAACGAGCGCAGCGCTTTGACGGATTTAAAACTTATAATTAAGACAATTCCCGCGGTGCTCAAGCATGACGGCGCTTGCTGATTACAGAGAACCAAAAACCGATCCGAAAATTTCGGATCGGTTTTTTTGCTTATTTTTTTATCATGCACACGGCTTGGGCGGAGATGCCTTCTTTTCGGCCCTCGAAGCCGAGGCGCTCGGTGGTGGTGGCTTTGACGCTCACGCGTTCCGTGTCCGCGCCGAGGGCGTCGGCGATGTTCCGCCTCATTTTTTCAATATGCGGCGCGAGCTTCGGTTCTTGGGCCGCGATTATCGAGTCAATGTTAACGACCTCGTATCCGCGCTCTTTAAGCAGCCTGCCCACATGCCGCAAAAGCTCAACGCTGTCCGCGCCAGAATATTTCGGATCGGTGTCCGGAAAGTGCTTTCCTATGTCACCGAGGGCCGCTGCGCCGAGCAGCGCGTCCATAACCGCGTGGACCAGCACGTCCGCGTCGCTGTGGCCCAGAAGGCCTTTCTCGTGCTCAATTTGGACGCCGCCGAGGATGAGCTTTCTGCCTTCCTCGAGTCTGTGCACATCATATCCTATGCCAACTCGTGTTTCCATTAACTTATACCTCCGGACTGCTCGTTTTCAAGAATTATTTCAGCCAGCGCCAGATCTTCGGGCGTGGTGATCTTGATATTGCGGTAGTCGCCCTTGATTATCATGACCCGCTCCGTGGTGAACGACTCGGCCACCGCGCAGTCGTCGGTGAAGTCGGCACCCTTGTTTTTGGCCCTCGTGTGGGCCTTCATGATAAGTCCGTACCTGAAGCCCTGCGGCGTCTGTACCGAGATCAGGCTGTCGCGGTCGGGCGTGGAGCTGATAAAGCCGTGGTCGTCGATCTGCTTTATGGTGTCTTTGACCGGAACGCCGATCGCCGCCGCCTCGCAGTTTTCGCTCTCGATCTGCGAAATAAGCTCGCGCACAAATTCGGCACGGATAAACGGCCGCGCCCCGTCGTGAATGAGCACAATGTCGTCATCCTCGCCGCCGAGACGCTCGAGACCGTTCATTACCGACTGCTGGCGCGTGCCGCCGCCCTCGATAACATCAAAAACCTTTTTTATGCCGTGACATTCAATGACGCGCCGCATTTCCTCAATATCCCCGGCGCGTGTCACAACCAAAATTTTTTCGACCTCGGGCATGTTTTCAAAGACCCGCAGCGTCCTCGCTATCACGGGAACGCCGCGGATGCTTATAAACTGCTTGTTTTTGCCCGCGCCCATGCGCGTGCCGCTGCCGGCGGCAACGATTATTGCAGACACCGAACTCATATTAAGACCCTTTCGATTAATTAAGAAATTTTGCTCATGAGCAGCCTTTCGATATCCGGATATGTGGAATTTTTGGACATAACCAGCTCCGAGATCAGGATATTTTTGGCGTTGCTGAGCATTTTGCGCTCAAAATTCGACAGGCTCTTTCTTCTGTCACGAAGAATGAGCGCCTTGGTTATTTTGGCGACGTCGAATATGTCGCCCTTTTTCAACTTGTCTAAGTTGTCCCTGTAACGTTTGTTCCAGTTGCCCGCCTCGTCGCACTCGAATGTGCCGAAGCTGTCTATTACCTCGTCGGCCTCGTTCTCCGAAACTATATACCGCAGGCCGATGCTCTCGATCTTCGCGACCGGAATTTTGATTTCCAGCTCACCCACGCACGGCTCCAGAATGAAGTACTGGGTTTCCTCGCCGAGAATTTTTTCCTGCTCGATACACTTGATCACTCCCGCTCCGTGCATGGGATAAGCAACCTTATCGCCAATTTGAAACATAAAAACACTTCCCTTTCCGACTGATGCCGCTTTTGCGGCGATGCGCTTTTATAAGCGCGGTTTACTCCGATAAGAGCCATACACGAAACACATTGAAATGTATAAAAACTAAAAGACGCTTTTTAAAATTTGCAGTATGTTTGAGTATTGACAGACTTTGATGTTATTATACCTTTTTGCCGCGCTCGCGTCTATCCGCGGCACAATTATTGTCTTAAAACCAAGCTTTTCGGCCTCGCTTATGCGGCTTTCGATAAAGCTGCACGATCGAATTTCTCCGGTCAGGCCCACCTCGCCGACGGCGGCCAGGTCATCGGGCAGCGGTCTGTTCTTAAACACCGACGCTAACGCGAGGACTATCGCCAGATCGGCGGCCGGCTCGGTCATTTTGAGGCCGCCCACGACGTTTATATAGGTGTCGTATGACGAAATGTGCAGTCCCGCGCGCTTTTCAAGCACGGCCAGAAGCATCATGGCGCGGTTGAAGTCAACGCCCGTCGTCATCCGCCTCGGGTTGCCGAACGCGGTGGGCGCCGCAAGCGCCTGTATCTCGGCCAATATCGGGCGGGTGCCTTCCATTGTGCATACTATGCAGCTCCCGGGGACGCCCTCGGGCCTGCCCGCAAGCATAGCGGAGGAAGGGTTGCTGACCTCGGATAAACCGTGTTCGCTCATCTCAAACACTCCGATCTCGTTGGTTGAGCCGAACCTGTTCTTTATCGCGCGGATGATCCTGTAAGCGCGGTTCTGATCGCCCTCGAAGTACAGCACGCAGTCAACGATGTGTTCAAGTATCTTCGGGCCCGCGATCGAGCCCTCCTTGGTGACGTGTCCCACCAAAAATGTGGCGATGTTGTGAGTTTTTGCTACCCGCATCAGCATCGCCGCGACGTCTCTGATTTGAGAAACGCTGCCCGGCGCGGGGGTCAGGTTCGGGTTAAACATGGTCTGGACCGAATCGACCACAAGCATCTCGGGCTTCTCTCTTGAAATGTGCTCAAGAATATTCTCGGTGTTGGTCTCGCAGTATATCATTATGTTGCCGCTGTCCACTCCGAGGCGGTCGGCTCTGAGCTTGATCTGCCTCGGCGACTCCTCGCCCGAGACGTAGAGAATTTTTTTGTCCCTGCCGATGTGGCTGCATATCTGAAGCAGTATCGTGGATTTTCCGATGCCCGGGTCTCCGCCCAGCAACACCAGCGAGCCGGGCACAAGGCCTCCGCCCAGAACCCGGTCAAACTCCTTAAGGCCGGTCGAGCAGCGCGGCTCTTCCTCGGTGGATATGTCGCTCAGGCTTTTCGGCGCGGCGTCGTCGCCCATGCCGCGGAGCCCCGCTATGGCGGATGATCTCGCGCCGCTTTTCGCGCTGTCCGTCCTGCCGGTTATCACGGTTTCCTCAACAAGGGTGTTCCACGAGCCGCAGGCGGTGCATTTTCCCATCCATTTGGGGAACTCGTTGCCGCACTCCGAGCATACAAACACTGTTTTAGACTTCATATCGCCCTCCGAAAATTGGTTCAAAATATCGGTCAGCCCTAAAAAAGGCCGAACTTTCGGTAAGTTTATTATACCATAAAAACCCTGTTTTGTCCAACAAATTTTGAAAATATTTAAAATTTTTTAAAACTGTTGTAATATTTTCATGCTATTATCGAAAAATAAAAAATTGTATATAAATAAAAACGCAATTGTAATAAAAATGTGATATATTTACCCTTGAATTTGCGTGGGGGTTAGTATATAATTTTAAGGTATATATTTAAGAGGTGAAGCTTGTGCATATGTTTGTTTGTGAAATCATAGCGGATTTCATTGAGCTTGCACTCTTTTTAATTGGATCATACTACGCGGCGGTGGGCGTGTTTTCGCTGTTTCCGCGGCGGGATCCCGCCGCGCCCGACAGAGAGCCGCTGAGCTTCGCGGTGCTTATCCCCGCCCACAATGAGGAGCGGGTCATCGCGCAGGCGGTTAAAAGCGTTTTCGCGGCTGATTACCCGGGCGAAAAGCTCGGCGTTTATGTGATCGCGGACGACTGCTCCGACGGAACGGCGTATATCGCGGAAAAACTCGGCGCGCGCGTTATCAAAAAAAGCGGCGGCTCGGGCAAGTTCGCGGCGCTGAAGTTCGCCTCGGAGCGGATATTTTCGGAAAACGAGCGGCCCGATATGGTGACTGTGATCGACGCGGACAATGTTGTGTCGCCCGCGTATTTCGCTGAGATGAACAAGGCGGCGCGGGAGCGGTACGGCGCGGTTCAGGGCAAGGTCGAGACCAAGAACCCCGAGCGCAACTGGCTGACGGCCGCGTATTCGGTCTGGAGCGCGCTTGAGACGCGCCTCGGCAGAATGGCGCCAGGAAGCATAGGGCTTAACGTGAAGCTTTCGGGTACCGGATATTGCGTCCGCGCGGAGATCTTCGAGGAGCTTATGGGCCTTGAGGACTGTCTTGCGGAGGATATGGAGTTTACGGCCCATTTGGCGCTTATCGGCATTAAGACCGCGTTTTGCGGCGGCGCCGTTGTGTATGACGAGAAGCCCGCGAGCCTCGGCTGTTCGCTGAGACAGCGGATACGCTGGGCGCGAGGGATCGTCAGCGTTCAGGGCAGGTACGGCTGGAAGCTTTTAAGACGCGGGAAAATAACCGATTTCCTCAGTCTGTACGGCGATTTTTTGGGTCTGTTCACCTACGTGCTGTTTGGGGTATTATCGTTCTTTGCCGGATACGCGATGCTGAACGGTCTGCACTATCCGCTGATCGAGATGTGGACAAAGCCGATCTCATACGCGGCGCTTTGCGTGTATTTGGGGATCGGGCTTATGACCGCCCTTGCGGGGCTGGTCCTTGAAAGGAAATTTAACAAAGCGGCTGTGGCCAATCTGCCCGGGCTGCTGATATATACCGTGACGTGGGTGCCCGCGGCTGTGGCCGGGCTTCTGAGCCACCACAGAAAAGAATGGTACCACACGGAGCATGATTGTTAACGATCATGTAAATAAAATGTCAATAGGAGGTAATCTTATGTGCGGAATTGTCGGATATGTGGGAAACAAGCAGGCGGCGCCCTTTCTTTTGGAGGGCCTTTCAAAGCTTGAATACAGAGGTTATGACTCCGCCGGCGTGGCGGTCATGACCGACGAGGGAATAGTCGTCAAGAAAAAGAAGGGCCGTTTGGCAGGCCTCAGCGAGATGATCGACGGAGGAAACGCTATACGCGGAACGATGGGAATAGGCCACACACGCTGGGCGACGCACGGCGAGCCCTCGGACACCAATTCTCACCCGCACCTCAGCAACTCGGGCCGCTTCGCGGTAGTCCACAACGGAATTATCGAGAACTATCTGCGGCTTCGGGACTATCTCACCAAAAAGGGTTTTGAGTTTATTTCCGAGACCGATACCGAGGTCATAGCGCACCTTTTTGAGTATTATTACAAGGGCGACATTATTGACGCCATGATCAAGGTCATAAACAAGGTCGAGGGCTCATACGCGCTGGGCGTGCTCTGCGCAGACGATCCCGACTCGTTTATCGCGGTGCGCAAGGAAAGCCCGCTGATCGTGGGACTCGGCGAGGGAGAGAACTTTATCGCTTCTGACATACCCGCTATCCTGTCTCACACCAAAAACGTTTATTTCCTTGAAAATAATGAGATAGTAATTCTCAAAAAGGACGAGGTGAAGATAATCAACACCGACCGCGAGGAGATAAGCAAAGAGGTTTATGTGGTTGATTGGGATGTTTCGGCTGCCGAAAAGGGCGGATATGAGCATTTCATGTTTAAAGAGATAATGGAGCAGCCCAGAGCGATCGCCGACACGGTGAGCCCCAGAATTAAGGACGGCAGGATCGTGCTTGACGATATAATGCTCACGGCCGATTATATACGCAATATAAACAAGGTTTATATCGTCGCCTGCGGCAGCGCCTATCATGTCGGAGTTGTAGGCAAATACGTTATCGAGCAGATGAACCGTATTCCCGTTGAGGTCATGGTCGCGTCCGAGTTCAGGTATTGCTCGCCGATCATTGACGAGCACACTCTTGTGGTGCTTATCTCGCAGTCGGGCGAGACGGCCGACACGATCGAGGCCATGCGCGAGGCCAAGCGCCTCGGCTCAAGGACCTTCGCCATTGTCAACGCTGTCGGAAGCACGATCGCCCGCGAGGCCGACGATGTTCTCTACACCTGGGCGGGCCCCGAGATCGCCGTGGCTACCACCAAGGCTTACAGCACCCAGCTGACCGCGATATACATGCTTTCGCTGTATTTCGCGCAGGAGCTTGAGACGATAACTCCCGAGCTGCTCAGAAAATACATAAACGCCCTTAACGCCCTGCCCGACAAGATCGCCGGGATAGTTGAGAACAAGGCGGATATCCAGTACATCGCGTCGCAGTATTACAGCGCCAAGAGCGTGTTCTTTATCGGCAGGACCTTTGACTACGCGGTGGCTCTCGAAGGCTCGCTCAAGCTCAAGGAGATCTCATATATCCATTCCGAGGCGTACGCCGCCGGAGAGCTCAAGCACGGCACGATCGCGCTTATGGAGGAGGGCACCGTTGTTGTGGCGCTCTGCACGGTCAAAAAGCTGTTCGATAAAATGCTCAGCAACATAAAAGAGGTCAAAGCCCGCGGCGCCGTTGTTATCGCCATTGCCGAGGAGGGTCACACCGAGATCGAAAAAGAGGCCGATCACGTTATTTATGTGCCCAAGTGCGACGAGTTCACCATGCCCAGCGAGGTCGTTGTGCCGCTGCAGCTTTTCTCATATTATGTGGCGTCGCTTAAGGGCCTTGACATCGACAAGCCCAGAAATCTCGCGAAGTCCGTTACGGTTGAGTAATAACTTTTAAATTTAATGTTAATTTAAAATAAAAACTATGGCTTTTTTGGCGGAAATGTGTTATACTGCCAAGAGAGCCATTTTTTGCGGAATGGCCGCCTGAGAGGTGATATTATGACAAAAACATTTATTTTGCGCGCGGTCTGCGCCGTGACGGCATTCGCGTTGACGCTGGCGCTTATGTGCGTTGAGGTGCGCCCAGCCGCGGCGGAAACGGAAATTCAGCGCATACTGAAGGTGGGGCTGTGTTACGGCTCGTCGGCCAAGACTGCCGCCACCGTCACTTCGGAGCGCGGATTTTATGTCGGAACTTTTAACGACCGCGAGTTTTCCGAGGAGCAGATAATCGAGAATAAAACCGTCATGGTGCGCCGCGGCGACGGCGGAATTGTTATTCAGGACACCGACGGAAACACGTTATACGCCGAGCATGACGGAGCGGGAGTTGGACTTAGCCCGATCTACACCGATTTCTGGGAGGAGCGCTTGACCTTTGAGGGAAGCTGGTACCGCGGCAGCCTGAATTTCATCTGCGACGGAGACGGATTTGCGGCGATCAACGTCATTGACATAGACCAGTATCTCTACGGCGTCGTTTCGCGCGAGATGAGCGACACATGGCCGATAGAGGCGCTCAAGGCGCAGGCGGTCTGTTCGAGGAACTATGCCGCGCAAAACATTGGTAAGCATGAGAGCTACGGCTTTGACATCTGCGCCAACACCCACTGCCAGATGTACACCGGAATGTCGCGCGAGGCCGAGTCGATATACGAGGCTGTTGACGCGACCCGCGGCATGGTGCTGACCTACGGAGGCGAGCTTTGCGAGTGCTATTACTCGTCGTCAATGGGCTCGTCCACCGAGGATGTTAAATATGTCTGGGGAAACGAGGTCCCGTATCTCGTAAGCGTTGACAACGGCTTTGAGGATACCGAAAACATACCCAACGGCGTGTGGTCGGGAGTGCTGACGGCGGATGAGGCTTCGACCATTATGCGTAACCGCGGCTACGAGGTCGGCGACGTGCAGAAGATAGAGGCGCTTGAGTATTCGCCCGAGGGCAGAGTCACAAAGCTCAGAGTGACCGGAAACACGGCGATCAAGACTGTTGAGCGCGAGGAGTGCAGAACGCTTTTCGGCTCGGTCACAAAGAGCCAGATGTTCACCGTCACCGGAAACGGCGAGGCCGAAAATCAGGCGATGATCGCGGTCAGCGACGGTGAGACGCTGATGCGCCGCAGGCCGAAGCAGATCGAGATCCTCAGCGATATGGGCAGACATAACGTGTCGGCCGAAACGTTGTATACCACAAACGGCACATATCAAAAGACCTACGCGGACGCCGAGGGCGAAACATCGCCGAACACAAGCTTTACTTTCAAGGGCACGGGCTGGGGCCACGGCGTGGGCATGAGCCAGTACGGTGCCAAGGGTATGGCGGAAAACGGATATGATTTCGGCGAGATACTGACCCACTACTTCACCGGAGCCGGGATAACCAACGCTTACTAAGGCGGGATATTTAAAAAGGATTTTTATATGACAACAAAGGATTTTTACTATGATTTGCCGCAGGAGCTTATCGCTCAGCGCCCCCTTGAGGACCGGAGCTCGTCGCGTCTGCTGACGCTCAGCCGCGAAAGCGGGGAAATCGCGCATCGGCATTTCAGGAATATAATCGAATATTTAAACCCGGGCGATTGTCTTGTGATGAACAACACACGGGTCATTCCCGCGCGTCTTTACGGCGTGAAGGAGGGAACCGGCGGCAAAATCGAGTTCCTGTTGCTTAAGCGGATCGACATAAACACCTGGAACGTGATATTAAGGCCGGGAAAGCGGGCGCGCGCGGGAGCGAGGTTCAGCTTCGGAGACGGCCTGCTCCGTGCCGAGGTGCTTGAAGTCCTGCCCGACGGCAACCGCATAGTCCGCTTTGAGTATGACGGCGTATGGGAGGAGCTGCTTGACAGGCTCGGCGAAATGCCGCTTCCGCCGTACATCAAGGAAAAGCTCACGGACAAAGAGCGCTACCAGACGGTGTACTCAAAAATCGAGGGCTCGGCGGCGGCTCCGACCGCGGGGCTGCACTTCACAAACGAACTGATAGACGAGATAAGAAAAAAGGGTGTGAATATAGCCGAGCTCACCCTGCATGTGGGATTGGGAACATTCCGTCCGGTGTCGGCTGAGAACGTTGAGGATCACGTTATGCACACCGAGCATTATGAGGTGACTTCCGAGGCGGCTGAGATTATCAACAAGACCCGCGAAAGCGGGGGAAGGATCATCGCGGTCGGAACAACCTCGGTACGCACGCTTGAGACTGTGGCAGACGAAGACGGAACCATGCGGCCCGGGATAGGCGACACGAGCATATTTATTTACCCGGGATATAAATTCAAGATCACCGACGCGATAATCACCAATTTTCATCTGCCCGAGTCAACGCTGCTGATGCTTGTGTCAGCGTTCGCGGGGAAAGAGAATATTTTCCGCGCTTACGAGACCGCTGTCCGGGAGAGGTACAGATTTTTCAGCTTCGGAGACGCCATGCTTCTTTATTAGTTTCAGAGTTTATTGGAGGATATCTTATGTTTCAGCTTATAAAAACGGAGGGCCGCGCGCGGCGCGGGCGGTTTGAGACTGTTCACGGAACGGTCGAGACGCCGGTGTTTATGAACGTGGGCACAGCGGCGGCGATAAAGGGCGCGCTTGACGCGTCCGATCTTAAGACGGTCGGCTGCCAGGTTGAGCTTTCAAACACCTATCATCTGCATCTGCGCCCGGGCGACGAGGTCGTCCGCGATATGGGCGGCCTGCATAGGTTTATGAACTGGAGCGGGCCGATACTGACCGACAGCGGAGGGTTTCAGGTTTTCTCGCTGGCGAAGCTCAGAGACATAAAAGAGGAGGGCGTGACTTTTGCCTCTCATATCGACGGGCGCAGGATATTCATGGGTCCCGAGGAGAGCATGAGAATACAGTCAAATCTCGGCTCGACGATCGCGATGGCCTTTGACGAGTGCGTTGAAAACCCCTGCGAAAAGACCTACGCGCGAGCGTCTGTCGAAAGAACGCTTCGCTGGCTCAAACGCTGCAAGGCAGAGCTTGACCGCCTGAACGGGCTTGAAAACACGATAAACAAAAAACAGATGCTGTTCGGCATAAACCAGGGCAGCACCTTTGAGGATCTGAGGATAGAGCATATGAAGCAAATCGCGGAGCTTGATCTTGACGGCTGCGCGATAGGCGGGCTCGCCGTGGGCGAACCGACCGAGGTGATGTATTCGATAATCGAGGCGGTCGAGCCGTTTATGCCCAAGGACAAGCCGCGCTATCTTATGGGAGTCGGAACGCCCGTGAATATTTTGGAGGCCGTTGACCGCGGCGTCGACTTTTTTGACTGCGTTATGCCAAGCCGCAACGCGCGCCACGGGCATCTGTTCACCTCGCGCGGGATCGTCAATATCAAAAACGCCAAATATGAGCGCGACGAAGCGCCTCTTGACCCGGAGTGCGGCTGTCACACCTGCCGCAATTACTCAAAGGCGTATCTTCGCCACCTTTTTAAGGCGGGCGAAATGCTCGGCATGCGTCTCGCGGTTATCCATAATCTGTATTTTTATAACCATATGATGGAGGAGATCCGCGCCGCGCTTGATAACGGAACCTTCGCGGCCTATAAAAGCAGCAGGGTCGGCGTGCTTGATAAGAGGATTTAGCTAATTCAGGATTTCCGCAGCCGAGCGCTTGTTGTCGCGCAGGGCGCGGCAAAGGCAGCGCAGGCAGTCGGGATTGCCGGGTGTTATATAATTTTCCTTGTCGAAGCACGAAAGAGTGGCTTTAAAACCCATGCCGCTGAGGATATCCTCGGCGGCTTTTGATATTTCGCCGTAGGGATAGGTGTATACCTCCGGGGTGATGCCGCAGTGGTCGCCGAGCATATTCTGCGTGAGCTCGGCGTCGGCTGTGAGCTTTTCGCGGTACGCGTCGTCACTCTCGCCGCTCAGCTTGGCCGCGCCCTTGCGGCCCGTGTCGTTGCCCTTCATGCCCGGCAGCATGTGCATGTTATAGCTGTGGTTGGCGAACTCAAACCGGCCGCTGTCCTTCATTTTGTTTATCGTGTCATAGTTCAGGTAGGCGTATTCCGGGTTCTCATCCGAGATTTGCGAATAGCTCTCGGTGTAGGTCCCGACTATCGAGACAAGGCCCCGCATGTCGTATTTTTCAAAAAGCGGCAGGCCGTATTCGCAGTTGTTTTCAAAGCCGTCATCAAATGTGATAACAACGGGCTTTTCGGGGAGCTCGCCGCCGTTTTCGACAAAATTTATAACGTCGCGCATGAAAACGGCGGTGTAGCCGTTGTCGCGGAGGTATTTCAGGTCGTTTTCAAAATCGTTTACCGAGATGACATAGGCGTTGACCTTGTCGGGATTTTTGGTCAGGCCGTGATACATGAGAATGGGAAGCTTGACAGCGCCCGTCTCATTCTCGGCCGCCGCGGCTGCGGGCTCGGCGTTCCGCGCACCGATAAAGCGGAAGCCGACCGCCCCCAAAACTATCGAGATAATAAGCACGGCCGCGTAGAATATAATTGTTTTAAGCTTTATTACATACATAAAAAATCACCCCTAATATTATTATTAGGGATGACCGTGATTTATTCATTGACGCGAACGAGCGCGTTCACAGCCTCACATATAAGCCGATTTCAGCTTGGCGTAAAAGTCCTCGAGAATAAAACGGGAATTAATGCTTTTGTATACCCGTATATTTCTGTGATTTTTTCCGTGAACATATTTCATTTCGCCGTCAAACTCCGGCGCGGGAACCTCCGACCATTCGCCGCAGCCGTCAAACAGCATAAGCCCCACCGCGGGCGAGTCGCCGAGTATGCGGTATTCCGCGGGGCGCGATGCAGCGGCGTTGTTGAAGTTTACAACATTCTCGGCAAGATATTTTCCGATTTCGCCGCAGGGATACACTTTGTCATAAAGCTCCGCGAACGACACAGGCATCATTCGGTAAACGTTCCGCGGAACCTGCCACAATTTGACGTTTGACTTAAACACGACGTTCGCGGCGCAAATATCGTTTTTGAGATTATATTCGCGGCCGCCGTCGGGATAATCGCCTCCGCCGATCCATATGAGCGTAATATCCCTTTTCGCGATTTTCGGCTCAATCAGCAGCGCGGACGCCATATCGGTGAGCGGCCCCAGAAAAGAAATATAAAGCGGGCGTTTGTCGTCCTTCATCGCCTCTTTGATTATAATATCCGCGCCCGGAGAGGGCACGGGAGTTTTCTCGTCGGGAACGGCGCGTTCGGCTCCGTTATAAAGCGGCGCGCCTGTCAGCATTCCCATTTTGCCGAGAACAACAACGGTCTCGTCATAGCTGTCCTTTTGACTTGTTTTTGATTTGGACGTTCCGAAATGAGCGGGAATTATCGCCCTGATGTCAAACGACTCGGTGAGCATGGCGTGCGCGAGGGCGAACTGATCGTCAACCTCGTTTTTCAGATCCGTGTCTAAAATAACTCTTACCTTTTTGTCATCGGGAATATTGAATTTCATTTACTTATTTCTCCTTTCGTGCTTAATTTATACTATTCCGCGGTTTGGGCCGCGGCAAGCGGCGTTAAATTATCTGTCCAGTAGAAAATTTTCAGTTCCGCGGCGCCGCTCGGAATTTTGATGCTTCTTGAAAAAGTCTTGCCGTCCGATCCATTCAGGCTGACGTTTTCGATTATTTCGGTCGCGGTCAGCGTCATATCGTCTCTGTACGCGCATATATAAACGTCGCCCGAGACAGCGTTCGCGCTGTCGTTCGTCACGGTGAACGACAAATCAATATGATCCGCTGATTTGTAGAAGCTGATATTTTCTATTGCCGCCGGCAGCTCCGGCTCGGGAGCGGCTGTCGGCTCATTGGTGGGAGAGGGCGACGGAGTTTCGGTGGGCTCGGGCTCCGGCGTGTATGCCGGCGGTATGCCCGCCGTCTCGTAATATTCAACGATGTTTTGAAAGTCGACCATGCCATAGCCGTACTCGTCGTTCCGCTCGCCCTGCGCCGCGCCGCCCAGCGGCTCGCAGGTTTTCGCGAGGAGCTGCATAAATCCGGCGCTGTCGATTTCGGGCTCGAAATACTTCGCCACTGCCGCTGCCGCCGAAACGTACGGAGCGGCGTAAGAGGTTCCGCGACCTGTGCCGTAACCTCCGGAGATCACCGTGCTGTAAACGTCAACTCCCGGCGCGCAGGCGTCAACCGACGAGTTATAATGGCTGAACGAGCCGCGGGCCTTGTTTTTGTCGATCGCCCCGACTCCGATTACTCCGTCATACGCGGCGGGATAGAGAAGCTCGGTGCCTTTGCTGGCTCCGGATTTGTTGCCGCTGGCGGCGACGACTATCGCGCCGCTGTCCAGCGCGTGGTTGATCGCGCTGCGCAAATCACTGAAATCCGATGGAGTCGTAAGGCTCAGGTTTATAACGTCGCAGTCATATGTGTCAACCGCCGCTTTTATCGCGTTCGCGATGTCGGATATGTAGCCCGTGCGCCCCTCGAGGCCGCGCAGGGAGTATATCGAAACGCTCGGCAGCACACCCGCTATTCCTATTCCGTTATTTGTGTCAGCGCCTATAATTCCCGAGATAAACGTGCAGTGGCCGTAGCTGTCATACAGCCCGACCTTGTTTCTCGTGAAATCTGCCTCCGCGACTATGTTGTCGCCGATGTCGGGATGCTTGGACGGGCTGCCGCTGTCGACCACGGCGATTTTCACGCTTTTTCCGTAAAGGCGTTTTGAGTAAATCTTTTCGGGCCGCACCATAAGAGTGTTCCACTGCTTTGAATAATCGGGGTCGTTCGGGAATATCCCGTCCTCGGCGGCCTGAATGGGCGTCGGCAAATCGGGATACTCCGAAAAAACCAGCTCCTCATCGGGAATGGTCACGATCCCGTCGCCGTCCATCGGCTCGGCGAATGACGGCGCGGCGAACGCCAAAATCAGAGCCGCGAAAAGCGGACACACAATTTTCTGGAATTTCATAAAATCACTCCGTAATTATTTTATCCTATGTTATAGAGAATTTTGATTGCCTCGGCCCGGGTCACGTTGTTGCCGGGCTTAAGCGTTCCGTCGGTGTAGCCGTTCATTATGCCGAGCGTCAGCAGCAGCGCGGTCTCGTCCCTCGCCCAGTCGGGCACGTCTGCCGCGTCAGCGGCATTTATCGCGCCGTGCCAGAGCCCGGCGGGCAGGAGCCTCGCGGCGGCAGCGGAAAATTCGCTGCGCTTTATGCTGCCCGAGGGCGAAAACTCGATCTTATCGCCGTTTTGCTGACCCTTCATAATGCCGAGCGAATACAGGGCCTGAACCTGCATGATCGCCCAGTCGGGAATGTTTGAAATGTCGCTGTAGGGCAGCTCGACGCCGCGGTAGTTGTAGGGGTTAATGTTAAGATATCCCGAGATCATGCAGGCGAACTCGGCGCGTGTCATGCTGTTGTCGGGCCTGAACAGAGTTTTTCTGTCCTCCTTGTAACCCGAAACCGCGCCCCTTGAGGTCATGTATGAAATATAATCCCTCGCCCAGTGCGAGCTTGTGTCGGCGTAAATGTTTTCGGCAGATGAAAGCTCCGCGCCGACCTCCGCCGTCTTATACGCGGCAAAGCCCGCGTCGTCGGTCACGGAAACAGCGATGACATGCGGCGCGTCGTTATAACCCTCCGGCAGCGCGTATTCTATTGAGGAGCCCACCGCGTCAAAATCAAAGTCCGCGGCTTTTCCGTCATATTTTAAAGTGATATTGCCCGCTTTGAGCGCGCCGTGGTAATTGCTGAACGAGGCAGTAAACACTCCGCCAGAGACCGAGGTGTTTATTTTCGGATAGTCGCCCTCCTGCGGCGGAGGCGCGTTGTCATACGAAACATTGATATTCACCGAGGCCGAGCTTCCGCCCGCGGAGACCGTGATCGATCCGCTCGCGGGAACATCCGCGGCGGTAAACGTGCCGTCGGCCGAGACGCTTCCCAAAGCCGCGCTGCTGAGCGCCCATGTGTAAAGCTCATCTGAGTCGGTGAGTGCGGCGCCTTGGAACTCGCTGTCCGCCGTGAGGCTTATTTTCTCGCCGGGCATCAGATCAAGGCTTGCCACGGCCTCGCCCGTGGCTTCGTTTTTAATGGTTATGTTGTCGGGAGTTTCGACCGAGTGCAGCATGGTCGAGCCGCGCGCCTCGCCCGAGGCGGCGCTGATATACACGTCTCCGCTGCCGCGGACCGTGGCGCGGCCGTCGGAGCCGACTTCGCCGTCGCCGCTCTCGACCGCGTATGTCAGCGGCTCGGTTATAGTTGCCTTTCCGTAAGAGCTGTCGATCGCCGACGCCCATACCGAGGTCGAACCGCCCGAGAGAATGTACTCGCCGTAGGGATATACCAGCAGCTTATAAGGAACGCCTGTGGGGGCGTTTGTTTTTTTCAGAAATATAAAATTCGCGCATCGGCGCAGGGACTCCGAAGGGCTGTTAAGCACGGTGAAATCCGTGGTTTCGGGCAGTGTTCCCGCGAGCTGCGTGCTGCCGCCGCCGTCAAGGTTAACCGCGTCAACGCAGCCGAGCTCAAGCAGGCGGTTCGCCAGAGTTTCCTTGCGCACACCGTAGCTGTAACCCTGCTGTCTGCCGTCGATCGTGTAGAATATTATCGAGCCGTCGGCCCGTATGCCGACCGCGCTTCGTGGCGCCGCTATGTCGTCCTCAAAGTCGAGCTGTCCGTTTCTGATGAGCGAGCCGCCAAGACAGCCCGTGCCGTAAGCTGCGTTCAGCCAACGCTCGTCGCCCGTGGTCTCGACCGCGGTTATCGTCAGCTTCTCACCGGGGGCAATTCCGCTTATGCGCGCTTTGACCTCATCGGCAACGGCGTTGTCAACGCTGAGCAGCAGCTTGCCGTCGGGAATTTCAACTGAGCCGTCGGCTTCAAAAACCGACTCGACCGTGGCGGTCACGGGAGAGTTAAATTTAAAGCCGCCCGAAACATTGCTCAGCACAATATTTGTGCCGGCTCCGCTGCATTCGGTGTTATCGCCGAAATCGTCGGTGTAGAGATACATGATATACGGCTGGCGGAACTTGTTGAGCGCCTCGATCCCGAAGCTTTCGCCGTTTTCGCGGCTGACCCTTAGCTCGATCTGCATCGGGCTCACAAAGGCCGTGCCGTCGGGATTGAAGCCGAGGGCGATAAGCTTGTCGGCGTCGCAGGTCAGAACCTTTCCGTCGATTATCGTGTTGCTCATCGGAACTCCCGTCGTGAATGAGAAAAAGTCCGCGTTCATGCCCATGGCGGCAAAAATTCCCTGACTGTTTAAGTATTGGTTCGTTTCAAGAACCGTCCGTTTGCCGAAAACCGAGCTTCCGTTTGAGATTATGGGAAGCACGTCGGGATTTGGAAGATACGAGAAAAAGTTCTCGGTCTGCTGTCCCACGCTGTCGCTTAAAAATGTGTTTTTGTTATACACCGTTCCCTGCGCGTACTCGACCTCGGAATGCGAGGTCTGCTCGCCTAAGATAGAGGCCGCCGAGACCGGAACGCACAGCATTGACGCCGCCAGCGCCGCAGCCGTTATTTTTGTTAGGATTTTTTTCGATAAAGCAATTTTAAAAATATTTTTCATATTCACCTGTCCTTAAAAATTTCATACCGACTAATTATAACACAAACGCCGCGCGCTTTCAAGTGCGGAATTGTTAACAATAATTATTTCTGATTGCTTTAAATATGATGACTTTATATTTAATAGCATATTATTGTAAAAGTAAAACAGCTGTGTGTCTTACATTGACACAGCTGTTTTACTTTATTAATCTTAGAGCAATATCTCACAAAGATTGCATATTAAGCTTATAGAAAACTTTGAACGATATTGTGTTAGTTTAACTGCCGCATTTTTCAGTACATGTCCTGAATGTATAGTGACTAGCAGTTTTCTGTATAACTTTATTAGGTTTTTTTGCCACTTTCCACTTAAGAATAATATTCTTCATATAAAATCACTCCTTTATTAGCTATTTCTCATTGTTTCACAACTTTTAAAGCAACCGAAAGAATTAACTGTTTTCTTTGGCTTTTCTTTAACTTTCCATTTAATTTTCACGATATCACCTCTTTTTTACTATATTATAGCCATGAGCAAAACTCCGAAAAGTACGTTTTTACGGGTGTTTCCTCATGTTAGTTATTTTTCTTACCACTCCATATTTATGTAGAAACAATCAGCCTTTTATGATATAATTAGACCAACCAGAAAACTATCCACAAAGAGGGCGATTGTTATATATCGCCAAGAAATTATCTAAGACATTCATATGTTTACCTCTCTCCCCATCATTAAATTATATAAATTTTTTTGATCTTTCCTCTGTGCCGGAATACACAAAAACGGGGCGCAAGAGCTTTTCAAAACATACCATGATCTGTGCCTTAATCGTCAAGAAAATTGAAGGTTTTTCTATGGTTGTCGAGCTTCTTGATTATCTAAATAACAACTTTAATTTTTGCGTTTTGCCAATGTTTAAAATATATAATTAAATTACAAAAATTATATTATAGTTCTAACCAAATGTCAATATACAATTTGGAAATTTATCATACATTATTTTAAAATTATTTTTTGTAAATGTTTCAATATTAAATGGAAATTGATATAAAATAATTATTTTTCTTTTTTTTAGAGCATAACTGTCTATGATCTTAAGCATAACATTCTCCATAATTTCAGCCGAAAACGGATTGTTAATGAAGAAATAATTATAATTTTTATAATTATCAAATTCTCTTGCATCTTTATGATATATATGAATTCGTTCATCTTTAAGTAATTTAGCATTATGTTTGGCAACCTTGGTTAAACTATAAGAACGCTCTATACCGTCTATTGTGTTAAAATTAAACATAGAAGCATAATAAAGAAACAACCCTTTTCCACAACCAATGTCAATAACTCTGTCTTGCGATGTGATATTAAGCATTTTTAACAGTTTTTTGATAGGATAGCATCCTTCATATCCTCTGAATAGGGGATTACTGTCCTCCATTCTTCCTATATAGTCAAGTTGTTTAAAATTTTTTAAGCAGTTAAGATATATTACTTTTTTATAGTAACGTACATACATTAATACATCTGAAAATTTAATCATTATACACCTCATTGCAGGAGTTTAAGAATATCTTTAATGTCAAAATTCTTATTTTCAGAAACTCCGTTAATCAATTCTTCAAAATCTTGTTTTTTTTCATTCTGCATCTCAACGATTTTTTCTTCAATTGTGTTTGCCACCACAAGTTTATATACGGTTACAGGATTATTTTGTCCGATACGATAGGCTCTGTCAATTGCTTGCTGTTCAACAAATGGATTCCACCAAGGGTCATAAATAATCACATCTTGAGCTGATACAAGATTCAGTCCGACACCTCCGGCTTTGATACTGATAAGAAATATTCCTTTAGCAGCGGTTTCAAATTGATTTACAAGTTCAATTCTATTTTTAGTTTTACCGTCAAGATAATATATAATATCTTTGTATTTTTTCGATTTTTTTAATTCGTTTTCAATCAGTCTTAGCATTGATGTATAGTTGCTAAAAATTAATATTTTATGTCCTGACTCAACTAAATTATCCACAAGGATATTAAGGGCTTCAAATTTGCAGGATTCGTCGATCTTTTTTACATTTGTTTCATCATTAAGCAACAATGGATGACAGCAACATTCACGCAACAGTGTTAAACCCTTGAGAACTGCCGGAGCCACGAATGCTTTCATATTCAAAATTGCTTCTTTTACAGCAAGATTGATACCGGTATAAAGAGTTTTTTGTTTTTGATCCATATCGCAATAAATAATTTGTTCACATTTTGGTGGCAGTTCTTTGAGAACATCTTTTTTCATTCTGCGAAGAATAAAAAGATTGAGTATGTTTTTAAGTTCATCAAAGTTCTTTCCATTATATCTTCGCATAAAATCAGAGTGATTATAGAATATATTTGGATTTAATATATCCATAATGTTCCACAGTTCGGAAATGCTGTTTTCCATGGGCGTTCCGGATAACCCGATTTTCATATTAGCAACAATTTGTTTCATTGCCTCAGAGGTAATGCTTTTATAATTTTTTACGGTCTGAATTTCATCATAAATCAAAATTGAATATTTTATTTCGTTTATTTTTTTTAAATCAATATAGGCTGTATTATATGTTGTAATGATAACATCTGTGTTTTTAAAATCAAAATTTGTTCTTTTGTCTCCATGATATATACCGACACAATAGCTGGATTTGAATTTGGTGAATTCTTTTTGCCAGTTGGTAAGCAGTGATTTGGGAACAATAATAAGTATTTTTCCAATGCTACTCTTAATATCAGCATCCTCAAGAAAAGAAATGACCTGAAATGTTTTTCCTAAACCCATATCGTCAGCCAGGCATCCGCCAAAATGGTTTAAAAAAAGAAATTTTAACCATTTTATTCCTTCCAATTGATATGGAAATGCTGTTTCGATAATTGAATCAGGCAAATTCGTTTTTACATTTCTATATGAAAAGAAATCAGTAATCTTAGAATCGCTGTCATAAACGATCCGAAGCAACTGAAAAATATGGGTTTGGTTTATTCTGAATTTGTTTTCTACTATTGAAAGATATTTTTTTGCCTGAATCAGTGAATCGGGCAACATTATCTTTTTATTATTTGAGTCTATTACGTTGTTTTCTGAAAAAAGCTGAATTTTTGATGCCAGATCAAATATCTTGTCGTCAATATTATATGACAAGTCTATATCAAACCAGCCTGATTCGCTTTTGGTTATTCTTATGTTAGGGATAATGGTATTTTCATCATCATCAACTATAATATGCTTTGATGACAAGTCGCTGATTAAATCTTTTTTATTTTTATGTCCTGAATACATAAAACGGCATCCGGCCAGTTTAGTAAAGCTGTCATTAAGGAGTATTTCGCTGACCTTACTTTCAAAATTATGGTTCCTAAGATAAATTATATCTTCTGTTCTAACCGAGAGTCTTTTATCAAGGAACGGGATTTTTTCCTCGTTATATTTAAAATATAACGAGTATACTTGCTCATCACTGGAATACAGTAAATGAGGAATGGGAATTATGACCTTTACTTGCGCTGGCAAAGATTTGGCGCTTTCAAGATATACTGAGCAATCAGAATACCAATTAATTATATTCTCATTAATTAAATAAGCATATTTTGGTTTTCTTATGGGTCTCTGTGAGAGGCAATTATTTACCAAAACCAGAGATTTATCCTGATTGTCCAAAAATAACATTCTGTAGCTGCTTAACTCATTAATAATATAGTTAAGTTTAGGAAGGGTAATATAATATGCGTTTGATGATACCCTATAGCATGTTTCTTTGAAAAGTTTGCCAATATATTCCTGATTACAGTTATTTATCGGAATGCTGTTATATATATCAGCCGGTGAAATGCTTCCGCCTTTAAATTTTCCTGACTTGTTTAAATCAACTTTTTTTGTATAGAAAGTTTTAAGGATCATGAAGCCGTTTCGCTTTGATGCTGTTATATTGATTGTAATTATTAAATCACTCATACTTAACAAAAAAACCTTTCATTTGTATTTATCATTAATCTATAGAGTTTTTCCTTTTTCTTTTTATCACATATTCTCGGGGGAATATTATCAAAATTAATTGTTTTAATATTTGTAATCTTTGTGAAATCTCTGAAATATTCGGCACGACAACCACCACCGCATATATATTTAAGTTCACAAGTTCCACAAGGTTTAAAATTATCAATTCTTCCCGCTTCTTCTGCGGCCTTCATCATACTAAAAATATCATTAAATGACATATCTCGTATGTTGCCGGATTTATTGACGTCGGCAATTCTATCACAAAAATAAAAATCACCATTCGCCATAACATTCAAACCTCCATAACCGCAGCTGTCATATATGCAATCAGTTAAATTTGAAACAAACGAGTCCTCCTCAATATTTCCGTAAATAGATGTTACAACATTATCAACAATATTATAATATTCATCTTTTATGGACTCTATCTTATTATGTGAAAGATCTCTGCCCGGCATAAAGAAATAGGAATAGTTGAATTCAATGGCATCTTCACCGTATTTTTCAATTAATGATCTTGAAAACTTAATGTATTCCGATTGATGCTTCTTAATAATTTCATATGGCGCTGTAACGGCAACTTTTACATATATATGATGTTTAATAAACAAATCAATTGACTTTAATGCGCGTTCAAAAATACCGCTTCCCCTTATAATAGCATTGGAATTTTCATTATATCCATCAATGCTTATTTGTACTCCTTCGATATTAAGCTCTGAAATACGTTTCACATTTTCTTCGTTCCAAAAATATCCGTTAGTAAAAACAGATATTTTCATTTGCAATGAAGAAATATATTCTGCAATGTCAAAAAAATCTTTACGCACTGTCGGTTCACCGCCTGTAAGTGACACATCTGTACCGCCGTGACGTTGAAAGTTTTTACAGAGGTCCTTAATTTCTTCTGTTGTCAGCTCGTTATTATATGCTGTCCCTGACATCATATAACAATGTGGACAACGCAAATTACATTTATTAGTGATATGGAGATGCAATCTTGTATTAGAAAATACAGATTTGGTTTTTGTGCATTCAAGTTGTTTTGCTTCTATTTGTGTGAGAACGCTGATTAGGTCATCTTGAGAGCCAACGTGTTTTTTGATTACATCATCGATGCATGTCCCGTTAATTAACATTTTTAGTATAGCAACTTGTTCCGGCGTTTTTAATACTATCCATTTAGCTGTTTCAGGCAGTATGGCAAGATAGTAATTATTATATTCTACAAAATCAATTTTTGGAAAAACATAAACTTTATCCAACGACAATTCTAATTCCTTTTCTTCTTCCATGTGATCACTTCCAAATGTTTTTTATATAAATATATAGAATATATTCAAATATTTTTCTTTCTGTTTTACATTATATCATATATTGCATGATTAATCAAGATATTTGTTTTAAAATACAAAGTGGAATAGAAAACACCGTTCTTATCAATAATAAGCATATATAATACTATACTGGAGGAGATTGCGGAATGGAAACGCACAACACGGAAAAAACAGCGCCGGTGTTCTGGCTCAAGCTCGGTTACGCTATGGGCGTGTCAGATAAAAGAATAGGCATCTGCCGCGACAGCGAGGAAATGTCGCGGATCGCTGCGGACGCGATCAAGGCGGGAGCGGAGTGCGCGGGCTGCGAGATATACGATCTGGGAATTCAAAACCTGCCGATAACCCGCAGCGCGGCCAGATTTTACAAGGCGGGTGCAACCGCCTACGCCGCGATGCCCGACGGCCCGGGGAGCCTCAAAATAACCCTGCTTGACGGCAGGGGAATTCAGGCGGCGCCGGAAAAACTTTTGAGCAGCGCGGCGGAGGTCATGAGCCGCGATTTCGCGGGGTTTAAGCTGAAGCCGGGACCGGAAATAAAGGACTGTACCTCGTTTAAAGAGCATTATTTAAGAGAGCTTTCGGGCAGGGTGAAAAGCGAGAGCTTTAATATCAACATGTGTCTTTCGACCAAGTCAAAGACCGTTTCGGAAATAATCGAAACAGCGCTTAAAGAGCTTTATCCGCGGCTTAAACCCGAGGCGCGTAACAACTACGCGTTCCGCGGCTTTATCGGAGCCGACGGCGAGAGACTTAGCCTCGAGCGCGCCGACGGGCGGCGGCTCACGCGGGAGCAGGCGTTTTCGGTCATGGTGTATGTGCTGCTCAGAGACAGCGAGGTTAGGACATTTGTGCTGCCCGACTACGTTTCAAAAGACACTGAGGCGGCGATCCTGCGTCTGGGAGGCAGCGTCGTCAGAGTGGGCGACGACGAGAGCGAGATGATGGGAAAAATGCTCGAGTTCGGCGGCGGCGAGCAGATGATGATGCAGTATGACGGCGTGTACTGCGCGGTAAAAATTCTTGATTTTCTGAACCGTTTCGGCATTTCGTTTGACAGCCTGTGCGATCATCTGCCGCGGATATTCAAATCCGAGGCAAAGGTCGAGTGCGGCGCGGGCAGAGAGCGCTCGCTCCTGGACTCGCTGAGGGAGCAATACAACGCGGCGGGCGACCCGGAAAACGGAGTGAGGGTCAAAAGCGGAGGAGGAGCGGTGCTGATCATTCCGCTCAAAGACGGCACGATCAGAATAATTTCCGAGTCAACGTCGATCGAGGCGGCGGAGAAGATATCAACTTTATTTAAAAATAAAATAAAAACTCTTGCAAAAGGCGAACCGTTATGATATAATATATGGGATTTTGAGGAGCGGCACGCTCCGATGTGCGGATTTTGGGCGTTTGCGCCCGCGAATTTAATATATGACAGAACAGGCACGGGCGGCGCATGGGTCGATGTTGATGCGCCTCCGGGGCTGCCGGTTTTGTTTTGCGCTTGCTGCTTTCGTATAGCCGGACGCGGGCGGGGCCGTTAATACGCGCCGCGTACGGGGAAAAAGCAAAATTGCGCAATGACTGTGTTATTTTGAGGTTAATCCGCGCCGAAATCCAATAAATTTATCAGGAGGATCAATTTGAAGAATAACAACAACACACGGCAGAGCGGCGAAAAGCAGCCGCAGAAAACAGCCAATAAAATGGCTCACAAGGTCGTGGGAAAGATTGCCAAACTGGGCGCCGGCGGAACAAAATCCGGCGGAAAAACGAGCGGAAACCAAAAGTCCCGGGACAAGAAAGCGAGCGAGGCGAAAAAGCCGAGCGCGGCTAAAAAGCTTGACAAGACAAAGAGCGAAAAGACAAAAAATGAAAAGACTAAGGCGGAAAAGGCGAAGCCGAAGGTTAAGGCGAATGTCTTAAAGCCGATACGCATAGTGCCCCTCGGCGGCCTTAATGAAATAGGAAAAAACCTTACCGTGTTTGAATACGGCGAGGACGCGCTTATCCTTGACTGCGGAATGGCGTTCCCGGACGAGGATATGCCCGGCGTTGACATAGTTATACCGGATATAACTTATCTGCACAAAATCGCGGAAAAGCTCAGGGGAATTGTGCTGACCCACGGTCATGAGGACCACATCGGCGCGATACCATATGTGATCAGGGAGTTCCCTCTTCCGGTCTACGGAACGCGCCTCACGCTGGGAATACTCAAGAATAAGCTGAGAGAGCACGGTCTGATCGATGAGGCGAAGCTGCATACCGTGAACGCGGGCGATAAAGTGAAGCTCGGCATCTTCACCGCCGAGTTCATCCACACCAACCACTCGATAGCGGACGCGGTCGCGATCGCTCTGCACACGCCTTCGGGCGTGATCCTGCACACCGGCGATTTTAAGATAGACTCAACGCCGATAGACAGCGACATGATTGATCTGGCGAGGATAGGCCAGTTGGGCCGCGAGGGCGTTTTGGCGCTCATGTCCGACAGCACCAACGCCGACAGGCCCGGCATCGCATACAGCGAAAAGACGATCGGAAGAACGTTTGACAGCCTCTTTGAAAAGGCCGACTCGAACAAGCAGCGCATAATCGTTGCGACGTTCGCGTCAAATGTTCACAGGGTCCAGCAGATAATCGACGCGGCCGTGAAATACGGACGCAAGGTGGCGGTCTCCGGCAGAAGCATGGAGAACGTCATCGAGGCCGCGATCGAGCTTAAATACATGCACGTTCCGGACAAGACACTGATCGCGCTTGAGGAGATCGACAGATACCCCAAGGAGCAGCTTGTGGTCATAACCACGGGCAGTCAGGGCGAGTCTATGGCCGCGCTGACAAGAATGGCCTTCACGAGCCATAAGATGATCAACGTCGAGCCCGACGATTTGGTCATCATCTCGGCGAGCCCGATACCCGGAAACGAGAAATCGGTGGCGAACGTGGTCAACGAGCTTTTAAAGCACGGCGCGGAGGTCGTTTACGAAAAGCAGGCCGACGTCCACGTTTCGGGCCACGCCTGTCAGGAAGAGCTCAAGATGATACTGTCAATGGTGAAGCCGAAGTTTTTCATACCGGTTCACGGCGAGTACCGCCACTTGTGCAAGCACAGAGAGCTGGCTATGGAGACCGGAATTTCGAGAAAAAATATCTTTGTGCTTGACATAGGCCATGTGCTTGAGATCACGCCCATGTCCGCCAAGGTCGTTGGAACCGTGCCCGCGGGCAAAGTTCTGGTTGACGGCTTGGGAGTCGGCGACGTGGGCAACATTGTTCTGCGCGACCGGAAGCATCTTGCGGAGGACGGCATAATCATAATCGTCATGTCGATCGACAAGGAGAGCGGCGAGTGCGTTTCAGGCCCCGATGTTATATCCCGCGGCTTTGTGTATGTCCGTGAGTCCGAGGATCTTATGGACGAGATAAAGACCTGCGCCGAGGAGGTAATCGACCGCTGTCTGTCGTCAAGGAGCCTTGACTGGACTACTCTGAAAACAAGAGTCAAAAACGAGGTCGGCAACCGCTTGTACGTAAAAACCAAGCGCAACCCCATGATACTGCCGATAATAATGGAAGTTTAATAAGCCAAAGGAGCGCCGCGGCGCTCCTTTTTCGCGCAATTTGACAGTAAAATAATTTATTGCTATAATATGATTATATTAACGTTTTTAAAAGCGAGATGATAATATGAAACTGCATATAGCTGTGTGCGATGATGAAAAAGCCGCTTTAGAATATGAGACCGATCTTATATCGAAGATATTATATGAAAAGAACGCGAATATTGAGCTTAATACATATAATTCTCCCTCGGATCTGCTGAATTCGGGCAAAACATATGATATGGTTTTTCTCGATATTGAGATGGATGGGATGAACGGAATTGAGCTCGCCGAAAAGATCCGTGAAAAAAACCAAAATTGTTTTGTGTTTTTTATAACGAATTACTCGGTGTATCTCGACAAAGCCTTTGATGTCAGAGCGATAAGGTATCTCACAAAACCGGTCGATCTCGACAGATTGAGCGCGGGAATTGATTTTGTGCTTGGAAGCATTGCGTCCGCGTCTAAAAAAATTTCGGTGACAAATTTTAAAAACAAGCTGACTGTTGAAATAGAAATAGCCGATATAATATATATTTCCAACAGCGGACGGCATGCTAAAATCGTAACCAAGCAATATGAATTTGAAACCGAAGAAATATTTTCGACCGTGAAACAAATGATAGAAAAAGAGGTGAATTATTTTGCCACGCCTCATCAGAGCTACTATGTAAATCTGAAATATGTGACGAGGTATACAAAAACCGATGTTCAAATGTCATATGGCGGAAATACATATAATATTCTTATGACCAGAAGGAGATACAAGGAATTTGACATTAAGTTTTTTGAAATGGCAAAAGGAATATGATGAATATAAATATAATTGATTGTGTTTTAACTATAATTGTCAATATAATCGAGTGCTTTATATTGATCTATTATACAAATTCGGTTATGAATTACAGGCATTCGAGAATTGAGAGTAATATCTGCATAATAATCGGTTATGCGGTATATTGTTGTTTGTGTTTTCTTAATCATCCGCTTTTGAATATTCTGGGATTTATTGCGGTTAATTTTTTGGTATTATATATCGGATTTGTCGAAAATATAGGAAGCATTACATTAAAAGTAATTATTATTACAGTATTTATGATGTTTACCGAATTAGCGGCATCATTAGTTATTAATTTAGATTTTGAACGTGAATACCATAATTATTTTGATGTCAGCCAAGACCTTCTTTTTACATTTGTGTCCAAAACTTTATATTTTATTTCTGTTGTTATGCTGAAACAATATAGCGTCAGAAGAAACGGCGACCATAAATCTTATGAGACATTCTGGCTTTTGCCGCTGCCGATATTTACTTGTGCTTTTTTCTTGTTATTCAGCCGTATCAGAAAAGATTTGAACTTTGAAACGGACATTGCTTTCATGGCGCTATGCTTTATACTGATAATAGCGAATTTTGTAGTATATTTGGTATGTGACAGAATTATTGATAAAAATATACAGATCAAAAGACTTACGGAGATCGAGAATAAGAATAAAACCGATTTTGAAAGCTATCAACTGATCAAAGACAAGTATGATGAGCTTAAAATAATGGTGCATGATTTTAACAAATACTGCGCCAATATAGAGGCTATGCTGAGCACCGACCAAACCGAGGCGCTGTCGCTTATACATAAGATCGAGGATAAAAACAAAGAGTTCCTTTTGGTCGAGTATACCAACAACAAGGCGCTGAATATACTTCTGTCACAAAAAATGAAGGAGTGCGGCACCGAGGGAATTGAATTTCAGATATACATTCAGGATATCGACATATCATTTATAAGCGAGGCGGATATCGTCGCGATCTTCGCCAATCTTTTGGACAACGCGATAGAGAGCTGTAAGCTCTCCGATAACAAAAGAATATTTTTAAGCATATATGATATGAACAGCGCTTTCGTTGTGATAAAGGTCGACAACAGTGCCGACGTTGAGCCGACAGTCGCGGACGGGAAGCTTATCACTCGGAAAAAAGACAAAGCCGCCCACGGAATAGGCGTACTCAGCATAAAACAGGCGCTTAAAAACTATGACGGAAAAATCAGGTGGAGCTATGACGGTGATAAAAAAGTTTTCAACACGACAATAATCATAAATTATCAAGCAATTAAAAATAATATGTGACCAATATTGCAAATATACGACCAAAGCTGCAAACCGGGTTGACACTGTTTGCAGCTTGTATTATTATGCAAATATATTGCAATATATAAATTTATTATTCGAGAAAGGAAAATTATTATGAAATATTATGAAAAAATTTATATGTTTTGTTTTAACAGCTGCGCTTATATTCAGCTGCACGGCGGCGTTCGCCAAAAACAACATGATGCTGACGCAATACGGTGATGACCAAGATTATACTGAAGTCATGGTAAACGCGAATAATATTAAGAAAAACTCTGACGGAAGCGTAACGTTCAATAGGGAAGATAAAAAAACAACTTACATTATTGACGATGACACGAATATATATGAAAACTCGACATACGCGGCTTATGAGGATAAATTTTTGACAAGTGAAGAATATACGTTTATTGATTTTTATGCTCTTAAATCGGAAACCGAAAAAGGCGAGACTGTCCATGTGGCCGCGATTAATTCCTTAGCAAAGGGCATTGTAAATTTCACACCCGAAACAAATGCCGCCTCAAATTTGATTGATTTAGGTATTATTATAGGCGATCTAACAGGAAATTTAAGGTATGAAGACTCGGTGACAAGAGCCGAGATGGCCGCGATTGTATGCAGACTTCTTGGAATGAAAGATGTGCCCGAAGGTTCGGAACAGGTATTCACAGATGTTCCCGTCGGACATTGGGCATCGGCATATATTGATTCGGCCCGTAATGCAAATATAATAAACGGAAACGGAGACGGCACGTTCCGCCCGGAGGATAAGGTCACATATGACGAGGCGATAAAAATGCTCACATCGCTTATCGGCTATGAACCAAAAGCGCGCGACATGGGCGGATATCCGGTAGGATTTGAAAAAACGGCAGATGAGATCAACTTGACTGACGGTATTATTTATACCGGCACAGATTTTTGCCTGCGAAGCGATGTAATGATAATGTGCAGCAATGCGTTTGACATCCCTCTTATGTCACAAACATCTTACGGTGAAAATCCAAGCTATGTTATTATGGACGGCACAAACGGCGTTCCGTATCACACGCTGAGAACAGATATTTTCGGCGAGTAAAATGAAAGACTAATCAATTTGTCGTCAAGGAACCTTGACTGGACAACTTTAGGAGCGCCTCGGCGCTCCTTTAAAATCGTAAATAATGCCCGCTCTGCCCTGCGCATAACGGGCATTTTTTTATTTTCCGGCAAAAAATTTTTTTAAAACCTATTGACAAATATTGCTATATTATGTATAGTATATATGCTACATGATGTAGAAAAATAATCGCAAAATCATATAAGCGGATTAAAGCGTCTGATTTTATAACAAAAATCAAACAATATGATAAAAATGTGTAACATTTGGGAACAAAATCCGTAATTTTGTCGTCAAATAAATAAAGACATATTAATCAGATATAATTAAAGCAAGAAATCAACACCTGTAAAAACAGCAAAGGAGGCGGTGTCGCGGCTTATTAAGCTTTATAAATATGTTGGTAGCTAAAAGGAAAGGATGATTTTATGAAAAAGTTTATTTGCATAATTTTAACTCTGGCGCTTGCGCTCTGCTCGCTTAGTGTTCTTGCGGACGAGAGCGATGAGCAGGCGACGAATGTTGATAACCCGGCTTTGAGTGAAAATGCGGAGCCGGATACGGTCGATGCTCAAATAGGCGGCGAAGATGAGGCGACTGAAAATTCTGACGATAAAACCGGCGGCGATACTTTCGACAATTCCGAATTGCAAAACGAAAATGAGCCGGAGAGCGGAACCGAAGCGGAGACGGACAAAGACAGCGGCGCGGATAATGACAAAGACGAGGACGAAAACAAAGGCGGAAATTGGACGCCGGGCCCGGGATTTACGACAGAAAATATGGAAGCTCGCGCCAAAGACAACACGCGGTTGATACGAGGAGAGGACTATGACGATGTTTATGACTACAACGTGGAATATACCGCCGAGTTCACGGCGAATATCAAAAACTCGCAGACTGTGTCGCAGCTGTCAAACGACGGCAATATCACCGCCACATATTACGGAATAAGCGTGAGCTGCAAGGGCAAGGACGGCACGCCCAAGGTCGGCAGGAACATTAAGCTGCTGCGGCTTAAAGGCAACATGCTTGAGCGGTGGTACGAGGTGAGCGCGATCGAGTATCCCGACCTTAAGATCGAAGGCGCGGTGATCCACGGCGAATATAACAAGGTTTCAAACGACGCGCAGATCTACGAGGGATTTGCCGCAATAGGCGGTTTTGACGGCACGAAATACAAGCCTGCGGACAGAACGACGACCAACGTGGGCATAACCTATAATTACAGCAGCGACGCGCGGACGTTTTTAAAGTCGCTGACGTTTGAGGTTGACGGCAGCCGAGCGGAAGTTCAATACAATGACATAGACTATACCGGAAAGTTTATGTCAACATTCTTCGGAGACGTGTTTGACAACTCCGATGAGATTTTAAGTGAAATGGGGCTGTGATATGAAAAAACTTATTGCTTTAATTTTGAGCGGATTAATGATATTCGGCGGCGTGAGCGCGTTTGCCGCCGAGTATACCAACGAAGCGGACGCGCTTAACGCCGTCGGCTTGTTTAAGGGAACCGAAAAGGGTTATGAGCTTGACAAAACGTTCACCAGAGCCGAGGGAGCGGCAATGATAGTCCGACTTTTGGGAAAAGAAAAAGAAGCGCTCGCTTCGAGCGGGAGCGTGAAGTTCACGGACGTCAGCGATCATTGGTCAAAGCCGTATGTCGCCTACTGCGCGGGCCGCGGGATCACCAACGGCAC
The DNA here is from genome assembly GCA_947624305.1 of uncultured Monoglobus sp. Taxonomy (GTDB): domain Bacteria; phylum Bacillota; class Clostridia; order Monoglobales; family Monoglobaceae; genus Monoglobus. The sequence goes on along the minus strand of CANQKC010000008.1, from coordinate 45,336 downwards.
GAGCGAAAGCAAGTTTTCGCCGGATGATAAAATGAGCGGCGCGGAATATATGACGCTCGTGCTGCGCTCGATAGGCTATCCGAATATTGAGCCCGAAAGCGTGAGCCTCGCCGCGCCCGAGTTGTATCTCGGCTCAAGCAAAGAAATACGCGAATTGCTTTCGGGCGATTTCACGAGGGACAAAATGGTCCATGTTTCATATAAGGCATTAAACGTAAAAAATCCCGAAGGGAAAATGCTTATCAATACCTTAATTGACGGCGGAGCGGTGACCAGATCCGCCGCCGAGCGCGCGGGAATAAAACTTGAACAAGAGAACCAATACATAGTACCGTAGATTTTGTTTGGTCATATTCATTAGTTAAAAAACGGGCGGCCGAGGTCGTCCGCCCCTACAACGCTTTGCGTGCTTTGCCGTAGGGGACGGCGCCCTCGACGTCCCGTTTTTCATATTCGATTTTTTGTTCTTATTCATTCGGCGCTATGCCGAAGTGGCGCATTGCCGCGTCGAGCTGATCGTCGATCTCCTGTCTGGTCTCAAGCAGGGCTTTGTATACCTCGCGCTGTGTGGTGAGGTCGAGCACTCCGTAAGGGAAGAGGCCGCGGTTCGCCTGAAAATACGTTATAGCCGCCGCGAGTTCGTCGTCAAAATACGGGTCGTCTATATTGCCTGTATAGAGGCCCCAGACAGCGAAAATTTTCTTGGCCTTCGCAACGTTGGGGTCGCTCATTCCGTTTTCGTAAACCGCGGCATAGTCGAAGTCGCTGTAGCCGCTGTGGTCAAACGGAACGAATGTGTTCTCAACGGCTGAATCGGGAACAATGCCGACTTGGTCTATGTTCCGTCCGGTCGGCGTAAGGTAATACGCCGAAGTGTATTTCATCGCCTCGCCGTCCTTGAGCGGCATGGTGTTCTGCACCGTGCCCTTGCCGTAGGTCGTCGTGCCGATCAGAATTCCGGCCTCGTTTTCCTGCACGGCTGCCGCGAGTATCTCGGAGGCGCTCGCGGTGTTCTCGTTGACCAGAACCACCAGATCGTATTTCTTGTCAGATGTGTTGCTTGAGGTGTATGTCACGTCAAACATGTCCGCCTTGTGGTCCTCGGTGACAATGGGCTTGCCGTTCGGCACAAAATTGCCGGCGATCTCAACGGCCTCGCTGAGGTAGCCGCCGCCGTTGTCGCGCACGTCGATTATCAGGTCGGTTATCTCGTTTTCATTAACGACCTGCATTGCCTCGGCGAACTGCTCCGCCGCGTTGTCCATAAAGCTGTATATCCTTATGTACATGGCTTTTCGGGGGCTTGAGTCAATGTCGTCTTTGCCTTCTATCAGATTGTACGAGACAGAGAGCCGCTCGGCGATCTCCTCGCGGGTTATGGTATAGAAAAGAGGATTTTCGGAGCCGTCGCGTATCACGCCGATAACTACGGTGGTTCCTATCTCACCGCGGATCAGCCGCTGCGCCGCGGTGATGTCCGCGCCGAAAAGGCTCACGCCGTCAGCGCTGTATAGCACGTCGCCGGGCAGTATTCCCGCTTTGGCCGCCGGAGACTCGTTATAGACCGAGCCGACCACAAGCTTGCCGCCGACCTCGTTCATGGTTATGCCGATGCCGCCGACCACTCCCTCAAGCTGGGATATGAATTCGTCATACTCCTGAGAACCGGGATAGAAAACCGAGTAGTCGTCGATCGACGAGAGCATGGCGGTCATCACCTGCTCGTAAAGCTCGGGATGCGCTTTGAGCACATCGGTCAGCGCCGCCTTATAGAGGGAGTTCGACGTGACTCCGTCCTTGGCGAAAACCGCAAGAAACTCAACAATTTCATTCACATATTCCGAGATAAACTCGCCGCTGTGTGTGTTGGTATCATCGGTCGCCGTGGCGATCGCCTCCTCGTCGGCAAAGGCCGTGGGGACGGCGCACAGCGCGAGACAGCTCACCGCCAGCGCGGCGGCTATGATCTTCCTAAGTTTCCTAATCATTTTATCATCTCCGTGAAAAATAAATTTAACTCCACATTATCCCCATTTTATTAATTGCGTTATTTTACCAAAATCCCTATAACGCGGTATGTGCCGTCGGCCAGTTTGGCGATGGTCGCGCGCACCTTCATGTCCAGGAACCACGCGAGCGACTTCGTGTCAAGCACGGAACCGTCTTTGGCGTAGACCATGTTGCCGTCAAAAGCCGGAACTGCGGTGTATTCAAGAGCCGCCGCGGCGGACGCCGCCGCGCTGTCGCCGCTTAAAACAGGCGAAATGTCTTTCAGAATTATCTCGCCCTCGTTCCAGTCCGAAAGGTAGAGGGTGGCGTTCAGCATCGAGACCTCGGTGACGATTTTGCCCTCGTCGACCGCGAAGGCCGACAGCGGCGCCGAGGCCAAGGCCGCGATCAATGTCAGTATTATAAGTCGTTTAAAAATTTTCATATGTTTTCTCCAAATCACTTTGCTGCATGCGCTTTACATGTGTTCGGGAGCGGTTATTTTCAGCATGCCGAGCACTCCCGCGATGACCTGCCGCGCGCAGTCAATAAGCTTGACGCGGGCGTCGCGCAGCTTTTCGTCCTCAACGTTCACGCGGCAGTTGTTGTAAAAGCCGTGGAACTCGCCGGCGAGCTCGGTCACATACCGCGTCATGCGGGCGGGCTCCAATGTCTCGGCGGAAATTCTTATCTCCTCGGGCATGTCCGCGAGCTTTTTCAGCAGTGACAGCTCGCTCTCGTGAACCAGCAGCGACGGGTCGATCTCCGCGTAAGGCTTGGGCGAAACGCCGTCTCCTTTCAATATCCTCAATATGCCGCAAATTCTCGCGTGGGCGTACTGCACATAAAACACGGGATTGTCGTTGCTCTGCTCCTTGGCGAGCCCCAGGTCAAAGTCAAGGTGGCTGCCCGCGCCGCGCATGTTGAAGAAGAAGCGCGCCGCGTCAATGCTGACCTCCTCAAGCAGATCGGTCAGGCTTATCGCCTTTCCTGTGCGCTTTGACATGCGGACGACCTCGCCGTCCTGCATCAAATGCACAAGCTGCATAAGCACTATGTCGAGCCGTTTTGAGTCGATGCCGACAGCCTCAAGCGCCTCTTTCATTCTCGCCACATGTCCGTGGTGGTCCGCGCCCCAGACGTTGATTGCGCGGTCGAAGCCGCGGGTCTCAAGCTTGTTTATATGATACGCGATGTCGGCCGCGAAGTAGGTCGGAATTCCGTTCTGACGGATAAGGACCTCATTTTTCTCAAGCCCCATCTTTTCGCAGTTGAGCCACAGCGCCCCGTCCTCCTCATAGGTGTAGCCGCGCTCTGTCAGGCGGTCGATCGCCGCCATGACCGCGCCGCTTTTGTGCAGCTCGCTCTCGCGGAACCAAACGTCATAATGAATTCTGTATTTTTCAAGATCGGTTTTAAGAGCGGCTATGTTTTTCTCAAGAGCGTAGTCAATAAGCGCCTGCGCCCGCTCGCTTTCGTCGGCGTCAAGATACTTATCGCCGTTTAGCGCGATAAACTCCTTCGCGCGGTCGATTATGTCCTGTCCCTGATAACCGTCCTCGGGGAATTCCGCCGCGTCCTCGCCGCGGAGCTGCTGGATATACCTCGCGCTCAGCGAGCGGCCAAACTTGTCGATCTGGTTGCCCGCGTCGTTGATATAAAACTCGCGAGTGACATCATATCCGGCGTACTCGAGCACCGAGGCCAGACAGTCGCCCAGAGCGCCGCCGCGGGCGTTTCCCATGTGCATCGGGCCCGTGGGGTTCGCGCTGACGAATTCGACCATGACCTTTTTGCCTTTGCCGATGTCAATTTTGCCGTAGTCTTTGCCCTGCTCCTCAATGGCGCGCATTGTCTCGTGCAGCCACGCGGGATTTAAGTAAAAATTGATAAAGCCCGCGCCGGCCACATCGATCTTTTCAATGTTTTTGCCCTTGTTGTTTTCAAGGCGGCTCACGATCTCATCGGCGATTTTTCTCGGCGCGCAGCGGAATTCCTTCGCGAGCGCCATAGCCGCGCTGCAAGCGAAGTCGCCGTGGGCTTTGTCCTTGGGCACCTCAAGCTTTATCCGATCGCTCAGCGCATCAATGTCCGCAGCGCTCAAAGCACCGTCGTCCATTGCGGCGGAAAGCGCCTGTTTTATTTTGTCCGTGATCTCCTGTTTTATCTTGTCGGTAATGCTCATGCTAAGTTGTTTTCCTTTCTGCGGTTTATATTTGCTGTTCGCTAATTCATAAATTGGGACGTCGAGGGCGCCGTCCCCTACGAAAAATGATCATTTCATTGTGATTAGACATACGGTCGCGGGGATATATGCTGCGTTTTGCACTCCGTTTTCCCGCGTAGTACCTAGTCCCTAATCCCTAATCTCTACGTTGACCGTCATGTTGTTTTTTATGAAGTTCCGGTTGTCGGCGTCAAGCAGATAGTCCATGTTAAGCGTGCCGCCGCGCTCGCCGAAATCATAGTCGATCTTCTCGGTCGTTACCGCGGCGCCGACCTGCCCGTAGGGCGTGTTGACATAGCACAGGCTTTTCTCGCCGCTTATGTAATCCATTTTTGACGCGAAGCGCCCCTTTCGGGAAACGCTGACTCCCGAGCCGCTGACCTTGATAGTGGTGGTCGTGTTCTCATAGCCGGTCATCGCACTCTCGTCGTAGATTATGTATATCTTGTTGTTCCGAACCGCGTACCTGCCGCGGGTGTCAAGCGAGATCGTCTCCTTCTCGCCGTCGATCTCCTGGTCGGTGCGGATGGTGATAAAAGCGTTTTCTTTCATAGTGCCGAATTTCTCCTTATTTAAGCTTGGGTCGTCAGTATCTCTCAATGTCGATCTTGGCGACATCGCCGTCAATTTTTTTGGACAGGAACAGGCTGCCCAGTTCCTCAAATCCGTGAACCGTGTCGCTCACATAATATTTCGCGCGGCCCCTACTGGTTTTATCGGTCAGCAGATCGTGCTCCGCCATGATGCGTTTGGCGTCGTCCGCCGCGGCAGCGCCCGAGTCGATCAGATTGACCTCATCGCCAACGATTTTGCGTATTGTGTTTTTAAGCAGCGGATAGTGGGTGCAGCCTAATATTATGGTGTCCGCCCCGCCTTTTACGATACTTTCAAGATATTCCTCGGCGAGCATCTCGGCGATCTTGCTGTCGGCGTAGCCGTTTTCGACCACCGGCACAAACATCGGGCAGGCGGTTGAGATCACCTTGAAATCGGGGTCGATTTTCCCGAGCCTCTCCGCGTACTTGCCGCTGTTTATAGTGCCGCGCGTTCCCAGAACGCCTATCACGCCGTTTTGGGTGGCCGCTGCCGCCTGCTTTGAAGCCGCGTCAACAACGCCGATTATGTCGGTGTCATACTCGGTGGTGATGTGCGGCAAAGCCGCGCTGCTGGCGGTGCCGCAGGCGATTATGATAAATTTTATGTCAAAGCTCCTCAGAAAGTTGATGTCCTGACGGACATATTTAACTATGGTCGAGGAGCTGCGCGTACCGTACGGCACGCGGCCCGTGTCGCCGAAATATATTATGTCCTCATTCGGCATTATGCTCATGACCTCGCGCACACAGGTGAGTCCGCCGAGGCCCGAGTCGAATATTCCGATTGGTCTGTTGTCCATATTTATTATCCTTTCGCGGAACGTCGCGGATTTTATCCGCGGCGCTTTATCGCCAGATCTATCAGGCTGTCAAGCAGCTCCGTGCCGCCGAGCCCGCTCTTTTCCCACAGCTTGGGATACATGCTGATCGACGTGAAGCCGGGCAGTGTGTTGATCTCGTTGAGAATGACCCTGCCGTTGTTTTTATCCACGAAAAAGTCAACTCTTGAAAGGCCGCGGCACTCGCAAATCTTATACGCCGAGAGCGCGTATTCCTTGAGCTTTTTCTCAAGAGCCTTGTCTATGTCCGCCGGGATCGTCAGCACCGAGTCGCTGCTGTTGTATTTGGCGTCAAAGTCATAAAACTCGTTGGCGGGAGCGATCTCACCGATGTTTTCGGCGATTTGCGGGTCAAAGTTGCCGAGGACCGCGCTCTCAACCTCCGCAGCCGAGATAAATTCCTCGATAAGCACCTTGTAGTCGTGTTCAAACGCCAGCTTAACCCCCTCGATAAGCTCCTCGCGGTTGTGGGCCTTGCTTATGCCGACCGACGAGCCCGCGTTTGACGGCTTGATAAAGCAGGGATAGCCGAGCTTTTCCTCAACCTCGCGGACGTCAAGCTCCTCGCCGAGCTTGACCGTCACCCAGTCGGCCTGAGGAATTCCGGCCTCCTTGAACAGGATCTTCGCCATGCATTTATCCATGCAGACCGAGCTGCCCAAAACTCCCGAGCCGACATACGGAATTCCGGCGATCTCGAACAGGCCTTGGATAGTGCCGTCCTCGCCGTTTTTTCCGTGGAGCACGGGTACCGCGACGTCGATTTTGATCAGCTCCGCCGCGCCGCCTTTGCCGAAACGCAAAATTCCGCCGTCGCTCCGCGAGGGCGAGATGATCGCCTTGTCGAATTTATCCTTCGCGCCGTCGTTCGCGTCCGCGGCGATGTCTCCGGTGAAATACGTCCAGCGGCCGGATCTGTCTATAAAAATTTTATGTATATCATACTTATCCTTGTCAAGCAGGTCAATGACCGTCGCGGCTGAAATTTTGCTTATGTCGTGTTCGCTTGAAACGCCGCCGAACACAACGCACACGCTTTGCTTAGCCATGTTAAACTCCTTCTTTCAATCAGATCATACTTTTAATTATACTGCACTAACATACTATTTTACCATAATTTTAAATAAATTCAATAGTTATTGTGAATAAATTTTTCGCGCTGGCGGAAAACTCTTTTGATAATAAGCGGAAACCTGCGTGATACCGCCGTTTTTCGCGGATTTTGAAATTTTTGTAAACTCTCGGGGATTTATGGGTGCGGAGCATAATTTTACTTGATTTACATAGGCGCTTATGTTATAATATACAAGGATATGTGCGTATCCGCGAAAGCGTTTGGCCTGAACGCGGATAAGGAGTTTAGGTCGGGCTTTCCGCTTGAAAAGATAAGATGTTTTGAAAGAATTTTGAAAGGAAATATATTATGGAATTATGGTATTCCGAGAACCACAGCCGCGACGTGAAATTCTCGGTCAGGGTCGATAAGCAGCTTTTCAGCGCTGAGACCGAGTTTCAGCGGATTGACGTGATGACGTCCGAGGAGTTCGGAACTTTTTTGACGCTTGACGGCCTGATGATGGTGGCCGAGAAGGACGAGTTCATATATCACGAGATGATAGTGCATGTTCCAATGGCTGTAAACCCCGACATCAAAAAGGTCTTGGTGATAGGCGGCGGCGACGGCGGAACCGTCAACCAACTGGTCAGATACAAGACGATCGAGCAGATCGACCTTGTTGAGATAGATAGCGAAGTCACCCGCGTGTGCCGAAAGTTTTTCCCGAAGCTCACCGCGGGCCTTGACGACAGCCGCGTCAGTCTCTATTTTGAGGACGGCCTTAAGTTTATCCGCTCAAAGCGGAACGAGTATGACTTGATAATCGTTGACTCGACCGACCCGTTCGGCCCGGGCGAGGGCCTGTTCACCCGCGAGTTTTACGGCAACTGCCTCAGGGCGCTGAACCCGGACGGCATTCTGGTAAATCAACACGAAAGCCCGTATTACGACGAGTATTCCAAGTCGCTCATGCGCGCGCACAAACGGATAAAGGGAGTGTTTAAGGTGCACCGTCTTTATCAGGCGCACATTCCCACATATCCATCGGGGCACTGGCTGTTCGGGTTCGCGTCAAACAAATTTGACCCGATCGCGGATCTTGACGCGGACAAATGGAACGCTCTCGGCCTTGAGACGAAATATTACAACACGGAACTTCACAAGGGCTGTTTCGCCCTTCCGAATTATGTAAAGGAGCTGCTGAACAATGTCTGAAATAAATGAGCAAGGTATAATTAATCAAAGCGCGCTCAAGTTTATCGGCTGCGAGAAGCCGCTTGAGGAGGCCGACGTCTGTCTTTTCGGCGCGCCGTTTGACTCGACGGCCTCGTTCCGCCCGGGCTCGAGGTTCGCGCCTCAGGCCATGAGGCAGGATTCGTGGGCGCTTGAGACATACAGTCCTTATCAGGACGACGATCTTGAAAACAAAAAGGTTTGCGACTGCGGAGATCTGGAGCTTCCGCTCGGCGAGACCGAGGCGGCGCTCGCGAAGATAAAAGAGCAGGCCGCCGCCGTGTGCGATGCGGGAAAAATCCCGTTTATGATAGGCGGCGAGCATCTTGTGACCTACGGCGCGCTGGAGGCGTGTTATGAGAAATTCGGCGTGAACCTGAGACTGATACATATTGACGCGCACACCGATTTGAGAGACGAGCTCTTCGGCGTGAAGCTCAGCCACGCTACCGTGATAAGACGGTGCGCCGAGATGCTTGGCGACAAGAAGGTATATCAGTTCGGAATACGAAGCGGCGAAAAACAGGAGTTCGAGTGGGCCGAGGAGCACACGACCCTCCATAAATTTGATCTTGAGGGACTTGAAAAGACCGTCGAGCGGCTGCGGGGCTATCCCGTATATTTCACCCTCGACCTTGACGCGCTTGACCCGTCGGTATTCCCCGGCACGGGAACGCCGGAGCCGGGCGGCGTGAGTTATGCGGAGCTTCAAAGGGCGGTTATAAAAATTTGCGGCGAGCTTAACATAGTCGGCTGCGATATTGTGGAGCTCGCGCCCGGGCTTGACCAAAGCGGAGCAAGCACCGCCGCGGCATGCAAAATATTAAGAGAAATGCTGATAGCGCTGTGACGGGCGGATAATATCCGCCCTGCGGGACGTCGAGGGCGCCTGAGAGGGAAATTGACATAAGAACCCCTCTCCGTCTTTTCGCCTCACGGCGAAAATCCACCTCTCCCGAGGGAGAGGCAAAGCATCCTCGCCTCCGCTGTTACTATTCGCTATTTACTAATCACTAATCACTATGTTCACTAATCACTACGTTAGGAGGAAATCAAATGAGCAGAGCTTTAATTATCGGCGCGGGAGGAGTCGCCGGCGTGGCGGCGCATAAGTGCTGCCAAAATCATGAGGTGTTCACCGACATTATGATCGCGAGCCGCACCAAGTCAAAGTGCGACAAGCTCAGGTTGAGCTGCGAGGAATACAAAAAGAAGGTCGGAAGCAAAACCAATATAGAGACCGCGCGGGTCGACGCCGATAATGTTGATGAGCTTGCTGAGCTTATCGGCATGTACCGCCCCGAGATAGTAATAAATCTGGCGCTGCCGTATCAGGACCTGTCGATCATGGACGCGTGTCTCAAAACCGGCGTCCACTACCTTGACACCGCCAACTACGAGCCGCCCGACACGGCGAAGTTTGAATATAAGTGGCAGTGGGCGTACCGCGAAAGATTCGAGAATGCGGGGCTGACCGCGATTTTGGGCAGCGGCTTTGACCCGGGCGTGACCGGGGTTTTCTCGGCCTACGCTATGAAGCATGAGTTTGACGAGATAAATTATATAGATATACTTGACTGCAACGGAGGCGACCACGGCTATCCTTTCGCCACAAATTTCAATCCCGAAATAAATATCCGCGAGGTTTCGGCCAACGGCAGCTATTGGGAGAACGGAAAGTGGATAGAGACCAAGCCCATGGAAATCAAGCGCGAGTATGATTTTGAGGGCGTGGGCAAAAGGGACATGTACCTGCTTCACCATGAAGAGCTTGAATCGCTCGGCCTTAACATAAAAGGCATAAAGCGCATACGGTTCTTCATGACCTTCGGCCAAAGCTATCTGACGCACCTTAAATGTCTCGAGAACGTGGGCATGACCTCGATCGAACCGATCATGTATGAGGGGAAGGAGATAGTTCCGTTGCAGTTTTTAAAGGCCGTGCTGCCCGATCCCGCGTCGCTTGGCCCGAGGACCGTGGGCAAGACAAATATCGGCTGCATCTTCCGCGGCAAAAAGGACGGCAGGGACAAGAATTATTATTTATATAATATCTGCGATCATCAGGAATGCTACAAGGAAGTCGGTTCTCAGGCGGTTTCATATACAACCGGAGTGCCCGCGATGATAGGCGCGGCGATGGTCCTGAACGGAAAGTGGAAGAAGCCGGGCGTTTACAACGTTGAGGAAATGGATCCCGACCCGTTCATGGACGGCATCAATAAATTCGGCCTCCCATGGAAGGAGGATCATGATCCGGCTTTGGTAGAATAAATTTCAGTATTATGTATTGAAAATATATTGAATTTTTCGTGCAAACAGGGTATAATATATTTAAAATGTAAAACAGAAAGGAGCTGCTTCTTATGCCGGGAGCGACAACAAATATAAGTATTCGCATGGATGCCGGTCTCAAGGCTCAGGCCGACGAATTGTTCGGTGAGCTTGGAATGAACATTTCAACAGCGTTTAACATTTTTGTCAGACAAGCAATTCGAGAGGGAAGAATTCCTTTTGAAATAACTCTCGGAAACCCCAATCGTGAAACTGTTGAAGCCATGCTTGAAGCCGAGAGGATAGCAAATGACCCGTCAATAAAAGGGTATACCGATTTGGACAAAATGTTTGAGGAATTGAAGAGATGAGCAACAATCCGAAATACAGAGTAAAACTGACTTCACAGTTTAAAAAGGATTATAAACGCGCGATCAAACGCGGTTTTGATATAGAACTGTTGGAAAATACCGTTAGAATTATAGCCTCGGGCGAAACGCTGCCCGAGGCATACAGAGATCACAGTCTTTCAGGCAGATGGTCCGGACATAGAGAATGTCATGTAGCGCCCGATTGGCTGCTGATTTATAGGATTGAAAATAATATTCTGGTGCTGACCTTGTCCCGTACGGGCAGCCACAGTGATTTGTTTTAAAAGGGAGGCTCTTATTTATGAAAAAAAGATTGTTTGCTTTTGCGCTTGCGTTTTGTGTTGCGTTTTCGGCGGCGCCTTCGGTTATGGCTGACGGTGAAACGGCAGCGGAGCCGCAGGCGGAAATTATCGGGCGCGGCGCGATCGGCGCGGTGAGCCCGAGCGGCGGCGTGTATCTTTCGTGGCGCCTGCTTGAAAACGAGCCCGCAGACAGCGTGAGTTTTAACGTCTACAAAAACGGCGCGCTGCTCACGAACGTTAAGAATACCAATTACACTGACGCAAACGGTGCAAAGACCGATGTATATAATGTTTCGGCTGTGGTCGGCGGTGTCGAAGGCGAGAAGTCGCCCGACATCGCGATCCTTGACGGATACGCGAACCCGGGACAGGAAAACGCGCCATACGCCTATTTTGACATTCCCGTCAATATTCCGCCAGACGGAAACGGAGCGACCTACAACGCGCCCGACACAAGCGGCGGACAGAGCGGAGGCCCGAATGACGTTTCGGTCGGCGATGTTGACGGCGACGGGATATATGAGATAATCCTCAAGTGGGACCCTTCAAACTCGAGAGACAACTCTCAGGACGGTGTGACCGGAAACGTGTATATCGACTGTTATGAATACGACGGTACGCAGCTCTGGCGTATTGATCTGGGCCGCAACATACGCGCGGGCGCGCACTATACACAGTTTCAGGTATACGACTATGACGGCGACGGCAAAGCCGAAATCGCGATGCGAACCGCGCCCGGCTCGAAAGACAGCAGCGGAGCGTATGTCACCGAGGTCGGCGTGAATGACACGATAAAAAATGCTGACAACACGAAAACATACATAGACAAAAAGGGTCAGATAATAACGAACCCCGAGTATCTGACAATATTCAGCGGCGAAACCGGAAAGGCGATGCAGACTATTGAGTACGAGCCGAAGCGCGGCTCGGCGAGCGCGTGGGGAAAGGACAGCTACGGCGGTCGCTCGGAGCGTTTTCTGGCGGGAACCGCCTACCTTGACGGCGTTCACCCGAGCATGATCTTTGCCAGAGGCTACTATCAGCGCTCGTCAATGGTCGCTTACGACTGGGACGGCAAGAACCTTAAAAAGCGTTGGCTGCTAGACAGCGGAATGGATTCAAAAAATCCGTTCTACGGTCAGGGCAACCACAATCTTTCTGTGGCCGATATAGACAACGACGGCAAGGACGAGATCGTCTACGGCTCGTGCGCGGTCGATGACGACGGCACGGTCGCGCACTCAATGGGCTGGGGCCACGGCGACGCGCTGCATGTTTCGGATTTTGACAACGACGGAGAGCAGGAGATATTCGCGCCGCTTGAGGAAACCCCAAACTGGGGAATAGGCTTCCGCGAGGGCAGCGGCGCCGAGATCTGGCACTATACCTCAAGCAAGGACGACGGACGCGGCGTTATGGCGTATTTCAGCAAAAAATACGGCGTGCTCGCGTGGGACGGCCTTATGGGTATTCGCACGATCGACGGAACATTGATATCAAACGTTCCAAAGCAGGACGATCCCGACAGTCTCACATCCGCCAATTTCAATATTTACTGGGACGGCGACCTGTGCGCCGAGCATTTTGACGGCGACCGTATTCAAAAATTTAATGATGATAAGATTGCGTTTGAGCGCCTGCTCACATTCAATAACGTCGCGTTTAACAACACCACCAAGAGGAACCCCTGCCTGCAGGCCGATCTGTTCGGCGACTGGCGCGAGGAACTGATCCTGCGGCGCGCGGACAACGCGGCGCTCAGAGTGTTTATGTCGCTCGCTCCCTCCGACTATATGTTTACAACCTTCCTTCAGGATCACCAGTACAGAATGGCGGTCGCGTGGCAGAACACGGGCTACAACCAGCCGCCTCACCAGAGCTATTACATAGGCTATGATATGAATTTGGCGTATTCCACGGTCACGGTCAAGGCGGCGGACGGCAGCCCGGTCAAGGGCGCGGCGGTGACAGCCGGAAACAAATCCGCGGTCACGGATCAAAACGGCGAAGCGAAACTCAAGCTTTCCGCCGGGGAATACGATGTGACAGCCGAAAAGAACGGTTATTTCACGGGTCACGGAAAGATAACCGTCACGGACGAGACTGTCGGAGCGGCGGCGGAGATCGTTTTGGCTCCGGAGTACGACACCGGCGAGAACTGGAACTTTAATGACTTGAGCGACGGAACGGCCTTTGCCGACGGCGACAGCGTTAAAAACGAGAACGGAGCCGAGATCAAGGTGAAGTACGGAACCGCGGCGCTTTCGGGCGCGTCGGCGCCGTCGATAGCAAGCCGGGGCAATAGCGATAATTATCTGAAGCTGACCGACGTTGGAAACGGACAGGACGGCTGGGCTTATTCTCCCGAAGCTCCGATAGACTTTGACAAACAGATTTTCGAGTTTGACTTTATGCTCGGTGAGACAACAAAGGGCGCGCAGCTTCTTAGAGTGCTTGACGCAAACAACGTTCCCGAATCGCTGGCTTACAGCGGCAAAGACGGCAGAGCCTTTGACATTATGACCGGCGATAACGGTTCGCTCAAGTTCACCGACTACCTTTCAAAGGGTGCAAGTGATACTGCTGCCAAGGAAAGCGGTATATCGGGCATTACAATTTCGGCGAATAAGTGGTACAGTTTGAGAGCCGTATATACAAGATCGGACGACAAGGTCAAGGTATACGCCAAGGACGCGGCGGCTGATGAATATGACCTGTGCGGCACCTTCACGCTTGGCTCGACCTCGCCCAAAAGCGCGGTTCCAAAGCTTTCGCCCACAAGCGTTTTAACCAACACCCGAGGCAGCGACAAGACAAATTTAAGCATTGACAATATATTTATCGGAACCGTGACGGACGTTCCGCCCAAGGCCGATTATCCTTACAACGTTAACAATGTTTCGGTGTCGGGCGGCGTGACGGTCAATGTCACAAAAAATTATTCCTCGGGAAATGAAAGTGACACGCTTATAGCCGCGGCTTATGACAAAGAGAGCGGAGCGCTCACGGGCTGGAACTCGGCGGAGCTCGTTATGAATGACGGCGAGACAAAGGACATTGCGGTTGACATCAGCCCCGCGGAAACCGACGAGGTCTCGGTTTATATCTGGAACGGCCTTGACGAAATAAAGCCTGCCGCGAATAAAATTACGCAAAATTAATGTATATAATTCTATTCGCTATTCACTAATCACTAATAACTACGTTAGGAGGTATTTTTATGAAAAAAAGATTATTCGGTATTATGTTGGCGCTGTGCATGGTGATCACTGCGCTGCCGGTTTTCGCGGTCGGCGAGGCGGAGGAAGGCTCGGCGGAGGCTGCGGTCGATTTCGCGGCAAGGCAAATGGAGTACTTAAACCGCGGCGGATTTGCCTCGACTCATCCGAGCGGCGGAGTATATTTGAGCTGGCGTCTTTTGGGCACCGAGCCGATGGACACGACGTTTAACGTATACAAAAACGGCGCGGTTCTGGTCTCGCAATTAAACAACACCAATTACACCGATGCCGCGGGAACCGCGAGTGACAAATACGCTGTGGCCCCGGTAATAAACGGAACCGAGGGCGCGAAAAGTGAAGAGTTCCCGATGCTTGAGGGACATGTTGACAGTCAATGGAAAAATTCGCCCTACGCCTATTTTGACATTCCGCTCCAAATACCGGAGGACGGCGTTGATTATACCTATAATCAAGAGGACAGCGGCGCGTATGGAGCTGCCGGCGGCCCGAACGACGCGTCTGTCGGAGATGTTGACGGAGACGGAGAATATGAGGTAATACTCAAATGGAACCCGAGCAACGCCAAGGACAGTGCCGGCAGCGGAGTTACCGGAAATGTGTATATCGACTGTTATGAGTACGACGGCACGTTGCTCTGGAGAATTGATCTGGGCAGAAACATCAGGGCGGGCGCGCACTATACTCAGTTCCAGGTCTTTGATTACGACGGCGACGGCAAGGCCGAAATGGCGGTCAAGACCGCGCCCGGCTCGATCGACGGCAAGGGCAATTATGTGTCCGACGCGGGAAACACCGACGAGATAAGGAACACCGACAACGAGGCAAGCTATATAGGCTCAAACGGCCACATAACGGGCGGCCCCGAGTATCTCACGATATTTAACGGCGAGAGCGGAGCGGCAATGCAGACGATAAACTATCATGCACCGGTCGGAACCGTGCGCGATTGGGGAGACTCAAATTATAACCGTTCTGACAGATTTTTGGCGGGAACCGCGTATCTCGACGGGGTGCATCCCAGTCTGATCGAGTGCCGCGGATATTACGGAAAATCCGTTGTCGCCGCTTATACTTGGGACGGAAAAGACCTCAAGCAGAGTTGGATAATAGACAGCACAACCAATTCTGACAATGATTTCTACGGTCAGGGCAACCATAATCTTTCGGTCGCCGACCTTGATAACGACGGCAAAGACGAGATAATTTACGGCTCCGCGGCGCTTGATGATAACGGCGAAGTTTTGTGGTCGGCAAAAAACTCAAGCGGCAGAAAGCTTGGCCATGGCGACGCGCTGCATGTGTCCGACTTTGACAACGACGGCGAGCAGGAAGTTTTCAAAGTTCTGGAGGACAGCCCGACCTGGGGACGAGTTTACATAAACGGAAAAGACGGCAAGATTATCTGGCACGAGACCAGCACGAGTGACGACGGCAGAGGCCTTATGGCTTATATGAGCCCCAAATACGGCGTTCTCGCTTGGGATTCGGGACATAATATCCGAACTCTTGACGGAACTGTTGTCAATAAATCTGTATATCAGGATAACAAATGGTCCTTGCCCAACTCTCCCATTTATTGGGACGGCGACTTGTACAGAGAACATTTCGACGGCAAGAGGATCCAGAAGTGGAACGATTACGACACTCCCGACGCGGACGGAAATCTGGGCAGCATCGGCAGATTGTGGGCCCTTTCGGGAATAAACTATAACAATGACTCCAAAAAGAACCCCTGCTTGCAGGCTGACCTGTTCGGCGACTGGCGTGAGGAACTGATTTTGAGAACGGTTGACAACACTGCGCTGAGGGTGTTCACATCACTGACGCCCAGCGATTATAAATTCACAACGTTCATGCACGACAGCCAGTATCGCTGCGCCATAGCGTGGCAGAACACCGGCTATAACCAGCCTCCGCACCAGAGCTATTATATCGGCTATGACAAGGATGTTTCGGATTACGTTCAGCCGAATATCTATGTCAAGGATCTTGATCCCGAGGTTGTGTTCACCGTGACGGACGAGGCGGGCAATCCCGCGGCGGGCGTCAGCGTGAGCGTCGGAGGAGCGTCCAAAGTCACGGACAAAAACGGCGTTGTCTCGCTCAGAATTCCCGCGGGAACGTATACCTATACCGCCGAGTCCGAAAATTATAACGTTGCCTCCGGCGAGATAACGGTTGCTGCCGGGCAGACGAACAGCGTGACCGTTAAGCTTTCCGAGATACCCGACAGCGTTATCACGGTAACAAGCGGCGGCAGCCCCGTTGCGGGCGCGTCGGTGACGATAGACAAAAAGACCGTCAAGAGCGGAGCGGACGGCAAAATAACAATAAAGCTCAGCGCGGGCGAGTATGACTACACCGCCGAGTGCCGCAAATATAACACAAAGACAGGCAAACTGACGGTCGCCGAGAGCGGCTCGCCCGATCTTTCGATTGAATTGGAAGCCATTGACTATGTATACGACAGCGACAAAGACACAAACGGCGAAAAATTTGTATACAGCGGCGGCGAGGGTGCTGCGCTTTCGTTCAGCGGCGGACAGTGGACCTTCACACAAAACAGTACCGACGGCGGCAGAGCCTTCGGCGGTGACCTTGACATGTCGGACGGCGGCAATATGACCTTTGAGATGACCTACGGCACGGGCGGCGTTAAGGACTCGTCGAATAATTGGAGCTGGACAGGAAGAGCGTATACCCACCATATCGAGTTCCTTGATTACTACGGCAAGGTGCTGCTCGGAATTAGTCAGGAATACACCGAAAAAGGCGCGCAGGAGGTTCAGTATTATACCGGAACCAAGTCAAAAACCGCTGTTAAAACCGGAACAGTTGTCGGCGGCCCCAACATCACGGCTCGCAGCGCTTCGACCTGGACAATAACGTTGAACGCAGACCTTAAAAACAAGACCGCCGAGCTGCGCCTTATGGATGAGGCGGGCGAAAACGGATATATAATCAGTGATATCCCGATCGACGTTACCACGTTCTCAAGAGTTGAGATCGGCTCGACGGCCTCGGGCAATGTCACATGGTCGCCGAGAGTAAGCAAGGTTCTTTATAAATCGGACTGCGTAAACAAATCGACGCCCGCGCCTCCGCCCCCAACGCTTGCGCCGACGCCCACGCCTACTCCGATCCCCATGAAGGGAGAGACGTGGAACTTCAATAATATAGACGAGGCGACAACATATGAAGACGGCGCGAAGATAGCAAATGAAAACGGAGCGTCGCTGACCGTGAACTACGCCACGAATAATACCGCTCCCTCGATAGCAAAGAGGACCGACGGTGATAATTACTTCGCGATCGATGACAAGGGTGCCGGTCAGGACGGCTGGACATACACGCCCGAAAGCCCGATCGACTCCGAGCTTATCGTGGTTGAAGAAGAATTTAAGATGGGCGACGCCGATAAGGACACAGTGCTTTTGAGGTTCTTTGACTCAAACAGCGCGAGCCCCGATAACACATACACGACTTCAAAAGACGGCAGAGCCTTTGAGATAAAGACCGGCGCGGGTAGCCTGAAATTCAGCGATTACTTCTCAAAGGGAAGCAGCGACACCAAAGGTTTTGATCAGGACGTTTCGGGCTTTGCCTTTGAAAAGGATAAGTGGTACGGCATTAAGGTCGAATATGCCAAAGCGGATAACAGCGTTACGATATACACCAAGCCCGACGGCGGTGCGTATACCAAAAATGGCACATTCACTCTCGGCTCGGGAACAAAGAAGGGCGAGATCCCCGCGTTGGCTCCGACCGGATTTGGATGCTCAACCCGCGGCAGTTCGGCTAACATGCTGGGAATTGACAATGTTTATATAGGTTACGCGTCAAGCGAGCCCGAACCTACTGCCACGCCCGATGAAAGCCTGCCCACCGAGACGCCCGGCGAAACCGAGGCGCCGGCTACCGAGAAACCGACGGAAAATCCAAAGCTCGAATATGCCTACACGATAAACAGCGTGACGCCCTCGGTTGAAGGCCAGACAAGAAGCGTCAACGTAAATATCACAAAGAACTTTGACGCGGGCGAGGGAAATCAACTGATCGCCGCGGCGTATAACGCGGACGGAGTAATGACCGCTGTGGGAATGGAGCCTATTTCCGCCGAGGTCGGCGAGACGACCGATATAAACATTTCGATCACGTACGGCGACAGCGACATAGTGATCGCCTATGTTTGGAACAGTCTGAGCGAGATCAAGCCGCTAACAGACCCGTATACAATGAAATAAAAGAAAAATCGGCTCCCGAAAATGGGAGCCGATTTTTTGTGGCTTAAGAGATAGTTCCGGTGACTTCGATAGTGACAGTTCCGGGGCCGTTGTCCGAGGCCGCGGGCGCATTGAGCGTGACCGCGCTTCCGCCCTTGGGGAAGGTAAGAGTGTTGGTCGGAGCGGCGACCTCGTAATCATCCTGCGAAGCGATAACGGGGCCGCTGCCGGTGTCGTAGGTTATCGACGTCACGCTGAACTCGCTCGGCAGCACGTCGGTGAGCACGACGCTGTTCGCGGGGCCGGTGCCGGTATTGAGCAGCGTGAAGGTGTAGGTCAGGCTGTCGCCCGATACAACGGTGTCCTGACCGGCAGCCTTAAGGATAGCGACGTTGGCGTAGGGCTGGGGCGTAATCGTCGCCTCGGCTGTCGCGGTGACTGCCGCGCCGCTTGCCGAGCCGCCGTTTGCGGTGGCTGTGATCGTGTTTGTCACGGATTCGCTCTGTGACGGGTCAAGCGTGGCGGCGTAAACGATAATAAGATTGTCTCCGGGCTGCAGAACGGTTGTCGCCGAGAAGGTAACGTTTGTGCCGCCGGGTGCCGCCGTTCCGGTTATCGGATCGCCGTTTAAATAGAACTTCGCCGAGTCGCCCACATAGATAAGGGGCTGCGCGCCGCTCACGGCGTCGCCGAGATCGTCGACCACGGACGGATTGTAAAGCGCTCCCGAGCCGGTATTGTCAATGCGCACGATATAGGCTCCGGCGGAGCCGGGAACGATCGCGGGAGTGACCGCCGTCTTTGTCGCTTCCATGGTGTACTGGTCAATTAGCGAGGTGTTTGTCTGATTGGAGAGCGCGGTGGCCGTGAGGCCGTTGTCACTGTATGAGATCTGCGCTCTGTTCGGAAGAATAGTTGCCATTTTTCTCTCTCCTTTTTCATTTTTGTGTCTTTGGCGCGCCCGATATATCCTATGCCGGAATTTTACAAAAAGTGACAAATTTAAAATTTTAGAAAAATTTAGTAATTTATCGCTGTTTGGCGTAAAATAAAGAAAATAATGTCTAAAGTATTGACAAAGTGTGTATAATAGGTGTATAATAGATAATAAGGAGATGATATTATGGCAACTGTTAGCACCAATATTAAAATTGATTCAGGTTTAAAGCAAGAATCACAAAAGTTATTTGAGAGTTTTGGATTAAGTCTCAGCGCGGCGGTAAATATCTTTCTGCGTCAGGCAGTTCGCGAGCAGGCTATTCCGTTCAGAGTAGGCGCACCTATCCCAAACGAGGAAACTCTTGAAGCCATTAACGAGGTAAAAAGAATGAAAGAAAATCCAAATTTTGGCAAGACTTATACAAATGTTGAACAAATGATGGAGGAACTGCTTGCTGATGTATAAGATAAAGCCGACCACAAGATTTCAAAAGGATCTAAAACGCGTAAAGAAACGTGGGTTTGACATTTCCTTATTGACCAATGTAATCAAAAAACTTGCCAATGCTGAGAAGCTGCCTGAAAAAAACAAAGACCATCCGCTTTCCGGCGTCTACTATGGTATGAGAGAGTGTCATATTACACCGGACTGGTTGCTGGTTTATGAGATAGATAATGACAATCTTATTTTATATCTTACAAGAACAGGTTCTCACAGCGATCTGTTTTAATAGTTAAGCCGTCTGTTATGGGCGGCTTTTTTATGATTTAATAACTTTATACTATACGGAAGAATAGATAGAAATGTCTTTCAGTCAAAATGGTGTAAAAATGGTGTCAAACTAATTTACTTCATAAATTTATCGCTCAAACCAGCGTGTTTTCGGGGCTTTCAAAAATTTTAGAAAAATTTTAGGAATAGTTTAGAAAAAGTTTAGAATTGGGGTTTATAATACGGTTATAAGCTGAAGATAAGCGCTTGGATCTTGGCAAAATATATTCTGAAAGTGAGGAATTACTATGAAAAAGAAAAACAGAAAGCTTCGGGCGGCTCTGTGCATCTGCGCCGCGCTGCTGATACTCAGCATGGCGGTTTTCGCCAACTACGACAACGCGGGCGGCTATTCGGCGATCAAAAACGGAGTAAAGGGCCTGCTCTATCAGGATAACTTTACGCTAAACGTCAAAGCGGACGTGTCGCTTGACGGAGCGAGTGTCGGCATATTAACCGATATGACATACAAGCATGACAAAAACGGAGAGGCCCAGGTTTACTCAAGCGAGAGCTTCTTGGACGTAAACGGCGATCGGAATTTGTATGAGGCGATCGAGCAGAACGGCGACAGATATGTTTACAGCGACTATGTCGCTTACGGGACCGGCGAAAAACAGGTGAATAAATTTATGTATCCTGACAGCGGC
This sequence comes from uncultured Monoglobus sp., assembly GCA_947624305.1. Classification (GTDB taxonomy): domain Bacteria; phylum Bacillota; class Clostridia; order Monoglobales; family Monoglobaceae; genus Monoglobus. The sequence continues at coordinate 24,622 of CANQKC010000008.1, read as the reverse complement.
GACGGAACTTTTTTTGACGTCGATGACGAGGTTTTTAACAAGGGCGTGAATTTTGTCGAGACATTGAGCGACGTGCTGATTGGCGATATCAAGAACAACATCGTGCTGGCGCAGACAGACGGCGCGAGCCGCACATACAGCCTCAATATGTCGGGCGACCAGCTCCCCAAATATATGACCGCGGCGTTCTCGTTTATGTGCGCGGGCTCCCGCCACAGCGGAGCGCTTGATATGAGCGGCGATCTGGACGCGATCATGAACAACATGATGATAAACCAAAACGAGCCGTATATCAACAACGTGTGCGGCAATGTGACGCTTGACGACCGCGACAGGATCACCGCCTTCGACGGCAAGGTGACGGTCACGGGTTATGACGAGAACAATGCTGCCCACGATCTGTGCTTCAGCATAAACCTTACCGCGGGCGACTACGGCACCACCAAGATCGACCCCGTGAACCCCGAGGAATATCAAGACGTGCGGGAAATGCCGTATTACGTCAACACCGAAAGCGTTGAGATAAGCGGCGAAGATGTTGAGGATGTCGAAGATTAACGGCTGAAACAAAGCGGGCGGATAATATCCGCCCGTCTGCCTCGCCCTCCGGGGAGGGAGAGGTGGATTTTCGCCAAAGGCGAAAAGACGGAGAGGGAGGCGAACTAACGTAAGGATAATCCTCCCTCTCAGTCAGCTTTGCTGACAGCTCCCCCCTCCATAAATGGAAGGGGAGCCCACAGATGCGAAAAATCAAAAGATGCAGAAAGGGAAAAATCAATGGCTAAAACAGTTTTATCAATCAGAAACATGCGGAAGCTCTACCGAAACGGCAGGGGCGTTAGGGATATTTCGCTTGAGCTTAAGGAAGGCGAGATAATGGGTCTGCTGGGGCCGAACGGCTCCGGCAAGACCACCACTATGAAGGCGATATGCGGAATGTGCGGCATCGACGCGGGCGAAATACGCGTTTTCGGCCGCAATATCGACACCGATTTTGAGGCGGCGATGGAAGGCGTCGGCGCGCTGATCGAGGCCCCCGCGATATACGAGAACCTGAGCGCCCGCAAAAATATGCGTCTGGCGGCGAGGTTTTATCCGGAGCTTAGGGGCAAGGCCGGAGAGCGGCGGATCGACGAAGTTCTGGAGCTTGTGAAGCTGAGAGAGTACGGCGGCGACAAGGCCGGGCGGTTTTCCCTCGGAATGAAGCAAAGGCTGGGCCTCGCGCTGGCGTTTTTGTCAAGGCCGAAGCTCGTTATTCTGGACGAGCCCACCAACGGGCTTGACATAGAGGGCGTGGTCCATCTGCGCGGCGTGATCCGCGACATGGCCGAACGTGAGGGCGCGGCGTTTTTGATCGCGGGCCACATCGCGGCGGAGCTTGAGAAGGTGTGCGGCAAGGCCGCTGTTATCAACGACGGACAGATACCGGCGCGCGCCGACATGCAGGACATACTTGAGAATCACCCGTCGCTTGAGGATTATTTCCTGTCCGTGACCGGCGCGGGCGGAGCCCGGGAAGGAGGATATTATGAACGGAATGATCGCTAATTTGAAAAACGAGACGGATAAGCTTTTGAGCCGCAAAAAATACATTGTGTTTCTGATTATCGAGCTTGTTATCTGCGTCGGCGCGGCGTTGGTCAAGCTGCTTTCCTCGCGCGTGTCGGACGGCGTGTTTACATTAAGCAGCCTCAACACCTCGATGAGCCTTATGAGCCTTTTCCTTGAGATCATAATCCCGTTTATCTCGATCATGGCCGCATGCGAGCTGTTTTCGGCCGAGTTCCGCGACAGGACGATCCGCTCGGTGCTGTGCCGCCCGTGCCAAAGGTACAAGATCTTTGTCGGCAAGGTAGGCGCGGTGTTTGTTCTGGCGGTTGTCAACATGGCGGCGGTTCTGGTCGCGTCGAGTGCGGCCGATCTTATCGTGTCGCACAGGATCGCGGGCCTCGGCTACGCGCTGGGCGCTTACATTCTCGATGCTTTTCCGATGCTGATTTTGATACTTATGGCCGTTATGATAAATCAGTTCACAAAAAGCTCGACAATGGCAATGTTTTTGTGTATAATAGTGTACGCGGGACTCAAGATCGCGGGAATACATTTCAGCAGCCTCGGTGGACTGGTGTTCACGGGCTATATGCAGTGGCACAAGATATTTCTGGGAGGCTCCATGCCGTTTCTGGCTGCCTCGTTCAAGGTCCTGCTGCTGATAGGCTACGCAATGACGTTTATGGCGATAGGGTACTACGCGTTTAGGTTTAAGGAGGGGTAATTAACTCCCTCTCAGTCAGCTTAGCAGACAGCATTAAGGAAGCTCTTGGTCAAAATTGCAAGCAATTTTGAAAGATAGCTTTGAACCCGCAAGCAAGCTTGCTGATTATCCCCCTTAAAAGGATGAGAGCCACGGGCGGTCGAGGTCGTCCGCCCCTACGGCATTTTGCAAATCACGGTCGTAGGGGACGACGACCTCGGCGTCCCGCAGGGCGGATATTATCCGCCCGTTTGCATCCTCCCGGGAGGAGGTGGATTTCCGCCGAAGGCGGAAAGACGGAGGTGGGCCATATAATCGAAAGGATCAAAAATGTCAGTCAAAACTAAGTTCTTTATCTCATCAATAATAATGCTGGTGCTGCCGGTTTTTCTTATGGCGCTCATTTCGGCGTTTATCTTGGTGCTGCTCGCGGGCTATTTCCCGGGCGTCGCGATTGAGATAAAGGGCCTCGCGCCGACGCTTTATAACCCGCTGCTCAGGCGCTATGTCATGCTTTGGATAATCGTGCTGATCATCGTGGTCGCGGGCTGCTGCGCGGGCGTGACCGCCTATCTGACAAAGACAATACTCGCGCCGCTCAAGGGCATGTCCGACGCCATGGAGCGACTGACGAGCGGCGACCTCGATTGTGAGATATTAAGCTCGGGCGACGGCGAGATAAGAGAGGTATATGACGCGATCGAGAGGCTGCGGCTCAGACTCAAGCTCTCGGTCAGCGACGAGATAATGAGGGAGGAGGAGCACCGCATGCTCATCGCTAATATCTCGCATGACCTGAAAACGCCGATAACCTCGATCAAGGGCTACGTTGAGGGCCTCCGCGACGGCGTTGCGGCAAATCCCGCCATGACAAAGCGGTACCTTGACACAATTCTCGCCAAGGCCGACACTCTTGAGACCATGGTGAACAACCTGTCGCTGTATTCGAAGCTGAACGCGGGCTCGGAGTATGACATAAAAGAATATAACATTCTCGACTTCGCGGCGGAAGTGCTTGATGAGTATGAGATAGATCTGAAAAACGCGGGCATGACCGCCGCGCTCGCGGGCGAAAGCCTTGCGTCGGCCTTTGACCGCGCGAAGATGAAAAGGGTGTTTTCAAACGTGATAGAAAACGCGGTAAAATATAAAGACCCGGACGCGGGCGGAAGCATCGGAATAACGGTGAGCCGCGACGGGGATTTCGCGGTGATCGCGTTCGCGGATACCGGGATAGGCATAAGCGAGGACGACGAGAAGCGGGTGTTTGAAACCTTCTTCCGCGCCGACAAAGCGAGAAACATGAACGTCTCGGGCAACGGACTCGGCCTTTCGATATGCGACAGAATAGTGCGCGAGCACGGCGGCAGAATGTGGATGCGCGGCAACGGCGAGAACCCCGGCGCAACCGTGTATATCAGGCTGAAAATTTCGGGTGAAAATAAGGGTGAAAGGAAAGATTAATATGAAAATTTTAATTATAGAGGACGACAAAAGCATAGCCGAGCTTGAGCGGGATTATCTTATCGCCGCGGGTTTCGGGTGCGAGCTCGCGTTTGACGGCGAGAGCGGCCTTGACAAGGCTTTGAGGAACGACTATGATCTGGTTATAATCGACATTATGCTGCCCGGCCGCGACGGGTTTTCGGTTTGCGAGGAGCTGCGCAAGACAAAGGATATGCCCGTGATCTTCCTGTCGGCGAGGACCGAGGATATTGACAAGATACGCGGCCTCGGCCTCGGCGCGGACGATTACATAGCAAAACCTTTCTCGCCGTCCGAGATGGTGGCACGGGTCAGGGCACACACCGCGAGGTACAAGGCGCTCAAATCCGGAGGCGCCCGCAAACCGCAGGTGATAAATGTCAAGGGCCTCAGCATTGACAAAGACTCGCGCAGGGTATTGGTCGGACAAAACGAGATCATACTCACGGTCAAGGAGTATGATCTGTTGCTGTTTTTGATTGAAAACCCCGGAATCGTGTTCAGCAAGGAAAGGCTGTTCGACCGCATTTGGGGCATGGACGCGATAGGCGACTCGTCCACCGTGACGGTGCATGTTCAGCGCGTCCGCGACAAGCTTGAAAAATACACCGATGAAAAATTCATAGAAACAGTCTGGGGAGCGGGATACAGGTTCGCGAGGTAGGGAAATGATGTTTTAACCCCTCTCTGTCTTTCCGCCTACGGCGAAAATCCACCTCTTAGGAAGCTCTTAGTCAAAATTGCAAGCAATTTTGAAAGATAGCTTTGAACCCGCAAGCAAGCTTGCTGATTATCCCCAAAGGGGCGAGGCAAATTCAGGCTCTCCCTTTGGGGAGAGCTGTCACCGAAGGTGACTGAGAGGGGTTATTTTTTAGGACATACCCGCATACATATCCCGCATACCGCGCCGCGTCCGATCTTTTGGTACGCGGCTTTCATATGCCTGCTGCACGCTAGTGCGTCAACAATGTTTTCCCTCGGCTCGCCTGCCTTCCAGAGATTGCCCGAGATAGCCATGGCCGGACAGGCTTTCATGCACAAATTGCACTCTCCGCACCCGCACTCAAGGATTTTTTGGTTCACTTCAAATTCGGCGCAGTCGGTCAGTATCGTGCCGAGCCGTACCCGCGGCCCGTTTTCGCTTGAGATAAAAAGGCCGCTTTTGCCGACATATCCGAGCCCTGAGCGCACCGCGGCGTATTTGTGCGAGAACGCGCCTTTAAGTCCGTCCACCGACTGCGACGCCGGGATCGGAACGTATTTATATCCCGCGCGCCGCAGGATAAATCCCGCCATAAGCGAGTTCCTGTCGATCAGCGCGTTCACGGTTCGGTAATGGTGAAAGTAGGTGTGGGTCGGCGCATCCTTGATGCCGTCGACGATAGCGTCGGACAGCGGAACTGTATAAGAAACGGCATGGGTCATGCCGAACTCGTTTTCGCCGAACTCATCGCCGCCGAGCTCGCAGAAACCAACCTGCCCCGCGCCGTTTTCAATTAAGAAGTTTGTGATTTGGTTTTGGATATTTGTCATGCGTATTATTACCCCTCTCAGTCTGCGGACAAGCCGCAGACAGCTCTCCCCAAGGGGGCGAGCCTGTGTTGAATGGTTATATTCTTCTTTTAAAGTCCTCGTAGCCGAATTGTTTATAAAGCTCAATTTCGCCGTTTTGACGTTTGATATAGATCGTCGGCAGATTTATTCCGTTGAACGTGTTGTTTTTGACCGTTGTGTAGATCGCCATGTCGCCGAAAACAAGTCTGTCGCCGGGCTTGAGCGGCCTGTCGAACGAATAGTCGCCGATGACGTCTCCGGCAAGGCAGGTGGGGCCGCCGAGGCGGTATGTGTGTTTTTTCTCATTCGGCTCACCGCTGCCGAAAAGGGGAGGGCGGTAAGGCATTTCAAGCACGTCCGGCATGTGGCATGCGGCGGACGCGTCGACTATCGCAATGTCGATCCCGTTTTTTATGATGTCCATGACTTCGGTGACAAGACAGCCCGCGTCAAGAGCGACCGCCTCGCCGGGTTCCAGATAAACGGTCAAGCCGTATTTGCCGCGCATATACTCGATCGACTTTATCAGTGTCTTGATATCATAATCGCCGCGGGTGATATGGTGGCCGCCGCCGAAGTTGATCCATTTGATCTGCGGCAGGCTTAAAATTCTGCCGAACTTTTTATCGACTTCAAGCACGGTGCGCCACAGCACGTCCGAGTTCTGCTCGCACATTGTGTGAAAGTGGAGCCCGCTTATGCCTTCGGGAAGCTTTTCCGGAAAGTCGGAAATTTTAGCTCCCATCCGCGAGCCGGGGAAGCAGGGATTATACATGTCGGTCTCTATCTCGGAGTATTCGGGATTTATCCTTATCCCGCACTCAATCCCTGCGCATTTGTCTTTGTGCCTCTCCCATTGGGAAAACGAGTTAAAGACCACATGGCCGCAGATTTCAACTATCTCGTCAAAATCCGAGTCACTGTAAGCCGGGGCGTAGATGTGGGTCTCACTGTTCGGCATTTCCTCGTGCCCGAGCCGCGCCTCGTTGAGCGAGCTGGCCGTGGTGCCCGATATATATTTTCCGATAAGAGGATAAAAGGCGTACATTGAGAACGCCTTTTGCGCCAGCAGTATTTTCGCGCCCGTCGCGCGCTCAACACCGCTGAGTATTTCAAGATTTCGGATAAGTTTCCCCTCGTCAAATATATAACACGGGGTTTTGAGGTTGTTTATGTTCATAGGTTTATCGTTTTGATATTTTTGTTGTGGAAAATCTTTTTATCGTAAGAGGTAGTTCCCACCTCCGTCAAGCGGGACGCCGAGGTCGTCGTCCCCTACAACCATAATATGTAAAACGCCGTAGGGGCGGACGACCTCGGCCGCCCGTTTCGCTAAAACAATTCACACACAAGTTTGGTGTATTCGATCGGGTCCTCGACGGGGAGGCCCTCGATAAGGCGGGCCTGGTTGTAGAGGATCTCGGCGTACTTTTTGAGGGAAGCCTCGTCCGCGGCTTTCAGTTTTTCAAATACCGGGTGGTTCGCGTTCAGCTCCAGCACCTTGTCGCTGACGGGCTTCTCGCCCTCGTTTCCGGGCATCGAGGCCAGAACCTTCTCCATTTCGATCGAGACGGGGCCGTCGGCGGTTATGCAAACCGGATGCTCGGTCAGGCGGGTCGAGATCTTAACGTCCTTGACCTTGCCGTCAAGCGCCTTTTTGATCGCGTCAAGCAGATCGCGGCTCTCCTCGCCGGCCTTGTCGGCAGCCTTTTTCTCTTCCTCGGTCTCAAGCTCAAGATCGCCGCTGTTTATGTTCTTAAATTCCTTTTCGCCGTATTCGCGCAGCACCTGCAGACAGAATTCGTCCACGTCCTCGGAAAGGAGCAGCAGATCGCAGTCCTTTGAAAGCACGGTCTGCGCCGCGGGCAGCTTCGCCAATCGGTCGACCGAGTCGCCCGCCGCGTAGTAAATGTATTTCTGCTCGCTGCCCATGGCGGTGGTGTACTCGTCAAGCGTGATCATCTTTTTCTCTCTCGCCGAATAGAACATGAGCAGGTCTTTGAGCAGTTCGGCGTTCTGGCCGAATGAGTTGTAGCAGCCGAACTTGATCTGACGGCCGAAGTTCTTCCAGAAATCCTCATACTTGTCACGCTCCGTGGTGAGCATCGACTTGAGCTCATTCTTTATTTTCTTTTCAAGATTCCTGCGGATAACCGTGAGCTGTCTGTCCTGCTGAAGCATCTCGCGCGAGATGTTGAGCGACAGGTCCTGACTGTCCACAACTCCCTTTACAAAGCTGAAGCAGTCGGGCAGAAGGTCCGCGCATTTGTCCATGATCATAACGCCCGAGGTGTAGAGCTGAAGTCCCTTTTCATACTCTCTCGTGTAGTAGTCATAGGGCGTTCTTGACGGAATGAACATCAGCGCGCTGTACGAGATCGCGCCCTCGGTGTTTGTGTATATGACCCGGGCCGGGTCGGTGTAGTCCATGAATTTCTCTTTATAAAAATTGTTGTATTCCTCGTCGGTCACGTCCTTTTTTTGACGCTTCCAAAGCGGTATCATGCTGTTGACCGTCTCAAGCTCGGTGTATGTCTCATACTCGGGAGTGTAGTCCTCGCCTGCGTCCGCGGGGCGCTCCTTCTCGCGCGTCTTTTCGCGGTACATCTTTATGGGATAGCGCACATAGTCGCTGTATTTCTTGATTATGCCCGAAATTCTGTACTCCTCCAGAAACTCGCCGTAGTTTTCGTCGTCGGTGTCATCCTTTAAGATCATTGTGATCTCGGTTCCCGCGCTGTCCTTTTGCGTCTCTTTTATCGTGTAGCCGTCAGCGCCCGAGCTTTCCCATACCCAGGACTCGTCCGAGCCGAATGCGCGGCTCACGACCGTGACCTTTGACGATACCATGAAAGCGGAATAAAAGCCGACTCCGAACTGACCGATTATGTCGACCTTATCCTCAAGGCTGTTCTCGGTCTTAAAGTCAAGGCTGCCGCTTTTGGCGATCGTGCCGAGATTGTTTTCAAGCTCGTCGCGCGTCATGCCTATTCCGTTGTCGCTGACCTTGATCGTGCGCGCGTCCTTGTCAAGAGTAACGAGAATGCCGAAGTCGTCTTTTGAAAGGCCGACCGAGCTGTCGGTCAGACTTTTGAAATACAGCTTGTCTATCGCGTCGCTGGCGTTGCTGATAAGCTCGCGCAGGAAAATTTCCTTGTTGGTGTAGATCGAGTTGATCATAAGGTCCATCAGTTTTTTACTTTCTGTCTTGAATTGCTTTTTTGCCATTTTTCTGTCTCCTTGTCTTATGTTATTTTGCGCGTTTCAAATCAAAACGGGCGGTGAGCCACCGCCCTGCGCGTTTATTCATAAATAAGATTTTAGCACAACCGAAAAACAATGTCAATACGGCGATGGCAAAAATTCTTTAATTTTCACGGAATTGCTGTAAATTTAATGTAGACAGTCCGCAAAATTTTCCTTGCAATATATTTTAAGTTGTGCTATAGTTTATTAAGAAAATTAATTATTAATTATGATAAGGAGTGAAATTAAATGAAAAAATTAATCAGCGGAATAATTATCGGCGCGGTTCTGGGCACGGCGATCGGCGGATTTGCCGTGAATTCCATTGTCGACAATCCGTTCCCGGTTGTGGTCAACGGCGAGAAAAAGAACATAGAGGGCTATAATATAGACGACAGAACATACTTTAAGCTGCGCGACATTGCCGACGCGGTAGGCGGATTTTCGGTTGATTTTAAAGATAACACGATCCTGATCAACACCGAAGGCGCCGCGCCCGCGCCGACCGCCGCGACGGTTCCCGAAGCCTCGGTCCCCGAAACGTCGGTTATGGGCCAAACTGAGCGCAAAGACGCACTTGACAGCTTTTTAAAGAATGATTTTGAGAATGCGACCGTTGTGACTCAGGTTGATCAGACAAAGTCGATCGCAGAGGACGGCACACAGATCGCTTGCAAAAACAAGACGATCTCAAACTGCTACGCCGACATCGACGGCGACGGCTATGACGAGCTTGTCATATTTTCCGAGGCCGCGCCCGAGGGCGACTATGAAATGAACTCGAACAAATGTATCTCGGTATGGGATTGCGGCGACAACGGAAGCGTCACGAAGCTGCTCGCAAAGATAGGCCTGGCGTCGCGCACGTCTTACAGATACTCCGTCATAAGCCATAAGGACAGAGAATATCTGGTTGAGGCGGCCATCGACGGCAATAACGAGTACAAAACCGGCGAGATTAAAATTCTCGACTGCAAGAACGGCGAGTTCGTTTCGGTGCACAAGCTGAGCTATTCCGAGGACGAAAGTAAGAATGTATACACCATCGACGGCTCGGACGTTTCAAAAGACGAGCTTGACACCGAGCTTGACGGAATTGAAAACGCTATAATATACTCACCCTACAGCGAGTAATTTCAGACAGTTTAAAAGAGCGGGCGCGCCCGCTCTTTTTTAGTCCATGCTTATTTGCTCTATCCCCATGTCGGCCTCTCTTACCAATGCGCCGACAGCGGGGATATTTCTGGTGCGGAACCTGCTCATATTTATTATGCCGGAGTTTTCGGCGAGTGCGCCGCGGATCACCTTGCTGCCCTTGCGCGGGGTCATAACGTTCACGCCCTGAGTCGAGCGCGTGGCCTTGAGCGGTATTTTGTCCGACTTGACCGCGACCGCCCTGCCGCTGTCCGAAAACAGCACGATCTCAAGCTTTTCGCCCTGCGGCACAAAAAACATTTCAGCCATGGGCGACTTGTCCGAAAACGCTCCTGTCAGCTTGCGGCGGTTGGTCTTGGTTTGGTAGGCGTTGAGCGGAACCTTGGCCGCCTTGCCGTTTTCAAAGCAGAATATCAGCTCGCCCTTAAAATCGTCGGTCACAGCCATGCCGAGTATGCGCTCCTTGTCGGTGAGGCCGAGCAGGTTCGGGATGAACTCGCCCAAAAGGCTGGCCTTGCTGTCGGGTATGTCATAGGCCTTGAGCTTGTATGCGCAGCCACCCTCGGCGAAGAATATGACCTCGCTGCTGTTCTGTGCCTCGACCTCCTGAACGAGCTCGTCGCCCTCCTTGAGCTTTTGCTCGCCGCTGGTCCTGAGCGACACGAGCGAGATTTTTTTGATATATCCGTCGCGCGTTCTGAAAAGCTTGACGTTATAGTCGGGGATCGTCTCCTCGACCGCTGGCTCAACGACTTCGTCCGCCGAAATTATCTCGGTCCTGCGGTCGGAGCCGTATTTTTTCGCGATTTGTTTGAGCTGCTTTTCGATGAGCTTGTTTATCCGCCGCTTGCTCTCGACCGTCTTGCGCAGGTCGTCAAGCTCCGCGCGCAAGCTCTCGATCTCGGCGGTGCGCTTTAAAATATAATCCTTGTTGAGGTTGCGGAGCTTTATCTCCGCGACGTATTCCGCTTGAGCTTTGGTTATGTTAAAGCCGCGCATCAAATTGGGGATAACCATTGAGTCGTCCTCGGTCTCGCGGACAATTTTAATCGCCTTGTCAATATCGAGCAGGATAAGGCTGAGGCCCTCAAGCAGGTGCAGCTTCTCGCTCCTTTTTTCAATGTCAAAGGTGAGCGCGCGCTTTACGCAGCTTCTGCGGAAGCGCAGCCACTCGCAGAGAATATCGTTGACGCCCAGCACCATCGGCGACCCCTCGACAAGAACGTTAAAATTGCAGCCGAAGCTGTCCTGAAGCGCGGTCATTTTGTAAAGCTTGGCCATGAGCCGATCGGGATCGGTGCCGCGCTTTAAGTCAATGGTTATCTTGAGGCCCTTAAGATCGGTCTCGTCGCGGATGTCGGAGATCTCTCTCGCCTTTCCCGACTTGACAAGATCAACTATCTTGTCGATTATGACCTCGACCGTGGTGCTGTAAGGTATCTCGTATATGTCTATGCAGTTTTGCTTTTTGTCATATCTGTATTTGGCGCGAACCTTGATCGAACCGCGGCCCGTGCGGTATATCTCGTCAATCTCCTGTTTGTTGTAAAGAAGCTGTCCGCCTGTCGGGAAGTCGGGGGCGGGCATTATATCCGACAGATCCGCCTCGGGGTCTTTCATAACCGCGATTGCCGCCTCACAAAGCTCGCGCAGGTTAAAGCAGCAGATGTTCGACGCCATTCCGACGGCTATTCCCTGATTGGGATTTGCCAGAATGTTAGGGAATGTGGTGGGAAGCAGAGTGGGCTCCTTCATTGTTCCGTCGTAGTTGTCAACGAAATCGACCGTGTTTTTGTCGATCTCCCCGAACAGCTCGGAGCAGATCGGGCTGAGCTTCGCCTCGGTGTATCTCGCCGCCGCGTAAGCCATGTCGCGGGAATAGACGCGTCCGAAATTGCCCTTTGACTTCACAAGCGGCAGAAGCAGCGCGCCGTTGCCGTCGGTGAGGCGGACGAGTGTCTCGTATATCGCCGCGTCGCCGTGGGGGTTGAGGCGCATCGTCTGGCCGACGATGTTGGCCGACTTTGTGAGACTGCCCGAAAGCAGGCCCATTTTGTGCATGGTATAAAGCAGCTTGCGGTGCGACGGCTTGAGACCGTCGATCTCCGGTATGGCTCTGGAAATGATAACGCTCATGGCGTAGGGCATGTAGTTGTTTTCCAGAGTGTCTGTTATTTGTTGTTCCTGAATAATTGGTTTTTTCATATTTATTTCCTGTTCTGTAAGTTGTATTTCCGATGATTACGCTATGACACGTCCGCCATGTCGATGAAGTTGTGGCCCTCCTCGGCGATATGCTCCTTCCTGCCGGAAAGGTTGTCGCCCAGCAGAAGGTCAAACACCTCTTGTGTCCTTATAACGTCGTCGGGCATTATTTTGATGAGCCGCCGCGTCTCTGGGTTCATGGTCGTGCGCCACATCATGTCAGGCTGGTTCTCACCGAGGCCCTTGCTGCGCTGTATGGTGTATCTCTGGCCGTCGATCCTTTTGAGTATGTCGGCCTTTTCCTGCTCGCTGAACGCGAAATAGGTGTCCTTTTTGGTGTTTATCTCATAGAGCGGCGATTCCGCGATATAGACATAACCCCTTTCGATAAGCGTGGGAACCAGACGGTAGATCATGGTCAGCACCTGAGTGCGGATATGATAGCCGTCAACGTCGGCATCGGTGCAGATTATAACTTTGTTCCAGCGCAGATTGCCGAGGTCGAATGAGCTCAGGTCCTTGTTGTGCTTTGACTTGATCTCGACTCCGCAGCCCAGAACGCGGAGCAGATCAACGATAACGTCGCTTGAAAATATCTTGTCATAGTCCGCCTTGAGGCAGTTCAGTATCTTGCCCCGAAGCGGGATTATTGCTTGAAACTCGCTGTCGCGGCCCAGCTTGCAGGCGCCCAGCGCCGAGTCTCCCTCAACGATATAGACCTCGCGCTTTTCGGGGTCCTTGCTTCGGCAGTCAACGAATTTTTTGACCCTGTTTGAAACGTCAAGGCTGCCGCCGAGCTTTTTCTTTACGTTTATGCGCGTCTTTTCGGCCGTCTCGCGGCTGCGTTTGTTGACAAGGACCTGGCCGCAGATCTTGTCGGCCTCCATTTTGTTTTCGATGAAGTATATGTCAAGAGTCTTGCGCAGGAACTCGGTCATCGCGTCCTGAATGAATTTGTTGTTTATCGCCTTTTTTGTCTGGTTCTCGTAGCTCGTCATGGTGGAGTAGGAGTTCGAGACAAGGATAAGGCTGTCCTGGATGTCGCTGTACTGAATTTTGCCCTCGTTTTTGTTGTACTTGTTCTCAGCCTTTAAGTATTTGTCGATCGAGTACACAAAGGCGTTTCTCACTGCCTTGTCGGGCGAGCCGCCGTGCTCCAGAAAGCTCGAGTTGTGGTAATACTGCGTGGTGTTTATCTCGTTTGAGAAGCAGAACGCAAAGCTCATTTTAAGCTTATATTCGGGCAGATCCTCTCTGTCGCGTCCGCTGCGCTCCGCCTCGGCGAAGTACGGCTCGGTAAAGGCCTTGCCGCCCGCGAGCTCCTTCACATAGTCAACTATTCCATGCTCGTATAAAAACTCGGTTTCCTCGAACTTGCCGCGGCTGACCTCGTTTTTAAGCACGAAGCGTATGCCCGGGTTCACGACCGCCTGCCGCTTCAGCGTGTCCTTGTAATATTCAAGCGGTATGTCGATGTCGGTGAAAACCTTAAGGTCGGGCCGCCAGAGAATTTTAGAGCCAGTGTGCCTGTGGCGGAACTGTGTCTTTTTGAGGCCGCCGACGTTTTTGCCTTTTTTGAACTCAAGCTCGTATTTGTATCCGTCGCGCTGAATGACAACGCTCATGTATTCCGAGCTGTACTGTGTGGCGCAAAGGCCGAGGCCGTTTAAGCCGAGGCTGAACTCATAGTTGCCGCCGGTGTTGTTTTTGTATTTTCCGCCCGCGTAGAGCTCGCAGAAAACCAGCTCCCAGTTGTATTTTTTCTCGCGCTCGTTATAATCGACCGGAATTCCGCGGCCGTAGTCCTCGACCTCGATCGACTTGTCAAGAAAACGGGTTATGCTGATAACGTTGCCGAAGCCCTCTCTCGCCTCGTCGATCGAGTTTGACAGGATCTCGAACACCGAATGCTCGCAGCCGTCAATGCCGTCCGAGCCGAATATTACCGCGGGGCGCTTGCGCACCCTGTCGGCCCCTTTAAGCGCCGTAATGCTTTGATTGTCGTATTTTCTCGCGCACATATTTTAATTCCTCCAACAATTCAAGTCATTATAACATAAAAAAAATTACATGTAAAGAATAATTTGTCTTAAAAATTCTTACTATAATATTACAATTTATTATTGCATTTTTTAAAGAAATATTGTATAGTAATAACAGAAAATCATGAAAGAGGTGGCTTAAATGGAAAAAGCAAAAGTATATTTCACACCCGAGATCACGCCCGAGGCTGTGATCAAGATGTATGAGGTTCTTGGCCGCGCACTTGGCGGAAACGTGGCGGTGAAGCTGCACTCGGGCGAGAAGGGGAACCAGAACTATCTGCGGCCCGAGTTCGTAAAGCCGATGGTTGAATATGTGGGCGGCACCGTGGTTGAGTGCAACACGGCCTATGACGGCGAGCGCAACTATACAGACAAGCATATGAGGCTCATGGACGAGCACGGCTGGTCAAAGCATTTTAAGGTCGATCTTATGGACGCCGAGGGCCCCGACCTCAAGCTTGAAATACCGAACGGAAAAATTCTTAAAGAGAATTTGGTCGGCAAAAATATTAAAAATTATGACTCGATGCTTGTTCTGTCGCACTTTAAGGGCCACCCGGCGGGCGGCTACGGCGGCGCGCTCAAGCAGCTTTCGATAGGCTGCGCCTCGACTGTCGGCAAGTGCCTTATCCACTCGGGCGGCACGATAACAGATCAGAACATTGTCTGGGGCCATATGGCCGAGCAGGACGTGTTCTGCGAGTCAATGGCGGACGCGGCGATGAGCGTTGCCGAGATGTTCGGCGAAAATATCGCCTATGTCAGCATGATGTGCAACCTCTCGGTCGACTGCGACTGCTGCGCGGTTGCGGAGGATCCGTGCATGGCGGATATAGGCATCCTGTCGTCGACCGACCCGGTGGCGCTTGACAAGGCCTGCATGGATTTGATATACGCATCAAACGACCCGGGCCGTGATCATTTCATTGAGCGCGTGGAGTCGCTCCACGGCTCCCACACGATCGACGCCGCAGCGGACTTGGGCTTCGGCACCAAAGAATACGAGCTGATCAGAATTTAATAAAAATCGGGCCGAAATGGTAGCGCTCAATAAAACAGTAAAAAACAGTAATGTTTTGATTTTTGGCAACGGCATAGTTTTTGCTATGCTGTTGCTTCGTTTTTTTGGAATAACGACAGCGGGAGAAGGCCTACTAAGTCATAGTGTATGTCTATGTTCTGTTTGCGCTTGCCGTTTTCGTCTTTCTGTGGAGCGTGGACATAAACTCGCTTTACACTGTCTACTTTTTTAGTATACATCCAAAAATTTTTCAAAAAAACATCTCCAAAGTATTGACTCGTTCATGGGTGGACATGATATAATCTTATTTGTGATAGCAATATTCTCTATGGAAGTCGAGGGATAAATGAAATTTTAAGAAAAATTTACAAAAAAGAAAGAATATCACATTATTATTTGTAAACAAAGCATAAAAATACTTGACAAAAACATATGGGGGAGGGTACAATTGACAATATAGCAGAATTTTTTTCACTTTTGTATAGATATTATACAAAGCGGTATATTAAACCGTGGAAAGCCGGGCTGTGTGCCTTTGTCTGCGCGGGTTCTCCGGCGGGCCGAGTCGGCTCACTAAATTTGTAAAAACAAAAAATAAAAAAATATATAAAGGAAGTGAAATTAAATGAAACGTATTATTTCTTTCATGCTTGTGCTGAGCATGGTTTTGGCAACGGCGCCTACTTTGGCTTTTGCACAGGATGGCACAAGGGATGAGCTCAGTGCGATCCGGGAATCATTGGAAAACGCGGACCCTGTTCTGAAAAAGCAATATCCCGGCGGTCTGTTCGCGATACCGCAGATCGCCGCCGAGGTCGATGAGAACGCGGGAGAACCTCTGACGTTCTATATTGCCAGATACGGCGGGACCCAAGGCGAGGCGAAGCTCAGTCTCAGGTTCCAGGACTATTCCGCGCAGTACGGCAAGGACTACACCGCCGAGGTGGAGAAGTCTGTTTTCTCAAAGGACAAGATCGAACCAAACGAGAACGCGGTTCCGATCATGTATATGTTCTCGCAGGAAAACTCTCTGACCGGCGAGGACGCCACCTATGATGATCTGGTGGCCCAATACGGCGAGGAAAGCGTGCAGCATATGGAGGAGCTGGTCGGTGAATACATCGAGGCCACAGCGAAGAATGAGGAAAACGCTGCCGCCGACGACGAGGATGTTGCCGCCGACGAGAATGCTGCCGACGATGAGGATGTTACCGCCGACGAGGATGTTCCTGCCGCCGAGGATAATGAGGATGCGGACGCGCCGGCGCAAAGCGAGTCCGTTTCCGCGGAGGAGCCCATATATCAGAGCGCCGGCGAAGCGGAGGAAAAAAGCCCCCTTTACGCCCTGAACGATCAGGTCAGTCAGTTTTCCGACAGCAATCTTACCTTTGGCAACTTTATAACCGGGGAAGATCCCGATCCCGAGACTGCCCGCATCAGCAACGAGCTGATGGCCGAAGCTTTTCCCTGTGCCGAAACAGAGGTCGTGTTTGAGGACGGGGAGACTCTGAAAAAAGTCACGGTGTACCCCAACAATGACGACGAGAGCAACGGCGACAGAGTATTTGTGGCATACATAAACGGCTCGGGCGACGGCTATGCCCTTGACGTGAGAAACAACGCGCAGATCACCATTAAGGACGACGAGGCCTATGTTTCTCCCTATGTTTATGTGGACAGCGGCACGGTTAGCGGCATCAGCGAGGACTCCGACAGCTTCAAGGCGGAGCTGCGCCGTAACGACCCCCTGTATCAGCTCAGCACTGTGACGTTCACAGCCATTACAGACACCAATAATGTGCTGATCCAGGGCAACGTGGTATTCATGCCCGGCATGGACACACAGACCATAGAAGTACCTATGACCGGTGTTGCGGGCAGCGGAGCGAAAACCATATACCTGAGCCTTGCCAATGCCGTGGGCTGTGACGTCAGCGAAAACTATACCCCGGTGGAAATTTTGCCCGCCTCAAATGACTCAAGCGACGGTATTGTCACGAGTGCAGCGACGGGCAAGAAACTCTCGAAATCCGATCGCAATAATCCGTTTAACACTGACGGAGAAGAGTTTTATGACCATTTTGAATTTGATATAGAGGGCCTTTCCTCCTCATTTCAGAGTATGCAAAACGGAAATTGCAAAGGCGTAAGTTCCGGATACAAAGACGGATATTATTATTTAGATATTCCGGATCATGGGTGCGGATGCACCGGCGCTTATATATACAAGGAGCGCGACTTCGATTTGATGCTTGACGATTATCAGTCGATTCCCCCGATTCAATCGGTCTCCATAGATTGGTACGCGAATGATTATGAAGGCGTCAGAGCGAACTATAACTTTTTGTCCTTTGAAGAATGTACTCCGATGAAGGATGACAACGGCACATTCCACGGACCGTCAAACATCACTTTTGTGGGAGATCACACGTCCGGACAGAAAACAACCATAAATATGCAAACCGGAGAGGTAGATGACCCCGGCGGCGCCAGACATGATTACAGCCCAAGTAATTTTATAAAGCGTAGCAAAGCGCCTAACAGATGGCCGTCCATTAGACCGCGTTGTTTCGTATGGGAGGTTTACAAGAACAGCGGCGGCGTAAACGGTATGCACACCGAGATCAAAGCTGTCCGTTTCGACTATATGGAAGTACCCTTTGAAATGGTAAATCCCGACCCCATTGACGGCGTGATCCCCGGCACGCTGGAGATGAAGTCCAGGGACAATAAATCACAGGGCACGAAAATGAACTTTTACGGCAGAGAGAAGATATCCCTTGTAGAAACAAGCAAAGACGACAACTATGAGCTGACCGGAATGGAGTTTATTATCAATAATAAAACAAGCAATATAAACAATAAAGCAGACCCCTTGTTTGACCCGAAAGGCTTGACCCTTGATTTGTCGGAGTTATGGTCTTACTGCTTCGATTGCTTTCAATGTGACAACGTAACGGCAGACAACGATTACGGCACCATTAAGCTGAAGCCTATCTATTCGAAGAAGGCTGTTTCGGTCACGCTTAAATCCGACAAAAACGGCGGCATGAAGCTGACCGATAATACATCTTCACACGTCCCCTGGAGCCTGAACAGTGGCGACAAGGATAAGAAAATCACCCTCTATGCGGCGGACAATATAACCATCGAGCCGTACGACCAAGATGAACGCTATAATTTTGCGGGCTGGGGCGGCAGCTCCTCGCCCATAGGACAGTCCGGCGCGCAGTATCAGATCCCATTCAGCATGACCGATGAAAAGAGTACCCTCAAGCTGGAACCCAAGGATTATATCATATATCCGAAGTATTCGGCGGAAGGCACATTTGTGCGGCTGAGTCTCGATAAAACGGTTTCCGATATAAATATTCCGCTTGAGCAGATACAAGCCGATATAGACGACATGATGAAGAATAACAACATGAAGGCGGGAGACGTCATTTCGATCGATTTGAGAAAGTTCCTCGATCCCGACATATATCACTCCGTATCGACCAAGCATGTACCCACCTGGACGGTCAACACCGAAAATCATCCGTGGAAGGGACTAAACATAGGCGGCTGGACGCTGTATTATGAGATACACAACGGCGATAACGAGATAACGCTCAGCTTTGAGAACGCGGACGCGGCGGAGGTTCCGGAGTTAAACGGCAAGGCCTTAAAGTACAGCGCAAGTCTGCTCAATCCGCCGGTGCTCAACACCGGAGAGCCGCTCAACGGATATGAGCCCGCGGCAGGCGCCACGGTTTCGGCAGGCTCTTTCTACGGTCTTACCAAGTCTGACGGAACATATTCTCTCCACTGGACGGAAGGCGATGAAGCATCCGGGGAAAATATCAGCTACCCGATGATGCTAAACAGCGGCAACGAGTACATAACCGCGCTTATAAACAGCAATCATATCAATACTCTTGCTCTGCTGAAGCCCGATAAGCAGACAGGCAAGGTCGGCGATGTAGTCGTTGACTTTTACGCCAGTGAGGAAGAGCCGCAGCCCGTCGGCATTTCGGTGCTTGTAGGGCCGAGCGGCGAAATACCGTCCTACGAAAAGGACGAGACCCAAAACGCCGCGATGGGACAGGTCAATATGTCCGACAGTTCCGTCGGATTCAGATTAAACGTCCACGACCAGTATAAAAAGCTTAAGAGCGTGGTATTCACAATATACGATAAAGAAATGGCAAAGCGCAATGAATATACGGTCGATGTACAGCCCGACTCATACGACTACGCGGTGGATCTTACTTCGGTCCCCACCGAACTTGATACGGGCGAGATCGTGAAGATGCCCTTGAACGCGCTGCTTAACTTCCATGACGGCGACCGGGTATTCGTAGACCTCAAAGGGGCCGAGACCGTAACCGGCGCCGACGGCACAGTCGGCGAGGTGGAGGTCAGCTACGGCGAATTTGACACCGGAATTACATTCCATGAGGTGCCCGGTCAGGACATAGAGATTCAGATCCCGAATATAGGGCCGGATGAGACCAGCCCCGACCTGCCTACCCTGGACGTTATCGGCAAGATGACCCCCAAGGTTTCGGCCGGGCCTCTGACAGTGCAGGCCATCATAACCGGCACCAGCTTTGAGTGCAATATCGGATTTTCCGTGGGCTTGCTGAATAAGGTTCTTAAACAGCAATTCCCGGAAAAGCTCACCACACAGAAGGAAATGGACGCATATACGGAAAGGGAGGTCGCCAAAAAAGAGTTAAAAGAAGCATCCAAGAACTTAGATAACGTATCAAAGAATTCGGATGACCCAATAGAGCAGGCAAACGCCGTTGCAAACCTTAATGAAGCGCAGGAGAAGTATGATGCTGCCGATGCGGCTTGGAGTGAAGCCGCAAACACAGACCCTATCACCGGCGGTAATCAAGCGCAGAATATAACAACTCCGGACAAAAACCAAATGTCGGACGTGTTGAACACGGCGAAAAATTCGGCAAAGGCGTTTGACAAAGACACCGCCGCATTGGACAAATTACTGGATGCTCTTACACAAGCCGACAGTTATACCGATAAAAGACAGGCGGCCGCGGCAAGAGACGCTGTCGTGAAGAGCAAGGGTTCCATAGGCATGAATCTGGGCATGACCTTCGGCATCACGTTCAAATTTGTTGCGGGTGTTTCACCCGACAATCCCGAAGAGGGCACGTGGCTGTTTGACAATGCTATGGTTTACGGTCAGGTCGGATTTGCGATAAGCGGCGTGTTCTATATTACGATACCCGGCTTCCCGATACCTATGTATGCAGGCTTCGGATTCTCGACGTCGCTCGGTCTGTATAACGGAATACAGTCAACGAAAACCACTACGCTCAACGAACTTCAGATAGACCCGAAATCGTTGGTATACAAGGGCAATATCCCGATATCGATAGGCATCGAAGGCTTTGTGGGCGCGGGCATACGAAAGCTGCTGTCCCTGGAGTTTGACTTGGGCTTTTTGCAGCAGTTCAATCTTGGCTTTGGGCCGGGTACCTCCGGAACGGGAACTTCCACCTTCTATGGCGCCTTTGAAATAAATCTTGTGTTCCTCAACTTCAACTGGAAATTCCTGCAGCAATCGTGGGACTACACCCTCTATAATGTGGGCAGTGTACAGGCGGCCGTGGACGAGGCAATGCAGGGCTTTGATCCCAAGCTCTCCGAGATGGAGGTAAATACCAAGGATTATGAGAATTCGTTCTATGTTCCGGGAACAGGGGAAGTTACGGCTGTGTCCGCCGCGGAACAGACAAATCGCTACGACCTGGTTACGGACAGCGTAAATATGCGCACCAATGTGGTGCCTCTCGGCGGCGGCAAATATTTCACGGCATTTGAAGGCATAGACTCTTCAAGAGATAAGTACAACAGAAACGCCGTATATTACAGCATATATAACGGCAGCGACTGGTCAACGCCCGCGATCCTGCAAAACGACGGCACCATTGACACAGGTCTTAACGTGGATGATTTCGGTGACAAGATAATGATCAGCTGGACATCGGCGGACAAAACCTTCACAGAGGATGATTTTACGGAACTTGACATCGAGTCTCAGGATGAAGAATTTAAAATTCCCTACGACTCTTCGCTCAAGATGCTGTCATCCCTGGACGTTTACAGCGTGGTCATAGACAAGAACGCGGCTGCAAACGGAATTCCCGAACAGAGCATTACGCAGGTCACCAAAAACACGGAAACCGAAGACCTGTTTGAATGGGGCCTTGCCCATGAGAGCCCCCATGCGGTACAGCTCCCCGACGGCAGGATAGTCCTGTTCTATACGACGGTGGACTATAACGAATACGGCGGCGATAAGATAACCACCCTGTCGCAGCTGCTGTCGGTTCCCGGTGTTACAATGTACAGGATCTACGAAAACGGAGCATGGTCCGAGACCTATTCCGAGTCCGAAGAAGGGAAGTACGGCAACGAGTGGTACGGCCAGAGAATTCTGGATGTGAACCTCAGCGATCCCGAAGGAAAGACGACATATTATCCTCTCGCGGGACAGACTGATATGATCTCCGCCAACTATGAGGGTGAAGATAAGATACTTGCCGCATATGTGGTCGACGGCGACAACAACCTTGCTACTTCCACCGACAGAACCGTATTTATGTCGGTTCTGACTCCGGGCAGCGACAACAGTATGCTAACATCCGCGCCAATCAACTTAAGCGGCATGGCAGATGTATCACATCCCCGGTTTGTCAAGAGCGTGACAGACGAGTTCGGCGAGGTAAACATGATAGTATGGGCGCAGAACGGCGAGCTGAGATACCTCAATCTGGACAAGATGTTCGGCGATTATGATTTCGGCAATGAAAGCGAGAGTATTCCGGATGAAGAGAAAATAATGCTTGAAAAGTCCGAGATAACGCTGCCGAACGGCAACAAAATACCGAGCTATACCTTAAAGGATGTGTATCACGCGAACGTTGCCATATACAACGACCCCGATCCCGAAACCGGAGAAGTCGGTATGTCTTACGGAAACGGCTATACTGTTGTGAACGGCGAGGACGGCAATGTGTATGTATTGTGGCCCCAGTCCACGGGTGATGAGCAAAAGCTCATGATATCCACGCTGACTCTGCGTCCCAACGAAAACGGCACATATGACGAGCTGTGGCGCATACCAAGAGAATTCTCGCTTCAGAGCGAAAACGACGAGGAACGCGAGTATGTTGACAATCCTGCCGCGGGCGTAGATGAAAACGGAAATATGGTAATACTCTACAACGACTTTGACATGGTTGACGTTACAACCACCGACGAGGACGGCAACGAGATCATGGCGGGCAAAACGCGGGATAACAACGATCTGTGCGCGGCGCACTTTACGTCGATAGGCTCCCTTGAATTCACGGAGGACAGCATTGAGCTTTCAAACGACTATCCGAAGGCGGGCGAGGACTTCAGCGTGACCACTGAGGTCGAGAACACCGGACTGCTGGCAAGCAAGAGCGTGAATGCCAAGGCTGAAATTGTTGAAACCGCGGCTGACGGCAGCGAGAATGTGGTTCAGACCGTTGACGCGTCAAGCGAGGATATGCTGCTGGCGGGAGGTAAGACAGAAATTACGGCGTACCTTGACATGACACAGGATATGATCGACAAGGCGCTTGCGGGCGCAAGCTATAAGGCGGTGCTCACGGTAAGCGAGCCGGGCCGCAGCGAAACATCTTCGGCCGCAGCGCCAATAAGAGTAGGCTCCAGACTGGATATCGGCAATATTAACGTGATCAGCGGCAGAAGCCATGAAATAAAGGGCATAGATGAAAACGGCAGCTTGATCAGAGGCGATGTGAACGGCTCAGTATTTGTGGTAGATACCGAAATCACGAACAGCGGCAACGTGGCGGCAAGCAATCCCAGACTGGTTATGGAAATTGAAAATCAGAATGTTCTTGACGACCCGAATGCTCCCGATATGGATACGGCTTCGGCTGAGGAAATTCAAGAGTATCTTGAAAACGCGCCGCAGAATGCCAGCGTAGTAAACTCCTCGGGCTTCACTCCGTACACCGAGGTGGGCTGGATGGATGAAGACGGCGATATTGAACCGATCGGGGCAGGAGAGTCCACGACCGTCACGATCCATTCCATGCCGATACCAGATGATAAGTTCTCGGCGAACAAAGCCGCGGGATTTATGCTTGAAGTTTACGACGGCGAGAAACGCGCTCCTCTCTATGACGAAGCAGGTGAGGTGAACGGCGAAGGAACCTACAACCTTGACGCGTTTAATGTCAACGCCTTTAAGTCATTCACCGGGACGATCCCCGAAGAGGACGTTCCCCTTGCGCTAAACATCAGGCAGGATGGCAATGATGTAGAACAGGCAGAGGTCGGTATCGGCGGCACACTGTCACTTGAAGCCGGGATACTTCCTCTTGCGGCGGCCGCAGACAGCAATGTGACATGGAGCAGCAGCAACGAGAACATTGCTAAGGTAGGCTCCAACGGCGACGTTACCGGCATCGGATCCGGAACCGCGACCATAACGGCTGCGATCGACGGAACCGAGCTGGTTGACAGCGTGACCGTAAATGTGAAAGAGTCGTCCGGAGGGCAGTCACCCGGAGGCCACTCGCCATCAGGCGGAGGCGGCGGAACGTTCGGAACGGGCAATGCCACACCCACGCCTTCGGCCACAGCCGAGCCGCAGGATGAGCCGCAGGCAACTGCCGAGCCGGCAAAAGAACTTCCGTTTGCCGACGTGAGCCCCACCGACTGGTTCTATGATGATGTAAAATACGCATACGAAAACGGTCTGATGAACGGTGTAAGCGATACGGAATTTGACCCGAATGCGAATATAACCAGAGGAATGTTCGTAACGGTTCTGCATCGAATAGACGGCTCACCGGAGGCAGGAACAAGCAGCTTTGCGGATGTTCCGGCGGATGCCTACTATCATGACGCCGTGGCATGGGCAAGCACAAACGGAATTGTAAACGGCTACTCCGACACGGAATTCGGACCGGATGACGATATTCTTCGCGAACAGATGGCGGCGATGCTATGCAGGTACGCCACATACAAGGGCATAGACACCTCTGTGGGAGAAGATACGAATATTCTGAGTTATACGGACGCGGAAGACATAAGTGAATACGCAATTCCCGCTATACAGTGGGCATGTGGAACCGAACTTATGCGCGGAAACGGCGATGGAACATTAACGCCGCTCGGCAACGCCGTCCGTGCGGAAGCGGCAGCCATATTCGGAAGATTTGATAAGACGCTGCAAAAGTAAAATATATTTGACACCTTATCATTTAAATGGGCTGTCGCAATAAGTGAACAAAAAACAACCGAGCGACCCAAAAAAGGGTTGCCCGGTTGTTTGCTTTGCGGTGTAATCTAAGTGACTCATTGTGCAGCCCCCATTTCTGTTTGGTTTTGTCACTTAGCATTATACCTGAGACTGCTCTATGAGTCATCTTTTTTGGACATTTTATTTTTTTGATATTACTGTTTTATTTTTTTCGCCGAAGGCCCGATTTTTTTGACTCCGCGGGCAATATAACGATTGACACGGGAAATTTTTAAGTGTATAATTTATGAATAACAAGTCGAAAGGCGGGGAGATCATGAATTTTATGGAGGAACGCATACGGGAAGAGGGACGCGTCAAGGAAGGCAACGTGC
>CANQKC010000007.1 GCA_947624305.1 uncultured Monoglobus sp. | reverse complement strand
AAAAATTTCAAAAAAAGAACCAAGTCCTTTTTTCTGAACTTGGTTCTTTGCTCTCTTTCTTAACTTAATGACATTGCGCCTGCGGCGGCTTTATAAAAAATTGCAGTATAGCAAGCACAGCAAACGGGTACCCAATTTTAATAAATCAAAATCACTTTACTTGCAAATTATGAATAACAGCAAGCAAAACGAATGGGTACCCGTTCGCGGTTTTGCGAAACGGACAAGCCGTTTTATACGCAAAAAAATATTGGGAAATTATCCCAAACCCTTTATTAAATTTCGGAGGTATACGCATGGAAAACAGAAAGAGAAATATTCAGATAAAATTCAGAGTAACGGAAAAAGAACGCGAGCTTATCGAACAGAAAATGGCGCAGCTACCCACACATAAGATCGGGGCTTACATGCGCAAAATGGCAATAGACGGCTACATAATCTACACGGACCTATCACCGATAAAAGGATACGCCAAAGAACTGCAAGCTATCGGCAAAAACATAAATCAAATCGCAAAGCGCGTAAACGAGACCGGCTCGATCTATAAAGACGACATAGAAGCTTTACAAGAAAAAATGCATGAAGTATGGCAGCTCCAAAGAAAAATTTTAATGAGCTTGAAGTATTGATTGTGCGCTATATACAGACCAAACCGAATATTTTCTACGGTTATTTAAAAATAAAAACTGGGCGACCATAAGGATATGTGATATAATATTAATATCAAAATATATTTGGAGGATGATTGTTATGAAAAAATTTATTTTGTCTACTGTTTTATCTGCCGCTGTTCTCGCATCAAGCGTTACAGGCTTTGCGGCAGAAATCCCCGGAGAATCACTGCCCGACGGAGCATCGGAAGAAGCAGTCAAAATCACCGAGAATATCATGGGAAGTATACTTGACGAGGTTTATGACGGGTTAGGATATGGCGCCGCCAGCGGACGAGCCAATACCCTGATACGCCAAGCGGTCGAAAACAAAGAAACCGACAATTATGGTTACGGCATATTGTCCGCAATATCCCAAAATGCGATCAGGTATGCGGTAACGGTAACAGCGCTCGCCAAATAATAATTTATATTATTGAATTACACAAAAAAGCATATCCGTGGATTTACGCGGATATGCTTTTTCAAATGAACTTAAAATAAGCAAAAATGAATACAATTATTAGAAATTACATAATCTATTACTTTACATTACAATTACCGCAAGGAGAGAATCCTTGTTCAATAGCTTCATCCCGCGAGTTTAAGTAAACTCGGTTTTTCTCGGCGGGCAGATTTTTACAGGACGGGCGATGAAATTTCTTTGAATTTTTATTGCCGATATATTGGCTTTCTCCGTTTTGAGAGTTTTCAGAACCCTGTGCTACTGTCGGGTTTGTTTCCTCATTTTCGTTTTTCTCGGTAGAGAAGCTAAGTTCGTTTCCATCACTTTTGACGATAATATCTCCCTGCAAATCAGTACGGTACACCGTTGCCCCAACATCACGAAAACGACTGAGAGCCGCTTCGTCAGGGTGTCCGTACTGATTATCTTTGCCAACGGATATAACGACGTATTTGGGCATCACTTCTCTAAGAAATACATAGGAGGATGAAGTGTCCGAGCCATGATGACCCGCTTTCAAAACTGTCGCGGATAAATCATAGCCTTGACCTAATATATCGCTTTCCTCATCTCTTTCCGAGTCTCCTGTAAATAAAAATGATGTGTTTCCGCAAATAACCTTTGTCATTATGGACGTATTATTCAAATCATCCGCACTTTCATATTTCGGGCAAAACAGTTGAACGCTGCAACTTCCCAAATCAAAGCTCGTTCCCGATGTTGGATTGATTGGAGTCACGCCTTCCGCCATAATCTTGTCTTTGAACGATTGATAAAATTTTGCGTCACTCTCTGTTTTCGGTACATAAACATTTTCAACTTCGGCTTTTTGCAACGCTCCCGATAAGCCTCCCATGTGATCCTCGTGAGCGTGAGTCCCTATGATATAATCCAAATAGCTGATATTGAGTTTATTCAAATATGAATAAATCAAGCTGCTGTCCTCCACGTTCCCGCCGTCAATCAACATATAATGTCCGTCCGATATTAAGAGCGCAGCATCCGCTTGCCCGACGTCGATAAAATGCACTTCCAAATCAGATATGGTATATGCTTTCGGCTCAATGGTCGGTGCTTTGGTTTCTTCTGTTTCTGCGGTAGCTTCGGGATGGGCTGACGGCGAAACAGCAGCTTCGTCCGAGGGATAGGGAATTACGTTTTGTGGTTTGTCGGTATTTAACGAACAACCACATAAACCTAATATTATCAAAAGTCCTGCAAACAATAATGTACTTAGTTTCCTTTTCAACGATTATTCCCACCTTTTAGTCTGTAAATTTGCAAAAAGATATAGCAATAGTATTAGCTCAATTTCTAAAATAAGACGATGTTTTTGCAAAAAAGCAATACATACCATAATTTTCCTTAATAAATTTATATTTAATATCTATATTAGATAATAATTATCTAATCTGTTCTGTATTTTACCGCAATTTAATATAAAATTCAATAGACAAGATAAAAATAATCTAAACAAGATGTTATTTGTGGAGGGATTTTCGTGACGAAAAATATGTATTTAGTTTCCGGCAATATTTGTGGCGACCGTGTTCGGCTTGGACGTGCGTTACAAAAACCGCCCATGACACAAGAAGAACTCGCGAGAAAAATAAATCTTATGGGATATGACATTACCCCACTTATAATTTCACGCATAGAAAATAAACAGCGTCATGTTGTTGATGCTGAATTATATATATTGGCAAAAGCTCTTGGTGTTTCTATGGAATGGCTGTGCGGCAACGGTGATGATATATAAAGATGATATATAAAATACAAAAAAAGGGGACGAGACGTAATTTAGCCGAGTTCCCTTTTTGTGACTATGTTGATTAGTGCTTTAATAATGAGTAATTGAATTATATCGTTTTTAATTTCTGTTGTCAACATTATGAATCTATGCTTATCGAAAAATATATTGACAAAGAAAATTAAATTATGTATAATAATCCAAACAATTAAATATTCACACAAAGTGTCGGCGCGGCTGTATGGGGCGCGTCGGTGAAAAGGGAATCGGGTGAGAGCCCCGAACGGTACTGCCGCTGTATGCGCTTGATGTTTTTGCTCATCGGCGAAAGCCGGTCATTGGGAAACCGAGAAGGCGGAGCAAAATCAAGGCTTGTATGCAAGCTTTAAGAGCGCGAGTCAGAAGACCTGCTTTGATGCCGTGTTGTGTTTATCGGATATTTCGGTATAGACGCGGCAGTCTCGTTCGCGTATTTTAAATACGCCTATTTGAGGTGTGCAGCACGGAAAAACAGCCGTGGTAATTTTCATTACCGCGGTTTTTTATTTTATTATATTAAAAACGGAGTGATACTATGAGACAGAAAATCAAAATGACCAAGATTACAGCTGTTATACTTATCGCAATGCTGATCGCGGCGATGCTCCCGTCGTTTTCGTTCGCCGACAGCGAGATAGTGATAAGCGACCCCAATCAGATCGTTGTGCTGAGTTACAGCAAGGACGCGTCCGAGCTTTCGGCGAATTACCGCCTCGCCTGCGACATAGATATGTCAAAGCGGACGGACGAGCGCCCGATCAAGGCGATAGGAGATTATTCGGGCAGCCAAAACGACATCCCGTTCAGCGGCACATTCGACGGCGGCGGACACAAGATAACAAATCTTACCACGACAGCCGAGGCGCTGTTCAGCTATATCGGCGAGGGCGGCAGCGTGAAAAACCTGACCCTTGAGAACGCGTCGGTGCATTACAGCCAAAACAACAGCTTCAAGTACCCCGCGGTTCTCGTTTCCCTGAACAAAGGCGAGATCTCTGACTGTATGATCATAAACTCGTCCGTCGTGTCGGACTACTGCTCTCCCGCGGGCGGGCTCGCGGGCACAAATTTCGGTTCGATACGTCGTTGCGGAGTTGCGGGCGGCAGCGTGACCTTTGCGGTGAGCAAGCTGGGCACGAGCCATGGAGGTTTTGTCGGCAATCAGCGCGGAGGCATGATCGAGGAATGTTTTTCAAACGCGGTGATAGACGCCAAAAAGTGGGCAGGAGGCTTTGCCGGCAAGATAGAGGACGGCGTTATATCCGACTGCTATTCGGGCGGCGTTGTTAACGGCACCGAGGAGGTCGGAGGTTTCGCCGGCGCCTTTATGCGGCCTGCCGAGATGAGGAACTGCTATTCGATATCCGAAGTCAACGCGCAAAGCGGCGGAGGTCTTGTCGGAGGTAAGGGTTTCTCGTTTGCCGTGGCGGCAGAACCGACAAATTGCTATTATATGTCGGACACGCGTCTGCCCCAAAATTCCGATACGTTTTTCAACGATCCGACATGGGCGAAAAGCACCGAAGAAATGCGGAGCGCGGAATTTGCTGCGGCGCTGTCCGAGAAGTGGGCGCAAGACGATAACATAAACGACGGGTATCCGTATCTTATATCCGCCGCGCCACCGGTGACGGAGGACAAGAAAGATGTCGTGACCGCGCGGCTCATGATAGCCGTCTATGACAAAAATAACTATGAATTTTATAAACAGACCGGGCCCTATGAGGTCACAATAGCCAAAGACATCGTCACCGTGAGCGACGTTTTGGCGGCCGCGGGCGATCAGGGACTTGAATACTCGTTCGGAACGGGCAGCCAAAGCGGACAGGTCGTGACGATAGGCGGCGTGACGCCCAAGGCGCCCGACGGCTGGATGTTTGCGATAAACGGCGGCATTTCGCCCGTGGGCGCGGGCGCGGCGCTCGTGCCCGACGGCGTGGAGATACTTTGGTACGAGGGCACGGCGGAAAACGGATACGCTCCGCCCGAATGGAGCGATATCGAGAATGCAGCAGATCCAATCGAGTACGAATATATTAACACAGCCGAGCAGCTCGCTGAGCTGGCGCGCATTCCCGAAAAACAAAGCGGAGCGTACAAGCTGGCGGCGGATATTGACTTGAAAGATTCCGAATTTATCCCGATAGGAAGCAAGGACATGCCGTTTACGGGCATCTTTGACGGAAACGGATTTAAAATCACGAACATTAAAATCAACCAAGATACTGACAGCCAAAATATAGGCATGTTCGGCGTTATAAGAGGCGCGACGCTTAAAAATATCACGCTTGAGAATATAAGCGTGACGGGCGGCAGCGTCGTCGGCGGTCTGGTCGGCAGAGCCGAGCCCGATTCCGAGAGCGGCAAGGTCAGCCTTATTGCCGGCTGCCGCGCCGAAGGTACGGTGACCGCGACCGGTACCTCATACATACGAAGGACCGACGTCGGCGGACTTTTGGGAATAAACGCCGAGGCGGAAAACAAAAACCGTGAAAAAACGTATAAATCGGCGGTGAGTGATTGCACGGCGGACGTTCTCGTCACCGCGTTGTGCGGCGGTTCGGACGCGAGCGAGCCCGGTCATGTGGGCGGCCTTGTCGGAATGAACGAGGGCGTGATCTCAAACTCGAAGGCTCTAGGCGACGTGTTCGGCGGAAACACCACGGGCGGCTTTGTCGGTTCTAACTACGGCGGCAGCATATACGCATCCCGCGCCGAGGGAGACGTGCAAGGCGGATATTCGGTCGGCGGCTTCGCGGGAAGTTCGGGTCTGTACAGTTTGATCGAGAATAGCTATTCAGGGGGAAACGTCACCGCGATAACCGAATACGGTTCAAACTACGGCGGCTTCGCGGGGGCAGCGAGCGGAAAGCTCAAAAACTGTATAAGCAGCGGAACGCTGACCCCGGGGTGGAATTATAACGGCGGCTTTGCCGGCAAATACGACGGCGCGGTTTGGTCGTACAGCGACGAGCTGCGCGGGATCAGCGGTTGCTTCGGCAACATAGTTACAAGCGGCGGCGATCTCGTGAAACCGATAGGTAACTACATTGGCGGCAGCCACGCGCCCGCCGACGCGGCCGTAAATGAAATAGGAGTTGATAAGCAGACAGCCGAGCTAAAGATCACTGAGATGCTCGACGCCGCCGCGACTGAGAGCAAGCTCAAGGCCGAGGCCGCGAAGTATAAAAGGTCCGCTGTGATCCCCGAGATCGTTGAGGAAAACTCGGATATAACGGCGTTGGCAGCCCGGATTGAGCAAAACGTTTCGGCGGACGCCGACGTCAACGTGTCGTATTCCGCGGAAGGGGATATGATCACCGCGAAGGGAGGCAGTATAATTCTCACGGGCAAGCCTGAGGGCGGCTCCGAGACGTTGACGATCAATCTGAATTACGGCGGAGAGACCGAGGAGATCCCCGTTAAAGTCAGCATAGCGCCCAAAAGAGGCGTTATCGATATAAAAAAGGTGTTGGCAAACATAGAGGACAGATATTTAAGCTCGGCTATCGATTATTGGGAAGTTGCAATGCTCGAGGTTTATGAAGATATGTTCGGAAGCAGCGAGCGGTTTGAGGCTAAAAAGCGCGATTTGGCGAAAGTCGCCGTGAGCGGTATTTTAAGCGCCGAGCAGGACACGACGGCAGCAATGAATATTATAACCCTGCGCGGCCTCGGCTATGACCCGACGCGAATTACGACCGAGAGCGGGGAGAAGATAAACGCACTCAACGCGCTTAAAAAATTGGAACCGAGCGGAAACAACGGCGACGCCTACAGATTGCTGGCCTATTTGAACTGCGGTGTAGATCCGGTTGATGAGCCCGATGCCGAGGCAGCCGTAAGCCGCTTGCTCGAAAACATGATTGACGGTAAGGGCTGGAGCAACAACAAGGACGACGGGATCGACTGCGACACCACCGGAGCGGCGATAATGGGCCTTTCGGCATACAGCGTTTCCGATCCGAGAGTTAAAACCGCGGTCGATGGCGCGATCAAGTATCTTTCAAGCCAAATGCAGCCCGACGGCAACATAAAGAGCGGCTACGAAGAGAGCAACTACGGCACAAACGCGAATACCTCGGCGATGTGCGCCTTGGGCCTCTCGGCACTCGGTATCAAAATAGGCTCGGACCCGCGCTTTACCAAAAACGGCGCGACCCTGCTTGACGGTATAGTTGGCTTCACGGACGCAAACCGCCGGGGCTTCGTCTACCAATACGGAGACACCGAAACGGACGATATGGCCACAAAGCAGGCCGCGCTGGCGGTTATGGCGATCGAAAAATGCGACAATGTTCTGGACTTTTCACACAAATCATCGACACCGTTTGATCTGACACAAAGCGCGCAGCCGAGTACCGAACCCACAACCGAACCGACATTTAAACCTACCGAGACGCCCGAGCCATCGGACAAGCCTACAATAAAGCCGACAGAGATACCTAAACCCACAACCGAGCCGACAGTAAAACCGACTGAAATACCCGAACCCACAACCGAGCCGACAGTAAAACCGACTGAAATACCCGAACCCTCGACCGAGCCGACAATAAAACCTACTGAAATGCCCGAACCCTCGACCGAGCCGACAATAAAACCTACTGAAATGCCCGAACCCTCGACCGAGCCGACAATAAAACCGACAGGAATACCCGAACCCTCGACCGAGCCGACAATAAAACCGACAGGAATACCCGAACCCTCGACCGAGCCGACAATAAAACCTACTGAAATACCCGAACCCTCGACCGAGCCGACAATAAAACCTACTGAAATGCCCGAACCCTCGGCGGAGCCAAGCATTGAGCCTTCGGCCGAACCCGAATTATATGAATATGAGATCGAAAATTATATGTTTGACGAGAGCGGAAAGCTTAGCGTCGATGTCAAACAAAATTCGGATAAACACTCAAAAGCCGTACTGATAGCGGCGGCCTACGCTCCAAATGGAGTTATGACGGTCGTCGAGACCCTTGAGATAAGCGGCGGCGGAAAATACACGATCGATTTTAAAAGGTCCGAAGGCGGCGAAGTCAAAATATTTGTTTGGGATATAGGCAGTCTGGCTCCGCTTGCGGAGAGCAAGTAGAAAAACAAAACATCGGAAAGGAAATTGCAAAATGAAAATAAAAATATTCGCGGCGCTGCTTGTTTTAGCGGTTCTGTTTCAAAGTGCTTTTGCCGCGGGAAGCATAGAACTCGCAGACCTAGCGCAGAACGAGGACGGCGCTTACATAATTAACAACGCCGATGATCTTAAAGCCTTCGCGGCGGAGGTCAAAAAAGACTTGTCGGCAAGCGCGGTGCTTATGAGCGACATCACAGTTGACAATTTGGCGGACACGATCGGCACCTCAAGCTACAAATACGCGGGCACCTTTGACGGAAACGGCAGAAGTATAACATACGCGTACAAAAGTTCGGGAAGCTGCCTCGGACTGTTCGGCTATTTAGCGCCCTCGGGAAAGATTGCGAACCTGACCGCACACGGCACTGTCGAATACACGGGCTACAGCAGCACCTCATACATAGGCGGTATCGCGGCGTACAGTGAGGGAACAATTGAAAACTGCGTGAGCCTCGTTGAAGTCACAGGCAAAGGCTATTACAGCGGCGGCATCGTCGGATACAATAAGGGCGTTATATCAGGCTGCGAAAACCGGGGCAGCGTCAAATCGACATCTACGAAAGGCACCGGAGGCATAGCGGGTTTTAACTCGAGCGGCGTTATAAGCGCGTCGCAAAACACGGGCACGATATCAAACACAAGCTCAAGCGGAACGCACATAGGCGGCATCGCGGGCGACTGCAACAGCAAAACCGTGATCGAAAGCGCATATAACAGCGGGAACGTTGAGACGACAAGCGGCAAAAATGTGGGCGGTATCGCGGGAAGGATCCAAGGCAACACGGTTATCGAAAATGTCTATAATACCGGAAGCGTCAGCGGCAACAATTCCGTCGGCGGTCTGGTGGGCTACGCCTACGGGCTCACAGGTGTAAGCGGCGCGTATTCGGTCGGTGAGGTCATCTGCTCGTCAACAAGCCGTCCGTCTTATGTGTATAAAGGCGGCGTCGCGGGGCAGGGCAAAACCTTTATAGGCAAATTCGCAAACTGTTATTTCCTGAAAAATGATTCGATAAACGCCGAACTTGAGGCGGTCCAGAGCGAAAACGGAGACACCGTCCGCGCGGCCTCGGAGGATGAGCTTAAATCGGAAGAAATAATAACAAACTTAGGCGGAGCTTTTGAAAGCGATATAAAAGACGCGCCGATAAACAACGGCTATCCGATTCTGAAGCGCCAAAACCCGAACGCCGTTTTTAAGGCGGTGTTTAATGTGGAACCGACGGAGGCGGAGGTCACCCTTAAAGACCAAAACGGAGAATTTGTTTCGGGCACAAGAGACGGCGGAAATTACGTTTTTGACAATCTTAAAAAAGGCGAATATACCTACACCGCGGCTTATGACGAAGGCGATTATATTCCCGAGAGCGGCACGATAAGCATTGAAAGCTCGGACATCTGCACGGATATCGAGCTAAAGCAAAACACCTACACCGCCGTGTTTGAGATCGAGCCGCCGAACGCCGCGTTCACTTTGAAAACGGGTAAAGGCGATGAGTTGAGCCCGAGTAAATCGGAGAGCGGAAAATACGAGTTCAGCCTGCCAAACGGAGAATACGAGTATACCGCGGAGCTGTTCGGGTACGGCGCGGCGTCGGGAAGAGTGACTGTCAGCAGAGGCGATGTCGATACCAAGGTTGTTCTGAACGTTCTGCCTAAAGCGAAAGTGCTGTTTTCGCTTACCGACAGCGAAAGTGGGACTGAGCTTGGCGGTTTTATATCAGAAGTCAAAAGCGGAGATCATGTGATCCCCGCCGAGGACGGCGGCTATCTGCTGCCCGAGGGGCAATATTCCTATACGATAAAACGCAGAGGCTATGCCAAGCGCAACGGCATGTTTGAGGTGTCAAATTCGGATATCGAGGCGGGCGAAAAGGCGATTGCCATAGAGACCGAGCCGAACGCCGTGTGGGACGGGGACTTAGACGAGCCCGAGTTCAAAGACGGCGCGTGGCGGATCTCGACGGGAAACGAGCTCGCGTGGTACGCGATGTATGTGAACGGGAAAGTTGCGACGGCCGTTGACGACAGCGAAAAAAACGCTGTGCTGCTTTGCGACATAGACTTGGGCGGCAGTCTGAACTGGACGCCGATAGGCAGCGCGGCGTATAAATTCGGAACCTTCGACGGAAACGGGCACAAGGTCAGCGGGCTTATGATAAATTCGTCGGGCACGTTTTTGGGCTTGTTCGGAGTGAATACCGCGTCGTCGGTTATAAAAAACCTCACGGTCGAGGGCAGCGTCAGCTCTTCGTCAACCTCAAGCTATTCCGACATAGGCGGTATATGCGGCAGTAACCAAGGAACTATCCAAACCTGTGTAAGCAACGTGAGCGTCAGCGGCGCGGGCGGACGCATAGGCGGAATTTGCGGACTGAGCCAAGGCGCGAACTCTTCGGCCAAAGCCGTGATAAAACAATGTGAAAACAAAGGCGCGGTCTCATACGAAAGCGGCACCGGACAATATAAAGGCGGGATCGCAGGAGAGGCGAAATATACCGATATATCTGAATGTGTGAACAGCGGAAGTATCACGGGCAACGGAAATTACGACGGCGGCATCGTCGGCGATGTGTCGTTCGGAGCACTTGTTGAGAATTGCTATAACGTCGGAACGATATCCGCAAGGGCGTTCTGCGTCGGCGGTATCGCGGGGCGCATAGCGGTCACGTCGACCGCTCAAAACGACGGGATCAGAAATTGCTACACGATAGGAGAAGTAAAGGACGGCCTACAAAACTGCGGCGCGCTTATCGGGTTGTTCAGTTACGGCGTTGCGGAAAACTGCTATTGCTTGATCGAGCCGAGCGGTGTAAATTCGGGCCTTGAACCGATTGGAAAGGTCGAATACGGCAGCCCCGGAGAGGTAAACGCAAAAGCCTCGCTTGACGAAATGCGCGGCATTTTAAGCGGACTCAATGTCGGAGATGTATGGGATCTTTCGGATGAATTTAACAGCGGTCTGCCCTATTTAAAATGGCAGCACATAAAAACCGATCCGACACCCGAGCCGACTACGAAACCCACAACAGAGCCGACGGCAAGACCCTCGGTTGAGCCATCAACAGAACCGACTGCGGAACCCACAACAGAGCCGACGGCAGAACCCTCGGTTGAGCCATCAACAGAACCGACTGCGAAACCCACAACAGAGCCGACGGCAGGACCCTCGGTTGAGCCATCAACAGAACCGACGCCGGAATCCACAGCAGAGCCAACGGCAGAACCCTCGGTTGAGCCATCAACAGAACCGACTGCGAAACCCACAGCAGAGCCAACGGCAGGACCCTCGGTTGAGCCATCAACAGAGCCGACGCCGGAATCCACAACAGAGCCGACGGCAGAACCATCGGTTGAGCCATCAACAAAACCGACTGTAGGACCCACAGCAGAGCCGACGCCAGAACCTTCGGTTGAACCATCAACAGAGCCGACGGCG
Organism: uncultured Monoglobus sp.; assembly: GCA_947624305.1. GTDB lineage: Bacteria > Bacillota > Clostridia > Monoglobales > Monoglobaceae > Monoglobus. Next base: position 75,299 of record CANQKC010000007.1, on the reverse strand, counting down.
GGTCCCTCATTTGAACCATCAACAAAGCCGACTGCTGAACCCACAGCAGAGCCAACGGCAGAACCGACGGCGGAGCCAACGACTGCGCCGACCTCTGAACCGTCATTCGCTCCTACATTAGAACCCACAGTCACACCAACTCTCGAACCTACAGCTCTGCCTACAGAAGCACCGACGTCCACGCCTAAACCGATATTTGATACTTGGAAAATTATGCAAGTTGATGATACGCTTGGAGGCGTAAATATAGCGATCGGCGACGGAGTTCCGCTCGGAACACCATTTACAATTATAATGGCAAAGTATAAGGATGATATTTTGCTTGATATTGTCATGGAAAATCACTATACCGAAATCGAAGGCGGAAATGAGTGTTTTGTTAAACTTGACAGAATGGTTACAGCGGGCGTTACGGACGAATATATCAAAGTTATGCTGTGGGACAATACCGGGACTTGCAAACCGCTCATGGAACCCTATGAGCAAAATTAGGTGAATTAAGCAATATTTAAATTGTCAGCTGTATTTCATTGCATGCATACAACGGCAAACGAGAATCGTTACGAAATTCTATTGCAGTTGAGACAATAAATTAATTTCTTCCCATTAAACCGTACACAAAGGTCTGCTTCGGCAGACCTTTGTAATTACGCAATAAATATGTGAAACGTCAAGAAAATAATGTACATTGTACAAAAACGATAAGAGAACCTTTGTCCTGATTGTTCCAGTCTACGGTATCAATCTTTCGGGTTTTGAAGTTTCCATTTTTCAGCTTCACCTTTTCGCCGTTTTCGTCAAGGATATATTCTTTTTTGGACTTCGCCCCCATGTTCCGTTCTGCTCGATCGGACGCATAGTGAGCAGGATATGAGCGTGAGGTTTTCCATCTTTTTTATCGTGAATGGCAATGTCGGCGCACATACCGGCTGACACAAAATTTTGTTTCACAATACTCACGGACAAGCGCAAGCTGCTGCTTTTCTGATAACTCTTTCGGGATAACAAGTTCGATTTCTCTTGCAAACTGTGAATTTTTCGCCTTTTTGATTTTCTCAACGGCGTTCCAAAGGGTAGAGCGGTCTGAAAATTCGGGCGTGACGTGAACGAGCAGCATGATTTCCGTGTGAGATATTCCTCTTTGCCGTAACAAAACCACAAGTACGCAAAAAGGGTGTACTATTTTGTCGTAGGTGCTAAATTGCTTTTATTATGGTATAGGAGTTTTTTGCAATTACTTTAAGTTAAATTTTTCTTCGGAACTATTCCGCATAGCGAATGGTTTATTTTTGTTAGCATAAAAACAGGAGCATAACCGTGTTTATGCTCTTAGTATGAGTGGAACAATAGAACCTCATTTTTGGGGTTTATGGTATAAGTATATTACCGAAGATGTTTTTGGCTTTAAAACCAACGTTTTTACGTCACTCGCAGGCCTCTATTTTTCCACTCCGGCACCTTGAAAACCGAAAATATTTTCAAAGTAATAACTATACAGAATTCGCCCTTTGTGTCACGCAGTAGAACCTCGTTTTTGAGGTTTTTAATATAAGGACATAGCCTTGCCTGTTTTTAGCCGAAAAACCTACGTTTTTTCGGTGTTTGAGGCCTCCTACTGCGTGACAGCTTATCCCCCTTTTTATCAGTCGGACGGTTTTTATCTGCTGTTATGGCTATGTTATACAGCGCGGATATTATATAATTCTTCGATCTGTCCGTGCGTTATCAGGCGATAAAGGTTTTTATATTCAATTTGTTTTTTAATTTCGGATTTTATTTATTCATATCTATCTATCCATCCGACATTATCGTTTTTCTTCACGCGCGCGTGATTGATAGATGGATAGATAGTTTGTTATGTTAGTTATTAATATTTTAGTATTTAATAAATTAGTATTTTATATATTTAGTATTTAATTGCGTTGACTTATCCAACATTGGATTTTCCAACATTGGATTTTCCAACATAGGTTTTTCCAACATAGGCTTTTCCAACGTAGGATCATCCGATATAGGGTTTATGGATACATTTTTTTCTCAACATTATTTTCTGTGTCGCATTCTTTCTGCCTCGGCACCTCATAAAATGTGTATTCGGTCTTTGAAAGTTTGCCGCTGCGGCTTATCAAGCGTCTGCGTTTCACATATCCTGCTTCTTCAAGCTCACAAATAGATGAGCGAATGGCGTCAACGCCCTCTTTGCTGATTGCCGCCAAGCCTTTGATAGTAAAATCCCAATTATCGGGCAGGCTGAGAATAACCGACAACAACCCTTTTGACCTCAAAGATAATTTTTTATTTTTCAAATGATGATTAAACATCACAGTAAAATTCTTTGTTTTCTCAACTCTAAATACCGCCATAATTTTTAACTCCTTATGTATAAATTTTAAACCTACAAAATTTTTGTCAAAAAAAGACAACTTTTGTGATCACGCCAAAAAGTCATCAAAAATATTTTAGTTAATACCGTTTGTTGACTGTCAAAACCAACGTATCCACGCCGTTTTCACGCAAGTCCTGTAAGACCACTCGCACCATCATAGTGATTAGAAATTAGCAAATATCTATTATCTTCTGATCACTATTTTTTTATTATTTATTTGCATTTATTTATATCTATTTACATCTATTATGATCTATTCCGCCGTCAATTTCGGCGTCAAGTCAAATAATATGAATACTATCTGTAGATGGGCTTAGCTTAATATATATCTTATTTATAGATATATATTAAGCTATATCCATAGATTGATAGGAAATAAGCTATATCTACAGATAGGTAGGAAATAAGTTATATCTACAGATGAATAGAAATCAGATTATATCTATAGATAAGTAGAGATCAGGTTGTATCTACAAATAGGATATATATTCGCAAATTCTGAATCCGCCGTCGTCGCCGTCGTCGACGAACCTATCTGTCGATGGAAAAATATGAATATCATCTGTAGATATATAGAAATTAAATTTCATCTACAGATGAGCATTGAGTGAGTTATTTATAGATAGGTAGAGATTTGGCATATCTGTTGATGGTTAGGAATTAAGCTGTATCTTCAGATAGGTAGGGGCTGAGATATATCTGTAGATAGAGTTTTACATATATTAACTAATTTCTGATTTTGCTGTTATCATTGTCGGGGAAGTCATCTGTTGATGGAAAATGTAGTTAGTTACTTTTCAGATATATATTATAATAATGTAAGTCCATGGCGGAAAATAACGCCATGGACTTATAATATTTTATAGGAGGTTTAGTATGATTCAAAAAAATTCAATCAAGGTGGAGGTGCAATATGATGATACCAATTCAAAGCGATACTATCTCTCAGTCGAATGGAACAAGGAAAAGCCGTGTGCGCTGGTTATTATGCTGTCACCGAGCCGAACAAACGGTATATCCTTCGATCGCTCAACAAACTACTGCATTGAGAACCTTGTCCGTTTAGGCTATGGCAAGATGGTGGTCGTTAACATGTTCGCGAATATCGGTGACGGCAAGTCGGTCATTGAGCCATGCGATGATGAGCAAAATCTGAAAACTATCAAAAAATTTATTTCATCTGCTGATGATGTGATCTATGCTGTGGGAACGGGTCGAGAAAACAACAAGGTTTTCAGAAGGCGCAAGTCACAGGTCGCGGAGCTTCTTGCCAATACAGAAAATTTATTCTGTATATCCGATGATGAGGGCAAAAAATTCTATCATCCTTTATTTCCAAAGGTCTATGAATGGAGCCTTGTCAAAGTATCTCCCGATATTTTACAAGAGAAAACACAATAGAAAATTTATACAGGAGTTGGTGATATGTTAATCAAAATACAAACAAAATCTCAGCTTGGGCTGCTTTGCCATCTGCCGATAGAGGTTGTTGCCGAGGCTGAAAGGGTTACATCAATACTTGATGAAAACTACAATAACAACAATGTGGACGGCGGTTATGTGCTGATCGCGGAATCCGTTGATGATTTGGAAACAATCATCAACGGATTTTTTGATTATAGGGAGATACCGTTTGAATTTGCCAATAAGGTCAACTGTTCATCTTCGGATGATTATGTGAGTATTTTATATCTTTTGGGTACAGAATACTCCGCAACAGTTATTATGCCTATAGGTATCACTCCCGACGATATCAAGACAACTTGCATATAGCCATATATCCATAGAATGAAAGGGGGTGATTTTACGCAGTATCAACTTTTGGGATTCGGGCTTACTTTAGGTCTGTTGTTATGTGCTGAAGCTGTCAAAGAAACAATATGCTCCTGATCGCCAGATCATGTTTTAAAATTTATTGTTATGTACCAAAATCATCAAAGAAAAGTGCTTAGGGAAAGGAGTGTGCAGGTATGTTAGGTTTATTAACAGGCGCAGCAGCAGAAACCTTGCTGAGTTCAGTCAGTGAAGGCGCAATGCTTGCAGTAAGCGTCTATCTTGCGAGCAAGAAGTAGAATCTTGCTTGACAATTAATTATTATCATAATATAATTTTCAGTGAGGGACAAGTCATAATTAGTTGCTTGACTTGTCCTACTGAATTTAATATGGAGGTAATGATTATGGCAACTGCTGTTGAGAAATATTTTGAAAGGGTTAGATTATTTACCAAAACAGACATATTTAGATGTTATGCAGAACTTAAAGGGGAAGATTATAACGAAAAACTATATAACAAACTTGATAGACGAATACAAGTTGTTTGCAATCATTTCGGGAAAAGATTAAGTAATTTTTTTGTTGATTTATCAGCAGATAATGAAATGATTGATGAGGGAGATTATGATGTAGAAATCAATTATGAGATGGTAGAAGTAAGTAAATCATTGGATGATATTATAGATAAATACATCTCACCTGTGGAGTTATCGTATTCTAAGGAATTTACAGAAGAAATTGAAAAAGGAATAAATCCGTGTTTTGATGCTCAGTGTATCACTGTAGAGCAATCGGATAAAGAAAAATATACGCAGAAATTCACCATAGAAAATGTTGCGATTATAGTTGCGTTGATGTTAGACTATGACAAGCCGAGTATTCCATTTTCTTTATTAGACTATAAGACAACAGATATATTCCATTGGATAAGAAAAATATTGGATAACGCTAAAAAAGTTATAGGATATTACAATGATCGACTAAAGAAGGAGATTAGCAGATATGTTTGTGATAGAGATATAAAATCGAGCCATAAAGATATAAATTCTGAGCGATTACATTCAAAATGGGAAAAAGAAGCCAGAAATTATATTGAAAATGTTTCAATTGATATTGAAAGTGAAAAAAATCTATTAGAAGAATACAAATTTTTATTAGAGCGTTATATAGATTATGTTTTAAAAAAGACATATCCGAGTGATATGTTGTGTGATTTATTAACCATATTTAAAGAATTGGAAGGAGGATTTAAATACACTCTTTTTGTTGATGAGCTGGGAGAGGCTGCAAAAAAGCATTTTGCTAATATTTGTGCTGAATGTATTGAAAAAATAAACAAAATAAAAAATAGCCCATCTATATTGAAATCTGATAAAAAACGTATTGATAAAATTAACAAGAGGTTTGAAGAATTTAAATCAAAATATCAACCTGACCAGGATTCATAAATCCTGGTTTTTGCGTTTTTTGCCATTTAATTTTAGCAAAAAAATGGGTATGGTGTATGTCGAGCAAATAAGTTAAAATGGGGTTGTTAACAAATCAACGCGTTGTTGTTAATCTATATTTTCAATAGAAAGGGGTTTTTATTTTTGTTAAATAATGTAGGAATCGAAGACGGGATGTTCGGACGATATGTATTTGACCGCAACGGCGATGTCGCCGATTTCCACGACTACGGAAAAGCGGTTTTGGTTGACAAAATTAATATTTTACTCGAAAGCGGGGAGTCGATTTTGGATGTTTCTTTTGACTATCTTGGGGAAAACAAACAGTTACAACTGCCACGTGCGGATTTTGCAAAGAATAAGTTACTCTCTTATTCTGGTAAGGGCCTGTCAGTTCACGATGCGAACGTTAGTGTGCTCGTTGATTCGTTAATGCAACAAGAACTGGATTGTAAAAACTATGGTTTTATGCATACTAACGTAGGATGGTTTAACATTGAAGGCAAAAAATATTTTAGGAGTCATAAGATCGACACAAAACAGCTTGTGTCAAGTTATTATGGCGATCTGGATATCGAGCCAAAAGGAAGCTTCGATATTTGGAAAGAAATGGTGAAAAAACACGTTATAGGCAACACGCCAATGGAGTTGGCGCTCACAATAGGCCTTTCGGCTGTTCTTGTAGGATATAGCGGTTCTTTCACGGGGAATGAAAATCTTTTCATTCACCTATCGGGACGCTCTACGACGGGCAAGACCACAGCGGCTTATCTTATCGCGAGTGTTGCGGGATCTCCTGACATTCAGCGAAATGGACTGCTTCGCTCGTGGAATACAACTGCCAACGCACTGATTAAGACACTGGACGATAATTATGGATATCCTATTGTCTTTGACGAATTCGGACTTTTTCGAGATCCAAATATCGAACAGATGGTATACGCAATAGCTACTGGCTGTGAACGCGATCGAATGAATAGTGGAAGCACACTACAGCCAAGCAAGGGTTATCGCACAACGATTGTCTCGACCGGCGAAAAAAATATCACCGAGCAATGCCCGAATCTCACGGGAATTGATATGCGCGTTATTGAGTTGTGCGGATTGACGTACACTAAATCAGCAAAGTCCGCCGATTATATCAAGCACATCTGTATGAACAATTACGGCCATGCCATTGGTGTTTTCGCTGATTATTTCGGTAAAATCCCACCTAAAGATATTGCGCGGGATTTTAAACTTTTCCGCCAAGAGTGGATTGACGCTATCCCCGAGGGCAATTCTTACTCGGATCGGTTGTCAAATAAATATGCAACACTTTTGCTTACAGCTTCCTATGCTAGTCAGGCATTAGGTTTCAACCTGAATGTTGACGCGATCAAAGAACTGCTTATTGACATTGAGGCAACTAATTCTTCTATCAGAATTAGGGACACCACTGAGGAAGCGTATGAAAAGCTTTGCGATTTTGTCAACGGAAATCGCCATCGCTTTATACGAGGCAGGAGGACTGTGTACCCATCCGATATCGCAGGGCGAATAATAGTTATCAAAGACGCAAAATACAGGCACACAATCGCTTTTGACAAATCCAAATTTAAGGATATTATATCCAGTCTGGAACTTGGCGATTTAAAAATCTTGCTCAAGTCATTTAGAAGCAAGGGGGTGTTAATTTGTGATGAGGGTCGCCTTGAAACAAAGCGCGTTATCAAACCAGGCGAAAAGTCAACTTGGACTTATGCGATCAAGATGGATTTGAATTTTCCCTCAAAAGAAACTGAGGAAATCCTCAGTACTGATTCTGACAGTCAAACCTCAGACCCCTTGTCCTACTTGGACAATCTTTGATTTTCCTCAATTTCCTCAATATTTTATAGTATATAATATTTTTTGGTGAATGTCAAGAGTTTTGAAAATTTATTACTGCCAAAACCATCGGCGTGCAGCCGATGGTTTGGCAGGCGGGAGAGAATTACAAATATTTAGTTTAGGGAGGGTGGCAGAATGAGCCATCAAAATATAAACTTTTTAACTGCCAAAGAAGTTTCCCAAATATTAAAAATATGTTACCAAAAAGCGCTTGCTTTCATTAAGTATAGCGGGATAGATTATGTTAGGATAGGTCGTACTTACCGTGTCGAAGAGAAAAGGTTTTATGATTTTGTGTTAAACGGCACGATTGAGATTGATTTGGAGCAGTTGGAACTTGAAAATATAAAAAAGAAAGGAGCGATTTAATATGCAAGTTGCTGGACATATCAGAAAAAGGGGTGAGAATTATCAATTAATTATTGAATTTCCGCCTGACGCAAAGACTGGAAAACGGAACAGAAAATATAAGACACTCAAAAATATGAACAAAAAACAAGCCGAAAAAGCTTTGCGGGAACTTATTCGGGAATACGAGACAAACACACACATAGAGGAAACGACATTGACGGTCGGAGAATGGATAGACGAATGGTATAAGACTTTTAAGAAGCCTACTATTTCACAGAGTACAAGGAGGGGATATGATACCAATATAAGACTAATAAAGGCGTCCGATATTGCCGAAAAAACACTTCAAGGAATAAACGCGATAGACATACAGGAATGGATCAATGAAATTCAACAGAGATCTCCGCTCACAGGGAAGGAAATATCCGCAAAGACTGTCAAGAATATTTATAATGTTCTCAATCCCGCCATGAAAAGGGCAGAAGATCTGGAGTTGATTCGCAAGAATCCATGCCGAGGGGTTAGTTTGCCCAAATGCGCAAAATATGAGGCCGAGGTATATGACGATACCGAGATCCAAAAGCTGCTTGAAGCGTGCAAAGGTACGGAGCTTGAATTGCCTATAACGCTTGCGGTAACACTTGGATTGAGACGCGGTGAGTTGCTTGCTCTCAGATGGGAGAATGTTGATCTGGACAATATGTCGATTAAAATTTGTGAAAATATGATCGAGGTGGACAAGGAGACATCTCCCGATAGGTTCATTATCAAAGAACCTAAATCTGCCAGTGGTATCAGAACAATAAAAATCACAAACATATTGGCAAATTTACTCAAAAAGCAAAAGGTGAAATGCCTTGAAAACAAGCTGGCTATGGGTGACAGGTACTGCAATGTTGATTATGTGGTATGCAAGGAGAACGGGAAAAATTATCTTCCGAACACCTTCGATAAGATGTTCAAACGGCTGCTGAAGAATAACGGCTTGAAAGATATTCGGCTCCATGATCTGAGACATACCAACGCTACACTTATGTTGAAAAACGGCATATCGGCGAAAGAGGCACAGCTGCGACTCGGTCATGCCGATGTGAGCGTTACTTTGGGTACATATTCTCATGTGCTTAGTTCAATGGAGGAAACAACCGCCAACAAAATCGAACAGTCCATTTTGATGGCAAGCGGTTAATTCAAACTGTATATATGACCACATGAATTGTTTTGGAAAGGCTGACTCTGTCAGCCTTTCCCGCTTCCTCAACAGTTCCGCCGACGGCGGTTTGACGTCGGCGGAGTGGAGAATTTGAAAATGAGTCTGTTTAATTTATGTTGATTGACGGATATAGGTACGATTTCTCCAAAACCGTGAGTTAAAGTCTTACTACCCCTGCCAAAGTAGAGATTAGTGATTAGAGAATAGCGAATAGGAAACATCCGTTATTCTCCTCGCTGATTTTTATGAGCCGAGAGCGGACGAAGTGCGCGAACAGGGCCCAACATAGGTGCTGGGAAATAGTAACTAGGTACTAGTCGCGCGCAAAAGCGCGCAAAGGGCCCCAAAAAAGCGCGCTCCGCCGGTGCTTTGCGGGAGTCCTGAATCAGCAAATTGCTTTTATCTTCTGATCATTATTTTTTATTATTTATTTACATCACACAATTTATTTACATCACACATTGATTTTTTGCAGTGGGTATGGTATAATCATTTCATAACCAAACAGAGCAATAAATTGGGATTTAGCGAGGCCAAGTAAGGAATGGAGTATAAAAATATTTTACAAGTCGATTGCCGCAAATCATTTCGTGAATGGCTCAGCGTTTATTCAGAACAAGAGACAGAATGCTGGGTTAATGTAAAGCGTGGGAAGCCTGTTGATGACACCCACTTTTGGTATATTGATGCTGTGGAAGAAGCGCTTTGCTATGGTTGGATAGACAGCACCCACCGAATCATTGACGGAAAGAGGTTGCAGCGCTTTACACCCCGTAAAAAGGGGAGCAAGTGGACAGAACTCAACAAGGAGCGTGTTCGCAGACTGGATGCTTTGGGTCTGATGACTGATGCGGGAAGAGCAGTCCTCCCTGCTATGGGGATTCGCAGTTTTCATATTGACCCTGATATTGAGGCGGCGCTGAAGGCTGCACGGGCGTGGTCAAAGTTCAAATCATTTCCTCCTTTATACCAAAGGGTGCGAGCGGGAAATATCGCCTTCTATAAGAAACGAAACCCAGAGATGTACGACCAAATGTTGGCGCACTTAATCGAGGAGACCAGACAAGGTAAAATGTTTGGCGAATGGAATGACTATGGCAGACTGTTAGATTATTAAATTCCTGTTTATCGAGCAGTTAAAACTAAAGACCACAATCGAGAGCAATCGAAAAAACGGTTGCTCTTTTTGTATAAGGTTGACGAAAAAATATGCGCTGTATATGCAGATGGGTAGGGGCTGAGATATATCTGTGCCGAACAAACGGTGTATCCTTCGATCGCTCAACAAACTACTGTATTAAATTCTTTGATGTCAACTATCCACTTTAAACAGCGGATAGTTTTTTTATTATGTCGAAAGTTTTTATATGTAAAATTTTTTATTGAAATTTATTAGCTAAAATATTATTTAACACGGCGCGGAATGCCGTTCACGCCGTCACAGATGATTTTTGCGTAAAAGCATTGAATTTAGGATAAGAAAATGTTAAAATTATTGTGTATAATTGTAAATTAAAGACGTTTCCGAATAAATCTGAAACAGCAATTCATTGTGAAATATCACATCAAAGCACGGCGGCAGGATGTTTTGCCGGAACCGTCAGGTGACGCGTTTACAACATATTTTTATAAGGAGCGTAACGATGATTGAGTTAAAAAGAAACGGAAATATTATAAACAAAAAATATCTCGAATACTTTTTGCCGACAGTGCTTGTGGCGCTCGCGAACAATATCGCCATTATGGTGGATTCGATAATCGTCGGAAACATGCTCGGAAGCGTGTCAATGGCGGCGATCAGCGTTCTCGCGCCGGTTAATCAGCTTTATTTTTCCACGACGATACTGTTCGGCATCGGCGCGTCAACGCTTATTTCGTTCGCGAAGGGCAAAAACGACAAGGAGGCCGCCGATACCACGTTCACGACGGCAGCGATTCTGCTCGTGATTTTAAGCGCGGCGTATATGATATTGCAGCTTGTGTTTGTAAACAATATCGCGGAGCTGCTCACTCCGATCGAGACGCTCAGAAGCGAGCTTTTGAAGTATTACATACCGTTTATTATAGGAACGCCGTTCTCGCTTTTGCTGCCGAGCGCGGTGCATTGCATACGGAGCGACGGCAGGCCGAAATTCGCGTCAAATCTCATAATTATTTCAAACGCGATAAATCTCGTTATGGATATTGTGCTTATGGGCCCGTTCAAAATGGGAATAGCCGGCTCGGCGATCGCGACGGTTATCGGAAACGTTATCGCGTTCTGCATTATGCTCACGCATTTTAAAAACAAGAAAAATACGCTTCATTTTGATTTGAGCGCGGCGTTACCGCCGAAAAAGCTGCGAAGCGAATGCGTTTCACTTTTTACCACGGGCATATCGGGCGCGCTTGGCGCGATGCTTATTATTGTCACGACGCTTTATATGAACACCGCGGTACAAAACGCGGGTGGACAGGAGGGCATGGTTTCCATGTCGGTAGTATCAAACTGCCAGATATTTATTTCCGCGTTCGTAACGGGAGCGTCGCAGACGCTGACGCCGATAGTGAGCGCGCTTTTCGGAGAGCGCGACACTGCCGGGATAAAATACGCCATGAAGCGCGCGACTTTGCTGCTTCTGATCGCGGCGGCAGCGATCACGCTTGTTATTGAGATCATACCCGCTCCGGTCGCGCGGCTTTTCGGAGAGAAAACTCCAGCGGAAATGGCGATGATCGTCTCCGCGCTCCGCATAAGCGCGCTGTCATTTATCGGAATGTCGATGTCGTTTTTATTCATGTACTATTTTACCGCGACGCAGCGCAAAGCTATGTCGGTCACGGTTTCGATCGTCAACGGAATTGTGCTCACTATACCGTTTGCGTATATACTCAGCCGCCTTTTCGGCATAACGGGATTATGGGTGACGTCATGCGCGGCTCAGTACGGAACATGTATTGTTATAGCGGCTATGATTATCATAACAATAGCAAAATCAAACGGCAGATACAGGGATATGTTCCTGCTTGACGAGGCGAACGAGCTGCTCTCGTTCTCCGTAAGATCCGACGCTGACGTATCGGAAATAAAGTCGGCTGTCGCGGATAAGATCACGGACGGAAACAAAGCTGCCGAAGCCGTGTCGGAGCTGTTTGCGTTTGTGAGCGGCAATGACAAAAGCGCCGAAAACGATATACGGATAGGGCGTGAGGACGGCGCGTATGTCATAATGCTCCGCAACAACGGGGCCGAAATTGACGAAAGCAAATTCGGCGGCAAATATAAAAGTTTTGAGTACTCCGTTGTGTTAGGTATGAATCAAATTAAAGAAATAATATAATGAGGTGAAAGTATGAAAACCGAAAAAGATTTAATAGCCGAGTCGGTCGCGGAAGCGCGGGGCATGAAGGAATATCCGCTCACGCCGAGCCAGATGGGCGTATATTTGGCTTGTATGCATAATCCGTGCGGACTGATGTATAACTCGCCGCTCTGCTATACGTTTGATAAGGGAGCCGTTGATATCGACGCGCTGAAGTCGGCTGTGGAAAGAGCGGTTAAAAATCATGAAGGACTGCGCTATTACATTGACGCCTCAGGCGGAGAGCCGGTTATGAAGCCGCGCGAGATTGCGGTTGACATTCCGGTGATAAGCGCTTCGGACGGCGAGCTTGAAAAGCTGAAAAACGACTTCGTGAAGCCGTTTGATTTGGAGCGCGATTATTTGTTCCGCTTTGAAATTATCGAAACGGAAACGAAAATGTGCTTTTTGACGGACTACCACCATATCGCGGTTGACGGCACGTCGTTTTCCGTTATGTGCGGCGAGATCTCAACGCTTTACTCGGGCGGCGAGATCGAGCCGGAGGAAATAGGCCAGTTCGGCTTGTCGGTATACGAGGAAAAATTCGTGAATACCACGGCGTATGAGGAAGCGCGTAAATATTATGAAAGCATATTCGCGGGGCTTGAAACAAATTCAATGCTCGTTGCGGACATGAACGAAGACGACTCTGTCGCCGACAAGCCATGCAGTGAATTCAGGCTGGTTTTGCCGGATGATATATCGGTCGAAAAGGTTGACGCGTTTATAAAGGAAAACGGAATAACCGAAAACACGCTTTTCCTCGGCGCTGTCGCATACGCGGCGGCGAAGTTTACCGCTCAGGAAGACGCGGTAATATGCACCGTCAACCATGGCAGATCCGACCCGCGCATGAAAAATACCGTCGGCATGATGATCCGCACTCTGCCGCTTTACATAAAAATCGACGAGACCGCCACGGTCGGCGATTATCTCGCGGACGTCCGCGCGGCGCAGCGCGGCGCGATAAAAATCGGTAATTATCCGTTTGTCAAGCTCGCGGGCGAATACGGAATAAATGCGGGTATATTTTTCGCGTATCAGTCGGATTCGTTCAACACATTCACGCTCGGCGAAAGCACTGTTGAAATGGAGCGGGTCCCGTCTTACAGCGCGCAATCGCCCTTAGCTATTATGGTGTTCAAGTACGGCGGCGCGTTTGAAATGGATTTTGAATACCGCACCGATTTGTACGAGTACGAAACAATACGCTCGTTTGCGGACACGGTTATTCTAATAATTTCGGAAATGCTCAAAAAATCGGAGCTTTCAAAGCTTCGCCTCGCGGACGAGCGCAGCGTAAATAAAATACGCGCTTTAAACGACGCGCTTATAACCGATGTTGATCTGAGCGTCGGATTTGTGGACTTGTTCCGCGCGCAGGTAAAGAAAACGCCCGATAAAACGGCTCTCGTGTTCAAGGAAAACCGCTATACTTATAAAGAGCTTGATGAGATAACCGACAAGATCGCGCGGTATATCCGATCAAAAGGTCTGGGCAGGGGCGACGTTATAGCGTCAATGGTCGAGCGCAGCGAATATATGACGATCTGCTCGATCGGCATACTCAAATCGGGCGCGGCGTACGAGCCGCTCGACCCGACGCATCCGCCGGAGCGGCTGCGGTTTATGACGAAGGACGCGGAGGCTGAAATGCTTATCGCGGACGGCAAGCTGCTTTCGCTCATACCCGATTTTGAAGGGGAAATATTAACAACGGAGGATATTCCGTCTCTCGTCGTCAGCGGCGGCGCGCCTCTCCCCTCGCCCGGCCCGGATGATTTGTTTGTGCTGCTCTATACATCAGGTTCGACGGGCACGCCGAAGGGCTGTATGCTGACGCATCATAATCTTACCAATTTTATTCATTGGTTCCAAAGAGTTTACGATATTACGGACAAAAGCTCGACGGCGGCGCACGCGAGCTACAGCTTTGACGTGCATATGCTGGACATTTACCCGTATCTGAGCGCGGGCGCGGCGGAGTACGTGATCCCCGAGGAGCGCAGGCTCGATTTGATGTGGATCAACGAATACTGCGCGCAAAACGATATTACCCATATTTCCTTGACAACGCAGGTCGCCAGAGCGTTTTTGACCTCGATCGACGATATTGCTCTCAAGGTTGTGGACATTGGCGGCGAAAAGCTTGTGCCGTTTGAGCCGAGAACGGGTGTTAAACAGTACAACAGCTACGGACCGACGGAGTGCACTATATTGATAACGGCGTTCCTGATGGATAAATATTACGACCCTGTTCCAATCGGAATAGGCGTCGACAACGCGCGGCTTTATATCGTTGACAAGCAGCTCCGTATGCTGCCGTTCGGCGCGGTCGGCGAGCTGTGCGTTGCGGGCCCGCTCGTGTCCGAGGGATATTTGAACCGTCCGGAGCAGACGGAAAAGGTATACGTTAAAAACCCGTTTGAAAGCGGCAAATACCGCGACGTGCTTTACCATACGGGCGATATAGTAAAATTCATGAACGACGGCAATCTGTCATACGTCGGCAGACGCGACGGCATGGTTAAAATACGCGGCTACCGCATCGAGCTTACCGAGGTCGAGTCCGTTATACGCGATTTTGAGGGAATAAAGGACGCGACTGTTGTGGCGAGGGATAAGGCGTCGGGCGGAAAATATATCGCCGCATATATCGTATCGGACAGCGAGGTTGACATAGCGGCTCTTAAGGAATTTATCGCGGAGAGAAAGCCGCCGTATATGGTTCCCGAGGCAATCATGCGGATCGACGCGGTACCGCTTACGGTAAACGGCAAGGTCGACAAGAGAAGTCTGCCTGAAATTGATTTTGCCTCAGCGGAGCCGACGGCAAAGACCGAACGTTCACTCACGGCGCTTGAAACAAAGATACTTGAAATAATAAAGGGCATAATCGGCACGGACGAGATCGACGTTTCAGCCGACATTATGCGCTGCGGCATGACGTCGCTCTCTGTTATAAAACTCGCGGTCGAGCTTAACAAAACGTTCGGCTATGGAGCGGACATAAAGACGCTTATGAAGGGTTGCACGGTGATGTCAATAGAGGACGATATTGTCGGCTATTTGCTTACCGCGAAGGATAAGCCCGCCGAGGCGCTGACGGAAAATAAAACTGAAAAAGCGGAGTTCGCGCCGCTTTCGTACACGCAGTACGGAGTGTATTCGGAGTGTATGAAGCGCCCGGACGACACGTTCTATAATATCCCATTCATGCTCCGGTTCCCCGCCGATTTCGGCGCGGAAAAGCTCGCTGACGCGATAGATACAGTACTCGCGGCGCATCCGTATATCTTCACGCGGCTCACGGTCAAAGACGACGATATTGTTCAGCAGCGCATGGACGCGGACGGATATGCGGTTCCCGTGAAGAACATGAGCGAGGATGAGCTTAAAAAGTACCGCGCGGGATTTGTAAAGCCGTTCAAGCTTATAAATTCGCGGCTGTTCAGGATCGAGGTGATCCAAACGGAAGCGGCTGTTCATTTTCTCGCCGATTTCCACCATATTATTTTTGACGGCGCGTCGTTCGACCTGTTCCTGAAATCGGTAAAAACGGTTTTCGAGGGCGGCGAAATACAGAGCGAAACATACGATTACTTTGACTATGTGAAGAACGACAGAGCCTTCATGGGCGGCGATGAGTTCAAAGCGTCGGAAAAATACATTTCCGATATGCTCGCGCATTGCGAGAGCGCGGCTAAAATCACGCCGGATAGCGGCGGGCTTGCCGAAAACGGCTCCACCGCGACGGCTTCCGCCCCGATCGACATGGAGCGCGTCACGGAATTTTGCGGCAGCGTCGGCGCGACTCCCGCGCATCTGTTCCTCGCGGCGACACTTTACGTCGTGTCGAGATATACCAACAGCCGCGGCGCGTATATCAACACGATAAGCAGCGGACGCTCGGATATGAAACTCACAAACTGTCTCGGTATGTTTGTAAAAACGCTGCCGATAGGTCTTGAAATTGACGATATAACGGCAGCGGAGCTTGTGGGGCGCGCGAAGGATCTGCTTATAAACGCGGTCGCGAACGAGGCTTATCCGTATGCAGAGGTGTGCCGCAAATTCGACTACGCGCCGCATATTATGTACGCGTACCAGCTCGGCGTCGTGGACGAGCTTCGTATAGACGGCAAATTGATCGAACGAGAGCTTATCGGCGAGGAGCGCGTAAAATTCGACACGGGCGTGTTCATCGAAGAAACCGACGGCAAAGAGTGCGTAAACGTACAATACAACGACGCGGTTTACAGCCGCGATCTCATGAACACGTTTGCGAACGCGATCAAAACAGTCGCGGAGAAAATCATCGAAAATCCCGACGGCAAGGCGCGTCAATTATCTATGCTCGATAAGGCGGGCGAGAAACAGATTGCCGAATTTTCATTCACGGGTTTCGCGGAGCCCCCGATAAAGCTTCTGCACGAAAAATTCGAGTATCAGGCAAAGCTCCACCCCGACCGGACGGCGATCATCGCCTGCGACGGCAAATTTACTTACGCCGAAACGGACAGACGCGCGAATGTGATCGCGAACGCGCTGTTAAAGCGCGGAATTAAAAACGGCAGCCGCGTGATTATACTTTTGGACAGAACCTCAAAATTCTTAGCTGCAATGCTCGGTATATTAAAGGCGGGCGGCGCGTTTATACCGACCTGTCCCGAATATCCGAAAGAGAGAATAGAAAGCATTATAGAGGACAGCGGCGCGGAGCTTGTGATAACCTTCGGCGATTTGCTTGACGCGTACAAAAATACGGTTGATATAGCGGAGCTTGAAGCGGACGGAGATGATAAAAAGCCGGATATCGCAATTTCACCCGATGATTTGGCTTATCTTATTTACACCTCCGGTTCCACGGGAAAGCCTAAGGGCGTTATGCTCAGGCATATCGCTATCGCGGGCTATGTTACCGATGACGAGCGCAATATTCAGGTTCGCTGCATAACCGAGTGCTGCAAATGCTACGGCGCGATCACAACAGTATCATTTGATATGTCGCTGCAGGAGACGGCTGTCGCGCTCTGCAACGGTCTTACGCTCGCTTTCGCGGACGACGGGCAGATAAACGATCCTCTGTCGCTCGCGGCTTTCTTCAAGGAAAACAATGTGGACGCGTTCATCGCCACGCCGTCGAGACTTCTTGTATATATGGAGCTTGACGAATTCGCGGACGCAATGAAAAACTGCAAGGTGATTTTATCGGGCGGCGAAAAATATTCGGATAAGCTGCTTAGTGTCCTGCGCGAAAAGACGAACGCTCGACTTATAAACGCCTACGGTCCCACGGAGATCACTGTGGCGTCAAACGCGAAGGATCTTACAAACGCCGATGAAATATCCGTCGGCAGACCGCTCCTGAACTGCCGCGAGTACATTGTGGATATGGACGGAAACAAGCTGCCGCCGGGCGTTGTAGGCGAGCTGCTTATAGGCGGATTGGGAGTCGCCTTAGGCTATAACAAGCTTCCCGAGCAGACTGAAAAGGCTTTTATCGAATATGATGGCGAACGCTTCTACCGCTCGGGCGATTACGCGCGTCACACAAAGGACGGAGACGTTGTGATCCTCGGCAGAACGGATAATCAGGTCAAGCTCCGCGGACTGAGGATTGAACTTGGCGAGATCGAAAAGTGCCTGACAAACATAAAAGGAATACGCTCGGCTGTCGCTGTGATCAGAAAGGTCGGTCAAGAGGACGGAATATGCGCGTACTACACCGCCGAGGGAGATCCCGACGTTGAGTATCTGAAATCTGAAATGAAAAAGACGCTCACGGATTATATGATCCCCGCGTCGTTTAACCGGCTTGACGAGCTGCCTTCCACGGCAAACGGCAAGATAGACAAAAAAGCGCTGCCCGAACCGCAGACGGCGCGGAAAAGATCGGACGGAAGAAAAGCCGCAAACGACACGGAAAAGACATTTTGCGATATGTTCGCCGCCGTGCTCGGTCTTGACACGGTATACGCCGACGACGATTTCTTTGAGCTCGGAGGCACGTCGCTGCTGGCCACAAAAATTGCCGTGCGCTGCATGACTCAAAATATTCCCATTGTCTATAAGGATATTTTCGACAACACAACGCCGGCAAAGCTGGCGGCGCTTGTGAACGCTTCGGAAGCGACGGAGACAAAAACCGTGGCCGAAGCCGCGGCGGACGAGGAACAAGAGCCGCTTTGCGACGTTCTGAAATACAATACGGCGCAGCATGTCGGGGAAATAACTTATACGGACATAGGAAACGTTCTGGTGACGGGCGCCACGGGATTTCTGGGCGCGCATGTGCTAAAGCAGCTCATCGACGGCGGCGCGGGAAAAATATTCTGCCTCGCGCGGAACAACGGCAAGCTGACTGCCGAGGAGCGCGTGAAAATGATGCTGATGTTTTATTTTGACGACACCTATGACGAATTGTTTGAAAGCTGCATCACCGTCATAGACAGCGACATTACCTCGGGCGGGCTCACCGATAAGCTGCGCGGATACGACTTTGACACCGTGATAAACTGCGCGGCCTGCGTAAAGCATTTCACAAACAGCGACATACTCGAAAAGGTAAATGTTGAGGGCGTTGAAAACCTGATAGCGGCCTGCCTTGAGCTTGACAAGAGCCTGGTTCAGATCTCAACGGTCAGCGTTGGCGGCGAGAGCGTGGGCGGCAGTATTCCAAAGCATGTGAAGCTTTCTGAGAGCATGCTTGAATTCGGACAGGATCTTGACAACAAGTATGTGAACACCAAGCACAGGGCGGAAAAGGCGGTGCTCACCGCGGTCAGGGACAAGGGCCTCAGAGGCAAGGTGATACGCGTCGGAAATTTGATGAGCCGCGAAAAGGACGGAGAGTTCCAGGCAAATTTCCGAACCAACAACTTTATGAACACGCTGCGCGCTTACGCGGTGCTCGGCTGCTTCCCGATCTCGGAGCTCGACAGGGAGGTCGAGTTTTCACCGATAGACTCAACGGCGGCGGCTGTATTGAAGCTCGCGGGCACGCCTTCGCGGTTCACGGTGTTCCACGCGTATAACGCCCATTTTGTCCACATGGACAACGTTATTGACGGCATGCGCGAAAACGGCATAATTATTAAAAAAGAGCCTGACGAGGAATATGAAAAGCGGTTCAACGAGATATTGTCAAGCGACGAGAAAAACATGGAGGTTTCGGCCCTTATATCCTACAGAACAAATGACGCTGAACACAGGGCGGTCGAAAACGTCAACAACTTTACCGTGAAGGCGCTTTACAAGCTGGGATTTTCATGGCCGCTTACCGATGAGAATTACATAAGCAGGGCGGTAAACGCTCTTGTTACCCTCGGCTTTTTTGACAACGCCGCCGAAATAAAATAAGCGGGTGTTATTTTGGAAACACAATAAGGCGGCTTTTGCCGCCTTACCCGACGCGGAACAGTATGTTTTCCGCGTCGGTTTTTTTCGGCTTTTTGGAGCGGGCAGACAGACTTTGATAAAAAATTAACAAAATCATGAATACAAACGGGCGCAAGTTAGTAAAATATTAATATTGTAAATATTTTAATAGTGTGTTATTATTTTAACATAGATTGTTAAATAATTATCAATCAAAATTACAGAAAGGAACTGATAGCATGAAAGAGTATTTGGTTGACAGCGTTGAGACGCTTGAAAAACGGCTCCGCGAGGTAAGGGCGGCGCAGCGCGAGTTCGCGTCGTTCTCTCAGGAGCGGGTCGACAAAATCTTCAAGGCTGCGGCGACCGCGGCGAACATGGCGCGGATACCGCTCGCGAAGATGGCTGTCGAGGAAACCGGAATGGGCGTTGTTGAGGACAAGGTGATAAAGAACAACTACGCCTCGGAGTACATCTACAACAAGTACAAAAACGAA
The DNA here is from genome assembly GCA_947624305.1 of uncultured Monoglobus sp. GTDB lineage: Bacteria > Bacillota > Clostridia > Monoglobales > Monoglobaceae > Monoglobus. The sequence goes on along the minus strand of CANQKC010000007.1, from coordinate 55,033 downwards.
AAGACATGCGGCGTTATCGAGGAGGACAAGGCGTTCGGAATAAAGAAAATAGCCGAGCCTATCGGAGTTCTGGCGGCGGTCATTCCCACGACAAACCCCACCTCCACCGCAATTTTTAAGACGCTTATCGCCTTAAAGACGCGCAACGGCATAGTTATCAGTCCTCACCCGAGAGCGAAAAAGTCAACGATCGAGGCGGCGAGGATCGTGCTTGAGGCGGCGGTCAGGGCAGGAGCGCCCGAGAATATCATAGGCTGGATCGACGTTCCGTCGCTTGAGATGACGAACCTCATCATGCGCGAGGCGGACTGCATTCTGGCCACGGGCGGCCCCGGAATGGTCAGCGCGGCGTATTCATCCGGAAAGCCCGCGATCGGCGTGGGCGCGGGAAACACTCCCGCGATCATAGACGAGAGCGCGGACATTCTGCTCGCGGTCAACTCGATAATTCATTCAAAGTCGTTCGACAACGGAATGATATGCGCCTCGGAGCAGAGCGTTATCGTTGACAGAAAAATATACCAAAAGGTCAAAAAAGAGTTCGAGTACCGCGGCTGCTATTTTTTAAAGCCCGACGAGATCGACAAGGTGCGCAAAACGATAATCATTAACGGCGCGCTCAACGCGAAGATCGTGGGTCAGAAGCCCGTGACTATCGCGCGGCTCGCGGGAGTCGAGATCCCCGAGGCGACCCGCGTTATGATTGGCGAGGTAGAGAGCGTCGACCTGTCCGAAGAGTTCGCGCATGAAAAGCTGTCGCCTGTGCTCGCTATGTACAAGTCTAAGGATTTTGACGACGCGCTCGACAAGGCCGAGCAGCTCATAGCCGACGGCGGCTACGGCCACACGTCTTCGGTTTACCTCAACACGGTGACGGAGCAGGAAAAGCTTAAAAAATTCGGCGAGAGAATGAAAACCTGCCGTATACTTGTGAACACGCCCTCGTCCCACGGCGGCATCGGGGACCTTTACAACTTCAAGCTCAATCCGTCGCTGACTTTGGGCTGCGGCTCATGGGGCGGCAACTCGGTGTCAGAAAACGTCGGCGTGAAGCATCTTATCAACATAAAGACTGTCGCTGAGAGGAGAGAAAACATGCTGTGGTTCAGAACGCCCGAAAAGGTGTATATCAAAAAAGGCTGTCTGCCGGTCGCGCTCGAGGAGCTTAAAACCGTTATGAACAAAAAGAAGGCGTTCATCGTGACAGACGAGTTCCTTTACAAAAACGGCTATTCAAAAGCGATAACCGACAAGCTTGACGAAATGGGCATAACGCACACCACGTTCTTTAACGTTGCGCCCGACCCGTCTCTCGCGTCCGCCAAGGAGGGCGCCGAGGCAATGCGCGCGTTTGAGCCCGACGTGATAATCGCGCTGGGCGGCGGCTCCGCAATGGACGCGGGTAAGATAATGTGGGTGCTGTATGAGCATCCCGAGGCGGACTTTATGGATATGGCGATGCGCTTTATCGACATCAGAAAGCGCGTCTACACCTTCCCGCGCATGGGAGAGAAGGCCGACTTTATCGCCGTTCCCACCTCGGCGGGAACCGGCTCCGAGGTAACGCCGTTCGCGGTCATCACCGACGAAAAGACAGGCATAAAATATCCACTCGCCGATTATGAGCTTATGCCCGACATGGCGATAGTCGATGCCGATCTGATGATGAACATGCCTAAAGGTTTGACATCCGCCTCGGGAATTGACGCGCTGACTCACGCGCTTGAGGCGTATGTTTCGGTCATGGCGACCGAGTTCACCGACGGAATTGCGTTAAAGGCGATACAGACGATATTCGATTATCTGCCCGCGGCTTACAATGACGGCGCGGCGGACCCGAAGGCGAGAGAAAAAATGGCCCACGCATCCTGCATGGCGGGAATGGCGTTCGCCAACGCGTTCCTGGGCGTGTGCCACTCTCTGGCGCACAAGCTGGGCGCGTACCACCACATTCCGCACGGCGTCGCCAACGCGCTGCTGATCTGCGACGTGATGAGATACAACGCGGCCGAGGCTCCGCAGAAGATGGGAACCTTCCCGCAGTACGACCACCCTCACGCTCTCGCGAGATACGCCGAGATCGCCGACTTCCTGCACCTGGGCGGCAGGACCGACGAGGAGAAGCTTGAAAAGCTCATCGCGAAGATCGAGGAGCTTAAAGAGGCGGTCGGCATAAAGAAAACTATCCGCGACTACGGCGTTGATGAGGACAAATTCCTCGAAACTCTCGACGAGATGACAGAAATGGCGTTTGACGATCAGTGCACCGGCGCGAACCCGCGCTATCCGCTGATGAGCGAGCTCAAGGAACTGTATAAAGGCGCATATTACGGAAAGGAGTATTAAGATGAACCTGAATAATGTTATCGCGGCAAGACCCGACAAAACCGTGTACCGCGACGGAGACGCGGCGATCAAGGTGTTTGCCGAAAGTTACAAAACAGCGGACGTGTTGAACGAAGCGCTCAACACCGCCCGCATTGAGGAAACCGGATTAGACATACCGAAAATTCGCGAGGTCACCAAGATCGACGGCAAGTGGGCGATCATCACTGATTTTATCGAGGGCGAGACGCTGGCCTCGCTGATGGAAAAGGACCCCGGCAAAGAGGACGAGTATCTTGAACTGTTCGTTGACACGCAGCTTGAGATACAGAACAAGTCCTGCCCGCTGCTCAACAAGATACACGACAAGATGAACAGAAAGATCTCGGAGAGCGCGCTCGACGCAACAACGAGATACGAGCTGCACACCCGCCTGAACGGTATGAAAAAGCACACCAAGGTCCTGCACGGCGATTATAACCCGTCGAACGTGATAATCACAAAGGACGGAACGCCGTATATCCTCGACTGGTCGCACGCGACGCAGGGCAACGCCTCCGAGGACGTCGCGCGGACATATTTGCTGTTTAAGCTTGAGAAAAAGGACGCGCTGGCCGAAAAATATATCAAGCTGTTCTGCAAAAAATCGGACACTGCGCTGCAGTACGTCCAGTCGTGGCTGCCGATCGTCGCGGCCTCGCAGCTCGCGAAGAACAAGCCCGGTGAAAGGGAATTCCTCGAGAGCTGGATAAACGTTGTGGATTACGAGTAAAATTTTTGCGCGGTTCGCGTCAGCCTGTCATGGCGGCGGACCGCGTTATTCATTGTCAATAAGTCCGAAGAAGAAACGTTCCTTCCTCGGCGTGTCGATTAAGCGCACGGGCTTTATCTGGTTCTCGGAGATGCCCTTCAGCATCATCAGGTCGCGGTACAAGTAATACGTTTCCTGCTGCAAAAAGTGTAGCTTCATCGGCAGCTGATGCTTGCCCTCCAGCATCTCGTCGTATATCGGATTGGCGATGCGCAGCTTTTCCTCACATATATCTCGGTAATGAGCGTGCTTTTCTTTTGGAATGTGCTTCTCGGGCTCCATGAAAAACACGTAGCGTCCGGGCAGGTCGTCGGTGTCGGCGTATAGACTGAAATCCGTGATCGCCTCTCCCGTAGCTTTTTCAAACTCACGCACAGCCCACGCGGCTGCAGCCTCGTTTGTCTTTTCGCCCGAGATGTTGATTATCTGGTTTTTGCGGTATTTGAACTCAATTTCCGGGGATTGGCCCTCGTAGCCCGCGACTTCGACCACATCACCCAGACGGTAGCGGTAAAGGCCCGCGAGATTGGTGACAATTATCTCATATTCGCGTCCGACCTCAAGCTCGTCAAGGTCAAGCGTTTTGGTCGGATCACCGCTGTCGTCATCAACCGGAATAAACTCAAAAAAGCCGTTCGCCGGTATCACCGTGCTCTCTGTTTTTCCCATCTCCAAACAGCTTGATATAGGGCCCTCGGACGCGGCGTAGCTGTTAAAATATATCGGTATGCCGCCCGAGTAGCGCTTTATCTTTTGGGTGTAGGACGCAAATCCACCGCCGCCTATCGCCGAAAGGTAATCACAGTTCGGCCAGATCTTCGGGATAACGGGCTCGTCAAAGCCCTTTTCAAAGATCGCTCTCAGCTCAGCAGCCCTTTCGGGATCGGGTTTTAGCCGGTTATTCGCCTCCGCGCGGAAATCCTTGTCCATATCCATGGCGGGGTCGAGCCTTCCGATTTCTATATCATAAACCAGTGAGCGCCAGTTCGTCTCAATATAGTACATGCTGTCCATGAGGGCGGTCATAAACGGCGCTACCAAACATACGATATTGCGCTCTCTGAGAGCGTAAAACGCGTGCAGATACTTTTGGTCGAAGATTTTTTCCTCAGGGAACATCACTTCTGCGGGAAACGGCAGGACATGGCGCATAAGCGGCTTTTTCTGCAGGAATACTGCCGACGATATCGGGCTCTTTAAAGCGCCGTTTTTTACATGATCGATATGTACGACCGAGGTTATAAACTGCTTTCCCCGCTTTGGCGGGCGCCCCTTTATTTTGCGTATACCGTTGTCATATACGCACTGTGCAATGTTTGAGGAGTATTTCATGTAGGCTTTCATGGTGCGGTCAGACAGCGGAATGTTTTTGGGGTTGTCCACGCTGCCGGAAGTCTTGGCGTAATGGATGATCGGGTAGGCGGTTATCAGATTTTCCTCACCGCGCGTCATCCGCTCGATCGCCTCCGCGTAGTCGTCGTATGTCGAGAAGGGAACCATCTTCTTATAGTCCTCCACGGAACGGATCTCGCTGAAGCTGTGCTTTTTGCCGTACTCGGTGTCCTCGTTATCGCGCACTATCCGCATCAGCAGATCGCGGCTGTACGCCCCGGCGTTCACGCACATGTCAATTACCTCATTATAACTGTTGTACTCCTCGTACAACGGATTTTCCGGCGTTATATCTTCGGGAATTTCTAATCTATTTATCATTTTTCCTCCCCATTTTCGGTTTAAAAATTAATACAAACCCGGGTCTATTTTGCTTTTATTCTCTGTCGATAAGGCCGAAGAAGAATTTTTCTTTTCTCGGCGTGTCGATCACGCGCACGGGCTTTATCTGGTTCTCGGAAATGCCCTTCAGCATCATCATGTCGCGGTACAAGTAATACGTTTCCTGCTGCAAAAAGCAGAGCTTCAGCGGCAGCAGGAGCTTATCCTTTATCTTCGCGCCATATGACGGGTTGGCAATTCCCATCTTTTCATCGCATATATCGCGGTAATAATCATGTTTCTCTTTGGAAAGGTGCTTCTCGGGCTCCAAAAACATAACATAGCGTCCGGGAAGGTCGTCGGTGTCGGCATATATGCTGAAATCGGTAATCGGCTCGCCAATCATCTTCTCGAACTCGCGCACTACCCACGCGACACAAGCCTCGTTTGTCTTTTCGCCCGCAATGTTGACCATTTGGTTCTTGCGGTACTTGAACAACAGTCTCGGGGATTTGCCGTCGTAACCCGCAACCTCGACAACATCGCCAAGGCGGTAGCGGTAAAAGCCCGCGAGGTTGGTGACAACTATCTCGTATTCGCGTCCGATCTCAAGTTCGTCAAGGTCAAGCGTTTTTGTCGAGTCTCCGCTTTCGTCATCCACCGGAATGAACTCGAAAAAGCCGTTTGCGGGAATTACCGTGCTCTCCGGTTTTCCCATCTCCATACTGGTTGAAATCGGGCCCTCGGACGCGCCGTAGCTGTTAAAATATATCGGTATGTCGCCCGAGTAGCGCTTCATCTTTTGGGTGTAAGAGGCAAATCCGCCGCCTCCGATCGCCGAAAGGTAATCACAGTTTTGCCAGATTTTCGGGATAACGGGCTCGTCAAAACCTTTTTCAAAAACCGCTCTAAGCTCCGCCGCTCTTTCGGGATCGGGCCTCAGCTGACTATTCGCCTCCGCGCGGAAATCCTCGTCCATATCCATGGCGGGGTCGAGCCTTCCGACTTCTATATCATGAATCAGTGAGCGCCAATTGGATTCTATATAGTACATGGTATCCACAAGAGCTGTCATAAACGGCGCGACCATGCATACGATATTGCGTTCCTTGAGCGCGTAAAACGCGCGCAGATACTTTTGATTGAATTTTTTGCCCTCGGGGTACATAACCTCTGTGGGCAGCGGAAGAATATAGTGCATAAACGGTTTTTTCTTAATGAATACCGCCGACGATATCGGTCCCCTAAGCGTTCCGTCTTTCACGTAATCGGTTTTTACGACCGCGGTCATAAACTGTTTTCCGAATTTCGGCGGACGTCCCTTTATTTGGCGTATGCCGTGGTCGTATACGCATTGGGCGATACTTGAGGCGTATTTCATGTATGCGTCCATGGTGCGGTCCGATACCGGAATGTTTTTGGGATTGTCCACGCTTCCCGAAGTCACGGCGTAATGGACGATCGGGTAGGCGGTTATCAGGTTCGTTTCGCCGCGAGTCATGCGCTCGATCGCCTCCGCGTAGTCGTCGTATACCGAGAAGGGAACCTTCTTTTTATAGTCCTCAACGGAACGGATCTCGCTGAAGCCGTACTTTTTGCCGTACTCCGTATTCTCGTTATCGCGCACTATCCGCATCAGCAGATCGCGGCTGTACGCTCCGGCGTTCATACACATGTCAACCGCCTCATTATAATTGTTGTACTCCTCGTACAACGGATTTTCCGGTGTTATATCCTCAGGGATTTCTAATCTATGTAACATTTTCTCCTCCTGATTTTCGGCTTTAAAAATTAATCCAGTCCCAGGTCTATGCCGTTGCTCTTTATAATCGAATAATACGCCTCTTTATTCTTGTCATCGGGCAAGCCGCCGGGAGTCGCGTTAACCTCGACAACCACATACTCGTTGTCGCCTATCAGCAAATCAATGCCCAAAATCGGTAAATTGAACAGCGATGCGACCTTTTCGCATAACGCTTCGGTTTCTTTATCAATCGGATAATCCGTCATTTCTCCGCCTTGATGAACATTGGAGCGGAACTCGTCGGGATTATTTGAGTTTCGCATTGCCGAATAGAAATATTTTCCGTTCAGCATAACAACGCGGACGTCTCTGCCGAATGAGGTGGAAATATATTCCTGCGCTATATAAGCAATGCCCGGCTTTACGTTTGACAGAAATTCGTCAAATTCCTTCTCGTCATGGATAAGCTCCACACCGGTGCCGCCGAAGCCGTTGTCAGGCTTTACGATAAACGGAGGCTGCAGATTTTCCAAAATATATTCCCTGTCGGTGTGGTGGAAGAAAACCAGGGTTTTAGGGATTCTTATGCCCTTCGCCGCCAGTCTTCCGTAAGTTATAATCTTGCTTCTTGTCGCCGCGACCTCGTCGATGTCTATCAGGCATTTTGAACCCGCCGCGATCAGAAGTCTCTCTACTATAAGTCCGTCCGTGTTTGAAACCGATGGCCAGAAAGATTCGGGAATGTCGATCTCTTTTCCTCTGTAGCGCAGCTTGAGCTTTTGTCCGGATTCGATCGACATATGAAGAAAGTCAATAACCATTGGGTCAAACAATTTGTCGCCGTTGTCGAAAATATGATCGCCGTATTTTTCCAGCAAATCGTCCACGTTTGAAAATAACGTATAAGGTTTTTTATTCATCTTTCTCCCTCCGAAAATAATTATTTATTGTTTTCCGTCATATATGCGGCGGTTTTCATTACGTCCTCGGATACGACGCCGGGGAAATCGTCATTGATTTTTTTGAGTCCGGCAATCAGATCATCCGGCGTTTCAAATCCGCCGATAATAATTTCGCAGTATTGAATGATCCTGTCCGGCAGGCGCGTCATGCTGTGAAGCATCGATTTAACGCAGTCGCACTCGCTGAGCCTGTTGAAGGTTTCCTCATCAATTTCGGGTATTTTGAAGTTGAGCGTATATTTGAGGTTTTCAACATCCGAATACTTAGAAGAGCTGCCAAATACCGACTCCGCGTATATGACAAGCGGGTTCCTGCCCTCCGCCGCTGCAGCCGTAGTAGTCATTCCCGACCATCTGGGGTTGACCTCGATTATGTACCACTTACCGTCCTTAAAAATCAAATCGACATTAGCTCCGGCGCCGAACTTGAAATCGTTTGCAAGCTTAATAAGCGACTCCTGCAGTTCCTTAAGATTATATCTTTCCGCCGTTACCGGACCGAATTTGATCTGATGGTACGGATCGGAGATATTTTTGTCTGTAGTGGAGTTGAAGTACGCCGAGGGAACGTGGTATTGTCCGTCCGCTCCGAAAATATCGGTGCCGATATTCTCGCCCTGTATCATTTCCTCGACTATGAGGTCGGCATTGTTGTTTTCGGAATTAAGAACCGCCTTCGCCTCCTCGAAACTTTGGGCGATTTCGATTCCCGTGGAGCCTGCGCCGATGGTTCCCTTTATGATAACGGGATAATTAAGACGGCTGATTTTGTATAAAATATACTCCTTATATACGTTGTTCGTCATGTTTTTGATTTCTCTTTCCGCCCAATACTGGTCGTTGTGGACGAAAACGCTTTCGGCGACGTTAAATCCGTAATTGCGCAGCGCCATGGACGAACGCCACTTGTCATAAAACGCCAGCGACGAAAACAGCGTTTGCGATATGGTGCGTATACCCTTCGCGCGGAGCTTTTCGGCTACAAGGGAATCCTTGATAAAGTTCCAGTCAATAGGCGTGGTTGCCGTCGAAATTTCTATCGCCGCGTCTGGGTCTAGACTGATAATAATATCGGCAATCGTGTCCGCACTGTCCCGCGTGTTGGTAATGACGTACTTAACCTTTTTCGGATAAACCGCAATTTCTCCGTTTGTAATATCCACGAGAATACCGCCGCCGTTTGACGTCACAAAATAAAACTCGTGCTCCGGATAGTGCTCCGCGAGATCGTCCCATAAGTCGGCTCTTTTGGGATAAAACATCGCGGATGAACGCGACGTAACGTCCTTTGAAGATGTGTTGTAAAATACTATTTTCATATTTTTTACCTCCTGTTTTTTATTTAATGTTTGACTTTTTAACCCGCGAACTGCGCCCTGTAAAGATCAGCGTACTCCCCGCCGAGCTTCATAAGCTCCTCGTGATTACCCTGCTCCACAATATGTCCGTTTTTCATAACCAAAATAATGTCCGCACCGCGTATCGTGGACAGGCGGTGGGCGATGATAAAGCTTGTTCTGCCTTCGCGCAGCCTGTTGACAGCCTCCTGGATCTGAGCCTCGGTTTTGGTGTCAACAGAGCTTGTGGCTTCGTCGAGGATCAGAATATTCGGCTTTGTCAAGAACGCTCTGGCTATTGTTATAAGTTGCTTTTCACCGGCGGAAACCGCTGTTTCCTCATTATTTACAATCGTTGCGTAGCCGTGGGGCAGGGATTTTATAAATTGGTCAACAAAGGTCGCTTTACATGCGTCAAGAAATTCCTCGCGGGATATTTTCCTATCCTTCGGAACTCCGTATATGATATTCTCGGCGATAGTTGCGTCATACAGCCACGTGTCCTGGAGCACCATGCCGATATTGCGCCTGAGGGCCGCGCGGCTCAGTTTGCGGATATTGATATTTCCGTCAAGAATGATCTCGCCGCTGTCGATCTCGTAAAACCGCTCGATCAGGTTTACCAGCGTCGTTTTTCCCGCGCCCGTCGTACCCACTATAGCAACGGTCTGACCGGGCATAACCTTGAGGTTCATATGCTCGATAAGCTTTTTATCGGGCGTGTAGCTGAACGACACATCCTTGAATTCTATTTGACCCTTAAGCTCATATTCGTCATAGGCACCGTCAGCGTCCGCCGGCTCGTCGGGACTTTCAAGCAGCTCGTAAATTCTGTCCAGCGATACAAGCCCCGACTGCAGGGTACTGATCATCTGCGACAGCAATGTGAATGGCTGCTGGAACTGTCTGGAGTACTGAATAAACGCCTGCACCTCTCCGACGCTCATGCTTCCGTTTATTATGTTGAACGCCCCGACAAGCGCGACAACAATATAATTGATGTTGGTAACAAAGCGCGACAGTGGCTGGATAAGATTAGTGACAACGGACGCGCGCATTGACGCTTTGTACAGCTCCGCGTTTTGAGCGTCAAAGGCTTCGACAAATTCATTTTCGCGGTTATACGCCTTTATTATATTGTGACCCCCGACGCTTTCCTCAACGTTTGAGTTTATTTTTCCCATATACTGCCACTGTTTCTTAAAGCCCGGAGCGGAAAGGGCGGTCAGCTTCTTTACGCCGAAGCCCGTAAGAGGGATTAAAACTATCGTCACAAGAGCCAGGTGCCATGAAAGCGTAAGCATCATGGCGACCATGCCGACAAGCATAAGCAGCCAATATATAAGGTCTCCGCCGGTTTGATTAAGCGTCATGACAACATTGTCAACGTCATTAGACGCGCGGCTCATTATATCTCCGCGCTGTCTTTTGTCATAGGAGTTAAGCGGCAGGGTCCACAGCTTGTTTTCGACCTTTTCACGCAGATCCGCCGCTATATGCGCCGTTATAAACGCCAACGCGCGGCCGGCAGCCCATTTGGTGATAAACTGCATGAAATATATGAGCATAGCAAGACCCGCCTGGAAAAAGAATGTTCTCCATTCTATGCCGCCTGTGCCGAGTCCTATCACGATCGAGTCGGTCGCGCCTCCCAGCACGCGCGGCCCTATCGCGGTGAACACGCTCGAAGCTATGAGCGCGGCGATCATCAGCGAGCACCGTGATCTATAGGCGGCAAAAAGACCGATAAGCCTTTTCGCGGAGCCTTTGTTTATCTGATTTTTCTGATTTCTCATGCTTTTTGATTTTTTCTGTGTTTTTGATCTGCTCATGCGCTCGCCTCCGTTTCGCTGTCAGGCTGGGTCGAGGCGATCTCGATATAAGTGGCGCAGCGCCCAATAAGCTCGTCGTGCGTTCCCATATCCTCAATTTCGCCGTTGTTTAGGACAATGATATTGTCCGCATCCTTGATTGAGGCGACGCGCTGGGCCACAACGATAACGGTCGCGTCTGAGCTGATCTCATCAAGCGCGGCGCGCAGCTTTTTGTCCGTCGCGTAATCCAGAGCCGAAAACGAGTCGTCAAAAAGATAGACCTTCGGTCTGCGGACGATCGCTCTTGCAATCGCCAGTCTCTGGCGCTGACCGCCCGAATAATTTGCGCCGCCCTCCGACACGTGCATATTTATTCCGTCCTCTTTTTCGCGTATAAATTCTTCGGCTTGAGCAATGCGGAGCGCGTTCCATATCTCGTCGTCGGAGGCGTCGCTTTTGGAATAAAGCATGTTCTGTTTAAGACTGCCCGCGAAAAGAAACGCCTTCTGGGGAACCATGCCGACAGCCGCGTCAAGCTCGGCTTTTTTCAAATCTTTAATATCAACGCCGTCAAACAAAATTCTGCCGCTCGTGGCATCGGTCAAACGAGGGATAATATTGAGCAAGGTGGTTTTGCCGCTGCCCGTCGAGCCGATAATGGCGGTTTTGGTTCCGGGCTTCGCCGTAAACGAAATATTTTTTAGCACGGGCTCGACGTCCGGATCATCGGGCGCGTAAGAATAACTGACGTTTTCAAATTTTATCTCTCCCCGCGGACTGTCAAGCGAAACGGGATTTTCGGATTCTCTGACCGAACTTTCGGCGTCCAGCAGCTCGATGATGCGTTTTGAGGAGACCTTCGCTCTGGGCAGCATGACAAACAATATCGACGCCGAGAGCGTGGCTGTTAATATAAACGATAAATATGTGATAAAGGCTATGATCTCGCCGACCTGAACGCTGCCGCTTTGCGCGAGATGACCGCCGTGCCACAAAACCGCGACAGTCGCAGCATTTACGACAAACATAAACAGCGGAACCATCAGCGTGTGTAATTTAGCCGTTACCAGACCGATTTTATACAGGTCATTATTGACCTCGCCAAATCTCTTTTTCTCGAAATTTTCCTGAACAAAAGCCCGCACCACACGCACGCCTGTGATCTGATCTCTCAAAATTCCGTTCGTATCGTCGATACGCGCCTGCTGTCTGGTATAATACGGTATAATATATAACAATAATATAACTGCGATAACAACAAGAGCAGGCACGGTTATAAGTACCACAACGGAAAGAGAAACGCTTTGTGCCAGCGCCATAACAATTCCGATAATAAACATTACCGGGGCACTGACTATTACGGTCAGCATAACCGTGAGAAACTGAACGACCTGCTCCACGTCGTTGGTCGCGCGCGTGATAAGTGTCGGCGTGCCGAAAACGGCGATCTCCTTTTGCGAGTAGGACAATATATTTGTATATATTTTTTTGCGCAGATCGCGCCCTACCGACAAAGCCGCCTTCGCCCCCAGAATACCCGCACCGACAGCGCACGCTAATTGAATGACCGACAGAACGAGCATAATTACACCTTTATTTATTATGTATCCGATGTCGCCGCTTGCGACTCCGTAGTCGATAATTCCCGCGTTGATCCTGGGCAGATAAAGAGAAAGCAGCGTTTGACCTATCTGAAAAACAAGAACGCATAAAATAAGCCAGGCATAAGGCCTCATACACTTTCTCAGAAAATTGAGCATTTTATCCCCTCCGAATATTTGAAGCAGCAGAATAAATTTTCCTTAATACTATACTGTAATTTAAATTTACAGTCAATATAGTTGGCATAAAACATGCCTTTTTTGACGTGAACAGACTTTATATCCGCATACTGAATAAGAAATGGAAGGCCGCTTTCGGAATTTACAAACTGTTAATATTTTATCGCGCCCGGCGCGGATGTTTTAAATATTGCAAGTTTGGCGGCGCGGCTGAATATATTTATATGTATATTCAAATTTGTATTGGAGTGGTTTTATGCTCGCGTTTTTAAATTCGCTAATTCATTCGCTTATTTTGCTTGTGTCGTACATCTCAAATCAGGCGTCGTTCCCGAAGCCTCTGAGCCGCACGGAGGAAGAGGAGTATCTGCGCCGCATGGCGGAGGGCGACGAGGACGCGAAAAACAAGCTGATAGAGCACAACCTGCGGCTCGTGGCGCATGTGGCGAAAAAATATTCCGCCGCCGTCCACTGCGGCAGCGACAGCGAGGACCTGCTGTCGATAGGCACGATCGGGCTTATCAAGGGCATATCGAGCTTTGACCCGTCAAAGGGCACCCGCCTCGCGACTTACGCCGCCCGCTGCGTTGAGAACGAGATACTGATGATGTTCCGCAGCCGAAAAAAGAGCCGCAACGACGTGTCTCTGAGCGACCCGATAGGCACCGACAAGGAGGGCAACGCGATAATGCTGATGGACGTTATCGAGAACGACGACAGCGACATTTTTGATAAAATAGAGATGAAGGGCAGCGTCAGGACCTTGTATTCCAACCTGAGCTCCAAGCTCACGCCGAGGGAGCGGAAGATAATCGTGCTGCGCTACGGCCTGATCGACGGAAAATGCCGCACCCAGCGCGAGATCGCGGCTATGCTCGGTATATCGCGGTCATATATATCCCGTATCGAAAAAAAAGCTGTTTCAAAGCTCGGGGAGGGCATTAAAGACTAAAACCGAGGCTTTTTCTTCTGTTTTTTTGAGCAGTTATTACCTTGACTTTGATAGGTAATGTATGTTATAAATTAAGCAGTATTTGTTTTGGAGTGATTTTATTGTGATAAGGTTTATTGCCTGCGATCTGGACGGTACGCTGCTTAATTCGCGGAAAGAGCTGCCGGACGGACTGAAAACGACAGTGGACCGGCTTAATCGCAGGGGCGTGGTGTTCGCGCCCGCGAGCGGCAGACAGTATTTTAAGGTCAGGGAACAGTTTGAGCCGATAAGCATGAATTTTATGTACATAGCGGAAAACGGGGCCTACGTCGTGATGGACGGCAGGGTCATTGTGCGCGACTGCCTTGACAGCGGAACAGCGAGGGATGTTATAAAACGCGCGAGGCGGATGCCGGGCGTCTATCCCGTGCTTTGCTGCGAGGACAGCGCGTATGTGGAGCGGGGCGGCCAGGGCATAAGCGAGGTCAAAAAATATTATAAAAGGCTTGACACCGTTTCCGATCTGATCGACTACTGCGAAACCAAGAATATCCTTAAAATCGCCATATTCACCTACGGCGACGCCTATGAAGAGATATTCAAAAAGCTCCCCGAATACACCGGAAAGGCGCAGGTGATCGTCTCGGGGGCTAACTGGGTCGACGTGATGAAAAACGGCGTTTCAAAGGGCTCCGCGGTCAGGAAGATACAGCAGATTTGCGGATACGCCAAGGATGAGTGCATGTGCTTTGGGGACTATTTGAACGACTTTGAGATGCTGCACGAGTGCGGGGAGAGCTTCGCCATGGCGAACGCGCACGAGCAGCTCAGGCGCGCCGCCAAGCATATCGCGCCGTCAAACGACGAAAACGGAGTGATAAAGGTAATATCCGAATGGTTTGATTTATAGCGCCACAGAACCGCGGAACGGTTTTCCGCGGTTTTAAAACGCTCAAAAGTTTTTTACAAAAGGATTACAGGGATTGATAAATCCCGTCGGGCGTGTTATAATATTTCGATAGACAAACGATAAACATGGGAGGAGGCGGCTGTTTTGGAAAACACAACCGAAAAGGCCCGGAAGGTTTCGGACTCGTACACCGAGCAGGTCCAGATGATAACTTCTCAGGACCTGAACGGCTACGGCAGACTGTTCGGCGGACGGCTTATGGAGTGGATCGACGTCGTCGCGGGCATCGTGGCGCGCCGCCACAGCGGGCACAACGTGACCACTGCCATGGTTGACACTCTTTGCTTCCGCGCCCCGGCTTATCCGAACGACACGCTCGTTCTCGCGGGGCAGGTCACATGGGTCGGCAACACCTCGATGGAGGTGTGCGTCCGCACGATGGTCGAGGACTATGACGGGGAAAAGCGCACGATAAACAAGGCGTATCTGGTGCTTGTGGCGCTTGACGGGAACGAGAGGCCCGCGAGAGTTCCGAGGCTTATCCTTGAAAACGAGGAGCAGCGCATGGAGTGGGAGCTCGGCGAGCGGCGCCAGCAGCTCCGAAACGAGAGGCGCAGGATAAACGCGGGCTAAAATATAATTGCGGGATGATTGCTGATGATTGCGAGACGAACACCGAAAATTGAACTATCGTACATGAATATAATCTGCGCGATGCTCGTTATATTCATTCACTGCGCGTCGGTGCTGATAAGCGCGCTGACGCCCGCGGACGCGGCGTTTAACATTGTGTTTGTGCCGTGGCGGTTCAGCACGTTCGTCGTGCCCGCGTTTATATTTATGAGCGGCGTCAAGTATTTCCTGACCGACCGCAGAATGAATTATTTCCGGTTCTACAAAAGCCGCGTGACGCGGGTCGTGCTCCCGTATATGCTCTGGGTTGCGATATATATGATATTTTTTGTAAATCATCATTATTTCGACTTTTCGTGGGACAAGCTCATCAGGTCATGGATCCACGGCGACCTTGTGGGGCATTTCTATTTTGTGATCATAATCGTTCAGTTTTATCTGCTGATGCCGATCTGGATGTTCGCGCTGCGGCGCCTGAAGCCCGCGGCGGGGCTGGCGTTTTCGATAATGCTGTCGATAGTGTTCGGGTTTAACTTAAGCAACATGCTCGGCCTTATCTTCCCGGACTATGTGTTTGAGTGGAACGACGTTATCTTCACAAAATATCTGTTCTACTGGGTGCTGGGCTGCTATGTGGGCATGAACTATTCGGCGTTCAAAAAGGCGGTGCTCGGGAAAAAGACGCTGATCACGGCGGTGTTCCTGCTTTCGGGCGCGCTTGATATATTTCTGGCGTACAGGACGTATAATATGACGGCGCCCTGGATGGAGGAAATACACATTATGTACTGCTCGGCGGCGATCATGTTTTTCTTTATGCTGACGTCGGTCATCGCCGGCGGCAGAAAAAAGATAACGTGGTTCACCCGCGCGCTGGACGAGGAGTGCTACAACATATATTTGTCCCACTGTCTGGTGGTGCTGTGGCTTAACGATTATCTGATAACCGAGGCGGGAATGAGCGACGCGGTGCGGCGCTTCCGGATCGTCACCGCGGCGGCGTATCTTGTTCCGATAGTGTTCTGGCTGTTGTGGTGGGCGATAAAGCTCGGCGCGTCAAAGCTCGGCGGATCGATCAAAAGACGGCTGAAGGCCGTATAATAATATTAAAGAAAGGTTTTGATAAAATGAAGCATTCAAAAATATTGGCCGCGGCTTTGACGGCGGCGTTGATGTGCGCGGTGCTTACCGCGTGCGGAGGCGGGAGCGACGGTTCGGATCAGACATCGGCCGCGGCTCCGACGCCCGACGGCGGCTCGGCGGCGGAAACCCAAAGCGGAGCGGCCTCAAGCCTGCTGACCGGCAAATACCCGAATTACGCGAAGTCATACACCGACGAGTTCGGAGCGTTCGTGAACGGCGACATGGACAAAATTTTTAACGGCGTCGCCGACTTGAACGCCGACAATTTCGCCGACTGGAAGGCGCTTTACGATCAATATTACGACCGCTGCGAGCACTGGTACAACGAGCTTGGCGGTGCGGAGATGCTGGTTCCCGAGGACAAGGCTCAGGCGCACAAGGACCTGACCGTCGCGGTGGGCACGATATACAAAATTCTGGAGGGCATGGAGCCGAGAGTGACCGCCGCCGAGGGCGGGGATTTCTCGCAGCTCACCTCGCTCGCGAGCGAGTATGCCGAGGCCGATCAGATCGCTCACGACATGTGGGACAGGGCGTCGGCTGAGGTTTTGGAATAAAATTTTTGCAAAACACTTGATTTTTCGCGGGAATGGGTTATAATATTTAATAGACAAAAGATAGGAGGAATATATTATGGCAAAACAGGTAACAAAAGACACGATAATCATGGACGCGCTGAGGCTCGATCCGGGCACGGCGGAATTTTTCATGCAGATTGGCATGCACTGCCTCGGCTGCCCCTCATCGAGCGGCGAGAGCATTGAGCAGGCCTGCGCGGTTCACGGCGTTAACTGTGACGAGCTTGTTGACAAGATTAACAGTTATCTCGCGTCAAAAGAGGCATAATTTAAAAGTTTTTGAGAAATTTACAAAAACATATTGACAAACAGACCGCGGTTGAGGTATAATAATCGCTGTCTGTTTGGTCGTATGGTATTTTTGCGCGCACGCGCGGAATGAACGGAGACAGAAATGGATATTAACATATCGTCAATCAAGAACTATGAGGGAAAGAGCATACCTATTGACTGCGCGCTTGAGATAGAGGGCCGCGCGGGCGATGACTTTGAGTTTGCCGCCCCGGTGAAGGTCAGGGGTGTGATCCGCAATTTCGGCGGCACGATCGAGCTTGACGCTAAGGGCGAGGCCGAGCTTAAAATGGTTTGCGACAGATGCGCCGAGGAGTTTGACTATACCGCGGAGTTTGACATAACCGAGAGCTTCAAGGAGACCGAGCGCTTCAGCGAGGAAAACGAGAACCCGGACATTATATATTTTTCGGGCGACAGCATAAACCTTGACGAGCATGTTTACAGCGGCCTTGTGGTCAGCCTGCCGGGCAAGCGCCTGTGCAGAGAGGACTGCGCCGGTTTGTGCCCGAAGTGCGGGGCGAACCTGAACGACGGCCCCTGCGGCTGCGACAGCCGTCCGACCGATCCGAGGTTCGACATATTGGACGATCTCGACGTCCCGGATAAATAATATGTATAAAATAAAGCCTTAGGCTGTTCCATATAATTTGTGAAAAGAGGTGTTATTAATGGCAGTTCCAAAGAGAAAAACATCAAAAGCGAGAAGAGATAAGAGAAGAGCGAACTGGAAGCTGGCGGTTCCCGGTCTGGTGGCCTGTCCTCAGTGCGGCGAGCTTAAGCTCCCCCACAGAGCCTGCAAAGCCTGCGGTTCATACAAAGGCAGAGAGGTTATCGCTGTCGAGGATTAAGATTTTTAAACGGCGCCGCGATCTCGCGGCGTTTTTTGTTTTGCACTTGAAATTGTATTGAATATATGATAAAATTGGTATTGGTTGGGATTAAATTAGGGTAAGTGTATATTATGGAATACAAATCAAGAAAGCGAAACAGACTTGAGCATTATAATTATTCTCAAAGCGGAGTATATTTTATAACAATTTGCACCAAAGATAAAAGGTGCGTATTAGGCAAAGTGGTTGTAGGGGACGGCGCCCTCGACGTCCCTGAAAGGAGGAAAATTTATGAAACCGATCGTCGCCGTTGTGGGGCGGCCTAACGTGGGCAAATCCACGTTTTTCAACAAGGTCGCCGGAAAACGGATTTCGATAATAGAGGACACCCCGGGTGTGACCCGGGACAGGATTTATGTGGACACCGAATGGTGCGGCCGCGACTTCACGATGATCGACACCGGCGGTATCGAGCCGGGCAGCGACGACGTGATCCTATCGCAGATGCGCTCCCAGGCCGAGCTCGCGATAGGCATGGCGGACGTCATCGTGCTTATAGTCAACGTGCGCGACGGAGTTACCGCCGCGGACAGCGACGTTGCGGCAATGCTGCAAAAGAGCGGAAAGCCCGTGGTTCTGGCCGCCAACAAGGTCGACACTCCCGGCGATCCGCCTATGGAGCTTTACGAGTTCTATAACCTCGGCCTCGGCGACCCGTGGCCGATCTCGTCGGTCCACGGCCTCGGCGTCGGCGATCTGCTTGACGAGATAGTGAAATATTTCCCCGAGGACGCGGAGCCCGATGACGAGAGCGACATTATTCATGTGGCGATCGTGGGCAAGCCCAACGCGGGCAAATCCTCGCTGGTGAACAAGATACTCGGCGAGGAGCGCGTGATCGTCAGCGACATAGCGGGAACAACCCGCGACGCGATAGACACGCTCTATGAGAGAGACGGCAAAAAATATATGCTGATCGACACCGCGGGTATGCGCAAGCGCGGCAAGATAAATGAAAACGTCGAGCGTTACAGCGTGACCCGCGCGCTGAACGCGGTCGACCGCGCCGACGTCTGCCTTATCATGGTCGACGCGGCCGAAGGCATAACCGAGCAGGACACCAAGATCGCGGGCTACGTCCACGAGGCGGGCAAGGCCTCGGTCATCGTTGTGAACAAGTGGGATCTGATCGAAAAAGAGACCAACACCATGCGCAATTTCAAAAACAAGGTCAAAGAGGGCTTTAATTTCATGATGTACGCGCCGTCGGTGTTTATCTCGGCCAAGACCGGGCTTCGGGTAGACGATTTGTTCGGCGTTATGGACGCGGCGGTGGAGCAGAACTCCAAGCGCATCTCGACCGGCGTTTTAAACGATGTGCTGAACGAGGCAGTCGCGGCGGTGCAGCCGCCCAGCGACAAGGGCCGCAGGCTCAAGATATACTACGCGACGCAGGCGGGAGTCAAGCCGCCGACCTTCGTGCTGTTCGTCAACAGCACGAAGCTGGCGCATTATTCATATATAAGGTATATCGAGAACCAGTTCCGCGCCCGCTTCGGGTTCGAGGGCACGCCGATAAAATTTATAATTCGCGAAAAAGGGGAGAAGAAGTAAATGGCTGTTTTAACCGCGGTTATCGCCGGAATTTTGTCATATCTGATCGGCTCGGTCAATTTTTCGATAATACTTTCAAAAATAGTATCGGGCGAGGACATAAGAAACAGCGGCTCGGGCAACGCGGGCGCGACAAATATGCTGCGCACCCACGGAAAGAAGCTCGCCGCGCTGACGCTTGTTCTTGACGTGCTAAAGGGTATAGTCTGCGTGGTTCTGGCCGAGGTCTTTGTGAGCCGCGTAAACGGCGAATACAAAGCCGCGCTTGACAATTTGTGCCTGCCGTACATCGCGGGCCTTTGCGCCGTGCTGGGCCACAACTTCCCGGTTTATTTCGGGTTCCGCGGCGGCAAGGGCGTCGCCACGTCGCTCGGCGTGGTTATGGTGCTCGACTGGAAGGTCGGCCTCATCGTTATGATAATATCGCTGGCGGTAATGGCCGCGACGCGCTATGTTTCGCTCGGCTCGGTGCTCGGCGGAGCGCTTTTCGTGATCGTCAAGATCATAAAGGACGCGGTCACTCATGACGTAAGGCCGGTCGGCATGGTATGCGTGATAATCATGGGCGCGCTTTTGATAATCCGCCACCGCGCCAACATAAAACGCCTGCTAAACGGCACCGAAAACAAACTCGGCAAATAACACGATAAACTATATTCGGAAAATTGAGGTGGAAAATATGTCAAAAATCAGTATAATCGGGAGCGGCGGCTGGGGGAGCGCGATGGCGATAATGCTCGCGCAAAACGGCCACGACGTTACGCTCTGGTCGTATCTCACCGAGGAATGTGAGAACCTTAAAAAATACCGTGAAAACAAACCCTTCCTGCCGGGCGTAAAATTCCCCGAAAACGTGCGCTTCACCGACGACATCGCCTGCTGCGCGGGCGCGGACATCGCGGTCATGGCGACTCCGTCACACGGGGTGCGGAGCACCGCGAGGGCAATGGCCTCGCACATAGCGGACGGCCAAATCGTTGTGAATATTTCAAAGGGCATCGAGGAAGGCACAAGCCTTACCCTTTCGCGGGTGATAAAGGAAGAACTCCCGAACTGCGTCGTCGCCGTCATGTCGGGCCCGAGCCACGCCGAGGAGGTCTCGCGCGGGGTGCCGACGACCAACGTGGTCGCCTGCGAGGACATGACCGTGGCCGAATATGTGCAGGACGCGTTCATGAACCCTAACTTCCGTATCTACACCAACCCCGACGTGCTCGGCGTCGAGCTCGGCGGCTCGCTCAAGAACGTGATCGCGCTGTGCGCGGGCATTCTTGACGGCATGGGCCTCGGCGACAACACCAAGGCGGCGCTTATGACCCGCGGCCTTGTGGAAATGGCCCGCCTCGGCGAGGCTATGGGCGCGAAGACCGAGACCTTCAGCGGCCTTTCGGGCCTTGGCGATATGATCGTGACCTGCACCAGCATGCACTCGCGCAACCGCCGCGCCGGAATTTTGATCGGCCAGGGCAAAACCGCCGACGAGGCAAAGGAAGAGGTAAAAATGGTGGTCGAGGGTGTGCGCACCTGCAGCGCGGCCAAGGAGCTCGCCGACAAATACGGAGTCGAGATGCCTATCGTCAACGAGGCCTATAAGGTCCTGTTTGAGAACTATCCCGCCGCGGAAGCGCTCAAAAATCTGATGGGCCGCGCGAAAAAGCACGAAAGCGAGCGCGCTTTCCTCTATCCCGAAAAAAATTAACACCGCCGTAACAAACTTGTAATCTTGATTTGCCGCCGTTTTATTGCCTTTGTGTTATTATTATGATATAATATTCATAAATAATATTAAATTTTTAATAATAACAAAGGAGTGACAGTAATGAAAAAGTACATTGCGGAATTTATAGGCACCGCGGTCCTTGTGATCTTCGGCTGCGGCAGCGCGGTCGCGGCCAACACGCTGGTCGGCGAGCTCGGCCTCACGGGGAGCGCGCTCGCGCTCACGACGCTTCTGATCGCGTTCGCCTTCGGCCTTGTCATCGTCGCCATGGCATACTCGATCGGCAACATCTCGGGCTGCCACATCAACCCGGCGGTGTCGACCGGCATGCTCGTCTCGGGCAAAATGACGGTCAACGACTACATCGGCTATCTCGTGGCCCAGTTCCTGGGCGGCATAGTCGGCGCGCTGATCCTTATGCTGATGCTCGGCGGTGCCGAGAACGGCCTCGGCCAGAACGGCTGGGGCGAGGCGAGCGCCCTCGGAATAAACATGGGACAGGCGTTTCTGGTTGAGGTCGTGCTGACCTTCGTATTTGTGATCGCGATAATCGGCGTGACAAGCAAGACCGAAAACACCGCGGTAACGGGCCTCGTTATCGGCCTGACGCTGACCTTGGTCCACATTTTGGGTATACCCTTCACCGGCACGTCGGTCAACCCGGCCAGAAGCTTCGGCCCCGCGCTCGTTATGCTGTTTGCGGGCGAGTCGACGCCGATCGCGCAGGTGTGGCTGTTCATAGCCGCCCCGATAATAGGCGCGATCCTCGCCGCAGTGGTCTACAAAGCCCTCGCCGACGAAAAATAAACGCGAATATAAAAAGCGCTTCCGAAAACCTCGGAAGCGCTTTTGCTTAGTCCTGCTTAAGCGGAACAACCGCGAGGGTCTTTCCCAAAGGCGCCAGAACCTTGAGCAGGGTGCTGACCTGCGGACTTGTCGAGCCCTTTTCCATCCTTGCGATAACCGGCTGTTTAACGCCGCTCAGTTCCTCAAGCTTTTTCTGGCTTATGCCCTTTTCACGCCGAGCCTTGATAAGCTCGCCGATAACCGCGACCCTCAAATCACTCGCCGCATTTTCTTCGGGCGTAAAAAATTCTTTTCTGAAGTCTTCCCAATCGGTTCCCTCGGGAGAAATATAATTATCACTCATTGTTCTTGCTCCTTTCGATATAATCTTTCATAAGTCTTTTGGCTTTTTCGATCTCTCTTTTCGGCGTCTTTTGCGTTTTCTTAATAAAATGCGACAACAGCACAAAACTGTTCCCGTCAAATCCAAAGAACAAAATACGGTTGCGAAGCGGTCTAAGCTCCCATATTTTACCGTCAAGATGTTTAACATATGGTTCTCCGACCCTTGTTCCGTACAAATGTAAAGACTCAATGCAGTCATTAATTTTGTTCAGATTAATTCTGCTGTCTTTATCGTTTTTAAGTCTGAGTTTAATTAAATATTGCTTAATAGGCTCATTTCCGTTTTTATCTTTGTAAAACTTAATTTTGTACACGTTATATTTTCCCCCGCTTTCATTATACATTATACTTAAAAGTTATTAAAATGTCAATAGTAAAATAAAGATAGTGTAAATTTTTCTTGTAATTACATATATATTGTGCTTGACATTGGAAAAATTAATATTTTATTGTCATTTCTGACAAAAAATTAAGGTTAATTTTGTACAATAATCAGTTGAAAAACGGATATGTTTTTGGTACAATATACTATGTGTAGTAGTGTGTCAAAGTGGGCATACTGCGCCGAACACCCATCCCTCCCGAGAATCGATCGGGGGGGGGTGACTTGTTTTAATTGACCATTAATGGGCGGTCGACCGCCCCGCAATGTAGGGGCGGATATTATCCGCCCGCGGCCGGATGTGGGCATCCGGCCCTACGCCGAGTAAAAGTCACTTACCCAATTCGTAGGGGACGGCGCCCTCGACGTCCCGCAAAGTGTAGGCGATGACGCCAACCCGGTCGTAGGGGCGGACGACCTCGACCGCCCGTAAGGCGAAGGTGACTGAAATTGCAAAAGGTTTTTGCAATGAAATGATTGCCCAAAGCCCATATTCCGCCCTGCCAAGCCGCGGGGCGACAAAGAGGCAAAAACCTTTTGCCGTGGGGCTCATAACATAGTATATTAATAAATCAAACATATAAGGAGAGATGACATATGTTAAAAAAGGTTAATCGCGTATTAGCTTTAATGCTGGCTTTGATAATGGTGCTGGGCACATTGCCGGGCATCGCGGTTTTTGCCGCCGAGCCGGACACAAATATTGGGGGACCCACCTCCGACGGACTGGCGTCCGCCACCTCCTCCGAGGAGGAGGCATTAATAGGCGCAGACTCCGAAAATGAGATCATGCCGATATCCGGTCCCGGGATTGCGGTCGCGAGCGCCTATGATGATTTGCCGATTATTAATATAACCGATCATAACGGCGCACCTAAAGATACAACAAACCTTGCAACGTATATTGTAGTGCGAGAGCTCACCGAGCCCACCGACGGTGCAAACGGTACGGCTGTCATCACAAAATATAATTTCATTGATGCCGGTATGGGCGGTGTTGGTTCGCCGACTGAAATTACAATACCCTCTTATGTTACCGGCACTACCAGCCTTGACGGTAATTCAAAAACTTATGATATAGTCGAGATTGCTGATGATGCTTTTTCAAGCAGTAAATTGACTAGTATTAATTTTGCCGAAGAATCAAAAATCGCAAAATTTGGAGCGAATGCTTTTGCTTCAAACTCAATTACTTCTCTTAATAATATACCGGCATCCGTCACCACTATGGGCAAAGGGTGTTATAGTTCGTGTGATATTCAAGAAATAGACTTGACAAGCGCTACTTCTTTGAAAGAACTGCCGGAAAACTGTTTTTCAAAATGCGAAAAACTCACTAAAATCACATTTGGAGCTACTGTTACAAAAATTGGCGTGTTGGCTTTTGATTCGTGTAATGCTTTGACATATGTTGAGGTTCCGAGTCAAGTTACAGAAATTCAAGACCGTGCGTTTAATGTGAATAATAGTGTTAACCTTTTTTTGAAGATTGATAACCCTGCAGGTTCTGTTTCCGGCGCACCTTGGGGAAATGTGGCAGGATATATAAAGTGGGCTGATGGTTCCGGCTATGATAACGATTCTCCTTTTATTATAAACGATGACGGATATATTGTCGGTCTTAAGAACAATTATACATATGACAACACAGAAAATAAATTAGACACTCATGATACCGAAGCTGCAAAAGACAAAAACGATTTCAGGTACTATCTTGCAACGGGTGATGGCCCGGCTACACCCGAGCCGATTGTGACTTCCACGGAATGGGATTTTAATGACTCGAATAGCGTTGGAAAGACGTTTACGAACGATGAGAAATATGAAAATAACAGTAAACAATCACTCACAATTAATTACGGCACAAGCACACTGCCGAGTCCGACGCCCCCGATGATTATAGAGGAAAGCAACGGAGATAACGCTCTTGTTTTTCAGGATGCTGGCAGCGGTCAAGACGGCTGGAGATTTACTTCTGACAAGTATTTTCCGAGTGAATATACCAGTTTTACTGTTGAAGAGGATTTTTATATAACAAAAGATACGGCTGCAAGTGATACAATATTGCTCAGATTATATGATAGTAATAATGTAACCGATAAGGTTAGTTATAACAGTAGTGACGGCAGATTTATTGATATAAGATTGAGCTCATTCAGTAGTAGTAAAACAGATTTATTATACAGCGACTATCTTGTTAGCAGTGACGATAGCAAAGCATATGAAAAGCAAGCCATTACAAGTGGCAGTAAAATTTCACAAAATACATGGTATACTTTAAAGGTTGAATACAATCAATCAAACCATAAGATAAAGTTTTCATACAAAGAAAAAGGTGGAAGCAGCTATACATTAACAGAGAAAGATATATTAAAACCGGCTAATAATCTAAAAACAAAAACAGATAGTATTTCAATTGTTCCGACTTCTGTTGGTTCATCAACTGCGGGCAGTAAACCTGACTATATAAAATTTGACAATATCAAAATAAGCTATTCAACTCCCGGTCAAGAAAGTCCTGAATACCAGACTGCGGATGAGGGTCAATATCCTTATTTTACGGTAGATGGTGCTAAGAAGTCCGGTGCTTCAAAAGTGGATGATCTCAAAGGTAAAGTTGAAGTAAAAATTCCGACCAAAGTTTATAAAACAAAAGACGGGAGTCGGACAGAAGAAGTAATAGACATCAAGGGAATAGCTGACGGCGCGTTTTCAGGCAGACCGGCAGTTCAGATTTTAAAGTCTGTTGATTTTCTTTACTTTACTGATCCGGATGTAACAAATAAGATCGACAAAATTCCATATGGCGCTTTCTGGTATTGTGACAGCATGAAGAATGTAAACAACATTCCGGATACAGTTACCATTATAGAGCCTTATGCTTTCAGACTTTGCCGAGCGCTGACTTCAATTGAGCTTCCGTCTCAAATTAAGGAAATTGGCTTATGGGCTTTTCGTGAATGTCGCGATCTTAAAACGGTTAGATTCAATCATGATGCTTATAAAGAAGGAGATAGCTCTGCGCCTCTTGCGAATATTGACATTAACGCGTTTTCCAAATGTCTGAATCTTAGAGAGATATATATGGAAGGCGTTGTCTACGACCCGGAAAACGGCGATAATGGAGTTATGGATACAGCTGCACCGGAAGTGCCGGCGCATCCCTTTGGTGCGTTTTATGCCAATGTTCATTATAAAAATAAAAATGAGGCCGCATATACGCTGCGGGCAGATGCGCCTAATGATTATTGGTGGTTCAATCGTATAACGAACGACGCGGTATTTTACACCGGTCCCATTGGCAGCAGTGTTGTTATTAATGTCCCTTCAACGCTTACCGCAACTATTGACGGACAGGAATATACTATCACTGTTACGGGTGTCGCGCAGCCTGACGAGAACACACCTCTTTTATCAAAAGAGGACAGTGACAGAAACGGCACTCTAACTGATCGAAGCGGTGCTAAAGAAATTAAAGCCGTTGTTTTTCCAAACTCGGTTAAGTCGATTAATCACTCTGCGTTTTATCAATATAAAATTGACGAACCTCTTAATCTTAATAAGGTTGAGAATATTAATTATCGCGCGTTTCAAGATTGTGAGTTGACGAGTTTGACATTACCGGAAACAATTAAGACTATATTTCAGTACGCGTTTCGCGGTAATACTTTTGCGAGTCAGATTGACAACGATCCAAACCTTGGCAGTGATTTAACGGGACAATACGTTCTTGTTGTTCCGGGAAACATTGAGAGTATTGCAAGTGATGCTTTTGATGATAAAGCAACCGGCATTAAAAAGGTTGTTATAAAACAGTATCAGTATAACGCTGATGATTTAGATGACGATGGCAACCCGATTTGGGACGATGTTAATCATCTTTATAAAAAAGCGACAACAAATATTACATCGAACGCGCCATTCGGTTTAAATAAAAATACAACAACCGTTTTGTATATGGATTCCGGTGCGCCTATATACTTTGACCATGTTCTTTCAACCTCTGAACAGGCACGGCAAGGCAATGGTGTTGCTCCCGAGGCAAAAGCGGTGAAACAGGATGGCAAAGTATTAAATGAAGCTGTTATAAACCTCGGCGCGATTGACGTTGGTTCGCCTTCGTATATTAAGGAGGTAAAATATGTTGATAACTTCACGGAGGAAGAGCATACAGCTAATAAAAACCTTGTTGACAATAAGGAAAGAAATTGGTGGCATGATTTAAGCGGCTTCAAGACGGTGAGTGACAACAGTGATCAATCCGGCAGCCCTTATAATGTTAATTTAGAGAAAATATACGGCAACGGCAGAGCTACGTTTACTATTGATTTTAGCGATGTAGGTACTGATAAGACCGACTATCATTCTATACCTATTAATATATTCCATCATGTGCAGTATGATGTTAACGGCGGCGACGGGGCTGTGCCTGTGACCAACGACCTTCATGACGCCAACAATGACGGCTACAGTCCCGTGGCAACAGGAACGCCAAACGACCAAAAGGAAGAATTTATCGAGGGCTTCAAGGTTCCGATCGTGGGCAACAACGGTAACGGCGACCTCTTGAATAACGTGGTAAAAACCAGATCGGCGTTCGCCGGCTGGTACGCGGTGGAAAAGAACGACAGCGGTCAGGCTGTTAAGCCCGACTGGCTGTCAACAAAAATTGAGTCAGAAAATGAGATCGGAGAACTGGGAGCAGCTGACCCCAATTTCTATGACTATACCGACCTTGAAATGGAACAGAAGAATTCTATTGACTTCTACACCATGGGCGAGTCAGATGTGGTGCTTTACGCGGTATGGGCTGTTGACGTCAACGGAAACGGCATTCCCGACTATGATGACGCCATTGTAAATTACCATATGAACAAGGGCGAGTGGACATATAGAGGCACCACCTATAAAGACCCAACTTTCTATACCGAAAACGCCACAAGAGAGGAAAATTATTCCCTCAGTGAGGACTTGGTAAAGCCCACAAGAGCGGCTCAACAATACGAAGTAGATGGAGGTATGAAAACTATCCATTTCGCGCAGATGGGCTGGGCCACAAAGGCATTTGAAGGCTATGCCGACAGTAACGGACAATTCCAGAAAAAGGGTGACGATGATTTTACACCTTATGAAGATGCCGCTAATTATATCGTTCACACTTTGGATACAAGCAAAGCGAACGAGTATGCTTGGCAGTCGGGGAATAGCGGAAAATTTCAGTATGACGTGTATGCGATCTGGGCGGAGGATAACGAGCCTGACCCGGGAACCAATAACCCCGGCGACGGTATTCCCGACGCGATGCAGGTTGTATATAAGGAGAACCTGCCGCAGGCCGTTCTTGATGCGAATACTGAGGCCGGTGATACCGCAAAAGAAACTCATGCGAAGTATATCCCGTATGACAGCCACGCTTATACCAGCATAACGGATTTGCAGGGCGTTTCGGTTATGCCGACAGACGATTCCGTCAAGCTGCCCGAGCTGCCCGGCTATATATTCAAGGGCTGGAGCACAAACGCGGATTATGATTACAAAACTTCATCGGCAGAAGAAAGCGGTAAGCCGGCAGATAAGCCGGAAGATGGATCTCCAGATTTGAACAAATGGGAAACCAACGTGAATGTCCTCTATCAGCCCGAGGCTTTAAAAGGCCGCGACGGCATAAGCGACACTCAGACATGGTTTACCAAGAAGGCGGGCCTCACCACGCTTTACGCGGTTTGGGAGCCTGTGACTTATGGAGTAAAATATAACGTGAACGGCGGCAGCGGCGAGGTTCCGGAGGATGAGAAAACATATGCGCTTGGAGCGGATGTTCTTCTGTCCTACACTCCGGCGCCGACGCATGACGGCTCGCTGTTCCTCGGCTGGACGCGCAACAAGCCGTTCCAGAGCATAACCACGCAGAAGGAGCTTGACGATAGAGTAAATGATGAGACAAACCCGCTGTATCTCGCGTATAACGATCCGCTTGACTCGCATGTGCATAAACAAAGCCTGAAAGCGATAATGGAACTCGGCGAATACAGCACGGTCATGAATTTGTATGCGGCGTGGGCGGTCGACCGCTACGGCGAACGCGAAGCGAACGGCAATCACAAGGGCGACGGCATACCCGACTATTATCAGGTAATCTATGACGCCAACGCGGGAGCGGGCGAGGTTGATACAAGCAAATTGCCAAAGGACGAAGCAAAATATAACTTTGGCAGCGGAGTTACTTCCGTCACGGTTCAGGACGGCTCGGCACTCACCAGAAGCGGCTATACTTTCAAGGGCTGGAGCCTTAACGCACCCGACGGTTCGGGAAAGAATGGCAGTGATCTTTATACGGCAGGTAACACCTTCAACAAATCCGCCGGGGTTGATATACTCTACGCGGTATGGGAACCCTTGTCCCCGGTTTACGGCGTTGTATACAACGGCAACGGCGCGACAAGCGGCAGCGAGCCCACCGACACCGAAAAATATTCCGAGGATGATAATTTTACAACAAAGACTAATAAAGACGGCGACGGAGACGGCAATCTCGCGAGAGACGGCTATACCTTCCTCGGCTGGAGCGCCAAAAAGGAAGAACCGGTCACCGAGAAAAGTAAAAAGCCGGACATTATAACTCCCGGTGCAGAAACCGCGATGAAGCATGCCGAAAGCGGCGTTATGGTGCTGTACGCGGTATGGGCGGCGGACGCTTACGGCGGAAAGGATGATGACGGCAATCCCATCGGCGACGGAACGCCCGATTATGAGCAGGTTATCTATCTCCCCGGAAGCGCGGATTATCCTAAAGCTCCGGATGACGGTCGTATGCCTCTGCCTACCGCAGACACGATAGGCGAGGGCGAGTACACCGTCAAGGGCACAGGTGTCGGCGATGACCCCGCGCCCAAGCTTGAAAAATACACATTTGAGGGCTGGACCGTGGTAAATCCCGCGGATGGAGTAGGCACCGTAAAAACAAAAGAATACGTTGCGGGAGCAATTATTGCTAAGGACGATATACCCGACGTGGGCCTTATACTCGAGGCCAAGTGGGACACCGAAAAGGCTACGCTTACCTATGACGCCAACGGCGGAAAGTGGGCAGAGGATCCGATTGACAAGAAAACCACGCAGCATGAGCCGGGCACAACCGTGACGCTCGGCACGGCTGACGGAGTTGCGGCTCCGACACATGAGTCGGGCTATATCTTCGCCGGCTGGACGGATAAAGCAGAAGCAAACGGCAAGATCTACGGCAAAGAGACAGAGGAAGAAGACGAATTTGCCGTGCTTCCGAAGGACTTAATCGACACAACAATAACTATGCCGGAGGAGAATACCGGCAAGACCGTCTATGCGGTATGGATCGTTGACGAGGGCGGCTCAAGCACCGCCGCGCCCGACAACACTCCGGACGCGTATCAGGTTCGCTATGAAGACAATGTGGAAAACGCGCCCGAATATGATTCCATTGACGGGCCCAAACCCACCGCAGCAAATATCCCCGTGGATGATACTCAATACGCGGTAGGCGATGATGTTAATATCAAGCTTCATGCCAACGGCGATCCGACTCTCGAGGGCTATATCTTTATGGGCTGGAGCCTTAACGATCCGAAGCACGCCGGCGAGGCTGATACTCTTAAACGTGCGGGTCAGCAGTTTAAAAAGTCCGGAAAGCTTGACGTGCTCTACGCGATATGGGCGAAGAAAGACGCGACATACAGTCTGACGTACCACGCCAACGGCGGTACGCTTAGTTCCGTATACGCCGATGACGTGACCGACATCGAAAAGAAAGGTCAGCCCAGAGAGGGTTGGAATAATGTGACCGATACAGTCACAATCTCCGGAATTACTGCCGGAACCACCGAGGCGCTTGAGCTTGAAGGCGATGACACCGACGCGGTCGGCAAGTACACCAACACCTTCACCAAAGATGGCAATTTGTTTGTGGGCTGGACAACGTCCGTTCAAGTGACAAATCAAGTATACGGCGAGACGGCCATACCGGAAGGAGTTAACATAACCGACAGAGTGACTGTCACCAACAGCAATATCGACGTTTACGCGATCTGGTCAACGAATAACTTCGGTGCGCCGGAGCCCGGCGCGACGCCAAGACCGGATGATATTCCCGATGTTTACCAGATCAAATATGACGGCCACAAGCCGGAAGACGCGCCGGATGGCATTGATGTCAAGGGTGTTCCCGAGGATTATGAAGCGCACACGATCGGCCAGCACGCGGTTGTGGCCGGCCCCAATCCCACGCTTGAGGGATATGTGTTCAAGGGTTGGAGCTTGAACAAAACTGACGGTAATGGTAAAAAGCCGGACGGCAGTCTCTATCAGGAGGGTGACCAATTTACCAAGAGCGGTCGGCTCGACACGCTCTACGCCGTATGGAAAAAGGCGTATTATGTGAATTACCATGTGAACACTTTAAGTGACGATAATAAAGGCCCGACATATAAATCCCCCGCTTATTCGAATGGCAGCGATGTGACGCTTGACGCGGAGATAGGCGAGTCAAGGGGCGATCAAAGTCTTGAATACACAGCGCCGGCCGGATATGTATTTGTAGGCTGGGCGGATAATCCAGGTGTTCAGTCCACCTATGACAATAAAACAGAACTGCCCAAGCTTGTAACCAAGGTCACGCTTGAAAGCGCCGACAAGGACGTTTACGCGGTTTGGGCGCAGGATAATTACAGCACCAATACCGACAAGGAAGGCGAGACAGACGGCATTGCCGACGCGTTCCAGGTAAGATACGTCAAGGGAACCGCGGACGAGGTCAGCGATCTGCCCAACGACAGAGCGCAATATAAGATTGGCGAGAAAGTCTATGTAAGGTCGATGAAGCCGACGACATTCGGCGCACATTTCCTTGGTTGGACGCTGAACGGAAAACCGAAATCCGGCGAACTGCCCGACCCCGGCACAGGTGTCGTATATTATAGCGGCGACGACACATTCGATAAGAACGGACAGCTCGACGTACTGACCGCGCAGTGGGACAATATGCCCACCGTTAACTATCATATGAGCGGCGGCACATGGAACAAAGACGGTAAAGATTATAATGAAAGTACGCCGTTCACCGAGACCGTTGAGCCCAACGAGTCCTATGCGCTGAATACCGATGTCAAGCCCACGCATGCGCCTATAAACGGCACGGCGGTTACCTTCGTGGGCTGGACAACGAATAGCAAATATAATGACAGTAACTATATAAAGGCAGACGGAAAGCTTAATGAGAATATTGACGAGAGTGATACTTTAGCCGATTTCCCGATCACCACGGTCAACACTAAGAGCAGTCCGAGCACCGATGTTTACGCGGTATGGGCCGAGGATAAACGCGGCGGCGGAACCGACAGAAACAGTTCCGACGGCATACCCGACAACGAGCAGGTTATCTATACCGACGGCAAAACAAACGCTCCCGGAAGTCCCGAGGGAAACGTGAGCTACCTGCCAACCGACACAAACAGATACGCCGCGGGCGCTGAGGTGACCGTTATGCCTTCGGACGCCTCACAGAGACTTCCGCAGCTTGAGGGCTATGAGTTCCGCGGATGGTACGCGGCGGGATATAAAGTTCAAGAGTATAAGACTGCGTTTGAAAGAGACAACAATCTTGCCTCGATATTTGGAACCGATCATGCAAACAGCCCCTATCAGCCCGCGCAGATGGCGGTAGGAAGCACTCCTTACGGCGACTACAGCGAATTCACCGTGGCAGCGGACGACACCAAGTTCACAAAGAATGCCGGACTGGTTGAGCTTTACGCCGTTTGGGAGCCCGTGAAGTACGGCGTGCTCTATCACGAGAACGGCGGCGCCTGGGGCGATCAAAAGCCCGTTGACAACACAAGATACGCGGCGGGCGCCGATGTGCCCTTCACAAGCAAAACAATTGAAGGCCTGCCCGACGATGAGACGGCAGAGCCGACCTATTGGCCGACCCTTGATTACGCGGTATTCCTCGGCTGGACGCGCAACAGCTCGCACGCCAGAATAATATCAATTGAAGAACTGAAAAAGCTCGCGACAGACGGCGAACTGTATATCAGAAATCAGACTTCCGGCATAACCGATCCCGCTAAAGCCGGTACCGTGCCTCTCAAGGCGGACGACGGCCAGAATGTGATGAACCTCTACGCGGCCTGGGCGGTTGACGCAAAGGATTCAAGTGTCGAGGGCGGCGGAAACAAAAGCGACGGAGTGCCCGACTATTATCAGGTTATATACGACGGCAACGCCACCGCCGGCGCGGTATCGGGTATACCCACCGACGAAGGAAAATATGACCAAGGCACGAACGTTACGATTCAGAACGGCATACCCACGCGCAATGGCTTCACGTTTATGGGCTGGAGCCTCAACACCCCCACTGTTGAAGGGGACGCAAAGCTCTATTATCCCTCGAGCGTAAAACCCGAAGGCAGCACATATAATTACGAGTCAGATCCGACTAAGTTCACCAAAACGGCGGGCTGCGACACTCTGTACGCGATCTGGGAAGGCAATCCCACCGAGTATCATGTGCTGTACTACGGAAACGGCTCGAATGTGGGCAACGCCCCGATTGACGAAACGACGTATGTCAAAGAACAAGATGTCACGGTCAAGGACAACAAAGGACCGGAGCTTGACGGCAATGATAAATTTGTGCGCTACGGCCATACCTTCCTCGGCTGGAGCAAGACGAGGTACCCCGCGATAAGCGCGAAAGATAGCGATGACTATACAGCTCTTCAAGGCGAAGATGACGGCAAAAAGCTGATCAAACCGGGTAGTACGACACAAATGACACCCGGCGACACCACAGGCGTTATGATCCTCTACGCGGTATGGGCAGTAGACACCAACGGCGACGAAACGCCCGATTATGACCAGATCATCTATCGCTCGGGCGCGGCCGGCGATAACGGAAAGTTTACCGGAGAACCCGCAAAAACATTCCCGTACGCAACGGCGATACCAGAGGATGGAAATGTTGACGTTATAACCGACGTTCCCGTTTGGGACAGCCGCCATGTTTTCAGCTATTGGAAGAGCTCCAAAGCGGATGATGCCAATAAATACGGCAAAGAGGTCAAAACAATATCCCGCAGCGATATTCCCGGAAGCGGATTGGTTCTCACCGCCCAGTGGGATGATACCATAGCGGTAAAATATGTGTTAAACGGCGGAAATATCGACGATGTTTCCAAAGATAAGACGGTTGAGCATAAGTTAAATGACACCGTTGACTTCACGGGCAGCAAAAACGGCGATTTGGAAAAGGCGCCCGAAAAGGCCAACTATATCCTCATCGGCTGGACCGAGGATAACGCCGCGAACGGCATTGCGGAATACGGCACCGTGGATCATCCGCTCGGCAGCGTGAATATCCTAAATGAGGCAATTAATGTTGAGGGACCCGTCACGGTTTATGCGGTATGGGCGAAGGACGTGACGAGCCCGTCGACCGACGAGCCCGACAAGATGCCCGACGCCTGTGAGGTGCGCTATGACTACGGCTATTATCCCGACCAAAATGACGGAGATGGTCCCAAGAAGGTCGAGGACGAGAAAGCAAGCGGCAAGCCCGAGAATACCGCGGTACCCGTGGAGCAAATCGGCAAGGACTTCCAAGTTCCCGAAGATAAAGTTCCGACTCTTGAGGGTTACATATTCATAGGCTGGAGCCTCAACAATGCCAAGGACGACGACGGCAGACCGCTGTATCAGCCGGGCCAGAAATTCACCAAAAACGGCTATACCGACACTCTGTACGCGGTGTGGGCGAAGGACGGAAGCTATACGCTTACATATAATGAGAACGGCGGCGTGCTTGACTCAAAAACCGAGAGCGAAGATGATAGACCGGAGTGGAAGAAGGTTACCGGAATACAGCCCGGAATCGTGCCGCTTGAAAAGAACGGCGCCGAGATCGAGGACGCGGACAAAATATATATAAACAACTTCCATAAAGATAATCACATATTTGTCGGCTGGACAACCGAGAAGCCGACGGCGAATGGTGGTACACTCAAACCGGCATACGGCGATGTTCTTGGCGACGGCGAAAAATTCCCCACTATCCTGGGCGACACCATAATTATGGATGCGGACAAAGACGTGTACGCCGTATGGTCGACCGACACATTCGGACCCACGCCGGCACCCGGCGGCCCGGATGTTACTCCCGCGCCCGACAAGGTTCCCGATATCTATCAGATAAAGTATGACGGCAACAAGCCGGAAGAAGCTTTAGATGTTGAGGTGCAGGGAGTGCCCTCCGATTACGAAGAGCACACGATAGGTCAGCACGCGTTTGTGGCGGGACCCGATCCCACGCTTGAGGGCTACACCTTCCTTGGCTGGAGCCTCAACAAGGATGACGTCTCGGAAACAAATCCTGAGACGGGTAAACTCTATCAATTCGGCGACCACTTCACAAAGGGCGCTCAGCTTGACACGCTCTACGCTCAGTGGCAGCCAATCGCCTATAAGAAACTGACATATAACGCGAATTGGCCTGGAGAAGCAGGCACGGGCGTTGTTCCCGATCCGGTGAGCGGAAAAGTCACCGGCGACGTTGTGGATCTCGTCGGCAATACCGGAAAACTTACAGCCGAAGGCTACACCTTCCTCGGCTGGACACGGGACAAAAAGGGTCCCGTTAAGAGCCATACCGACGAAAGAGATAATCCGATGATCGAGCGCGTCACATTCGCAGAAGATGATATTAATGTTTACGCCCTGTGGGCTGTGGACAGCGACAACAACGGAACGCCCGATTATAAGCAGGTTAAGTATGACAAGGGAATAGCGGTTCCCGAAATCAATGTTCCCACTGACCCCAACGCATATGAGCTTGGCAACACGATAATTGTTCAGCAGCTTGATGCGAGTGAGGCCGCAAAATGGGATCAGCACAGCTTTGTGGGCTGGAGCCTTACAAAACAAACGGCAATAGGAACACCCCCTTATACTGTCGGAAGCTCAATCAATATTGAAAAAGATATATACGGCTCCGACAAGCATATAGACACCTCAAACGGTATAACCCTCTATGCCGTTTGGACTGATGCGCCCACATACTCGCTCAATTATTACCCGAACTATCCGCCGAGCGGCACGGGAGCCGCCGTGGCGTCATCCAACAGATATCCCGAAAAAGCCGTTACCCGCTTGAGAGAGCCGAGCGATGCCTCACTCAATTTCTCGGCTTTGAATTACGCGTTTGTCGGCTGGACGGATGAGGCTAATAAGATCAACAACGGTCTTGTGGAGGATTTGGAAGGCAAGAAATTTATTGACAGCGTGACATTCGGAACAACAGATGTGAACGTGTATGCCGCATGGTCGGCGGATACCTACGGAAATTCCGAGGGCGGCGGAACGGATACCATACCCGACGTATATCAGGTTAAGTATGATGCCAATATCCCGAGCGCCGTCAGTGAGGCCAATAGCGGCAAAGATGTCGCCGCGGTGAATATTCCGATCGACCCGAATGATTACAGAGACAAGCAGAACTTCACCGTTATGCTCGCGGCGGGCGGCAAGACGCCCCTGATAACAATAGGCGGCGACGAGACAAGCGGATATCACTTTGTCGGATGGAGCACGGATCAGAAATATAATATAACAAATCCGAATGGTTCAACGCTGCTGCACCCCGGAGAAACAGTCACAAAGAGCAAAAAGCTCGATGTGCTCTACGCGGTATGGGAGAAGGATGCCGATGAATATAAGGTCGTTTATGATTTAAACGGCGGGGAAGGCAACACTCCTACCGACGATAAGACATATTACGCGGTCGATCTGAATTCCGAAAGCAAGTCGGTAACCGTGAAGGACAGCGATGTCAAGAAAAATGGCGCGAGTGTGTTTGTGGGCTGGTCGGTCAACGCGAAGATCACACCCACAAGGGCGAATTTGGACAGTGTTCTTACAGCGGGCACGACCACTTATGTTCAACCACAGGGACAAGTGATGAAGCTGTACGCGGTATGGGCAGCCGATTCAAACGGCGACGGAGTACCCGATTATAATCAAATCATCTATCTGCCGAATGACGGCGACGGCGAAGACAAAGCGGAGGGCATGCCTCCCGCTCAGACCGTCACGGGCAACACGGCCACTTTGTCTGACGTTGTTCCTCACAGGAACGCGCGTGACTTCATGAACTGGACGGTAAAGGATAATACGCAGACATACAGCAGCGGTCAGAGAAACGTGACCGTTCCCCCTGAGGGTCTCATTCTTGAGGCACAGTGGCAAGCAAAGAAATCTGTAACGCTGCATTATGACGCAAACGGCGGTACGGGAGATGTTCCCGCTGATGTGACGGATCACTTCGCGGGCGACACGGTCGCGCTTGACACGGAAAAGAAGCCGACAAGGGCAAACGCGATATTCCTGGGCTGGAGCTTGCAGCAGCACGAGCCTATTATCACCAAGGCGGAACTTGACTATCTGGTAACCAATGTGGTTATGGGCAACGATGACGTCACAACTGTTTACGCTTTGTGGGCGGACGACAGCTACGGCAGCGGAGATAAAGGCGACAACATACCCGACTACAGTCAGTATAAGTACGACGAGAACAAACCCGCCGCGGCGAGCGGCAAAGTCAGCGGAATGCCGACCAATGTTTACGAAGAGAAGAGCAAAGGCGATTCTATCCCGATCGCGACTGAGGAGCCGAAGCTTGATAATTACGTATTCAAGGGCTGGAGCCTGAACAAGTCCGACGGCACGGGATATAAAGAGGGCTCAACAGATCTCTATACCAAGGATGGCAGCTTTACCAAGACCGACGGCTTCGACGTGCTGTATGCGGTATGGGAAGGCGACTACACCTTGATGTTTGACCTGAACCATGACGGCTTGCCGATAATTGCCGACAAAGAGGTTCATAAGACCGAAACCCCCGCTAAACCGTATGATATTTATAATACGTTACAGTCGGGCGATCCCACAAGAGAAGGATATAAGTTCCTCGGATGGTCGCTGACTAAGTTTAATGACATTCAGTCTTACGGTTCTTATCAGGCGGCGCAGCCCAATATAATCGACCGCAGCAGCGGAATCGTGACCTTCGAAAGCAGCGATATCACGGTTTACGCGGTATGGGCAACCGACGTCAAGGGCGGCGAAGGCCCCGAAGACGGCGACGGAATTGAGGACTACTTCCAGTACGGTTATAATATGAACGCGGGCAGCGACAGTGTAGAAAACATTCCCACGCCTAAGAAAAATAATATCACACCGAATCAAAAGGTTGAGATCGCGGAAGACAAAGCAATCGGCGGCGATCCTGTTCGCGCGGGTTGGACGTTCCTCGGCTGGAGGCTGAACAACGCGGCAAACGGCGCATGGGTCGAGAAAGACGGATCGTTTATCAAGACGGGCGGCTATGACACGCTGTACGCGCAGTGGACGACGGCATACAGCCTGGTATACCACGGCAACAACGGCGCCGAGGACGTTACCGATCCAAAGCAGTACAACGACAATAACGTTGCGGAGCTCAACAAAAACAAGAGTCTTGATAATCCCGAGCAGCCGATGTTCACAAAAGCGGGTTATGCATTTGTGGGCTGGAGCTTTAAGAAAGACCCCGCTGACGTTACAGACGAGAAGAGCGAGAAGGACGCCGAGATCATCGAGAGCGGAACCGTGACGTTTGACGCCGCGACATTGAATGGCGGCAAGACGATCGACGTTTACGCGGTATGGGCGAAGGACGTTAAGGGTGACAAGGAGCCGGACGGAAGCGACAAAGGCGACGGCAAGCCGGATTACAAGCAGTTGTTCTATGACGCTAACTATCCGAGCGACGTCAACTGGACGAGTGACGTCAAGGCGGCGGTAACTGCGCCGGTTGACAGCAATCTCTACAGCTTCGGCGATCAGATCACATTCCGCGATATAGAGGGCAAGGAAAACATACCAAAGGGTTACAGCCTGGCCGGATGGGCGCACTCCAAGAGCGAGGAAGACTATAGCGGAACCGTTGTGAAATCATGGCATATACACGATCCCGGAACCGTTACGGAAATGAATGAAGATCTCAGCGGAGCGACTCTCTACGCGATCTGGAACGACCCGACAGACATTTACAGAGTTCAGTATCACGAGGACGGAAAGACCTCGGGCGCTGCTCCGCAGGGACTCAGGACATACGCTGAGGGCGACAAGGCGGTGATCCAAGGCAGCGGAAGCATGACGAAAACCGACGCGATATTCGCGGGTTGGAACATTGGATCGAGTGCTGGAACCGACGCCGTTACGACACTGCCGACAGGAGAGAACTTCTTAGAGGCTGGAACTCTCGTAACTATCAACCAAGCTCTCATCGCAAAGATGATCGATACTGAGCCCGCTGACGGCACAAAGACGCTGCACCTCTATCCGATATGGGCGGCGGACACCGACCGTGACAGTGTTCCCGATTACAGCCAGGTATTCTATGTATCGGGTGTAAGCGATACGGTTTATAACATGCCCGACACCCATACCGGCGTAAATGGTGAGACCGTTCAGGTAGCGTTCCAGAGACCCACAAGGACCGGCTACAGGTTCACGGGCTGGAAGACCAATGATCTTGAAATACCCGACACGGTTTACGGCAGAGGAGACAGTCAGACAAACAGCTTCAAAATGCCGAACCACAGCGTTACGTTTACCGCGCAGTGGACTGCGGTTAGTCTGGAGATCACATACCATTCCGCAGGCGGAAAGATGATCCATGAGGACGGCGCGCACGGTGATGAAGGCGATGAGGCGATAACCCACACGCATATTTACGGCGATGATTCGCTTAATGACTCATACAACAAGACCGTTAAACTCTATCCTGACGGACTGAGCGAGTCTAAAGTACAGATGAAGCTTGACGGCGCGGTATTCGCGGGCTGGAGCTACACCAACACAATGACTGACGGAAAGGCAGTGACATACGCCAGAAAGACGGCTATGCCACCGATCATAATCGAGGTTGAGAATTTGACCGGATTTGTGGACGTTTACGCGGTATGGGCGGCGGATACATATAACGGCAACCCCGATCCGAGCGTGACGGGCAGCGACAACAAGCCCGACTACAAGCAGGTTCGCTACGACGGAAACGGCAGCGGCGACACCGTCACCGGCGTTCCCACCGACAACGGCGAGTACACGCCGGGCGATACGGTTGACCTGAAGGAAGGCACGCCCAACAGAGTGGGATACGAATTTAAGGGCTGGGCTCTTAATGATCCCAACGCTTCCGAGGGTGATGTGATTAAAGAAAAGAGCTTCACCAAGGGCGACGGACTTGACGTGCTGTACGCGGTATGGGCGGTCGGAAATTACGAGCTCAGATACCACGCCAATAATAAGGAGGAAGGCGAATCGGTATACGCCGATCCCACGAAACACGGCAATAACTCGTCCGTTCCGCTCGAGAGAGGCGTAACGGATGCCATGAAAACCGACGGACGCGATTTCAACGCTCCCGCGGGCTACGCGTTCGCAGGATGGACAAAGCCGAACCCGAATAAGCAAACGTATCTTGACAGCGAAGATCTGCCCGATCTTAAAACATACGTAACATTCGGCACGGCCGATGAGGACATATACGCGGTATGGGCCGAGGATAAGAGCGGTACCAATGACAATAAGGGTGACGAGATCGGAACTCCCGACGAAAAGCCCGACAGACAGCAGGTACGCTATCTTGCAAATCTGCCCGAAGGTTTGGCAGAAGGTCAGACGGTAAGCAACATTCCGGTTGACAACAACACCTACGCGGCGGGCAGCGACGTCACCGTTATCAGCACCGGCGGTCTGCCGACCATTTCGGCGACCGGCGATCAGGTAGGCTATACCTTCACCGGTTGGACGCTTAACGACGGCACTGAAAAAATTTATCAGCCGGGCGAGACTTTCAACAAGACCGACAAGCTTGATGTGCTCAAAGCGCAGTGGACGGCTGACACTAAGATATACAAGGTTGTATATGACAAGAACGACTCCGCGGCGAGCGGAACCGTTCCGACCGACACGGTGAGATACGCGATAGGCGACAGAGTTGTAGCGGCGGGCAATACAGGAGAAACGCCGCTGACAAAAGCGAACTCTGTTCTTATCGGCTGGGTAAAGAAAACCGATAAAGATAAGCTGACACCGGATACCAACGTTGCAGAGGCTCCCGAGGGACTTATCAGACCCGGAGCGGGAACAATACTCAGCGACGACGCAAATCTTGACAAGACGGCCAGAACCATGACGCTCTACGCGGTATGGGCAAATGACAGCAACAACAACGGAATTGCCGACTTTAACGAGAACAGAGTAACATATCATGTTAACAACGGTACGGGCGCTTCGTATCAGTCCGAGCCGTATCCCAACAACGCGACCGTTGAGTATGACAAGGCGATCGACCCGAGCGGCAAGCTCGATAGTGAGCAGAAGAAGGCTCCCGAAGGCTGCGTATTCGCGGGCTGGACAAAGAAGACCGACGCGTCGGGCAAGAAGTACGGCGCGAACGAGGCTCTGCCCGATATAGCCACGACCGACACAATACATGAGGGAGAAGAACTCCATGTCTACGCGGTATGGGCGGCGGATACTAAGGGCGATCCTTCTGATCCCGGAAACAAAGGCGACGGCAAGCCGGATCAGACGCAGGTATTCTATGACGGAAATGCCGAAGGAGTTACAAACCTGCCGAATGATCAGGGCACATATGAACCGGGCAGATCGGTGGTAGTTTTGGAAGGAGCGCCTGTTCGCAGCGGATACCACTTTATGGGCTGGAGCCTGAACGAGCAGATATCCGATCTCGAAAAGGGAGCGTCTTTGCCCGATAAAGACAATATTTATCAGTCGGGCGGAACATTTAGCAAGAGCGCGACCGCTGACACGCTGTACGCCATTTGGAGAGCGGACGACAATGTTACGCTCACATATGACTTAAACGGCGGCGAGGACAACGCGGAACACCCAATCCCCAAGACTGCCACATATCAGAGAAACGATATAGTAACTCTTGATACCGAGGCGAGGCCGACCAGGACAAACGCGATCTTCCTGGGCTGGAGCGAGCAGAGCCATGATCCGATTATTCTCAGCTCCGAGGCAGGCTTTAAGATAAGCATGATACAGCTTGAGGGCAACGCCACAACCGTTTACGCGTTGTGGGCGGACGACAGCTACGGCAGTGGAGACAAAGGCGACAACATACCCGACTACAGTCAGTACAGATACGATGCGAACAAACCCGCGGCGGCGAGCGGCGAGCCTTCGCCAATGCCGACGAATGATTATGCGCAGCACAACGTCGACGAGCAGATCACGATAGCCGGCGAGGTTCCGACGCTTGAAAAATATGTATTCAAAGGCTGGAGTCTTAACAAACCGGACGGCACGGGATATAAGCCCAATCCGGACGCTACAATGAATGGTG
This sequence comes from uncultured Monoglobus sp., assembly GCA_947624305.1. GTDB lineage: Bacteria > Bacillota > Clostridia > Monoglobales > Monoglobaceae > Monoglobus. Next base: position 12,870 of record CANQKC010000007.1, on the reverse strand, counting down.
AGACGCTCTATAAGAGCGGCGACAAATTCACCAAGACCGACGGTTTCGACGTACTGTATGCGGTATGGGAAGGCGACTACACTTTGAAGTTTGATCTGAACCATGACAGCTTGCCGATAGTTGCCGACAAAGAGGTTCACCGCAGCGAATCAAAAGTAGACTCACTTGCGGAAAGCTACAAGACCGCGTCCGGTCAGCAGAATGAGCCCGCGAGAGACGGATTTAAGTTCCTTGGCTGGTCAATGATTAAGCATAAGGATATTATGACCCAAGGAGCGGCGGCTGATCTGCAGCTGACTGACACCGTGACCTTCGCGAGCGGCGATATCACGGTTTACGCGGTATGGGCGAAGGACGGCAACAAAGATACGATCGAGGACTACTTCCAGTACGGCTATGATATGAACGCGGGCAGCGACAGTGTAGAAAACATTCCCACGCCTAAGTTTAAGAACAATCAGGATATCGCTCCCTTAGAGTTGGTAGATATCAGCGGCGACAAGGCGGAGGGTGGAAACCCCGTTCGCGAAGGATGGACATTCACCGGCTGGAGACTGAACGATCCGGTAAACGGCGCTCAGGTCGACATAGACGGATCGTTTATCAAGACCGACGGCTATGACACGCTGTACGCGCAGTGGACGACGGCATACAGCCTGGTATACCACGGCAACAACGGCGCCGAGGACGTTACTGTTACCGATTCCAAGCAGTACAATGACAATAACGTTGTTGAGCTCAGCAAAAACAAGAGTCTTGATAATCCCGAGCAGCCGATGTTCACAAAAGCGGGTTACGCGTTTGTGGGCTGGAGCTTTAAGAAAGACCCCGCCGACGTTACAGACGAGAATAGCGAGAAGGACGCCGAAATCATCGAGAGCGGAACCGTGACGTTTGATGCCGCGACATTGAATGGCGGCAAGACGATCGACGTTTACGCGGTATGGGCGAAGGATGAAAAGAAGGGTCCTGACGGCTCTGCGGGAACCGACGACAAGCCCGATTATATGCAGATATTCTATGACGCCAACTATCCGCAGGATGATCCCAACTGGACCGACGACGTCAAGAAAGATGTCATCGCGCCCGAGGACAACAATCTCTACGGCTTCGGCGATTCGATCACTTTCCTCGACATAAACCATATAGTCGACGGTGAGGATAAGATACCCGAAGGTTACAGCCTGGCCGGATGGGCGCACAGAAAGACCGATGACGGCAGCATTGACGAGAGCCACTTCCATATGCCCGGAACGATCGAGAAAATGAACGCCGAGCTGAGCGGAACCACGCTCTACGCGGTATGGAACACGCCCAATGATATTTACAGGATTAAATATCACGACGACGGCAAGACCACGGGTGAAGCGCCGCATGGACTCAGAACATACGCCGAGGGCGACGAGGCTGTGATCCAGGGCAGCGGAAGCATGACGAAAACCGACGCGGTATTCGCGGGTTGGAACATTGGATCGAGCGTTGGAACCGACGCCGTTACGACACTGCCGACAGGAGAGAACTTCTTAGAGGCTGGAACTCTCGTAACTATCAATCAAACTCTTATCGGAAATATGATCGACACTGAGCCCGCTGACGGCACAAAGACGCTGCACCTCTATCCGATATGGGCGGCGGACACCGACCGTGACGGCGTACCGGATTACAGCCAGGTATTCTACGAGGCAGGCGCGAGCGGCGAACCGGTTTACAACATGCCCGATCCCCACACCGGTGTTGTAGGAGAGCAAACCTTCGTAGCGCGTCAGACCCCCGCGAGAGTCGGATATAACTTCGCGGGCTGGAAGACAGAAAGTCTCACAGCCGAAGAAAACGGACAGACCTACGGATATGACCGGACGGCAAGACAGATGTCACAGTTCAACATGCCGAACCACAGCGTTGTATTCACCGCGCAGTGGACGCCGGTTGATCTGGAGATCTACTATGAAGCGGCGGGTGGATCGATTATTCACGACGACGTTCCGGGTGACAATGATATGGTAACGCACACGCATATCTATCCCGACACTCCGCTTGTTTACGGCGAGACTGTAGAACTCTATAATCCCGCGAATACGCCTAAGGTTCAAATGAGGCTTGACGGCGCGGTATTCGAGGGCTGGAGCCTCACCGACACCGCAAATGCGGACGGAAGCGCGGTCAAGTACGCGAGAAAAGAGGCTATGCCTCCGATCATCACTCAGATAGACGAGCTGACGCAGCCGGTCGTTGTATACGCGGTATGGGCGGCGGATACATATAACGGCAATCCCGATCCGAGCGTGACGGGCAGTGACACTATACCCGACTACAAGCAGGTTCGCTACGACGGAAACGGCAGCGGCGACACCGTCACCGGCGTTCCCACCGACAACGGCGAGTATACGCCGGGCAGCACGGTTGACCTGCAGGCTGGCATACCCGTAAGAGACGGCTATGAGTTCATTGGCTGGAGCCTGAACGAGCCCAACGGAACAACGGCAGTTGACAAGAGCTTCACCAAGAGCGACGGACTTGACGTTCTGTACGCGATATGGAGCAGCGGCGAGTATAAGATCAAGTACCACGCAAACACCAAAGCGGACGAAAACGTCGAGACGGATATTCACGAGTCCGAGGAGACATACGGTTCCAACAGGAGCGTCGCGCTTGCCGAAAGCATCACATGGGCCGACGGCAAGACCGGATTTGCGGCTCCCGCAGGCTACGCGTTCGCGGGCTGGAGCACGACAAAGCCCGACAAGCAGACCTACAATGACGGCGAAAAGCTGCCCGAGCTCAGCAAATATGTGACATTCGGAACATCCGACATCGACGTATACGCGGTATGGGCCGAGGATAAGAGCGGCACCAACAACGGCGGAGGCGAGCCCGGAACGGAGCCCGACAACATTCCCGACCGTTATCAGGTGCGCTACGTTGGCGGTTTGACTCCCGAGCAGATCGCGGCGGGCGAGACGGTAACGGGAATTCCCGTTGACGACAAGCCTTACAGCGCGAATGAAGATGTTACGGTAAAATCCGGCGAAAACGGAGTTCCGACGACCACGCTCAAACTCAACGGCGTTCCGTATGTATTCAGCGGCTGGAAGCTCGCGGCTGACGAGCAGATATATCAGCCCGGTCAAACCTTCACGAAGTCCGACGGACTTGATGTCCTCACGGCTCAGTGGACGGCAGCGGAGAATATCTACAGCGTTGTCTACGAGGCGAACGGCGGCGTAAAGGTTGACCCGAGCAGCGATATGCCTAACGACCCGCTCAAGTACGCTTTGAATGAACAGATCACAACGGCGGCGGGCGACAACCTCAAGAAGGACGGCGCGGTATTCATCGGCTGGGTAAAGAAGGCCGATTATGACGCGAACGCTGATTACTTCAAGAGCGTGATCGATAAACAGCCCGACGATGAGACTAAGATCCACGGCGCCGGAACGTTGGTTGAGCTGGTTCCCGACGGCGGCGCGAGCGTGACAATGACGCTCTACGCGGTATGGGCGGCTGACGTTAACGGCGACGGCACACCCGATTACCTCGAGGGCAGAGTCGTATACGACCCGAATTTGGGCGGCGCTGACGCGGCAGCGGCGAATGTTCAGCACATTCCCGCTGACAACAATCCGTACAGAGCGGGAGCTTACATTGAAGTACTCGAGGCGGACCGCTCGGTTCCCATCCGTGATGACGGATACCACTTCGTCGGCTGGAGCCTGAACGATCCGAACGTTGAAGAGGCGGATTACGACAAGCTCTACGCTGCGGGCGACAGCTTCGCGAAGAACGAGGGCACCGACACGCTGTACGCGATCTGGACGACCGATTACACACTCACATATAACAAGAACGACAACGGCGAAGAGTCAAACGACTATCTGTCAAGGCTGATATTCTCGCACAACGAGACGGCGACGCTTGCCGACATCTCGGCAATAGACAGCAGAGAGCCCGGATTTGCTTCAAGAGAGGGATACGCGTTCGTCGGCTGGACACTTGACAAGAATGTCGGAACAAACGGCGTTGTGGCAAGCCTTGATGAAATTAACGGAAAGACAGTAACCGCGGTTACTTATGACGACGAAACAATAGCGAACTTCGTAGACCCGACGACCGGAAATCTGACGGTATACGCTCTGTGGGGCGAGGACAACATCGGCGGCACGGGCGAGATCGAGCCGTCGCCGACGGATGATCCGAGCATAACGCCGGATCCCGACGCGACAGAGAAACCGACGCCGGATCCCGACGCGACAGAGAAACCGACGCCGGATCCCGACGCGACTGAGAAGCCGACGCCGGATCCCGACGCAACGGAAGAGCCGACGCCCACGCCGGGCAAGCCGGGCAAACCCGACGGCATACCCGATATGTATCAGGTAATGTATGACGCGAACCTGACCGAGGCGGAGATCGCCGCGGGCGCGACGGTCACGAACATCCCGAACGACGGCGGCAAGTATGAGCTTGGCGCTTCGGTAGATGTTCTGAACGCTCCGACGCGCGCGGGTGATACGGGCATGACCTATCACTTCAAGGGTTGGAGCCTGAACAGCCCCGCCGAAACGGACGGCAGCCTCTATCAGCCGGGCGAGACCTTCACAAAGACCGGCGGCCTCGATGTGCTTTACGCGATCTGGGAGCCCGACAGCAGAGTTTACAACGTTGTGTATAACGGCACGACGGCGACCGAGGGCAGCGCGCCTGTCGATCCCGTGGCGTACGAGCTCACCGATGAGATCAACGCCTCCAACGAGGGCGAACTTAGAAAGAGCGGAGCGGCGTTCGTCGGCTGGACGGCCAACAAGGCGGTCGCGGACGATCTGCTGAACGCGAACGGCAATGTAACGCAGGCGCCCGCAGGTCTGATAAAGACTGGCGATCTGGTTCCGTTCACGCTCGACGATCCTGAAGGCATGATAATGACGATGTACGCTGTATGGGCTGAGGACAGCAACGGCGACGGTATCGCGGATTACGCGCAGATACTCTATGAGCCGGGCGTTCCCGCGGGAGAGGAAAGCACTGTAACCGGCATGCCTCACAATCCATCGCTTGTAACCGACGGCGTCGGAACGGTCGCCGGAGCGGTTCCGAGCAGAGAGGGAGGCTACAGCTTCACGGGCTGGAAGATCAAGGACGATCCCGCGAGCAAGCTGTATCAGCCCGACGAAGTGATCACCGACATTCCGCCCACAGGCCTTGTGCTTGTGGCTCAGTGGAGCGGCGCGGAGCTGTCGCTGACGTATCACGCCAACGAGGGCGCGATCACCTATAACGGCGACGGCGGCGAGATCACCGTTGACTCGGTTGAGCACAGCGCGGTTTACGGAAACACATGGACATACGGTGAAAAGGTAACGCTTGATCCCGACGGAAAGCTGAAGCTTACCAGAGACGGAGCGGCGTTCGCGGGCTGGAGCCTGACGCAGAACACAACGGTATTCTTAAGACATGAAGCGATGCCCGAGATCATAACAGACATTGACCCGCTGACCGGCAGCGTTGACGTGTACGCGGTATGGGCGGCTGACAGCTACGGCGGAGACCCCGATCCGAGCGTGACCGATCCCGACGGCATACCCGATTACAAGCAGGTTCGCTACGACGGCAACAGCGGCGGAGAGCCGGTTGAAAACGTTCCCGTTGACAAGGGCGAGTATGTTCCGGGCGACGATGTTGAGGTAACAAGCGAGACCCCCGTTCGCGAGGGCCACGAGTTCCTCGGCTGGAGCCTGAACTATAACAACGGCTCCGGAACCAAACCCGACGGCAGCCTCTATCAGGCTGGAGACTTCTTCACCAAGGGTGACGGACTTGATGTTCTGTATGCTATTTGGGACGCGGTCGAGGCGACACCCGCGCCTTCACCCGATGCAACGCCCGAGCCGGATGCGACTCCGGCTCCCACGGATGAGCCGACACCCACGGATGAGCCGATACCCACGGATCAGCCGATACCCACGGCGGAGCCCACGGAAGAACCTACGGCGGAGCCGCAGCCCACGCAGGTGCCCGCGCTTAAGCTGACATACGACGGCAACGGCGCAGACGGCGGCGAGGTACCGGTTGACAACACTGACTACGGAAGCGGCAGCGTTGCGGCTCTTAAGGACGGCAGCGTGACAAGAACCGGCGCGATATTCCTCGGCTGGAGCCTCAAAAAGAGCGATAAGCTTATCACGAGCGGAACCGAGCAGGCAGCCGCCGAGATAATTGACGAGGTCGTATTCAGTGACAGCGACATCACGGTATACGCGGTATGGGCCGTAGACAGCAAGGGCGGAACAACTGCGGTAACGCCTCCTCCGGCGGCCACAGCTGACCCGAGCGTCACACCCGACCCTGACGCGACCGCGGCGCCGACGCCCACGACCGGCCCGGCGGTATATCCCGACGGAATTCCGGATTACAAGCAGGTCATCTATGACGTGAACGGCGCCGCAGGCGTCAAAGCCCCGGTTGACAGCAATGTTTACGACGCGGGCGAGACCGTAACGGTAACAAGCGAGAAGCTGACAAGAAGCGGCTACAACTTCCTCGGCTGGAGCAAGAACGCGAAGGCGTCAGACGCGGAATACACCGCGGGAGACACCTTCCTGATGCCGACTGACGGAGTTACGCTCTACGCGATATGGAAGCCTGTATCCACCGGCGGCGGAAGCGGCGGTGGAGGCGGCGGAGGCGGATGGTATCCGTCACCGACAGCCACCCCGACGGCGGCGCCCGAGCCGACGCCCGCTCCGAGCACCGGAGGCGGCGGAAGCGGTACAGGCGGCAACACGCCGCAGCTCAACCACGAGGATCACTTCGCCTACATCGTTGGCTATCCCGAGGGCGACGTTCGTCCCGAGAACAACATAGCCCGCGACGAGGTTGCGACGATATTCTTCAGAATGCTGACCGACGAGTCGCGCAGAGCGTATTGGTCACAGACCAACGGCTACAGCGACGTTTCGGCGGATCTGTGGTCCAACAACGCGGTTTCGACCATGAGCAGCGCGGGAGTTCTGACCGGATATCCGGACGGCAGCTTCATGCCGGACGCGTTCATCACAAGAGCCGAGTTCGCGGCGATAGCGGCGAGGTTCGACAGCGGCGAGTATGACGGAGTTGACATGTTCAGCGACGTATCGGGCCACTGGGCCGAGGACTATATCAGAAGAGCCGCGGCGAGAGGCTGGATAAACGGCTATGAGGACGGAACCTTCAGACCCGATCAATACATCACGAGAGCCGAAGCGATGACGCTTGTCAACAACATACTGAACAGACATGTGACCGTCGAAGGTCTGCTCGCGGGAATGATAACATTTACCGACAACAGCGACCCGAGCGCGTGGTACTACACAGCGGTTCAGGAAGCGACAAACTCTCACTTCTACGAGAGAGCGGAAGGCGAAACCAACGAGAAATGGACGGAGATCAGACAGCCGCGCGACTGGGCACAGCTTGAAAAAGAATGGTCCACATCGCGCAGCGCCGGAGTCCAAGGCTCGGTATACGCGCAATAAATCAAAAGTGGGCGCTCCCCAACGGGAGCGCCCCTTTTTCTTTTAATGCAATATCAAATTACATATATTTTGTGCTTTAATTCTCAAAATCGGTAAAATATTATCTAAATTATACAAAATACTTGAATTTGTATTATAATAGTGCTAAACTAATTAATAGTTATGTAACATAGTGGTATGCTATGTATTATAAAAATTCAGATGAGGAGAGATGATTTATGAAGAGAAAGACAAGACGGCTTTTGTCCATGTTGCTGGCGCTTATGCTTGTGGCGACCACTCTTCCCGGAATGACGATTTTTGCGTCGGGGGGGGTCAGCTTAATGACGGCATAGCCCTGACGGCGGCTGATACCGACGCGGTATTCACCGGCAGCAACGGCACGGCAACGCCAATTGCCGGCGGCGACCCCATTGACATCAATACATATCTGTCCGCGTCGCTTGACCCGACGGGAACGTACGCGATAATCAACAGATATAACTATGTTCAGGGCGCGAACGGTTCTCCCGTTGAGATCGTTCTTCCGTCATATTTGCAGACAGGCGAAGGCGATAATGTAAAAAAATACCCCGTTAAGGAAATCGCGGATGACGCGTTTTCGGGCTGTGAGCTTAAAACGGTTGAATTCGCGAACACTGAAACAGACCCTTGCCAAATAACAAAAATAGGCGCCAGAGCTTTTGCGTCCAATGATTTTGCGACGATCACTCTGCCCGAGTCGGTAACCGAGCTCGGCTTCGGCTGCTTTAGCGGAAACGACACCGCTCTGACGACGGTTAATCTTCCCGCAAATCTGCCGGCTATTCCCGAGAACTGCTTTTATAACTGCAAAAATCTGTCAACGGTGAAACTGCCCACGAGCGCCGCGTTCACCTCGATCGGCGCGAGAGCGTTTTATGAGTGCGACGCTTTAAGATACATAAAGATCCCCGCAAGTGTTCAAACGATCGGAACACAGGCGTTTTCAAACATCACCGCGGATCTGTTTATCGACTGTACGGCTTTTGATCCCGACCAGATCGCGGACGCGCCTTGGGGAAATGTTGACGGTTATGTAAAGTGGAATCCCGACAGCGATTTTTATAAAAACGACTCGCCGTTTGTTATAGACCCCGACACCGGTCTTATCCACGGCCTTAAGTCAAACGTTACATATGAAAACGGAAAACTTGTGACCGATAAGGATTACACAAACGACAAAAACGATTACAGATATTATGTGAACAAGTCGCTTGGCGGCAGCAGCACTTCTCCCACAAGTAAGCCCACGACTACAACCGCGCCGGCTCCGACCTTTGACCCGGACGCGAATTCACTGTTCTATAATGTCAGTGTGAGCGAGCTTCAAGGCATTGAAGGTTTTATATCATTTGGGGCGAAAGCATCTGTTACGGATAAAAATACATCGAGTGAAGATATTTCGGGCACTATGTATAATGGTACTTCTTTCACAAAGGGTGTGAAGATGAACTCAGACGGCCTACTTTATATAACGCCGCCAAAGGATGGAACCTGCGTTCTTGTATTCACAACGGAAGGTAGTACAATTTATGTAAAAGAAGGCGGGACCGATCTTAATAAAAGCTATGAGAACATAGCTAACGACGATAAAAACAATAATGTTAAAAAGGTTGTATTTGATTTAAAAGCGGGCTCGTCATATGAAATACAAAGACGTAGCGGGGAAACAAGGCTGCTTGCCATTGATATAACATTCAACGGCGGAAGCGTTGAGCCTTCGACTCCCACGCAGACACCCGAGGCGGGCGGCGACGTTGAAACGCCCTCTCCCTCGCCGACAGCGGAAGCGAGCACACCCACAGAGGAGCCTTCTCCCACACCCGCACCCGGCGGCGAGACAGGTGAGCCGACATTTGATTTTGCAAACTTTAATAATGGCGATCCAAGTGGAGTATTTACATTTGAAAATGTGAGTGACAGCAGCATAAAAGAAGCAGAACCCGCTGTTCAAACTACTTATAATGGAAAGACATATTCATTTACTAAATATGTAGAAATTACAAGTAATTCTGGTATTACAATTTCATTTACAGCAAGTGCAGATGGAGAAGCAGTTTTGTTCTGCAATACCGGCAAATTTGATATGTATGAAAATGGTACTGCTTCTAATGTAAGACCAGAACCAATTAATGGTGTAGCTTCTTTTGATATAAAGGCAAATACTACATATAAATTACAACGTCGCAGCGGAACTATAAATGTTTATGGTATTTTGCTTGACTACGGCACTGCCGCATCATCATTGTCGCTTGAGCCTTTGGCGGCTGATAACTCCGAGCCCGAGATCGTTCCGCTGGCGGAAGCGGCTTCGGCGGGCGACTATAGCTATATTACCGTTAACGACAATAAAAAGGATAATATAGACAAAGCGGGCGCGCTGAACATAGATGTTCCGGTAAGCGTTCCCAAGCTTAGTGATGACGGGTCCGTCTCGACCGAGTCAATAACCATAAAGGGCATAGCGGACGGAGCCTTCGGTTCAAAGCCGATGAATATCGTTCTTAATACGATTGACTTTAGCGATATGACCGAAATGACTAAGGTTCCCTCAAGCGCGTTCTGGAAGGCGAAGGAGATGACAAGCGTCACCTTGCCCGAGGGAATTGTGTCGATAGAAAAATACGCTTTCCGTCAGTGCCAGAACCTCAAGACGCTGACCCTGCCCTCGACTTTGAGAAGAATTGAATATTGGGCGTTCCGTCAGTGCGACAGAATGACAACAGTTACATTCAACACTAAGGGAACCGACGGAGTGGATCATTCTCAGACCGATCAGACCGATATTCCTCTGACGATCGACCGCGGCGGATTTTCGCGATGCAACGCTCTTACCGAAATTAATATGAAAGGCACCAAAATGGGCTCGGTTTACGGCGTTGTGACAGCGGGTGACACGGTCATTGACGAGACAGAAGTTAAATCTCACCCGTACGGTGCGTATTATGCCACGATCAATTATAAGAACGGCGAAAAAGACACGCCCTACACCGTGACTGACACGACCGGAGACTGGCAGTTCAACAGAGTGACCGGAGACATTGTGTACTATCTGGGCACAAATGTCGGCAAAAACGCGACGCTTGAAATTCCCACAAGCCTCACTTACAACGATCCGGATACAAATGCACCTGTAGAAATAACCATTACGGGAATAGGTCAGCCCGAGGAGAACACTCCCATATTGAGTACCGATTATAACACTCATCTTAACAAAACCGAGACCTCGGAAGAACACGGCATAGGCAAGCTTGTTATTCCTTCGGGAATTAAGAACATCAACGATTCCGCGTTCTACGGCTTGTATGTCGGAGAGATTGATTTCGGCGGCGCGAATTCCACTGTTGAGAAAATCGGCTACCGCGCCTTTGGCTGCGACGTTAAGAGTGAAACAAATGACAAGGTAGAATATACCAAGCAATTTAATATGGATACGCTTACGCTTCCCGAGTCTTTAAAGACAATAGAGGATGTTGCGTTTGAGGGCCGCATATTTAAAAATCAGCCTAAGGAAGAAATAGCAAGCGCAAATGATCCCGATACAAAAGTATCTGTCGGCGTTCTCACGATCCCCAAACAGGCGGAGAGCATCTCGTCATCGGCGTTTAAAAACGCCGAGGGCGTCGGCAAGGTCAAGATCGAGCAGTATTACTACAACGAGTCGGACGATAAGTATATCCACTCGCCCGGAGCGGTTTCGTCATACACGCCTTTCGGTTTCAAGGTACCTCAGGAGTTGACTGACGCCGGCCTTGACCAGTTGGTCACAGAGTTTATGGACAACGGAATGCCGAGATATTCCGACTATTTACTGGAGCCCGCTAACGCCACAAAACCGAGACTCGGGGTCGCGGCAAAACCCGCCAAAGATGCTGACGGCAATGTTATAAACGAGGCTGTTATCAATCTGGGCGTAATTATGGAGGATCCCTCAAGCTTCATTTATTCGGTTGCGTATAAGCCTAACACGTCATATACCCCCGAAGGCGGAGAAAAGAAAGATATAAACACGGATTGGTGGTCGGCGGGAGCCGGACTTAAAACCGTACAAACACAAGAGGAAAGTGGCAACACTTCAGGCTACATCGGAGAACGAACCTATCAGGTTGACCTGAACAATATTTACGGAAACGGCACCGCCACATTCGAATCCGTATACAGACCGACCGGAGGACGGCTTACAGACAGAATCACAGATTATTTTAATGTTTATATAAACATTTTCCATCAGCATTTGTATAACGCGAACGGCGGAACCGGCTCGGTTCCCGTGGCGGACGACAACCACGCAGAAAACGACGGCACGAGCGCACCCAATGTATTCGTTGAGACATATGGCGTTCCGATCGCAAGCGGAGCCGGTCTCACAAAAGATAAGGCGGTATTTATCGGCTGGTATCCTGTTGAGGCTGACTCGGAAGGCAATATGACGGCTCCCGGCACAATAGCGAATGATTTTGAAACGGCGCCCGATCTCGACGACAGCTTTATAGATCTGACACCCAATGGCAAAGATCCCGTTGACACCGCCGGTAAAGTTCTCGCTATGGGCACCAAGGACAGAACGCTCTTTGCGGTATGGGCTGCCGATACGAACGAAAACGGTATTCCCGACTACAACGAGGCCAAGCTTGTGTATGATATGAACAACGGTACATATAACACAGAAACCACTCATGAGACTTTGGTTCCGCGTCAGCCGGATTATAACCTTGATGAAAGCATTAAGCCCACTCGCAGCGGCTATGTATTCCTCGGCTGGACGGAGGATAAGCAAAATGATATTAAGGCCGACGGAACAAACGCCGAGGCCGCGGGTAAGCTTGTGACAGCGGTTGACACATCAGCCGCGACAACAACCGACCCGAAGACGGTATACGCGCTCTGGGCGGAGGATGACTTTAATTATGATGATCCTCCCGCAAACGATACCGACGAGACTAAGCAAGGTCCCGATGACACCGCCGACTATCTGCAGGTAGTATACTTCGGCAACGAGCCCGAGGGAGTAAGCGCCAAGGCGGATAAAATTCCTAAGGATGAGAAATCTTACAAAGCCGGGGATACGGTAACAGTCCTGCCCGCAGCCGGTGATAATCCGACGCTTGAGGGTTATACCTTCCAAGGCTGGGCAAAAACGTCCGGAAGCGCAACAGCGGACTATCAGCCCAATGAAACATTTAATAAAGAAAACGGTTTGACAAGATTGTACGCGGTATGGGCACCCGAGGCAACACCCGAGCCTCCGACACCGTCGCCTGAGCCTCCGACACCGTCGCCCGAGCCTCCGACACCGTCGCCTGAGCCTCCGACACCGTCGCCTGAGCCTCCGACACCGTCG
>CANQKC010000006.1 GCA_947624305.1 uncultured Monoglobus sp. | reverse complement strand
ACCTAAGTTTAAACCCATGATTTTCACCATGTCGATGTCTGTCGTTTACTACCTACACATCTTTTTCCGCAGAGCCAGAAAGTTTGCACTTTCCATATTGAAAACGGCGAATATCGGAAAAACCGGAACCAGCATGAAGCTGAAACGGTTTTACGTGTGCTGCAATCCAATGCGGTTTTTGAAAGAACTGCTCGCGCTTTAATTCCACATAATGTTATGTAGCTTTCTTGAGATTGATCTTCATGCGTTTTGCGTGCCCGGGCGGGGTTCCGTATTGACTTTTTTGCGGGAATGTGGTACAATTGTTTTGTATTAGCTTTTGGCGGGTATTTTTTGCCCGGAAATCACGTTTTTTGTATAATTTTTCGTTTATTACCCGGAGGTTTTTATATGTTTATATCCCGATCATGGAAAGATTACGAGCTTATCGACGCGTCGCGCGGGGAGAAGCTTGAGCGCTGGGGCGGCGTTATTTTAAGACGTCCCGATCCTCAAATCGTGTGGTCGGTGCCTGATCATGAAAAATCCGCGCTTTGGAACAAGGCGGACGCGAGATATATCCGCAGCGCCAAGGGCGGCGGAAGCTGGCGCACTTTTAAAAAAATCCCCGAAAGCTGGACGATTGGCTATAAAAATCTGAAATTCAGGATCACGCCGATGGGCTTTAAGCACACCGGGCTGTTTCCGGAGCAGGCGGCGAACTGGGACTGGTTCTCGGATATAATCAAAAACAGCGGCAGGGCCCGTTCGGATGTCAGAGTGCTTAATCTTTTCGCCTACACCGGCGGGGCGTCTCTGGCGGCGCTTGAGGCGGGAGCCTCGGTCTGTCATGTCGACGCGGCGAAGGGAATGGTGGCGCGCGCCAAGGAAAACGCGTCGCTGTCGGGGCTTTCGGAGCTGCCGATACGTTACATAGTTGACGACGTGAAGAAGTTCGCCGCCCGCGAGATAAGGCGCGGCCGCAAATACGAGGGGATTATCATGGATCCGCCGTCGTACGGCAGGGGTCCGGGCGGCGAGGTATGGAAGATCGAGGACGAGCTGTTTGAGCTGATCGAACTCTGCGTCGAACTTTTGTCCGACGATCCGATGTTCTTTCTGGTCAATACCTACACGACCGGACTTTCGGGCAGCGTGATGAAAAATATTTATGATCTGACATTGATGAAAAAATTCGGCGGCAATGTTGACATTGACGAGATCGGGCTGCCGATAACAAACGGAGAATTACTGATGCCCTGCGGTTATTCGGCAAGATGGCAGCGCAATGATTGATGAAAGGCTTTATTCCCGGGACCGCACGGCGGATTATTGATAACCGAGTTTGGTCAGACGCGGCGGGGGATAGTTAATAAAATAAATTATGGATAATATTGTAAGCATTAATAATCTGGTATTTGAATATAAAGACGAGGAAACGGGCGAGAGGACGCGCGTGCTTGACGGCGTGAGCCTCGATGTGCGCCGCGGCGAGTTCCTGGCGGTCCTGGGCCACAACGGTTCGGGAAAATCGACTCTCGCCAAGCACATGAACGCGATACTCGTTCCCACTTCGGGAAGCGTCACGGTTGACGGGCTTGACACCGCTGATGACAGCAAGCTGTTTGACATACGCCGCAGAGTGGGCATGGTGTTCCAGAACCCCGACAACCAGATGGTCGCCACGATCGTTGAGGAGGACGTGGCCTTCGCCCCCGAAAATCTCGGCGTTCCGAGAGATGAGATCCGCCGCAGGGTGGACGAGGCTCTCGAGATCGTCGGCATGAGCGCGTTTAAACGCCACGCGCCCCATATGCTGAGCGGCGGCCAAAAACAGCGCGTGGCGATCGCGGGCGCGCTTGCGATGCGGCCCGAGCTGCTTGTTATGGACGAGCCCACCGCGATGCTTGACCCGAGCGGCCGCGCCGAGGTCATCGAGACGGTCAAAAAACTCAACCGCGAAAACGGCATGACGGTCGTCCTGATCACTCATTATATGGACGAGGCCGTCCGCGCGGACAGGGTAATCGTTCTCGACAGCGGCAGGATCGCCCTTGAAGGAACGCCGAAAGAGGTGTTCCCGCAGGTCGAGAAGCTGACCGCGCTCGGGCTTGACGTTCCCCAGTCCACATATCTGATATATATGCTCAACAAGCAGGGCCTCGGTCTTGACGGCACGGCTCTGAATGACGAGGAATGCGCGGCCGAGCTGCTGCGGGCGCTTGAAAAACGCGGAAAGGGGGCGCGCGGATCATGATCAGGCTTGAAAACGTGAGCTACACCTATATGAGCGGCGGCCCGTTTGAGAAAAAGGCGCTTGACGATGTGAGCCTTCACATAAACGAGGGCGAGTTTATCGGCGTCATCGGCCACACGGGCTCGGGAAAATCCACGATGATCCAGCTTTTGAACGGGCTTTTGAAGCCCGAAAGCGGCAAGGTAATTATCGACGGGACCGACCTTTCGGAAAAGGGCGTCAACATCCGCGACATAAGATTTAAAGTCGGGCTGTGCATGCAGTACCCCGAGTATCAGCTTTTTGAGGAGACGGTGCTCAAGGACATATGCTTCGGGCCGCTCAACATGGGTCTGTTTCAGAAAGAGGCGGAGGAGCGGGCGAAATTCGCGGCCAACATGACGGGACTCCCGGAAGAGTTGCTTGACAAATCGCCGTTTGACTTGTCGGGCGGCCAGAAGCGCCGCGCGGCGATCGCGGGCATACTCGCGATGGAGCCGAAGGTGCTGATACTTGACGAGCCCACCGCGGGGCTTGACCCTGCGGGCAGGGATGAAATATTGTTTAAGATACGAGACATGCATAAGAGGATGAAGCTGACCGTCCTGCTTGTCTCACACAGCATGGAGGACGTTGCCAAACTCGCCGACAGGATACTTGTGTTAAACAGCGGCAGGGTCGAAATGTTCGGAACGCCAAGCGAGGTATTCGCTCAAAGCGCGAGGCTGCGCGAGATAGGCCTTAACGTGCCGCAGATAACCATGGTGGCCGACAGGCTCCGCGCCGCGGGCGCGGACATTCCCGAGGGAATATACACCGTCGGCGACTGCTACAGAATACTGCTGCCTATGCTGAAACGATAATAACCGAAAGGCGGAACTATGCTTAAAGATATAACATTGGGTCAATACTTTCCCGGTGACTCGTTTATTCACCGGCTCGACCCGCGGACCAAGATACTTATTATAATCGCTTATGTGGTCATGGTGTTCCTGATACAGAACTTTGTCGGCTACATTGCGCTGGCCCTTTTCCTCGCGCTGTGCGTGGCGGTGTCGGGAATATCCCCGAAATGCCTGATAAGGGGCCTAAAGCCGATACTGGTTTTCATTGTGTTCACCGGAATATTCAATCTGTTCCTGACCCCGGGCGAAGAGATATGGAGATGGGGATTTCTTAAGATCACCGTTGAGGGCGTGCGCTTCGCGGCGTTCATGGTGCTGAGGCTCGTGTTCCTGATATTGGGGACCTCGCTGCTGACGCTGACGACATCGCCTATCGCGCTGACCGACGGAATGGAGCGGCTGCTCTCGCCTTTTAAGAAGGTGCACCTGCCCGCTCACGAGATAGCGATGATGATGACGATCGCGCTGAGATTTATCCCGACGCTTCTTGACGAGACCGACAAGATAATGAAGGCGCAGTCGGCGCGCGGCGCGTCGATAGACAGCGGCAATATTTTCAGCCGCGCAAAGGCAATGGTGCCGATACTGATACCGCTGTTCATCAGCGCGTTCCGCAGAGCGGACGAGCTCGCGACCGCCATGGAGTGCCGATGCTACCGCGGTGGCGAGGGCAGGACAAGGCTGTATGAGCTCAGGTTCGGAGCGGTTGACGTTCTGGGCTGGATATACATGGCGGCGCTGCTTGCGGCGATAATCGGGATCAACATGATTTTCGGGAAATTTTGATTATGAAAAATATAGCGATGAGAATTAGATATGACGGCAGCGCCTATCACGGCTGGCAGTTCCAGCTCAACGGCGTCACCGTTCAGGAGACAATCGAAAACGCGCTTTCGGATGCATGCGGAGAGAAGATACGCGTCACCGGCTGCAGCAGGACCGACGCCGGGGTCCACGCGCTTGATTATGTGCTGAATTTTAAGTCGGAGACCAAAATACCGGTCGAAAAGCTGCCCTACGCGTTAAACTATCGCTTGAGCGACGACATAACCGCGACGGAAGCGTGGGAGGTCCCGGACGACTTCAACGCGAGATTTTCCGCGAAGGGGAAAAGATATATTTATCTGATACGCAACGATGTTTTCCGCGATCCGTTCATGAACCGTTACAGCTGGCACTTTCCCTATGAGCTTGACTTTGAGAGCATGGAAAAAGCCGCGGCGCATTTTGTCGGGACCCACGATTTCAAAGGTTTTATGGCCGGCGGCGGACAGCAAAAAACCACCGTCAGAACCGTGAGACAATGCGCGGCAGAGAAAAACGGCAGCGTGATAAAGGTCACGGTTGAGGCCGACGCGTTTTTGTACAACATGGTGAGGATCATCGTGGGGACGCTCGTTTATGTGGGCTGCGGCAAGATAGAGGAGAGCAGCCTGCCCGCGATAATTGAAAGCGGAGACAGAAAATTGGCCGGAATTACCGCGCCCCCTCAAGGATTATTTCTTGAAAAAGTGTTTATTTAGGTGTATAATATAGGAATAAACGGAGCAAAAGCACATATAAAATAAGGATGAGTATATATGAGATTTGATATCAACAAGGAATTCAGCTTTTCACAGATTTTTGATTTTCTGAAAGAAAAATCGGGTTCTTTCCGCGCTTTTGTGAAAAAACTTGACAGCGGAAGCGTTAAAAATTTAAATATCAAAGGCAGGGTCGTGCGCGTAAACGCGCTGCGTTTGGGATTGCTCGCTGCGGTTTTGGCGATTTTGCTCGGGCTTTTCATTAACCTTGTGGTGCTGCCGAACACGGCTTACCGTCCGTATTCGGGAATAGAGTTCGACACCGGCGGCGATTATGAGCAGCACGCCTTTGGCGATGACCTTCTTTTGCTTAACAAAAACGGTATCAAGCTGATCGACAACAAGGGCGGGTATATATGGGAAGAGCCGATGACTCTCACCAATCCCACGGTTGACATCGCGGGGAAATACGCGCTGCTGGCCGACCTTGAGGGAAATTGCAGTCTCAGTCTATATAATCTCAAAGGGAAAAAACTTGTTACATATCCGATAAGCACCGAAATTCTCTCCGCCAAGGTAAACAAGAACGGAAAAGCCGCCGCGGCGTTAACTGCCGAGGGTTATAAGGGCGCCGCTGTGGTGTTTGACCGCAAAGGAAACGAGATTTTCAGATGGAACAGCGGAGAGGGATATATTATTGACCTTGACATATCAAGCGACGGAAAGTCGATCGCCGTGGCCCAGATGATGAGCGACGGAGCCGAGACTTATTCCAAGATCCATGTGATAAACATTTCAAGCGGGAACGAGTCGGGCAGTTATGTCTGCGAGGGCTCGCTTGTGGCAAGCGTGGCCTTTGACGACAGCGGAAGGATCATAGCGGTGGCGCAGAACAAGATATACGGGCTCAATAAAAAGGGCGCGGAAAAATTCGTTATTGACCTTGCGGGAAAGTCGGCCGAGCGGTATGATGTGACCGGAGGAGAGCGCATGCTTTTCCTGTGCCGCGACAACCGCGGCGGGACCGTGCTTGAAATATATAATAAAAACGGCAAACAGACGGGCGTCTTTAACGGCTGCGACGATATTAAGAGAATAGCCTGCACCGGAGACACCATTGTGGTTTCAAACTCCCGCAGCGTTATGCGCGTAAGCGGCCGCGGCAGGCTGAGGCAGACCACCGAGATCGAACACGATATTATGAGCGTCGGGGTTTACGGCAACGGCAGAAACGCTTTGGCGCTGGGCGGAAACTGCGCGGACATTGTAAGAATAAGATAGACGCGCCGTTTGAGAAACAGGAGGACAAGATATAATTGATTGATATATTAACCGCGCTGATATTTGTGTTTTTTATCATGAGCGGGTACAGAAACGGGTTTATGAAATCGGCATACCGCGCGGCCGCGTTTTTCGCGGCGCTGGCGCTGGCGTATCTGCTTTATCCCTATGTTCGCGATATAATATCCGGAAGCGGATTTGCGTCCGTGGTCCGCGCGCAAATTCTCGGCAATTTTGAAGGCTCGGGCGGCGAGGGGATTTTTTCCGCGCCGATGCTGCCGGGATATTTGCGGAGCATGGCGGCCAACGGACAGATCGCGCCGGCTGACGCGGTTTCGGGGTTCCTGACCGAAATGACGGTGAACGTGGTGGCGTTTTTGATTGTGTTTATCGCGGCGAGGCTGCTTATCGCGCTTTTGGGAAAGCTGGCGCACATCGTGTCAAGACTTCCGGTTATCAGCTTTTTTGACCGGAGCTTGGGAGTGGTAATGGGGCTCATGGAAAGCCTGCTGCTGATTTATCTTGTGTTGGCCGTGATATACGCGGCGGCTCCGCTCAGAAATAATCAGACCGTATATAAATATATTTCAGAGTCAACGCTTACAAAAACAATGTATGAAAATAATCCGATTATCGGAATTGTGTCACCAACCGATTATGAAAATCTTATAGGAGAGTGAGAAAATATGAGTATGGAAAAAATTCAGAGCATGAAAATCCTTGAGCTTAAGGAATACGCGAAAACCTTGGGAATAAAGGGCGTGTATAAACTAAAGAAAAAGGAATTGTTGGAAGTGATCTCCGATTCTTTGAACCATTCGGCGCACGAAGGCGGAGCATCGGCGCCGGATGTGAAATCCCAAGCGGCAGAAGAGCGATCCGAGCCCGTCGTCGTTGTGACCGATTTGTCGGCTGACACAGAAGGTTCGTTGCCGCTCGGCGGATACTCGCCCCGTGAAAGCGAAGGTGTGCGGGATTACGTGCCGAGGAAAAATGACGGCGACACGAGAGGCTATTCGCCGAGACAAAATGACGGCGGCCAGAGACAGTATGCGCCCAGGCAGAATGATCTCAGGAGGCAATACGAGCCGCGTCAGAACAGGAGCCAGACGATCGATTATGCCGATCCGGTCCACCGCTCAAATCCCGTTGAGGGAGTGCTTGAGGTAATGGAGGACGGTTACGGATTTTTGCGGTCGAACAACTATCAGACCGGCCCCGATGACGTGTATGTTCCACAGACCCAGATAAGAAGGTTCCGTCTTAAAACCGGAGATTATATAAGCGGCCACGCCCGAATGCAGCATGAGAGCGAAAGATTTCAGGCCCTGCTCTATGTTAAAGAAGTCAACGGAGACGGCGTTGACGTTTCCATACGCAGAAAATCATTTGAGGATCTTGTTCCCATATATCCGACCGAAAGAATTAAACTCGAGACCGGCAGAACGGATTATTCCATGCGTCTGATCGACCTGATCGCGCCGGTCGGCAAGGGCCAGAGAGGAATAATCGTGGCTCCGCCCAAGGCAGGAAAGACCACTCTTCTTAAAAATATCGCCAACAGCATAACAAAAAACAATCCCGAGGTTAAGCTTATCGTGCTGCTGATAGACGAGCGTCCCGAAGAGGTTACGGATATGCAGCGCAGCATCAACGGCGACGTTATATTCTCAACCTTTGACGAGGAACCCCAGAACCACACCAAGGTCGCCGAGATCGTGCTCGAGCGCGCAAAGCGTTTGGTTGAGCATAAAAAGGACGTCGTTATTCTGCTCGACAGTATTACCCGTCTTGCCAGAGCCTACAATCTGACGATCGCGCCCACCGGCAGAACGCTGTCGGGCGGTCTTGATCCGGGATCGCTGTATAAGCCGAAGCGGTTCTTCGGCGCGGCGAGAAACATTGAGGAGGGCGGCAGCCTGACAATTCTCGCCACCGCGCTCATTGAAACGGGCAGCCGTATGGACGATATGATATACGAGGAGTTCAAAGGCACCGGAAACATGGAGGTCCACCTTGACAGAAAGCTTCAGGAGCGGCGGATATTCCCTGCGATAGACATAGCCAAATCCGGAACAAGAAAAGAAGAGATGCTGCTTGAGCAGCATGAGCTTGAGGCGGTCTGGCGCATTCGCCGCGCGTTGCTCGGCCAAAATCCCGCCGAAGTGACCGAAACGCTGCTCAGATATGTTATAGGCTCAAAAAGCAACAAAGAATTGATAAACGTGATAGAAAAATCTTTTAAGTAAATAATATATACGGGAGAATGAAATAAATATGAAAAAATTTGCTTTAATTATAGCCGCGGCGCTTATCCTTTCGAGTTTCACGCCGCTTCATGGCAATAACACGCCGAGCCCCGCAACGCCGAGTCCGACTCCGTCATCGGGGAAGGTTCCCGCGTGGCTCCAGGGCCCGCCGGCGACGCCTTCGCCCGCTCCGACCGAGGCGGCTGCATCGGCTGCGCCCGACGGTTCCACGCCCGCGCCGACACAGAGCGGAGACCCGAACCAGAGCCCCGCGCCGGCCGCGGCTTCACCCGTTCCGTCGCCGACGACAAAGCCCGGCTATGTCAAGGCGGGAACTCCCGAGGCTGAGACCGTCAAGGTGCCGATTCTGCTCTATCATCACATTTCCGAGGAGTTTGACCTGACCAACGCGATCTCGATCATATCGCCGCGGGATTTCAATCTGCATATGACGGCGATCAAAACGCAGTACAAGCCGATAAGCCTTAAAGAATACGTCGACTTTGTCAACTGCAAGGACGGCAGCAAGACGCTGCCGACCAATCCGATAATCGTGACGTTTGACGACGGCTATCTTTCAAATTACGAGGTGGCCTATCCGATACTCAAAAAGCTTGAGATCCCCGCGACTATATTTATCGTCACCGACACGGTGGGCGAGATAGGAGGAAAGGGCAAGGTGAACTACAGCCACTTCACATGGGAGCAGGCCAAAGAGATGCAGGACAGCGGCCTGATCGACATTGAGTCTCACACCAACGACCATATAAAGCTGGGAGAGACCGATATCGACACCGTGAACTATGAGCTCAGGAAGTCAAAGTACCTTATCGAAAAGAAGCTCGGCAAGACCTGCGACATGATAGCCTATCCCTACGGCTCATACACCGACGAAGCGATACAGGCCTCGAAGAAGGCGGGCTATAACGTGCAGTGCCTCGTGGGCGACGACGCCACAAATATTGATTACGAGGTCAATATTCCCCGCGACGGCGTCATGAACCTGACAAGGATAACCGTCAGCGGAACCATGGGCAACGTCAACGTTATAGAACTCGTGAGAAAAGCGATCGCGAACAAAAATATTGATTAACAAAATCCGTTTCGCCGCCGATACGGCATAAACCGATATTATCAATATAGAAAAGTGAGTATAAAAGAGCGTATCGACAGATGATACGCTCTTTTGAAATAAATATTCGTCGTAAAAAATGTTATAACGCTGCACATTTTCGTTGTAATTTTTGTGAATACATATCACATTTTCCTTGTAATTTTTGTAATCTTGTGTTATAATATAGATATATTTTTGCGGAGGTGAATGTCTGTGTATCGTATCGCGATCGAGAAGCTCTATCAATGGAAGGAGAGCAAACACCGAAAACCTTTGATAATAGAGGGAGCAAGACAGGTAGGAAAGACATGGCTGATGAAAGAATTCGGCAGACAGGCTTATGGGTCCGTTGTGTATATCAATTTTGACTCCAATTCAAGAATGACGGAACTGTTTGCCTCGGATTTGGATACGGAACGACTGATTATGGGAATGGAGCTGTTTGCCGGAAAAAAGATTGATCCCGAAAACACTTTGCTGATTTTTGATGAGGTGCAGGAGGTGCCGAGAGCGCTTTCTTCATTGAAATATTTTTATGAGAATGCGCCGCAGTATCATGTAATTTGCGCCGGTTCGCTTTTGGGCATCGCGCTGCATGAGGGAACATCGTTCCCGGTGGGGAAGGTGGATTTCATGAAGCTTTATCCGCTCTCGTTCAAGGAATTCTTGACGGCTGTCGCGGGGAAGCAGTATGCCGAACTGCTTGACAGGCGGGATTATTCTATGATAACCGCGTTTAAGCAGACATATATCGACGCGCTGAAGCAATATTATTTCGTCGGCGGCATGCCGGAGGCGGTGCGGAGCTTTGCCGAAGATAAGGATTTTAAAGAGGTTCGCGGAATTCAAAAGCGTATCCTTGAGGCTTACGAACAGGATTTTTCCAAGCACGCTCCCGCGTCTGTTGTGCCAAAGCTCCGCATGGTATGGAACAGCATTCCGTCTCAGATTGCGAAGGAAAACAAAAAATTCATCTATGGTTTGATCCGCAAAGGCGGACGCGCAAAAGACTATGAAACAGCTATCATGTGGCTGTGCGACTGCGGATTGGTCCACAAGGTCAGCCGCGTCAACGCTGCGGGTATTCCTTTAAAGGCGTACGAGGATCTGAAGGCTTTTAAGCTGTTTGTGACGGATGTGGGGCTTTTGGGATGTATGACCGGTTTGCATCAGCGCACTTTGCTTGACGGCAACAATCTGTTCATGGAATTCAAAGGAGCTTTGACCGAGCAGTATGTCTGTCAGCAGCTCAAGACGATAGATGGGCTTAATCTGTATTATTATACCAATGACCGCGGCACATGTGAGGTCGATTTTATCGTCGACACCGGCGAGGCCGTAATTCCCGTAGAGGTGAAGGCGGAGTTGAATTTAAAAGCCAAAAGCCTGAAAACTTATCGTGAAAAATTCCGACCGACTCTTTCTGTCCGCACCTCAATGGCGGATTACAAAGAGGAGGAGGGGCTTGTTAATCTTCCGCTTTACGCCGTGGAAGAGATAGTATGATTTTACGGGGTTTAAAGTCCGTTTCCGTCTTCGAGGATCACGGTGAAGGGGCCGTCGTTTGTGAGGCTTACTTTCATGTCGGCGCCGAAAATGCCGTGCTCTACTTTTTTGAAAAAGTTCTTCGCGTATTCGATAAAATATTCATATAATTCGTTCGCGTGCTCGGGCGAACCCGCGCCGACAAAGCTCGGGCGGTTGCCCTTGCGGCAGTCCGCAAACAGCGTGAACTGCGAAACCGTGAGAATTTCGCCGCCGACGTCGGAGATCGAAAGATTGGTCTTGCCGTTTGCGTCCGAAAAAATTCTGAGCTTTGCGATTTTTTGAACGGCCTTTTCGACCTTTTCCTTTGTGTCCTCATTTGAGACGCCCAGCAGGATAAGGTGCCCCTTGCCGATCGCGCCGACCGTTTTGCCCTCGACTTCGACCGAGGCGCTTGTCACTCTCTGAATTACAATTCTCATAAACTCACTCCTAAAATTAAAGGGCTGCCGCGGCAGCCCTTGGTTTTTACATATTTTTCGCGGCTTCCAGGGCCTGATCCAGCCAGAACATGCCAATATCAAAGGCTCTGTAAAGCCCGTCGCGCTCCGCCTGGCGCATAAGGCGCGAGGCCTTGCCCTCGTTGGTCTTAAGCTCGATGATGACGCGTTTTGAAACCGTCAGGTCGCTGAGCTCCTCGTTGTCCTCAAGACGGAAGCAGACGATATACGGATCCTCGGCGTTGCCGTAGCGTATCTCGTTGCCTACTCTGACCAGCTTTTTGCCTTTATAGTCAAGATATTTGTTTCCCGTCATCGGTATTTTCTTTTTGGGAGCCGCCTTCTTTTTGGGCTTTGAACCGCCCGCGTCGCTTTTAACAATTTCAGCCATAACGAAAACCTACCTTTCTATGTTCTGATCTCTGCCGGGGCCCACGCCGACGGACGAAATTCTGCATCCGATGAGCTCCTCAATTCTCAGAATATATTTTTGCGCGGCGAGGGGCAGTTTGTCAAATTCTTTGATGTCGCTGATGTCCTCGTTCCAGCCGTCCATTTCCTCATAGACCGGCTCGCACTGCGCGAGCTCGGTGAGCGTGGGCGGGAAGTCGGTTGTTATCTCGCCGTTTTTGTTGTACGCCACGCATATCTTTATCTTGTCAAGACCGCCGAGGGGGTCGATTTTGTTGAGAACGACCGAAGTCAGTGAGCTCGTGCGCACCGCGTATTTGGCGATTACCGCGTCAAACCAGCCTGTGCGGCGGGGTCTGCCGGTGGTCGTGCCGAACTCGAAGCCCTTTTGGCGGATCTGTTCTCCGGTCTCGTTGTTAAGCTCGGTGGGGAACGGGCCGTTGCCCACGCGGGTGGTGTAGCCCTTGAGAATTCCTATGCACTCGTCAATATGCTTGGGGCCGACGCCGCTGCCGACGCACACGCCGCCCGAGATCGGGTGTGAGGAGGTAACGTAGGGATAGGTTCCGAAGTCAATGTCAAGCAGAATTCCCTGCGCGCCCTCAAACAGCACTTCTTTGTCCTCGTCAATGGCCTTATGGAGCAGCGGAACGGTGTCGCACACATAGGGGCGGAGCCTGTCGGCGTAGGCGGTGTATTCCTCGATGACCTTTTCGGGGTCAAGAGGCGTTCCGCCGTAAACCAGCTCGATCATCTTATTTTTTATCTTAAGGTTCTCGCGAACCTTTTCGGGGAATATCTCGGTGTCAATCAAATCGCACATGCGTATGCCGCTGCGCTCCGCCTTGTCGGTGTAGCAGGGGCCGATGCCTTTTTTGGTGGTTCCGATGTCGCCCTTGCCGCGGGCCGCCTCGGAAAGACCGTCAAGCTCTATATGATAAGGCATGATAACATGGGCGCGGGCGTCGATCTTAAGGTTCTTGGTGGAGATGCCTTCTGACTCAAAGCCGTCGATCTCCTCAAGCAGGACCTTCGGGTCGATAACGACTCCGCAGCCAATTATGTTGACCGTGTCGGGATAGAGAATTCCCGAGGGCATAACATGCAGCTTGTATGTCGTGCCGTCCACCATAAGCGTGTGGCCCGCGTTGTTTCCGCCCGAGGTCCTGACTACCACGTCGGCTTGGCCGGCCAGAATATCAATGGTTTTTCCCTTGCCTTCATCGCCCCATTGGGCGCCGATAACAACTTTAGTTGACATTTATGTTCACTCCTTATTTAAACATACCTACACATAATAACATAAAATAACGGCAAATGCAAGAGCAATTTCCTGATTTGCCGCTGTTTGTTAAAATTATTTTGCGAAAAGCTTATTTGCCAGTGTGTATCCGTGCTCAACGAACGCGCCCGTTTTTTCGGCCTCGGCCTCGGTGAATGAGGAAACGCCGCTGTTTTTCTCGCTGTCGCTTGAGAAAAGCATGTAGGGTATCGGC
The DNA here is from genome assembly GCA_947624305.1 of uncultured Monoglobus sp. Taxonomy (GTDB): domain Bacteria; phylum Bacillota; class Clostridia; order Monoglobales; family Monoglobaceae; genus Monoglobus. The sequence continues at coordinate 95,108 of CANQKC010000006.1, read as the reverse complement.
GCGGAGGAATGTGTCATCGTGGCGAGAGGCGTGGGATGATCGGGCATGATAAGCACTCGGTAATCCTCGCCGCAGCTCTTTAAGTACTCAAGCACCGGGGCGGCGATCTTTTCGTCGATCAGCTCGATCGCCCTCACCTTGTTGTCGATCTCGTGCCTGTGACCCGCCTCGTCGGGAGCCTCAAGGTGGATATAGACAAAGTCACCGTCGTTTTTAAGGGCGTTTATCGCGGCCTCGGCCTTGCCGTCAAAATTGGTGTTGATGTTTCCGGTCGCGCCCTCGATATCGGGAACGTTGAGCCCAGCACAGAGGCCGATTCCCTTGATGAGATCGACCGCCGACACAACGGTGCCCTTTATGCCGAACCGCTCGGCGTATGTCGTCAGGTTCGGCTTGGTTCCGTTGCCCCAGATCCAGATAGAGTTGGCGGGGTTCAGGCCGCGCTCGATCCTCGCCTTGTTTATCGGGTGATCCTTGAAAAGATCATAGCTCTTTTTCATCAAGCCGAGTATAGTCTCGTCCTTCGGCAGATACGGACCGATCACACGCCCCGAAATATCGTGGGGCGGCGTCAGATCAAACTCGTTCTTTTTGTTGTGCCACACCATAAGGTGGCGGTAGCTGAACCCGCCGAAAAACTCATAATCCGCGCAGCCGAGCTTGTCGTTGACGTATTTGATAAGCTCCCTCGCCTCCTCGGTTGAGATCTCGTCGGAGCTGTAATCCACCATAGTCTTGTCGGCGTATTCCGGCTCGTCCGACAGTGTGACCACATTGGTCCTGAATGTCGTGTCGGTCAGCTCGAGCGGCACGTTCATCGAGACCGCCTCAAGCGGCGAGCGGCCCGTGTAATACTCCTGCGGGTCATAGCCGAAAACGGCCAGATTGGCCACATCGCTGCCGGGCGGCAGATCGCCGGGCACCGTCCTGACCATTCCCACTTCGGAGCGCTTCGCCAGAGCGTCAATATTGGGCTTTTTCGCGGCTTCGAGCGGGGTTTTGCCGCCGAGCTCCGCAACCGGAGTGTCCGCCGCGCCGTCGGTCAAAATAACAACATATTTCATAATATAATCACCTCATGTGTTTCTTGTTTAATCATACTCGCTTAATTATACAACTATTCGCGTTTGTTGTCAACGCCGCGGCGGGAATTTGTGGAATTTTTAACAAATTTTAATGCGGTAAATTATTGAAAAATAAAGTATTTATAAAATACCTTTTTGTTACAGTATACAAAATTGCCGCGTAAACGGCATTTCGGCTTGCTTTTTAAATTAATTTGGGGTAAACTTTAATGTGTATAATATTTTTAGTTTCGGATTTACGGCTTTTATGGAGGTTAAAGTATGAGCGGAATTAAAAAAATCGGCGTTATGACTGCGGGCGGCGACTGTCCCGGGCTTAACGCGGTGATACGGGCGGTCGTCAAGACCGCGATACAGAAATATGATCTTGAGGTCGTCGGCATCAGGCACGGTTATCGCGGACTGTATTTGGGCGAGCAGGAGTTTGTTCCTCTCGGCCTGCATGATGTTTCGGGAATAATCTCAAAAGGCGGCACAATACTTTACAGTTCAAACAAAGATAATCTTTTTGACTACACATACGTTGACGAGCACGGACAGCAGCACAGGGGTGACGTTTCGGACGTTGGCGTAGAAAACCTTAAAAAGGCGGGCATCGACGCGCTGGTCGTGATCGGCGGCGACGGAACTCTGACCTCGGCGAGGGATTTTTCCCGCAAGGGAGTTAAGATAATCGGCGTTCCCAAGACGATCGACAACGATCTCGCCTCGACCGACACCACGTTCGGATTTGACACGGCGGTCGCGACGGCCACCGAGGCTATCGACAAGCTGAGGACCACCGCCGAGTCGCACAGCAGAACGATCGTGGTTGAGGTCATGGGCAGATACGCGGGCTTTATCGCTATCGCCTCGGCCCTCGCGGGAGGCGCTGACGCGGCGCTTATTCCGGAGATACCCTATGACATTAATATTGTCGCGGACGCCATACGCGAAAACAGAGCGAGAGGCAAAAATTTCGCGCTCGTGGTTGTTGCCGAGGGCGCCAAGCCCAAGGACGGCGGCATGGTTATCTCAAAAATCGTTGAGAACAGCCCCGACCCGATCCGTCTCGGCGGCATAGGCGAGGTCATAGCGGGCCAGCTCGAACATTTGGCGGGCCTTGAGTGCCGCGCCACGATCCTGGGTCACACTCAGCGCGGAGGCACGCCCACGGCCAACGACAGAATACTGTCCACGCGCTACGGCGCTTACGCGGTCGAGATGCTTATGGAGGGCAAATTCGGCAACATGGTGACGCTCGACGGCGCCAAGCTGAGCTATGACTCGCTTGAGAACGTTATCGGCAGGAACAAGTCGGTCGAGCCCGACGGCTATTGGGTAAAGGCCGCCCGCGCGGTTCATATGTGCCTCGGGGATTAATTTAAAAATTTTAAATTTTTTAAAAAAAGTGTTGCAATCGCGAAAATTATGTGTTATAATGTTCTGGTTGCAATTTAAGAATGTAAATAATGGAGCGAAAGCTCTTGTCCATATCAAATTTGAAAGAGGTGAAAATAATGAAGGAAGGAATTCATCCCAACTATCAGCAGACGCAGATCAAATGCGCTTGCGGCAACGTTATTGAGACGGGATCCACAAAGAAGGATATCCGCATAGAAATTTGCTCGAACTGCCATCCTTTCTATACCGGAAAGCAGAAGCTAGTTGACACCGGTGGCAGAGTTGACAAGTTCAGAAGACGTTACGGTCTTGACAAATAATCGGGATCGCGTACATGACTTTAGAATTTAAAACCGCGGCATTTTATCGTGCCGCGGTTTTTACTATTTTATATTTATCTGTATTTCTTTTCCCAAAGACCTCACAACTTTAGCAAGAAAATCCAAGGACGGATTATACGTCCCGCTTTCCAGCCGCGAAATATTTGATTTCCGTGTCCCGACGCGGAGGGCCAATTCCTCTTGAGTTATGTCCTGCTTTGCCCGCTCGTCTATTATCTGCGAAATTATTTCATATCTGGGCTTAAGTCTGTCGTATTCGGCTTTAAACTCGGGGTCTTTCATCAAAAGCTCTTTGGCAGCCTCAAATTTAATACCCGCTTTATTCATTTTCATTCCTTCTTTCATAATCATTTTTATATTTGAGCGCGCGTTCCAACTCGGTTTTTGGCGTTTTATTTGTCTTCTTTGTAAATCCGTGAAGCAGAACAAAGGTGTTGTTTTGATATGTAAAATATAATATTCTTGAAATATCCGAGGAGAATTTTACGCGCAGTTCAAACAAATCCTTATATTTGCTGCCCGATATGGGTTTTGTGTATGGTTCACGCAAATTAATTCCGTGCTTTTTCAAAAGTTCAATTTCCATAAACGCTTTTGCCCGCATTTTCGGATTTAATGTTAATAAATATTCCAACACGGGTATTTTTCCGTTTTCTCTTTGATAGAACTCTACATTCCAATTCATTATACTCTCTCCGGTTTTATTTTATTATACATATCAAGTTATCATATAAGATAACTTTTGTCAAGCATAAATTTTTTCAAAAATCGGGAACTTTTGGATTATATTTGTCGTCTAATAAAATAAAAACCAAAAAGGAGAATGATCATGTGTAAGAAACTTTTGACTATCGCGGCTGTTTTTGGAATTATTGCCGCTTGTTTCGGCGTGTTGTGTTTTGCCGATGAAAATAACGCCGCCGCGAGTTTGGGCCTTGAAATGAACGGCGTTGAACGTATAGAAATTCGATCAGGGGGCAACGGACGCGTTAACGGACACTTTGGTGAAAACAATTATATTACCAAAGATCAAAACGAAATTAAATATATAATCAACACTATTAATTCATTGGATTTAATAGATGACGAGAAAAGGATATACGGAGCCGACGGCCGATCAGACAGTATATATGTATATTACAATGATGGCAGCAAAAAGTTTCTCGATCGGTTTTTGGGAAGAATAAATTATAACGACGAAAAGCAATACGGCATAAAGGATATGAAAGGTATATTTGAATTGGTTTCTGCGTTTAAAACAAAGGAATTTGTGTTAAACCATGAGGTTACATTCGAGCCTTCGGATTGGGCGAAAGCCAATGTGGACAAAGCAATATCGCTCGGACTTGTTCCAAAAGAAAATCGGATCGATTACGCGGGCGATATAACCCGGCTTGACGCCTGCCGCCTTTTGAATAATTTGATGCCGACCGCGGAAAACTCCGGAGACGAAAAATCACCATTTTCCGATACAAGCGATGAAAATGTTGCAAATTTGTACAGTTTGGGAATAGTTAACGGCAGGACCGAAACCCATTTCTGCCCGTATGATTACATTACGCGGGAGGAGTTTGCGAAAATCCTTGCGAAAGCCTCCGAGGTTTTGAGAATTGATACCGCGTCAGCGAAACTTGAAATGTACGCCGATCAAGACAAGATCTCAGATTGGGCGAAAAACTCGATCGGCAAAATGACAGTTCTGGGCTTGATTGAAGGAAGCGGCGGCAAATTCAGACCTAAAGACAGCATAACCAAAGAAGAGGTTATAACAACGTTATTGAAACTGTATGAGATCAATTAAATAAAAAATTATATCAATTATATAACAAATTAAAAAAACACTTGAAAAAAGCGAGGGTTTATATTATAATCTATAATGATTGGTATTTTGAAGATTTATCGGGCCTTGGCATTGTTTGAGCCCAAAAAATAGAAAAGAAAGGTTGATAAAATTGCAGAACCAAGAAAAAACTATGGAAAAGATCGTCGCATTGTGCAAGGGCAGGGGCTTTGTGTACCCCGGCTCGGATATATACGGGGGACTGGCCAATTCCTGGGACTACGGCCCATTGGGCGTTGAGTTCAAGAACAACGTCAAGGACGCGTGGAGGAAGAAGTTCGTCCAGGAGAGCCCTTATAATGTGGGCCTTGACGCGGCGATCCTCATGAACCCCAAGGTTTGGGTGGCGTCGGGACACGTGGGCGGATTTTCCGACCCGCTTATGGACTGCAAGGAATGTAAGGCGCGCTTCCGCGCGGACAAGCTGATCGAGGACTTTTCGGGCGAGAACGCCGACGGCTGGACCGATGAGCAGATGGTGAGCTATATCAAAGAGCACAACATTCCCTGCCCCGAGTGCGGCAAGCACAACTTTACCGATATAAGAAAGTTTAATCTGATGTTCAAGACGTTCCAGGGCGTCACCGAGGACAGCTCAAGCGAGATATACCTGCGCCCCGAGACTGCGCAGGGAATATTCGTAAACTTCAAGGCGGTTCAGAGAACCTCGAGAAAAAAGATCCCGTTCGGCATAGCCCAGGTGGGCAAGTCGTTCAGAAACGAGATCACGCCCGGAAACTTTATATTCAGAATAAGAGAGTTCGAGCAGATGGAGCTTGAGTTCTTCTGCAAGCCCGGCACCGACCTCGAGTGGTTCAAATACTGGAAGGACTACTGCGAGAACTTCCTGCTGTCGCTCGGAATAAAGAAAGAGAACATCCGTCTGCGCGACCACAGTCCCGAGGAGCTGTCGCACTACTCAAACGCCACGACCGACATCGAATATCTGTTCCCGTTCGGCTGGGGCGAGCTGTGGGGCATTGCCGACAGGACCGATTTTGACTTAAAGCAGCACAGCGAACACAGCGGCGAGAAAATGGAATACACCGACCCCGAGACGGGCGAGAAGTACATACCGTACTGCATCGAGCCCTCGCTGGGCGCCGACCGCGTCGCGCTGGCGTTCCTTGTCGAGGCGTATGACGAGGAAGTCGTTGACCCCGAGAAGAACGACACCCGCGTGGTTATGCACTTCCACCCGGCCATCGCCCCGATAAAGGCGGCGGTCCTGCCCCTTTCAAAGAAGCTTTCGAAAGAGGCGAGGGCGGTTTACGCCGACCTGTGCAAGGACTTCATGTGCGAGTATGACGAGGCGGGCTCGATAGGAAAGAGGTACCGCAGACAGGACGAGATAGGAACCCCGTTCTGCGTGACATACGATTTCGACTCCAAAGAGGACGGCTGCGTGACGGTGCGCCACCGCGACTCAATGGAGCAGGAGAGAATTAAAATAGAGGATCTTAAGGAATACATCGCCGAGAGAATTAAGTTTTAGGGGGGACCCCTCTCAGTCAGCTTCGCTGACAGCATTAAGGAAGCTCTTAGTCAAAATTGCAAGCAATTTTGAAAGATAGCTTTGAACCCGCAAGCAAGCTTGCTGATTATCCCCAAGGGGCGAGCCGGGACGTCGAGGGCATCCGGCCCTACAAATTTTGGGGCGAGCCTGACGGGCGGCCGAGGTCGTCCGCCCCTACGACATTTTGCGTAATTTGTTCGTAGTGGACATGAGCCCTCGACGTCCCGTGAAATTTTGCATATCCCCACGATATGCCGCAGGACCTTGTAGGGGCGGATATTATCCGCCCGTGAAATCCCGCGGGAATATGCGAACGGTTTTTGACCAAAGTATTCCCGCCTATTCGCTATTCACTAATCGCTAATCACTATGTTCGCTAATCACTACGTTGTTAGGAGTTTTTGTTATGTTTGAAAAAACGTTGCTTGACGAGCTTGTAAAATTTTCAAAAAAGGACGCGGTGCGCGCGCATATGCCCGGCCACAACGGCGGCGAGGGGCTTGATCCGAAATTCAGACATAACGCCTTCCGCGTTGATGTCACGGAGTTTGACGCAACCGACAATCTTCAGGACCCCAAGGGGATACTGAAAAAGAGCCGCGAACGGGCCGCCAAAGCCTTCGGGGCAAAGGAGACGTTTTTTCTGGTAAACGGCTCCACCGTCGGCATTCAAGCGGCGATACTTGCCGCGGCGCCGCGGGGCAGCAAACTGATCGTTGACCGCTGCTGCCATAAATCGGTCATATCGGCCATGATCCTGGCCGGGGCCGAGCCGGTGTTTATCGAGCCCGAGTTTTACCAAAGCCACGGAATTTACGGAGCGGTGACGCCGATCGCGGTCATGGACGCCATGCACGACAATCCTGACGCGGCGGGAGTGGTCATAACCTCTCCCACATATCACGGCGTTTGCGCGGACATTGAAAAGCTGGCGCGCCACGTTCACAGCGCGGACATGTTCCTGCTGGTGGACGAGGCTCACGGCGCTCACTTCGCGTTCAGCGACAGCCTGCCCAAAACCGCGCTGAGCCAAGGCGCCGACATGGTCGTGCAAAGCGCCCATAAAATGCTGCCCGCGCTCGGTCAGACCGCGCTTCTGCATCTGGGCGACAGCAAGCTTGTGTCGGCTGACAGGGTGCGGAAATGCGTGAACATGCTTCAGACCTCAAGTCCGTCATACATGCTGCTGGCGTCGCTTGACATGGCGGTCCGCCGCATGAGGGGCGACGGCGCCAAGCATCTTGAAAAGCTGATCGAGAGGATCACCGAGCTCAAATCAAAAATCGGAGTGCTCAGCGGCGTGTCCTGCGTTGTCAGCAGCGGTCTTGAGAACGACTATGATATAATGAAAACCGTGATCGATTTTTCCGAGCTCGGAATAACCGGATATGGCGCGGCTGAGCTGCTGCGCCGCGACTACGGGATATACCCCGAAATGGCCGACGAGCACAGCGTATTGCTCTATTTCACGGCGGGAACCACTCTGAAGGACCTTGAAAGGGCAGACCGCGCGATAACCGATATTTCAAAAACCGAGTTTAAGCCGCAGGCGCTCAAAAACGTGCCAAAGCTTCCGTCGATACAGATGTCGGGCGGCGTTGGAAGATCGTTTTACGCTGACACGGAGAGAATTTATATCGGCGAGGCTGTCGGCAGGGTGTGCGCCGAGATCGTGAACTGCTGCCCGCCGTGCGTGCCTGTGGCGGTTCCGGGCCAGGTTGTCACAAACAGCGTTGTGGAATATTTGAGCGCGCACACCGATATCGAAACGATCGAGGTCGTCTCGGGCGGGGTGAGCGAAAGTTGACGGGATATTTTGACGGCCTGTGGGGCCATGACGGCGTTAAGGCAATTCTTGAAAATGCCATTGTGACCGAAAAGATAGGCCACGCCTATATATTCTGCGGCCCGGCGGGCGTGGGCAGACGCACGGCGGCTGAGATGTTCGCCCGCGCGGCTGTCGGAGCATCAAAGGGAATGAACCCCGACATAATTACCGTTTCAAACGAATGGTGCGGAGTCGAGAGCAAGTCGGACACAATTTTGGCCGACACGATAAACGAGATGCGCTCGGATATTTATATCAAGCCTTACGGCGGCGGGCGGAAATTCTATATTGTTCCAAAGGGTGACACGATGAACACCGCCTCGCAGAATAAGCTGCTTAAGGTGTTTGAAGAGCCGCCCGCGTACTGCACGATCATTCTCATTGCCGAGAACCTGAACCGTTTTCTGCCCACGATTTTGTCAAGGGCCTCGGTCATAAGATTTTCAGCGCTGCCGGACAGCGTTGTCGCGCGGTACCTTGAGGAAAATTTCGGAATGAGCGCCGACGAGGCGGCGGTCCGCGCCGTGATAAGCGGCGGAAGCATAGGAGCAGCCGCGGCGCTTAAGGACGATCCCGAGCCCGAGCGGCTCAGAAACGCGGCTATCGACGGGCTTGTTTCAATGGTTGAGAATAACAACAGGAACATGATCCTGTTTTCAAATTTTCTAAAATCCGAAAATAACGGGACCGATTTCATATTCTCGGTGCTTAAAAGCTTTTTAAGCGACCTGGTATATATGAAGCTGGGCCTTGAACAAAACATATTAAACAAAGACAAAACAGACCGGCTCGCGCAGCTGGCGGCTGCCGTGCCCGAAAGCGGAGCGGCGAGAATGCTTGACATTGCCGTCAAATACGAGCGCGTGAACAAAACAAATGCAAATTTTCGCATGACCATGTTCTGCACGGCGTGCGAGCTTTGGGAGGAAATACATGGTAGAAATTATAGGAGTACGATTTAACAGCTCGGGAAAGGCGTATTACTTCGACCCATGCGGTATGAAGCTTTCAATCGGAACAATGGTCGTGGTGGAGACCGCCCGAGGAGTTGAAATGGGCAAGGTGTCCATCCCCAACCGCGAGGTGCCGGAGGAGGACATCAAGGCGCCGCTTAAGAGAATATTAAGAATAGCCAACGACGAGGACAAAAAGCAGGCTGAGGAAAACAAGATCAAAGAGAAGGAAGCCCGCGTTATCGCGGTTGATCTCATTCGTCAGCACGGTCTTGAGATGAAGCTTATCGACGTTGAGTACACGTTTGACCGCAGCAAAATATTGTTCTATTTCACCGCCGATGGCCGCGTGGATTTCCGCGAGCTCGTAAAGTCGCTCGCGGGCGTTTTCAGAACACGCATAGAGCTGCGCCAGATCGGTGTGCGCGACGAGGCGCGGCAGCTTGGCAGCATAGGCATCTGCGGCAGATTTTTGTGCTGCAGCACCTTTCTTGACGATTTCCGCCCGGTTTCGATCAAAATGGCGAAAGAGCAGGGTCTGTCCCTTAACCCGACCAAGATCTCGGGCGTGTGCGGAAGGCTCATGTGCTGCCTCCAGTACGAGCAGGCGGCCTATGACGACGCGCTCAAGACCATGCCTCACAGGGGCGAGATGGTCGAGACTCCGGACGGCACGGGTATCGTGGCCGACACAAACACGCTGAAACAGCTTGTTTACGTCAAGATGGACGAGTCCCAGAGCCATAAATACGAGGTATATAAGCCGGGTGAGTTTAACATAGTCGGAAAGACGCCCACCGTTTCTCTTGACGAGGTAAGGGAAAAGCGCGCGAAAGAGGCGAAGGAAAAAGAGCTTGAAAACGCCGTTCCTTACGCAACCTTGCCGACAGTGGACGAGGAGCCCGAGCCGCAGGAGGAGAAAAAACGCTCCGGGAACCGCCGCAGGCGGAACAGACGGAACGGCGGCGCGGAGCGCGCGGCGGAAAAAGACGCGTCCGAAAACCAATCAAACGGCTCGGAAGCGGCTCCGCGCAAAAACAGACGGTCGCGGAATAACAAGAAAAGGCCCGCCAGAGGCGGATACGGCAATCAATAAAAATGAGAAGATTTTTCACCGAGCCCGATAACATCAAAGACGGGCTGATCGAGATAAAAGAGGACGCAGCGCACATCTCGCGGGTGCTGCGCATGGAGAAGGGCGACGCTGTCGTTGTCTTTGACGGCAGCGGCGCGGAGTATGAAGCCGAGATCGTCGAGATCGACGGCGGGCTTATCCGCGCCGAGATCAAAGCGGAGCAAAGAACCGCGTGTGAGCCGAAGATCCGCGTCACGCTTTTTCAGGGTATTCCGAAGGCGGGAAAGCTTGAGACCGTTGTCCAAAAGGCAGTGGAGCTCGGCGCCGCCGGGATCGTGCCTTTTCGGGCCGACCGCTCGGTGGCGAGGATCCCCGACGGCCCCAAGGGAGAGCAAAAAATCGCGCGGCTGAACAAAATCGCCCGCGAAGCCGCGAAACAGTGCGGACGCGGCGTGGTTCCCGAGGTCGCGGCGCCTGTCTCGATCGACGGAATGATCGACATGATAAAAAATCTTGACATGGCGGTAATGCTGTATGAGGAGCTCGGTCACGCGGGCGAGAAAAACCTCAAGTCGGTACTGAGCCGCCCCGCGGAGAGCATAGGCGTTGTCATCGGCCCCGAGGGCGGATTTTCCGCCGCCGAGGCGGAAAGGCTCACCGCTCTCCCGAACGTTTACGCGGCGGGCCTCGGGCCGAGGATACTAAGGACCGAGACCGCTGGCATTGCGGCGCTGGCGGTGATCATGTATGAAAAAAACGAGATTTAGCGCGGACGCGCTCAAAAGCTGCGCCCTCTGCCCCAGAGAATGCGGAGCCGACAGAACCGCGGGCGGACGCGGCTTTTGCGGCATGGATGACAGAATAAAAATCGCCAGATGCGCCCCGCACTATTGGGAGGAGCCGTGCGTCTCGGGTGAAAACGGATCGGGAGCGATATTCTTTTCGGGCTGCACATTGGGCTGCGTATATTGCCAGAACGGCGAGATAAGCCGAGGCGGCAAGGGATTTTATCTGACGCCGCGGGAGCTTTCGGAAAAAATGCTCGAGCTTCAGGGCTTGGGCGTTCACAACATAAATCTGGTAACGCCCACTCATCAAATTCCGATGATAGCCGAGGCTGTTGACGCGGCGAGGCAAAGCGGACTCGCTCTGCCGATCGTGTATAACTGCGGCGGCTATGAAAAGCCCGCAACCGTGCGGGCGCTTAACGGCCTCGCGGACGTTTATCTGCCCGATATGAAGTATTATTCGGCCGAATATTCAAAAAAGTATTCTTGTGCATATGACTATTTTGAATACGCAAAGGCCGCGATCAACGAGATGGTGAAGCAGACCGGCCCGTGTCGGTTTGACGGCGGAGGGATCATCACCCGCGGAGTGATAGTCCGCCACCTGATGCTGCCCGGACTGCTGTTTGACAGCAAAAAGATAATCGAGTATTTATACAAAACATATAAAGACGATATTTATATTAGCCTTATGTGCCAGTACACGCCCGTTCGGCATGCCGCGGAGCGGTTCCCGGAGCTTGACCGAAAGCTCCCGCGATCGCATTACGAGTCGCTTGTTGAGCACTGCGCTTATCTGGGTATAAAAAATATGTATATTCAGGAGCCGGAGTCGGCGGACAGCCGCTACATACCGGAATTTTACGGAGAATAAAGGGGGATATGCCATGAAAACCTACACCAAAGAGCAGTACGAGGCGCTCAAGCGCGAGATCGAGGGGATCGACTTCGCCGAGGTGAAGCTTGAGAACGAATGTGAGGAACGCGTGTGCGGCGACCTTAATTTGTGGGACGGCCGCAATACCGTTCTGGGATACGCCGACGTCTCATGGTCAAGCAGCGACCCGTCGTCGGTCTCGACCTCGGGAGAGGTCGTCTGCATGCCCGAGGAAAAGAGCGTCACGATAACGGCCCACTTTTCATATCAGGACTATCCGGATATTGAGATCGACAAGTCGTTTGACCTGACCGTGCTCAAAGGCAGCGGCGAGAGGAAGAAGGCCGCGAAAAGGACGGTTGACCGAAAAAACAGGCCCGTCCTGTTTGTGATAGGCGACTCGACGGCGAGCCCCTATCCCCATTCCGGGGAGAACAACCGTTTTCCGCAGACCGGCTGGGCGCAGTATTTTGACAAGTATTTTGACGAGAGCAAGATTCTTGTGCTTGACATAGCCATGAGCGGACGAAGCGCCAAGAGCTATATGACCGAGGACAACTTCAAATTTTTTAAATCGGAGATACGCGAAGGCGATTATTTGATCCTGCAATTCGGCCACAACGACTCAAAGGCGCAGGACCGGAACCGCTACGCTCCCGCAAGCGGCAGGATAGACGAGGAGGGCTCGTATAAGAACCTTATGAACGAATACATAAAGATCGCGCGGGGCGCGGGCGCGAACCCGATACTGGCGACCTCGGTCAGCCGCAGAAAGCTGTCGGACGCGAGCCTTGAGGAATATGTGAACGCCGCCAGGGAGCTCGGAAAGGAGCTCGGCGTTCCGGTGCTTGATCTTTACGCGCGCGTCAACGGCTGGATAAACGAGGTAGGGCTTGAGGAAGCGAAGTCGCTCTATAAGATCATAAGGCCGCACGACGAGCGGTTCATGTATAATCCCGAATTTTTAAACTCACAGTTCTACGAGCCGGGCGACAATGACGACACTCACCTTAACATTTTCGGCGCCGACAAGATCGCGGGCTGGGCGGCTGAGGAGATCAGACTCGAAGTACCCGAACTGGCAAAATATCTGAAATAAAACTTTAATCAAAAAAATCTTGACAAATAAGTGTTTTTTTGAGATAATATGGAAGGTTGATAATCAGAAAACAAAGAGGAAATCAATGATGATTGCTTGTCTGAGATTTTCTCTTTTGCTTTTGAACAAAACAGGAGGCGAAAACTGTGGAAGGCATAGCTTCGGAAATGTATAATCTGCTCAACGAGACAAAGATCGCGTTCACCGTTCCGATATTCGGCGGCATACCAATTCCCGAGTCGGTCGTTGTGACATGGGGGATAATGGCGGTCGTGGTTTTGTTCTGCGCGATTTTTGTGCGGGGCTTTGACGTTATGCCCGGGCGGCTCCAGACCGCGATCGAGATGTTTGTGGGCTGGATATATGACTTCTTTACCGGAATTCTCGGCGAGAAGGGAAAAAGGTATATTCCGTATCTCGGCACGGTCCTGATATATATCGGCTGCGCCAATATTGTCGGCCTGTTCGGCCTCACGCCGCCCACCAAGGATCTGAACGTGACGGCGGGCCTCGCGATAATGAGCATCGTGCTGGTCGAGGCGGCGGGTATCCGCGCCAAGGGCGCGCGGGGCTGGCTCAAAAGCTTTAAGAGCCCCATGCCGGTCATGCTGCCGTTTAACATATTGGAGCTTGTGATAAAGCCGCTGTCGCTGTGCATGCGTCTTTTCGGAAACGTGCTGGGCGCGTTTGTTATCATGGAGCTTATCAAGGCGGTCGTGCCTCTGATAGTGCCGCTGCCGTTCAGCTTCTATTTTGACATATTCGACGGCCTGCTTCAGGCATATGTGTTCGTTTTCCTGACCGCGCTCTATATCAGCGAGGCAATGGACACGGAATGACATGCCGCGCAGCGTGACAATGTAAATAATTTTTCAAACATATATATAATGATAAAAGGAGATGCATATTTATGGGAGCATTAATAGCAGTCGGCGCCGGCATTGCGGCGCTCACGGGACTCGGAGCGGGTATAGGAATAGGAATTGCCACATCCAAGGCGGCCGAGGCCATAGCGAGACAGCCCGAGGCGAAGGGCGATATTAACAAGACGCTGCTGCTGGGCTGCGCTCTGGCGGAGGCCACCGCGATCTACGGCTTCGTTATCGCTATCATGATCATACTGTTCCTCGGATAGGACAGCGCGTGATCGGAAATCAGCAATAACGGAGGTCGATAAAGATGCTTAACTTAAACTGGAATATAATCTGGATCTTTGTGAACATAATCATCCTGTTCCTTTTGCTGCGTATTTTTCTCTATAAGCCGGTTATGAAGATACTGGACAAGCGCGCCGCCTCGATAAAAAAATCTCTCGACGACGCCGAGGATGCTAAAAAAGACGCGGCGGAGCTTAAGGCGAAATACGCTTCGGAGCTTAAAAACGCCGGCGCCCGGGCCGACGCGATAATAAAAGAGGCCACCGACAACGCGAAGGTCCAGCGCGAAAAGATAATTGACAAGGCCAAAAACGACGCCGACAACATAATCAAAAGTGCCGAAAAGCAGATTGAGCTTGACAGAGAGCAGGCCATGAAGGAGATGCGCTCCGAGATCGCCGACATCGCTCTCAGGGCGGCGCACAAGGCCATGGAGCAGGGAGATGTTTCCGAGACCTCTATCAGCAGCTTCTTAAGACAGGTAGGTGAGAGCGATGATTAAGGTCACAAAAGCCGCGATGCACTACGGCGAGGCCTTGTTTGACATCTGCCCCTATCTTGACAAGAGCGACTTCGCGCCGCTTGAGTCAAAGGAGCTCAGAGAGGCGCTCAGAAATCCCGCCGTCAGCAAGGCGCATAAGGACGCGGTGATCGATCAGCTTTTTAAAAACGGGTTTGAGAATATAATCCGCGAGATCTGCGAGCATGACGATATGGACGTGTTCGACTCGCTTGAGGAGGCTTATTCGGCTGTCCGCAACCGCCGCAACTCGGTGGTCGAGGGAACGCTTGAATACGCCGATCCGCTGTCGGAGCGCGACATTGAGGAAACAAAGCGGACGCTGCTCCGCAAATACAAGGCGAAAAGCGTCAAGCTCAATCTTGTGGAGAACAAGAGCCTGCTCAAGGGCTACCGCCTGACGGTAAACGGCAAGGTTTTTGACAACAGTGCGCTGAACGCCCTTGAAAAGATGCGCCAAAAGCTCAAGCGCAGCGAGGCCAAAAGCCCCGACGTGGTGTCGGTCCTCAGAAATGAAATAAACGATTTTGACGCCGAAATGGCGGTTGAGGACGTGGGAACGATCTCGTCGATGGGCGACGGCATTGTTATTGTGTACGGGCTCAGCAACGCCATGTACGGCGAAATGGTTATATTTGAAACGGGAGTCAAGGGCATGGTCCAGGGCCTTGAGGAGTTCACGGTGAGCTGTGTGTTGCTCGGCAGCGATCACGGCCTGCACGAGGGATCAAAGGTCAAGAGGTCGGGCCGCCCCGCCGGTGTGCCTGTGGGCAATGGACTGATAGGCCGCGTGGTCAACGCGATAGGCGAGCCGATCGACGGCGGAGGGGAGATAGTGAGGGATGATTTCTATCCGATCGAAAGCCCCGCGCCGAGAGTTATCGACAGACAGCCGGTAACGGTGCCTATGGAGACCGGAATTCTCACGATCGACAGCATGTTCCCGATAGGCCGCGGCCAGAGGGAGCTTATAATAGGCGACAGACAGACCGGAAAGACCGCGATCGCCGTTGACACGATAGTCAACCAGAAGGGCAAGAACGTTATCTGTGTCTATGTCGCGATCGGACAGAAGGCGTCGACCGTGGCCAAGCTCGTTAACGACTTTGAAAAAACCGGAGCCATGGACTACACGATCGTCGTGTCGGCCTCGGCCAGCGATCCGGCGTCGCTGCAATACATCGCGCCCTACGCGGGCACCGCGATGGCGGAATATTTTATGCGCCGCGGCAGAGACGTGCTTATCGTCTATGACGATCTTTCAAAGCATGCCGTGGCGTATCGCGCCATGTCGCTGCTGCTCGAGAGGCCGCCCGGACGAGAGGCCTATCCCGGCGACGTGTTCTATCTGCACTCGAGACTGCTCGAGCGCTCCAGCCGCCTTGACGAGGCTCACGGCGGCGGCTCAATCACCGCGTTGCCTATAATCGAGACGCAGGCGGGCGATGTTTCGGCCTATATCCCGACCAATGTTATCTCGATAACCGACGGCCAGATATTTCTGGAAAGCTCGCTGTTTTTCGCGGGCATGCGCCCAGCGGTAAACGTGGGCCTGTCCGTGTCCCGCGTGGGCGGCGCCGCGCAGAGCAAGGCGATGAAAAAGGCGGCGGGCCACCTGCGCATAGATCTTGCGCAGTATCGCGAAATGGAAGTTTTCACGCAGTTCAGCTCTGACCTCGACCCGGCCACCAAGGAGCTTCTGGCGAACGGCGACCGGATCATGGAGCTTTTAAAGCAGCCGCTTTTAAATCCGCTGTCAATGACCGCGCAGGTTTTGCTGCTGGCGGCGAGCAAAAAGAAGGTCCTGCTTGACATACCGGTCGAAAAGATAAGACAGTTCAGAGAGGAGTTCCCCGACTTCGCGGCTCTGCGCGACGCGGAGCTTGTCGCGTCGATCGAGGAAAGCGGCGAGATCTCGGACGAGGCCGAGGACAGGATCGCCGAGCTCGGCAAAATGTTTATAGAGGAAAAATTCGGCGCGCCCGAGGACGCGGAACAGGAGTAGAAAAATGCCGAATATTCGCGAGATCAAGGAGCGCATGAGGAGCGTTAACGACATTATGAAAATAACGAACGCAATGTTCCTCATCGCCTCATCGAAAATGAAACAGGCGAAAAAGAAGCTCGACGACACCGAGCCTTATTTCTATACCCTTCAGGACACGATCGCGCATATTTTAAGGCACACTCCCCACACAAGCAACCCGTATTTTCACCGCCGCGACGAGATCCCGAACGAAAAACGCAAAAAGGGATTTATAATCATCACGGGCGACAAGGGCATGGCGGGCGCGTATAACCATAACGTGCTGAAGCTTGCCGAGGAGGAAATGGCCAAGGGCGGCGAGATCAAGCTGTTTATCATAGGCCAGGTGGGAAGGATGTATTTCGCCCGCAAAAAAATTCCGTACGAGGGATATTTCAGATACACGGCCCAGAACCCGACCATGTACCGCGCCGAGGACATAACGCAGATTATGCTCGACAAATTCATCAAGGAGGAGCTTGACGACGTTTATGTGGTCTACACCGTCGAAACGGGCGGAGTAAAGGAGGAGGCGAAGGTGTTGCAGCTTTTGCCGTTCCGCAGGACCAAGTTCAGCGATCTTAAAAAAATGGGCGTGCATGAGATACATGCGGACGCGACGTTTGATCCGTCGCCCGAGGAGGTTATGATGAACCTCGTTCCGAGATACGCGAAAGGCATACTGTACGGAGCGATGGTCGAATCCTTCGCGGCGGAACAGGCGGCGAGAATGAGGGCGATGGACTCGGCCACCAAGAGCGCCAAGGATATGATACAGGATCTTAACCTTTCGTTCAACCGCGCGCGTCAGGCGGCGATAACCCAGGAGATAACCGAGGTAGTGAGCGGAGCAAAGCACAGGAAATAGTCATCCGCGCCCCGCCCTGCGTTGAGGGCGGAGCGCAGCCGAAGGCCGCGCGGAGCGAGGCGGAAACGTCTCTTGTCTGCCGCTTCCGGCACATACAAGGAGTTGAAATATATGAACAAAGGAAAAATCGTTTCGGTTGCGGGCCCGGTGGTTGACGTGGCGTTTGAAACCGCCGACGTTCTGCCGAACATAAAGGACGCCCTCGTCGTCAAGGTCGGCGGCGAGAAAAAGGTCATGGAGGTCTCAAAGGACATGGGCGGCAGCATAGTGCGCTGCATCATGCTGTCGGCCAGCGAGCGGCTCAGGAAGGGGCTTGAGGTGTTCCCGACCGGCGGCCCGATCTCGGTGCCGGTGGGCGAAAAGACCCTCGGCCGCATGTTCAACGTTTTGGGCGAGCCGATCGACGACGGCGGCCCGATCAAAACCAAGGACAGATGGCAGATCCACCGCGATCCGCCCAGCTTTGAGGATCAGAGCCCGGTTATCGAAGTTCTTGAGACAGGCATAAAGGTCATCGACCTGTTGGCCCCGTACGCCAAGGGCGGAAAGATAGGCTTGTTCGGCGGCGCCGGAGTGGGCAAAACGGTGCTCATTCAGGAGCTTATCCACAACATAGCCACCGAGCAGGGCGGATATTCCATATTTACCGGCGTGGGCGAGCGCTCGCGCGAGGGAAACGACCTTTGGCACGAGATGAAGGAGTCGGGAGTAATAAAAAAGACCGCCCTTGTTTTCGGCCAGATGAACGAGCCGCCCGGCTCGCGTATGCGCGTGGCGCAGACGGGCCTGACCATGGCGGAATATTTCCGTGACGTTAAGCGGCAGAACGTGCTGCTTTTCATAGACAACATATTCAGATTTATACAGGCGGGCTCCGAGGTTTCGGCGCTGCTCGGAAGAATGCCGAGCGCCGTGGGCTATCAGCCTACCCTCGCGAACGAGCTCGGCGAGCTCCAGGAGCGCATAGCGTCCACCAAGAACGGCTCGATCACCTCGGTCCAGGCGGTGTATGTGCCCGCCGACGACCTGACCGATCCGGCCCCAGCCAACACGTTCTCGCACCTTGACGCGACAACGGTGCTTTCGAGAAAGATCGTCGAGCAGGGAATATACCCCGCCGTCGATCCGCTTGAGTCAAGCTCAAGGATCCTCGAGCCCTCGATCGTGGGCGAGGAGCATTACCACACCGCGCGCCGCGCCCAGGAAATTCTCCAGAAGTACAAAGAGCTTCAGGACATTATCGCGATTTTGGGCATGGATGAGCTTGACGAGGACGACAAGCTCACGGTTTTCCGCGCGAGAAAGATACAGAGATTTTTGTCGCAGCCGTTCTCGGTCGCCGAGGTCTTTACCGGAATTCCGGGACAGTATGTGCCGCTTTCCGAGACGATCCGAGGCTTTAAGGCGATAATCGAGGGCGAGATGGACGACTATCCCGAGAACGCGTTTATGAACGCGGGCACGATCGACGATGTTAAAAAATACAGAGGCGACTGACGCCGGAGGCGGATATGAGCGAAAACAAGACCTTTAAACTTAATATACTCGCCAGCGATCGCCCGTTTTATAACGGGCCGTGCGAGATGCTGGTGTTCCCCGGTCTTGACGGCGAGATGGGTGTGCTGCCCCGCCATGAGACAATGGTGACATGCACCAACGAGGGCGAGCTGCGCTATAAGATCGACGGCGAGTGGAACTACGCGGCGGTCAGCACGGGCATTATCGAGATAATGCCCGATCATGTCACGCTGCTTGCCGACACGGTCGAGCGTCCCGAGGAGATCGACGTTAAGCGGGCGCAGGCCGCCGAGGACAGAGCCAAGGAGGCGCTGCGCCAGAAGCAGAGCATAAAGGAATACTACCAGACCCAGGCCGCCCTCAACCGCGCCATTTCCCGCCTTAAAGTGTCGGGACATAACACACAACGTAGGGACTAGGGAATAGGGCCTAGGAACTAGGGGGCGGACAATCCACCCAGTTTGGCTCCCCTTGGGGGGAGCTGTCAGCGAAGCTGACTGAGAGGGGAAACTATTCACTAATTACTAATCACTATGTTGGCGGATATTATCCGCCCGATTATATGAAAACGAATAATAACGCAAAAACCCGCCTTTTTTGAAAAGGCGGGTTTTTGTTAAGCTGTCATTATTTAACTTCGGATGTACAATGAGGACATTTTGTGGCGTCCTTGTCGATCTCGCTCTTGCAGTAAGGACATACCTTTGTGGTGACTTCCTCAACGACTTCTTCCTTCTTCTTGCCGAGGCTCATGACCTTGTTTACGGCCTTGACCATAAAGAAGATGATAACGGCCATGATAAGGAAGTTGATCACCGCAGTTATGAACGAGCCGTATTTAAGCTCAACGCCCGCGATCGTCACTGACAGATCCGAGAAGTCAACGCCGCCGACAAAGCCGAGGATAGGCGAGATGATGTCATTGGTCAGCGAGTCAACAATTGTCTTGAAGGCTCCGCCGATGATAACGCCGACTGCCAGGTCCATAACGTTGCCCTGAGCGATAAACTCCTTAAATTCTTTAATGATACCCATGAATTTCCCTCCTTTTTTGCAAATTTTGTAATATTTTGTTTCTAATTTCATATTATAGCATATGAACTTTCATATTACAAGCTTTTTTCTTGATAAACTTTATATTTTGTGATAAAATTATATAAAACCGCAAAATGTGAGGTATCGCTATGAATATTCAGCTTATCGCAGGCCCGATCATGGGCCTTATAATCGGTTATATTACAAACAGCATCGCGATTAAGATGCTGCTCCGTCCCTACGAGGCGAAATACATAGGCCGCTTCAAAGTGCCGTTCACTCCCGGCCTTATTCCCAAAGAGAAAGGCAGAATAGCGGGCACGATCGGCAAGGTCATCAGCGGCGAGCTTTTAAGCAGCGCGACCCTGCGCGAGACTCTGCTCTCGGACAAGCTTATCGGCGGGATTAAAAATATGGTCGGCGGAGCGGTCGATCGGTTAAAAAACAGCAAAAACACGCTTCGTCAGTCGCTTTACGAAAAGACCGACAAGGAGCTTGTGGACAGCATGGCCGAGCGTATGACCGCCGACGTCACGGGTCTTATCCACGACCGCTTATCAAAATTCAACTTCGGGACGCAGATCGCGAAAAAAGTCATAACCTCGACCCGCGACAAGTACGTCGAGTCGGGCAGCCTTAAGGCGGTTTTCGCGAAGATGATCGACGACAGCATGATAGAGAGCATGGCCGAGCCGCTGGGCAAAACGATCGACAGACTGGTTTCGGAAAATTCCGAGGAGATCGTCGGCGGGGCGCTGGGCGGCGAGGTTGACCGCATCATGGACACCAAGCTTTCGGTCATCGGCGAAAGGCTGGAGGGCGAAAAGCCGCGTCTTGAGCGGGCCGCCGTCGATATTTACAGACGGACGATCGAGAACGATCTGCCGAAAATTCTGGCGGTGGTCGACATCGCCAAAATAGTCGAGGACAAGATAAACGGCTATGACGCGCGCAAGCTCGAGGAGCTCGTGTTCTCGGTCATGAAAAAGGAACTTAGCGCGATCGTGTGGCTGGGCGCCCTGCTGGGCTTTTTGATGGGATTTGTCAATGTGATGATCAGCTTTTTATAGCCGGAATACGCGGCGCGCCAAGCGGTGTGTGACCCCCCTCTTTGTGCAATATATACAAATTTTATAATGATTTTTTGTGCAGGAATTTTTATTATTTTTGCAACTTTTTGTGGTATAATCAAGTCTAAGATAATAGATGACAATTGTATTTCATTTTAAAACAGACAGGAGGACGATTATATGAAAAAAATTGTTTCGGTTTTATTGATCGCGGCGCTCATTGCCGCTGTTTTTGTTCCGGTCGGCGCCGCGGAGACGGCGTATCGGGGAGGCATGAGCCTCACGCCCGTCTCGTATGACTCGACCGGAGTTATGCCCGACAGCGCCTATGTGTTGACCGGCGCGGGCGCGGAGCCGCAGATCATGATTAACGACACGATAACAACGACGGTCACGCCGAACGAAGACGGCTCTTTTCTGGTTACGCCCGACGCGCCCCTGACCTACAACAAGCTTTACACCTTCAGGCTTGAGGGCGAGGAGCCCGCGGTATGGACGTTCCAGACCGCCGAGAAATTCCGCGTTGAGAGCACTCTGCCCGGCGGCATGGCGGACAGTGTTCCGGTCAACACCGGAATTGAGATCGCGTTTTCGCACGATGATTTTGATTTAGAGCAGGTCAAAAACGGATTTGAAATAAAGCCGAACGTTGCGGGAAGCTGGGAGAAGCATGACAAAACCGCCGTGTTTGTGCCGGACGCGCCGCTTGAGCGCGCCGCCGAATATACCGTTAAGCTTTCAAAGGACATCGTCCGCCAAAACGGCGAGACTTTGGGAGAAGTCTGCCGCTTCACGTTCACCACCGAGGGAGAAGAGGAAGAGCGGAACAGCGGCGTGTATCTTTCGGCCTATTCAAATTATGTTGAAACTCCCACAGACACCGCGCCTGTGCTGGCGGTTTACGCTCACCGCGAGGACGGAAAGGATATTGATATCGCGGTGAAGGTTTACGCTGTCGCCGCCGAAGACGCGGAGGCGCATTTCGCCGAGGATATTAACATGGCGCAGCTTGCGGAAAGGCGCGGAGCCGAGCTTATGAGCTTTTCGCAAAAGGCCGACGAGGATAAAGAGACTTACAGAGTGACTTACATAGATCTGCCGCGAGCCCTTGAGAACGGATTTTATCTTGCCGAGCTCAGTGTGGAGGACAAAACCGAGCGCGTGCTGATACAGTCAACCGACATCGGCGCGTATATTACGAGGGACAATGACGGGTATCTTATCTGGACGAACAACGTGAGCAGCGGCGGGCCCTGCGCGGGCGCGCGCTTCAGCTCGGACGGCTTGGGCGAGGCGGTTTCCGACGCCTCGGGCCTCGCTTGGCTTGATGCCGCGGACACATATGATGAGGAAGTTCGGCTGATCAAAGCCGAGACGGACGGAGAGAGCGCCGTTTTCTTAGTTTATAATTATGATTTTTATAACAGAGAAAACAAATATTTTTCGGCTCTGGAATTTGACCGTGACCTTTATATGCCCGACGATACATTGTATTTCTGGGGCGCGGTCAAGGCGATCGCCGGAGAAGAGCCGAAAAGTCTTATCGCCGAGGTCTACAACAACAGTTATTATTCGGGCGGCAACACGCCTCTTGTCACGGTCAGCGCGGACTGCGAGGACGGCGTGTTCAGCGGCAGCCTGCCGCTGCCGAACTTAAACAGCGGCGGTTACGTTTTACGGATCAAAAACGGAGAGGATGTTATACGCTCCAAATACTTTAACGTTGACCAATACCAAAAGCCCGATTACACGCTTGAGCTGACTGCCGACAAAAAGGCGGTCTTTATCGGCGACAGCATAAATTACAGCGTCAAGACACAGTTCTTTGACGGCACCGCCGTGTCCGGCCTTGATGTGAATTTCAAGACCGAAAACGCTTTTTTCGCGGACGAGAGCGAGACGCTTGTCACCGACGCGCTCGGCGAGGCGTCGATCGGCGTGGCTCCGACTCTCACGAAAGACAATAAGTCGGGTTATCACAAAGCAAGCTACCGAGCGTCGGCCTACGCGAAAAGGCCCGAGTTGGGCGATATTTCCGACTCGACCGTGACCGAGATCCTGCTTAATGACATCGGGATCGGCGTGAAAAGCGAGTTCAAGGACGGAACAAGCGTGATAAGCCTGCACTCCGACCTGCTCACGGTTGACAAGGTAAACGGCGGAGAGGGCGAGCGGATAAACGGCGACGATTATATTTCGGGCCCCGACGCGGGCCGCGCGATCCGCTGCGAGCTGAAATATAATTATTATGAGGAACGTCAGACGGGGACCGGATATGACTATATAAACAAAAAATCTTATCCGACCTATGCGTACGACGAAAAGGCGGTCACGGCGGCGAGCTTTGACCTGACCACCGACGGCGAGGGAAACGCCGAATATTCGTTTACCTCCGACAGAAACGAGGGAATGGGTGGATATTATACCCTTGACATAAGCTGCGCCGACAATCGCGGCGAAGCTTATGTTGACAACGACAACTACATAAGGACGACCGAGCACCGCGTCAGTCCGTATTCATACGGTTATCGCCCCGACGGATATGACATAAGCTGCGACAAGGAGAACTACGACATCGGCGAGAGCGTGAACGTCAGCGTGACAAAGGGCGGCGAGCCCGCGCCGGACGGCAGGTTCCTGTTTTTGAAGGATTGTAACGGAATAAAGGACGCGGCTGTGGCGACAAGCGGCGCCTACGCCACGGTGTTTGACGGCCTGCCCGGGATCTGCGTAAACTGCGTGGTTTTTGATCCAGAAAGCGGATATACGGACATCGGCTTCGCGGAGGCGGAGTATGACACCGAAAAAAGCCGCCTGAGCTTTGAAATATCCACCGACAAAGAGGAGTATGCCCCCGGCGAGAGCTGTGAGATAACGGTCAAGGTCTTCGGGCCCGACGGAACGCCCGCCGCGGCGAACGTCAATATCAGCGTTGTTGACGAGGCGCTGTTTGAGCTTTCGGACTATGTTCCGAACACGCTCGAGCAGCTTTACGGAAGGTTTTATTCAACTTTAAATGAAGTATACAGCTCGCATCAGATGCTCAAATATGAGTCGCCCATGGCGGCGGAAGCTGCGTTCGCCACGGGCGGCGGAGGCTCAAACGACTCGGCGTCGAGCCGTGACGCGGCGCGCGTCCGCTCGGAATTTAAGGACACCGCGTCGTTTATAAGTCTTAAGACCGACGAGAACGGGATCGCCTCGGCGTCGTTCACCCTGCCCGACAACATAACGTCGTGGCGCGCCACGGTGTCGGCTGTGACGGACGATATGGCGGCGGGCAACGACTCGCGCGCGATAAAGGTGACGATGCCCGCGTTTATCAGCTATACAATGAGCAAAACCTACATGGCGGGCGACTCTCCCATGATCGGCGTCAGCCTGTACGGCAGCGCGCTCGGCGGTGACGAGGATGTGGTGTTCACGGCCTATGACGGCGTTCAATACGCGACGGCTCAAGGCAAACCGTTTGAGCGCATGTATATTCCGCTGAGCATGGACGGGACTTTAGGCCTGCGCGCGCTGATAATCTCGGCCGAGGTAAACGGCGCGGCGGTCGACAGCGTTCAGACCGCGTTTGAGGTGGTTGACACCTATAACATGACCGAGCAGGCGACGGAATACTCATCGCCATACGAGCCGATCATATCCCAGTCCGACAGAAGCGTCAAAGTCATTTTCTCGGACGAGAGCCGCGCCTCGCTGCTGAACGATATTTATTATATGCGTTACCTTTGCGGCGACAGACTTGATCAGCGGGTTTCTATGACCAAGGCGCTTGAGCTGCTTAACAAATATTACGAGTATGAGTGCGAGATCCCCGATACCGACTGGAGCGCTTATCAGAGCGAGGACGGCGGGATCAAGCTGCTGCCCTACGGCGAAAGCGAGCCCGAACTTACCGCGATGCTGACGCCGTATATTGAGGAACATATTGACCGCGACAGGCTCTGCGAATACCTGGCCTCGATCGAGGGAAGCGCGAAGGTTCTGTATTCGCGCGCCGTCCTGCGCGAGCCTGTGCTTGACGAGATCGAGGCGATGTCCGCGGCTGACAACCTGAGCGCCGTCGAGTATTTGTATCTGGCGCTCGCGTACTGCGAGCTCGGCGAGCTTGACAAGGCCGCCGATATATTTGAAAGCCGCGTTGAGGCCGCGGGCCTTATCGAGGACTACGGCACAATGATGAGGATAAGGGGCGGCGAAACAGCGGATACGATTTTGGAAAGCACGGCGGTCGGCGCGCTTGTCGCCCTGCGTCTGGGAATGGACAGCGCCGCGAAGCTCTACGGCTACACCGCCGCGAACTCGACCGACGATATATTGATCAACATTGAGCGCCTCGCGTATATCTCGGAGACGGCTGATACCTTACCCGCCGAGAGCGGAAGCGTTTCGTATCAGCTTTACGGCCAAACCTTCGAGACCGAGCTTCGTGGGGGAGGCTGCCACACGGTCACGGTCCCCGCGGCGTTCCTGCCGGAGTTCAAAGTGCTCAGCGCCTCGGAGTCGATAAGGATGCTCTCGGTGTCCCGGGTCAAGATGAACGTTGACGAGACTTTAAGCCCCGATGTGAGCGTTGAACGGGTATACTCAAATTCCGCGAGCGGAGAGATAACCAACGCGTTCAGCGAAAACGACATAGTAAAGATCACGTTTAACGTTGAGTTCAGCGAGGCGGCTCCCGACGGCGGATATGTTATCACCGATTATCTGCCATCGGGCCTGACCCCGATCTTAAACGGCAGGCGCGATACGGGCTCGTTTATGTTCTACTACGGCGGCGGCCAGCAGGTTCGGCTCTACGCCTATCCCGACAAGAACAACAAGGACACCTGCAGCTATTACGCCAGAGTCACAAGCCCCGGAAACTTCACCGCCGACAGCGCGGTGATCCAAAACACCCATTCAACAAATATAATAGCCGCCACAGGCAAAGACAACGTAGTGATAAGTAATTAGCGAATAGTGAATAGAGCGGGCGGCAGATTGCCGCCCATTCTGCCTCTCCCTTGGGAGAGGTGGATTTTCGCCGTGAGGCGAAAAGACGGAGAAGGGTGCTTGTATGTGGTTCCCTTCAACGTAGTGATTAGGTTCCCCTCTCAGTCTGCGGACAAGCCGCAGACAGCATTAATGAAGCGCTTGGTCAAAATCGCAAGCGATTTTGAAAGGTCGCTTTGAACCCGCACGCTCCGCGCGCTGATTACCCCCAAGGGGAGTCTGATTTAGGCCCGCATATCGATTTCCCCCAAGGGGAGCCTTTCGGGCGGCCGGGGTCGTCCGCCCATGTTCGCTCACGTTAATGATTTGTGGCCTCGTTTATTCGTGGAAACGGAATACCGTGGTGCAACGAATCCGCTTCGCGGCTCCGGCCCCACCTACGGCATTTTGCGCGCTTTGGTCGTAGGGGACGACGACCTCGGCGTCCCGCAGAGCGGCGCTATGCGCCGCTCGTTTGCCTCTCCCTCGGGAGAGGTGGATTTTCGCCGTGAGGCGAAAAGACGGAGAGGGGCTAACGTAGTAATTAGCTATTAGCGCGAATACGCGAGAACAATTCGGCAAATTTCTTTGCTGTGTTCCCGCGTTTGTTTTGTATGATCTTGTAGGGGCGGATAATATGTCAAGAGTAACATGGTATACAAGAGTGTAAGAACGTTGGAGAGAGGCTAACGTAGTGATTAGTAATTAGTGAATAGTGAATAGAAACAGCGCAGCATAAATCAGGCTCGCCCTTTGGGGAGAGCTGTCTGCGCAGCAGACTGAGAGGGGTTCTTGTGATAGTTCCTCTCTCAGCCGCCTTCGGCGACAGCTCCCCCCAAGGGGAGCCGGGACGTCGAGGGCGCCGTCCCCTACGAATTAGGGAACTTGACGGGCGGGTTATCCGCCTCTAGTTCCTAGTTCCTATTCCCTAGTCCCTACGTTAAAAGACCTTCCCGGATTAACGGGAAGGCCTTTTTAATTGGGAAGAAATTATATTAATTAATTTTTTTCGGTTTGGGTGGGCCGAGGGGCTGTGCCCCTCGGTTTTATTTAAGGTCGTTGATCGAGCCGGCGTTGTAGATGTTCTTAAAGCCCTGCTCTTTGGCGATCTCAGCCGCTTTGCCCGCGCGGTTGCCCGACGCGCAGTAAACGATGATCGTCTCGTTTTTGTCCTGCGTGCCGAGCCACTGCTCGAACTCGTCGACAGGCACGTTT
Source organism: uncultured Monoglobus sp. (assembly GCA_947624305.1). Classification (GTDB taxonomy): domain Bacteria; phylum Bacillota; class Clostridia; order Monoglobales; family Monoglobaceae; genus Monoglobus. The sequence continues at coordinate 67,934 of CANQKC010000006.1, read as the reverse complement.
ACCGAGCCGTCTATGCTGTCCTCGGCGAATTCCTCGGCCGATCTCACGTCAACCGGCAGAGCGCCCGCCGCGATAAGCTCTTTCGCCGCGTCGGCCTTGATGTTCTCCTGCCGCGCGTCAGCGATCGCGATTTCGGCGTTTTCGCCGTCTCCGCTCAGGTAAAGCGTCTCGCCGTCGCTGTCAAGCCCTTTGATGTCAAAATCGCAAACCTTTTTGATAGTGGTGCATTTTGTGCAGTTGTTCATTGTGATCAGCCAGCCACCGTCACAGCCCAGATACATTTGGCCGTCAGCCTCGAGCATGTCGTTGATCACGGGATTTTTCGGTGCCCCGGGATCTGACTCCGCATAATAGTCGGGAGTCGCGTCGATCCACACAGTTCCCATGGGGCTGGTGAGCAGCTTTGAGCCGCCGCTGTTTTTGGCCATAGCGGTCAGCATTCCGTTCCAAACGGTCAGCTTCTCAACCGAAATGTCGCCGTACTCCTCGCTCAAATCGGCCGCCGAGACCTCTCCGGTGTATTTGTTGACCGAAGTCACATCGCTGCCCTGAACCGTGATTATCGCCGAGTCGTTTTCCGCTGTGAGCAAAGCTTCGGAATTTGCTTCCGCAGCCGCTCCGGCTTTTCCGTAGAGCAGCTGTATATAGTCGAAGTTTCCGACATAGCCGTCCGCGACTTTGCCCTTCACAAACAGGCCTTTCTTGCCGCCGATTGCCGCGCCGCGCACTCTTGTCTGATAGTTAATGAAATCGTTCCAGTTCTTGCTTACAGTCAGGGGCTGAGCGCCGATCCTGTTGTCATCCGTCAGCTTAGAGCTTTGAGCCGCGTCGGGTGTTGTGCCGTTCATATCAACGAGGTAATACTCAACCGTGACTCCGGCCTGCTTGGTGCCCACATTCAGCTCTATGCCGACCAGATTGTCGGTGTCGACCTCTCCGAAATAGAAGGTATCTTTGTCCTTTGTGTTGTCAACAACTTTGCCGCCGCTGGCGCCCGCTACATCGCTTGTTGTGATCCTCTTTGAATCCGCCTCGGGCCAGCACTTGGTGTAATCCTCAAACTCAATGAATTTTTGATCTACAACCTCGGGCAGAGGCTCGGGAGTGGGAGTAGCCGTGGGGGCAGGCGTCGGGGTCGATTCAACAACCTCGGCTCCGGGCTCGAACAGCACGGCGTAAAGGTTCTTGTTGGAGCCGCCGCCGTATACATAAACCGGTTTTCCGGCTTTGACGTTCATCTGAGCGGCGGATATGCTGCCGGTTCCGTATTGCTCGATCTTGCTGCCGTCCTCCTGGTCGATATATATGCATCTCTCGGTGTTTGCGTTGAATACCGCGGTAGCGACGCCGTCGCTGTCCGGTGTGAAGTAAACGCAGGTCGTTGTTCTGTCGCCCCTGCCGGCTTTGAGGCTTCGGGTAAACGTGAGGGTTTTGCCGTTATATTTAAACGTGCCGCCCTTGTCGGTCGCCCAGCCGCCGAAGCCGTCAAGTCCGAGACCGCCTATGAGCTGCGCTCCGCCCGCACTGTCAAAGAAAGCGTCATAGGCCGGATCGCTCAGATTGTAAACGATCATATCTTTCTTGATCGGCTCGGAGTAAACCGTGTCGGCTTTTTTGCCGATAGGAGCCACAGCGTCGGTGTTGTTCCACTCAAACAGGGATATTCTGTCGCCGTCTTTGAAACCGTCAAACTTGTATTCTCCTGCCGAAGCGATGGGCTTTATGCTGCTTGCTGTCAGCGCGCCCGCGCTGTCATACGAGGCCGCGAGAAGCGTTCCGCTTGCCGCGTCGGTCGTAACGCTTACCGTTCCGCCCGCCTCGTTTGTTACGGTCATATTTGAATTGTTGTAGATCGGCATGATATAGTCAAGGCAAGCGCCGTTTGTCTGCACATATATTGTGCCGCATCCGTTCTCGTCAAGGGTGAGCCTGTCAAGCTCCGCTTTGGTTACGCCTATGTTGACTTCCTCCCATGTGTCGTATGAACCTGTGGCGGGAATAGTGCCTGTTGCGAACATCCAATCCGTGTTCGGCATCAGCGAAAGGTTGATCACGCTGTCGGTTTTTTCCTTTGAAACTCTGGCGGTGATACCGGTCAGGTTTTTGAGCATAACTCCGTCAAATCTCAGCCATCTTGTGGTTGTGCTGCCCGCGTCCTTGCCGCCGCTGGTTCCGGCTTGAGTGTCGTTCAGGTTCGCGCCGCCGCCGTTATCGTCGGCGTTTTCACCCTCAAGCTGCAGCGCCGCATAAACCGTCAACTCACCGCTCTTTCCGCTTGTGTAGTTCGCGGCGGTGATCTTGTAAACGCCGTTGGTGTAGAGGGTAAGCTCGCCTGTGTTTACGTTGATCTCGGGATTTTTTCTGCCCGAGCCGTCCAGACGCTCAACGGTCCAGATCAGGCCGTCGTTTACCGCGCTGCCGCCGCTCATCGCGCTCAACGAGATCTTTGCTGGATCGCTCTCGGTAATTGTGCCGCTGATCGACGAGGAAGTCGCGTTGATTTTTCCAATTCCGTTTTCAGAATACTCTATAACGCCGTCGGTTATAATTCCGGCTGACGCCTCGATCGTGTAGTCGGGCGAGAGCTCGATCTTGGGAACGGCCAGCATCGCGTCGATCGCCTCGCTGACCGACAGTTCAAGACCGTCGTCAATCAGCGCGCTTTCAAGCGTTGAGTGGATCTCGCTGTAAATATCGTTGAGTTTTTGCCAATTCTCCGGCGTGTATGCCAGCTCCGGGCATGCCGCGTATGCCGCGTCCAGACGGGCAAGATATTCCGCCTTTTTCTCGGCGCTTATGCCGTCGCGGTACCGGGAAACGACCGGGAACGAATAGCTCGCCGAGCTTCCGTCAGCCTTTGATGCGGTGGCCGTGATCATTGCGACGCCTTCTTTGGCGCCCGCGGTGACCGTTCCGTTTTCATCGACTTTGGCAACGTTCTCATTGCTGCTCTTGTATGTCATTGTTATGCCGTTTGCCGCAAAGTCGGTGATGACCTTGTCGTTTTTGAGCGTCACGCTGGCGTTCGCGGAAATGCTGTTGGCCGCGTTTGCGCCGTTGTTCACGCTGTACAGCTTAAGTCCGGAGGGGATCGCATAAACGCTGTCCACCGACTCTGAGATGTCGCCGCTCACCGTGAATTTGATCTGCTGCGCGTTCGCGTCGTTGGCGTTTGCGCCGACTTTCGCGGTGTACTCGCCGGGGATAACGTAGTTCTGCTGCTTTGCCTCATCGAAGAAGTAAACGTCCGCAATGTTGAGGCTGAATGTCGCGGTCTTGGTCTCGCCGGGATTTAAAGTCAGTCTCTCAAAACCCTTGAGCTGCTTGAGCGGCAGCTTTTTGCCGTCCGCGCCGGGAACCGTGATATAGAGCTGAGCCACCTCGTCGCCCGCGACGCTGCCCGTGTTTTTAACGTCGGCTGTGATCGTCACGGTGTCGTTGGCGTTCGCCGTTGCTTTGTCGATCTTTATGTTGGAATACTCAAAGCTTGTGTAGCTCTTGCCGTAGCCGAACGGATAAACCGGGGTGCCGGTGTAGTACTGATAGGTTCTTCCGGGATAATCGGTTCCGGGGTTATTGATATCCGAGGCCAGCTCGTAGTTTGTGAAGTTATAGCCGATGTTGTCCTGGGTGGTTTTGCTGCTGCCGAGAGGCATTTTGTCAAGATCCGACGCGGCATACCATGTGGTCGAGAGCCTGCCCGAGGGGTTTGCGTCTCCCGTGAGTATTTTGCCCAGAGCCGTGCCCTGCGTCTGACCGTTGTACGAGGTCCACAGCAGCGCCGCGCACTTGTCTTTAAAGCCCTCAACGTTCATCTGGCCCACCGTTTGCAGCGCGACGATCGTTTTATTGGGATATGCGTCGCAGATCTGCTGAACATGCGCCTGAGACGAGGGCATGTTGATGCTGCTTCTGTCGTGCGACTCGGAAGCGTCAACCGTGCCGAGTCCGTCCTGCTTGGGAACCGTGCAGCCGTAAGCGACGATAAAGTCCGCGTTGTCAAGCTCGGTTTTGTAGCTCTCAACCGTGAACGGCTTAACAGCCGGTGTGGCTGAGATGATCAGATGCGCCTTTGCTACATATCCGCCCAGCGCGCCGTCGTAAGGCGCCTCGCAGGTGGCATATGTGGCGATGTTGTCGGTCTTCTGCGCCTCTATGTTGGCGACGTTAATTCCGCCCACGCCGTCCTCGCTGTAGGCGATGTTGACCGTGCCGCCCATTCTGTCACCGGTGGCTATTTCGGCTCTTATTGATTTAACATCCTTAAAATCAACGTCTTTAATAACCGCGTAGGCTTTGGGGGTCATATCGTTGAGAGCGGTGCCGGACTGCGTCATTCCCGCGACATTCTCGGCCTTTGAAAGATCAATCTCTCTTGTTTTTCCGTCGTTCAGAACCAGAGTCAGGCTCTTTAAGTTAAACAGGAGCTCATCGTCCGAAACGGCGCCCAGATGATTTATCTCGGAACCGGGGTATTTTTTCTGTATCTCCTCTTTTATGCCCTCGACGGGGGTCTTCGTCTTGGTCGGAGAACCTGAGTAGTCGCCGAGAACAAGCTTGTTTGCCAGGTTTCCGACAACCGCGACTTTATATCCGCCGCTCTTTTCTTTCAGTGGCAGAGCGTTGTTTTTGTTCTCGAGCATTACCCAGCTTTCCTCGGCTGCTTTTTCGGCCACGGCAACGCTTTCGTCCGACTCGACAACATCTTTTGAAATATCCTTATACTTGGGGTTTTTGTCAAACTCTCCGGTTTTCATGCGCTGCAAAAACAGTTCATATACCATGATGTCCAGAGCTTCCTCGCTGAGCAGGCCCTGCTGAACCGCCGACGCCACCTGAGTCGTGCCCGCGCCGCCGCTGTTGCAGTCAAGGCTTGAGCCCGCGCTCACGATTTTTGAAACCGTCATAGGCGAGGTGATTTGGTCAAGAGGCAGCTCGGGATAGAGCTTCTTTCTCAGAGGCTGCTGTCCGAATGCGTTGTCCCACGCGCCGCAGTCGCCGACAACGAAGCCGCCGAAGCCGTAGGTCCTGCGCAGCAGGTCGTTCAAAAGGTATGAGTTGGCGCTTGAGGCTATGTAGTCGATCTTCTGTCCGTCCATCGACGTGAGTATCTCGCCGTTCCTGTATACGGTGCTTCCGTTATAAGAGCTCATAACCGCCGCGGGATCAGCGTTTTTGGTGATGTCGCGGAAAGCTCTTGTGTAATACTCGCGCATGGTGCGCTCGTTCATGATCGAAGTTCCGCTGAAGCGCTCGCCCTCAACGTTGTTTGCGGCGTAGTGCTTGAGCGTGGTCATTGTTTTCAGGTATTTGTCGTCCGTTCCCTGCATGCCGCGTACCGCGGCGCTGCCTATTTCGGATGTCAGATACGGGTCCTCGCCGTAGCTTTCCTCGTTTCTGCCCCAGCGCGGGTCGCGCGCCATATTGATCGTGGGGTTCCAATAGTTCAGGTCCTTGGGGTTGATGGCTCTCGCCTCGGTGGACGTTATGTCCATTGCGGTCTGCATAAGAGCGGTGTCCCAGGTGTTCGACATCGCGAGGCTCGAGGGGAAGCTCGTCGCTTTTCCCTGACGGGCCACGCCGTGGATGCCCTCGCGCCAGTAGTAGTAGCTCTGAACGCCCAGACGACTGATCGCGGGCGCGTTTTTCGCCGCGGTCTGCGCCGCTTTTTCCTCAAGGGTCATGCGGGCCACCAGATCGGCGGCTCTTTCCTCAAAGCTGAGCGACTCGTCCTGATAGGGCAGCAGATCGGCCGCCGCCTGAACTTCGGGCGCTTCGGGCTGAACCGTCTGTGTCTGCTCGGTCTGCGCCTGTTCGGGCTGCGCGCTGTCGTCCGTCGCCGCCAGAACTGCCGCGTTCGGAGCGCATGTCAGCAGCATCGCTGCCGCCGCTAACGCTGAGATGGTTTTCCGTACTTTCATAAGATTTCCTCCTTATTTGAAAATTAACTGTGAATTTATAATTTCCTACTTGAAATATACCACAAATCCTGCTATAATTAAAGTCATAAAATAGATAAAATGAGACAAAAAGTTGAGTAAGAGGAGTGAAAACGAGTTGCTGCCCATTTATGAGATAAGAGAAACCGATTTGACCGTCAAACGCAACAATTATGAGCTGAGTTATCCGGAGCATATGCACGAATATGTGGAAATAATTTATGTGTATAAGGGGGTTCAGCACATTCGCGTTGAAAATGTTGATTATGAGATCGATCCGGGCTGCCTTGCCGCCGTTTTTCCCGACACGGTGCACTCATTTTTCGCACCGGAAAATTCAGACAAAAAAGAAACAGAGGTCCTGATTTTGATGTGCGCGCCCAAGCTTTTCGGCGGTCTGTTTCCCGATCTCAGGGATTTCAGAGCCGACAGTCCGTTGACGGACAAAAGCATGGTCGGCGAGGATTTCCGCCGCGCGTTGAACAGCATAAGGCCCGGTGAGGACTTTGAGATCATGTTTTCGTGGGCGTGCGTTATAATGTCATACACGCTCAAGGCCTTTACCTTAAGCCGCAAGTCGTCCGGCCCAGTCACCGATCTGACGTATAAGATCGTCAAGTATATCGGGCAGAATTTCGCGGAGCCGCTGACCCGCAGCTCCCTGGCGGAGCATTTTAATGTGAGCGAGTGCTACATATCATCTATTTTTACAACGAAGTTCAAGATGAATTTCAGGACCTATCTCGGTCTTATCCGCGCCGAATACGCCGCCGGGCTTATACGGTCCACCAACGAGAGCTTCACCTCGATAAGCCAGCAGGCGGGCTTTGACAGTCCGAGGACGTTCAACCGGATGTTCAAGGCGGCTTACGGACAGACGCCCGGCGAGTACCGCAGGAACATAAATCGCCTGATCAAGGACTGAGCGGCGAATGAACTGTACTTTGGTACGGTGACTGTCGAATTTTGTTGTGTTATAATAATACTGAGGAGGTACAAATATGGCTGGCGGCAAACTGATTGTCAGAACGCGCCTTATAAATAAGCTGAACAAAGAGCTCAGGAACAAAAAAATAGTGTATTTCGGAGCGCATATGGGTTGGGGAAAGACAACTGCCGTCAGGCAGTATCTTGACTCGAACAATTATCATTATTGTTATGTTTCCGCCCGCGAAAGCGGCTGGCGCGACGCGGCGCTGAACGGCGGCGCGGAGCATATCGTGATCGATGATGTACATCTGGCATACTCTAAGGGCGGTGAAATCTCCGCGCTTATATCATCATCGTCTCCCAACGCGACGTTTTACATTATCGGGCGCGCTTCGCTTCCACCATACCTAAAAGCGTTTTACAGCACCCGACAGCTCGTGGTTTACGATGAGACGCTCTTTGCTTGCGATGACGACGAGCTGAACGCTTTGGCAAGATTGTACCGCCTTGATTTAACCCCAAATACCCTGCACGAGATTCGCGAGTTCACCGGCGGGTGGATACTCGGCCCGGTGTTCTTGTTCGAAAAGGGCGGAAACTTCAGCGCGGGATTTACGGAAGAGCAGAAACAACTGATTAGCCTTGACATATATCAGTATGCGGATCACGCGTTCTTTTCTGAGCTTCCGCCCGAAGTGCAGGAGATACTTTTGAATGTGTCGCATATTGAAGAGTTCACTCTCGGCCACGCGCAGATGCTTTGCGGAAACACCGACATAAAACCGTGGCTTGAGCGGGCTCTTAATTTAAGCTGCTTTTTGAGCTACATACCTCCCGATAAGTTTATTTTCAACAAATACGCCGCTCCGTATCTGAAGTGGAAGCAGAAAAAGGAGCTCAGCGGTGACGCGCTGGCGAGACAATACGAGATCTCGGCGCTTTATTATACGCTGTATGACGATATAAAAAGCGCGCTCAGGTTTTACAAAATGGCGGGGAACACCCGAAAGATCGCCGAGCTGCTTTTAAAAAGCACGCGAAGCAGCTCAAGCATGAGCTTCTTTTATGATCTGCGCGAATACTTTTTCGAGCTTCCCGACGAGACGGTGGCGCAGTACCCAGAGCTTATCAGTATGATTTCGATGATCTATTCAGGCATGTGCAATGTGGATGAGAGTGAGCGGTATTTTGACATGCTGGTCGGCATCGAAAATGACGAAAAAAGCGACGCGGCCCTGAAAAAGCGGGCGCGCGAGGAGATAGCCTATCTCACGATCTCGCTTCCCCATCGCGGCGCAAACAGCATCGTCAAGATCGTCAAGAGCCTGGCGGCGATCATTTCCAGCCGCGATATGAGCCTCAACACCATGAGCGTTACCGGAGATATGCCCGGCCTTGTGAACGGAGGCAAGGATTTCAGCGAATGGACAAAATCGGACAAGTTCCTGTACAAAACCATGCGCGTGCCCCTTCAGACGGTGGTCGGAAAGACCGCGCTGGGCCTTCCGGACATAGGTATCGGCGAAAGCCTGTTCCTGCACAACGCTGACGACAATTTCACCGAGGAGCTGACCTATCTCAGCCGCGGGTTTTACGACGCGGAAAAATGCGGGAATATCCAGCTGCAGTTCGCGGCTCTGGCGGTCATGGCCAAGATCCGAATTATCCGCGGAAACTTAAACGACGCGCTTGACCTGATCGACAGATTTGAAAAGAGGATACCGAAAACGGCGGAGATCAGAAAAAACATGAGCGCGTTTCTGACGAATATCCGCATGCTTTCCGGAGAGGACGAGCCCATGATGAACTGGCTCAAAAACGAGGCGCCCGACGAATTTGAGCCGTTCTGCATTAATTATCGTTACCGCTACATGACAAAGGTCAGGGTATACATCGCGCTTGAGAAATACGACGAGGCGCTGGCGCTGCTCGGCAGGTGCGACAAATACTTTACCGAGTATGACAGACCGTATATGCATATCGAGGCGCTGATAATGCGGGCGGTGATCCTGAGCCGTCTGGGCGACGCGTCGTGGGACGAGGCTTTTTCCGAGGCACTGAAAATGTGTGAGGAATACCGTTTTGTGCGGATATTGTCAAATTTCGGCGTGGCGGTCCTGCATTTGCTGCGCGCCACAAAAGCCGACATCAATAAGCAGTTCAAAAAGTCTCTGCTTGAGTGCACCAAAAGGCAGGCGGTGCTTTATCCGAAATATTTACAGCCCGTGACCAAGATAGACTATAACCTGAGCGGGACCGAGCGCATGGTGCTGAAGCTGTTGTGCGACGGGCTTTCAAACGAGGAGATAGGCAAAATAATGAATATATCTCTGCGCACCGTTAAATTTCATTTAACCAACATTTACGGCAAAATGAACGTCAAGAACCGCTTTGCGGCGATCCGCGAGGCGCAGATCAAAAAAATAATCACTCAATAAAAAGCGCGAAACGCGCTTTTTTTGCTTTTGGGGCTTTAAATTACGAAAATTATGTGTTATAATATTCAATATATAACTTTTAAGGGGGATTAAACATGAGAGATTGCACAGGATTTAAAAGAATATTTTGCGCTTGTATGGCGGTTATGCTCTTTGCGTTTTCATTGACCGCCGCCGTTATCGCCGAGGGAGAAACAGGCGGCGCGGCGTATTATACAAAAGATCCGGTGATAAGCGATGGAAAAACGGTCACGGCGGAGATCGTCAACGAAAGCGGCGAGAATGTTATGTTTATCGCGGCCGCGTATGAGGACGGGGTCGTTTCGGACGCCGAAACTCAAACGATTTCGTCGGGAAGCGGAAGCACCGAGGCGAGAGTCGAGTTTGACAAGGAGTATACCGACATCAGGTGTTACCTCTGGTCCGAGAGCAGCATAGAGCCTTACGGCGACGTGACCGACGCGCTGCCCGATCTGCTGCCCGCGTTCCCGGGGGCCGAGGGCGGCGGAAAATTTTCTCCCGGAGCCAGAGGCGCGCTGCCCGGCGGCAAGCTCGAGGTCTATCATGTGACCAAATTGGACGACTCAGGCACGGGAAGTCTGCGCGACGCGGTCTCAAAATCCGGCAGGATCGTGGTGTTTGATATAAGCGGCACGATCGAGCTCAAAAGCGATATCAATATGAACAGGGACAACGTCACTGTTCTGGGCCAGACCGCGCCCGGCGACGGCGTGACCGTCAGCGGCGGCTCGATCGTAACAGGCGACGGAGTGAAGAATATAATAATAAGATACTTAAAGGTGCGCCCCACCGATAAAAACGGGCTTGAGCCCGACGGAATAGGCGGCAGATACGGCACCGATATAATTTTTGACCACGTCAGCACCTCATGGTGCGTTGATGAGCTGCTGACGCTTTACGCGGGCGCGGCTCAGGACGCGAAACCCGACAAACCCGTGGGCAATCATCTGACTATCCAGAACACGATCGGAAGCGAGAGCCTGCGCATGAGCAACCACACCAAGGGCGCGCACGGCTACGGCGCGATCTGGGGCGGCACCTACGCCAGCTATCTGAACAACCTGCTGGCCCACCACGACAGCCGCAGCCCCCGTCTTGACCGTCAGCTTGTTGCCACCGACGTGAGCAACAACGTAATATACGACTGGGGCCAGACCAACTCGGCCTACGGCGCCGAGCCTTATTCGAGCGCCAATGAGGAATCGACCGCGGATCAGAGAAATCCCTCAAACGTGAACTGGGTCGGAAACTATTACAAGTCGGGCCCGTCCACCAGAGCGATGCTCAAAACAAGGGTGTTCGACGTGACCGAACCCCTGACCGCTGCCGACAGAAAATCGGTGTTCTATTTTGAAAATAATGTCATCGACGGCATGGGCGAGGTTACAAACTATAAAGACAACAAGATAGTGAATAACTTTATCGGTGCTGATTTTGCCGACAGCGAGATCGACATGGGATATTACAAATACCGTCAGACCTCGGCGGAGGAGGCTCTCGACCGTGTTCTGAGCACCGCGGGAGCGACCCTGCCCAGACGCGACGCGAACGACGCCAGAGTAGTTAACGACGTTATAAACGGCACGGGCAGAGTTATCAACAACGCGGGAGAGGTCGGCGGCCTGATACCCGTAGAGTCCGAAACGAGAGTGTTTGAGATACCCGCCGATTGGCTGGCAGGCAGCGGCTATGCCGGCATGGCAGAGACCGACATCACGGACAGCGGCTACACCGTTATCGAGGAATATGTCAACTACCTGACCGAGGAGATGAGCAAGAATCCGCCGACCAACGCCAATATTATTGTGCAGTCGCCCGCGATCGCGGCGCTCACCGATAATATCGAGGGCATGGAGGTCGACAACGGCGAATGGACGGTCATCACCGAGGGCGAGCCGCTGAGATATAAGGCGACGGCGATCGCGCGGGGCGGAAACGATGTAACCAAAATGGAGCTTTATGACCGCAACGCCAAGATCGGTGATTATGACGGTTCCGCGATCGACGACGAGATCAGTCTCGCCGCCGGAACCCATTATCTCACCTGCCGCGCGATAAACACCCGCGGCGAAAAGACGCAGAGTACGACTTCGATCGTGTATGTCAAGTCTGCGGCGGCCCCGGGCAGCTATTCATTTGAGGAAATCAAGGAAAGCGGCTACACCGGATACGCCGGCAAAGGCGGCGCCTCGATGAACGAGAAGGGCGTTTATACGATCTACGGCTCGGGCAGACTCACCACCGATTCAAGCGACAGCTGCGGATTTATGTACAAAGAGGTCAGCGGCGACTTTGACGTGACCGTCAGAGTAGAGGAGATACCCAAGTTTGAGAACCAGCAGGTGAGCGGCCTTATGGTGCGTTCGGGCATGAGTCAGGGCGACATAATGGCGATGATAGGCGACGGCTGGGTAAAGAACGGTGAGAATGCCAGAATTCTGACCCGAAAGGCCGAAAAAGCCTCGACTCAGGAAATATATTTCAAAGACAAGAGCGGCGCGGCAGTTGACAACTCGGACGACAAGCACAGCAAGAGCATGCCGAAATACATGAGGATCGAAAGAAAGGGAAACAGTCTGACGTTCAGCGTTTCCAACATGGGAATTGACTGGACCGACAACGACCGCCAGCCCGTGACGATCGAGTATGACAATCTGCCCGAAACTATGTATGTTGGCCTCGCGACCGACTCGGCAAGCGGAGTCTCCGTGAAGGAATATTTCTCGGTCGCTAAATTCAGCAATCTGGTTTTAAACGGCAAGAGAGACGTCGAGCCTCCCGAGAAAGGCACGGTTCCGTTCTATGACGAGGCGTTTGACAACGCCGAGTGGTTCTTCCCGTCGGGCAGCGGCCCCAAGAGTCTGGCCGAGACGCCTCTCGGCGGAAACATAAGCGACGCGGCTCTGTTCTGGGGCCCCTGCTCAAGAGACTTCAAGCCTCAGAGCGCGGGCGTCGTCAAAGCGACGGCAGACTTCTTCACCAGAACCACGCCGAGGGTCGATCCGATGGCGGGAGCGAGATTTATGCTTCAAGGCATAAACGCCGCGGGCGAAACGGTCAAGATAAAGAGCGTCTACGCGCAGCATTCGCTGGGATTTTTCGAGGACTATGACGACGCTCCGTCAAATCCGGAGATCACACCGACGTCGGACGCAAAATATGAGATCGAAAAATGGTACAAGGTCGAGATGACTCTTGACTATAATACCGGCAAAGGAACATATTCGTTTAAGCCCTATACCGAGTATAACTCGTCAACCGGGGAGTACGAGGCGGGAGACTCGATATTCGACCTCACATTTGATTTTGACACAAGCGTAGCTGTCAGCCAGCTCCACTTTGAGCGGCGCGGCGGCTTTGAGATGTATCTCGACAACGTCGGCGTAAGCGTTGAATAAAAGCGACGGCGCGGTGATTTCGATTGGTATTTCTTATGGCGTTTACTGTGATTATCAGCTTACCGGAAGTTTAATTAACGGTTTGCGGCATAGAATTTCGGAGGCTTTATGAACAAAAATTTCACCGAGGGAAAAATCCTTCGTCAGCTTATAGGCTTCGCGCTGCCGATGCTGCTGGCGCTTTTCCTTCAGGCGATGTACGGCGCGATAGATCTGCTGGTTGTGGGCCGCTTCGGAGTCCCCGCCGACGTCTCGGCGGTTTCCACCGGCAGCCAGATCATGCAGACGATAACCTTTATGATCGAGGGCGTCTCGATGGGAATAACCGTTCTCGCGGGCCACAGAATAGGCGAGGGCAACAACAAAGAGGCGGGAAGAGTGATAGGCAGCGGCATCGCGCTGTTCGGAATTATAGCTGTTTTGGCGACGGTGCTCATGCTGTTCTGTGCCCGCCCGCTGGCCGCGCTTATGCGCGCGCCCGAGGAAGCTTTTGATCTGACCGTGACATATATTTTTTGGTGCTCGGCGGGCATGGTTTTCATTGTGGCATATAATCTGCTTGGCAGCATTTTTCGCGGCGTGGGCAACTCAAAGATCCCGCTCATGACCGTGGCGATTGCCTGCGCGTTTAACATAATCGGCGATCTGGTTTTTGTCGCGGGCTTTAAAATGGGCGTGGCGGGAGCGGCGCTCGCCACCGTTATGGCGCAGGGCGTCAGCGTCCTGCTGTCGCTTGTCATAATTAGGCGTATGAAAATGCCGTTTAAGCTCACCCGCCGCGATATCCGCCTGCGGAAAAGGATAGTGAAGCGGATATTGTTTCTGGGCGTTCCGATCGCTTTGCAGGACCTTCTGGTCAGCATATCGTTTCTGGTTATTCTTGCCATTGTGAACTCTCTGGGCCTTGTGGCCTCGGCGGGAGTGGGCGTGGCCGAAAAGCTTTGCGCGTTTATCATGCTGGTCCCGTCGGCGTATATGCAGTCGATGTCCGCGTTTGTGGCGCAGAACATAGGCGCCGAGAAATATGACCGCGCCAAAAGAGCGCTGCTCTGCGGAATTTTGTCGTCATTGGCGGTTGGCGTTGTGATGTTTTACATATCCTTTTTTCAAGGGGATGTTCTGTCAACGATATTCACAAGCGACCCCAAAGTCGTGTCGGCCGCCGCGAGCTATCTTAAGGCGTATTCGTTTGACTGCATATTGACGTCGTTCCTGTTCTGCTTCAGCGGCTATTTCAACGGCTGCGGGCGGACGATGTTCAACATGCTCCAAGGCGTGGCGGGCGCGTTCTGCGTGCGCATCCCCGTCTCGTATTTTGTGAGCCGGATAGCGGGCGTGTCTCTGTTTTATATCGGCCTCGCGACGCCGTGCTCAACCGTGGTGCAGATCATTCTGTGCCTGACGTATTTTATGATTACCGAAAGAAAAGCCCGCGCGGTGCGGGCGAAAATTTGAGGAGGGAATATGATCAACGTTTATTTGCTCGGAGACTCGATCGTGACGGCTTACGGCGGCGACTCCGAGAACATTATCGGCGGATGGGGCGACCATCTGGGCTGCTTTTTTGACGGCGGCGTCAATGTGGTCTCATGCGCCGAGGGCGGAAAAAGCACCCGCAGCTATTTAAACGACGGAAGATTTATCGACAACGGAAGGTTTACAAAGGATATGTTCCCTTACGGCGTCGGCCCGTGTTTGAACCTTATCGAAAAAGGGGATTTCGCGCTGATAGAGTTTTGCCATAACGACGACGACTCCGCGAGGGGCGAGAAGCGCGAGCTTCGCCACACGCCGCTCGGCGAACCCGATCGCGACGGCATCTACCCGAGCGTGCTTCCGGAGGGCGGAACGCCCTACGCGTTTGACTGCGGAGCAACCTATAAAGGCTTTTTAAAATTCTACATAAGAAAGATAAAGGAAAAGGGCGCGACTCCCGTGCTCGTGACTCCGCCGCCCAGAGGATATTTTAAGAACGGAAAAATCGCCTCGGTACCGGGCAACCACGGCGGCAGCGATAAATTCGGTGATTACGCCTATGTCCGCGCCATGCGTCAAACGGCGGAGGAGGAAGGCGTTCCGCTGGTCGAGCTGTTTGACAGGGCGAAAGCGTATATTGACGGGCTCGGCGAGGAAAAGTTCAAATATCTCCAGTCGATCAAGGACGAGGAAGGCAGGACCATCGGCGAGGCGCGTTTCGGCAGACCCAAGCGCTGGCCCGAGGATTATGATGAGATCATGGAGAGCGGAGCGTTCGCGGAGACCGACAACACCCACCAGAACCGTTACGGCTCTTTTGTATATGCCTCGTTCATAGCCGATGAGATAAAGCAAAAGCTCCCCGCCTTGGCCGTGCATCTCCTTGATGTTCCCGCAAAAAAAGTGCCCCCTCCAAAAGGCCTCGAATAATTTTAAATCTTATGTTGTATTTTAAGAAAAATTATGCTATAATATTTACAGCATAAAACAAAATCGAAGGGGGATTTTTTATGCCTAATATAAGACCCGTATCGGATTTGAGAAACTATAATGAGGTTTTGCGGGAGATCACGATCGACTCGCCGGTATTTTTGACAAAAAACGGCAGAGGCAGATACGCGATCGTGGACATAAAAGAATATGAGAAAACCAACGCGGTTTTAAAGTTGATGGGCAAGCTTGCCGATGCCGAAAAATCAGCCAATGAGAACGGCTGGATTACCGCTGAGCACACCGAGAAGGCGCTGGGTGGTTAAAATGCGCGAAATACGTCTTTCTCCGGCAGCCTTTGAAGATTTGGCCGAAATTAAAAATTATATTGAATTTGATTTGTCAAACCCGATTGCCGCTCAGAACACGGTAAAAAGGATTATCGCTGATTATACGAGACTCAGAACCGCTCCGGAGCTTGGTTCTTCATTATCCTCAAAGACGGGCTTTGAGACAGATTTTCGTTATATCATAAGCGGAAATTATATAATTTTTTATAAGATTGATAAAGATTTTGTCTCAATTTACAGAATTTTATATGCCCGCAGAGATTATTTGAGAATAATTTTTGATGATTAAATTTGTTGTTCTTAATAATTCATAATACACTCCTTTTTGATTTTGACATTTAGTGAATGTCATATCATCTCTCATAATATCATAAAATATTTGATATGACAAGCACTGAATGTCAAAAAGAAGGTATTGTTATGTTTAAAAATAAAGCGGATAACGGAAAGCTCAATTTATGCGGTGAAAATGTGGCAAGGTTTAGAGCGAGGATCTTGCCGAAAATGTCGCAGAGGGCGCTTGCCGACAAACTGCAGTTATCGGGTATTGATCTTGATAAAAACGCTGTGCAGCGTATTGAATGCGGCAAACGATTTGTGACGGATATTGAGCTTGCCGCCTTAGCCGAAGCCCTTGACGTTACAATCGAAAATTTGATAAAAGAAGGTTAATTTATGGAAAATAATTTAATTGAATTTAAACCGAAGCTTGAGAAAATATTGATCAATGTTGCGGACGGGTTTGACGAATTTATTCCCGAAAGCGGCAAAACCGCCGGAGCGGTGCTGCGTTTTAAGACGCCCTGCGAATGGGCGCGAGTATGTTTTTATGACGTGAGCCGGGACCCGTCGGCGCCTCGGTCGGATATAAGACTTTTGTATTTTGGAGCGATGTTTTCCGATGACAGTGAAAGAGTTATGAAAAACATTGTTTTAAAAGGCAGCAAGGCCGAGATCATTGGATATTTGAAATCGTCCGAGTGTCTTGAGGATACCATAAGATCCATTGAGAAGTTTGACGAGAAAATAAGACTGCATGATTAAAGATCCGCGGCGTCCGCCGCGGATCTTGATTTTATCTTTTTTTATACGGCTCGGCTGATGATTTGTGTATTATCAAATCAGGGAATTCTTCTTTTAAATATTCCTCCATAAAATCGCGGATTATGTTTTCGGTCTCAAAATGCCCCGCGTCGATCAGGTTTATTCCGAGTTCAAGCGCAAGCTGGGCCTCGTGGTGCTTTATTTCCGAGGTAATGTAAACGTCGGCGCCCGCGTTGTAGGCGCAGTAGATCAAGTCGCCGCCGCTGCCGCTGCACACCGCCGCTGTGGTTATAACGTCCGACGGATCGCCTGTGTATGAGATCGCGGCGCAGCCGAGAACGTTTTTCACATAGTCAACATAGTCCGCCATTTCGGTCGGCGTGTCAAGCCTTCCCACGCGGCCTATGTTATCAAGCGGCTTTCCGTTTCCGTCAACACATTCAAGGTCGTCAAAATGGCGGGTGTCCACAATGTCGAGCTTGTCGCAGAGAATGTCGTTCATGCCTCCGTCGGCGATGTCAAAATTGGTGTGGGCGCTGTACAGCGCGATGTCGTTTTTTATCAGATTTATGATCACGCTGCCCGTGACGTCCTGCTCGATCACGCGGTTTACGGATGTGAAAATCAGCGGATGGTGGGTTATTATCATATCCGCTCCCAGCGCGATCGCCTCGCGGACGTTTCGGCTGGTGCCGTCAAGCGCGATATAGACCGAGCTTACCTCCTTGTCCATGTCCCCGACCATAAGGCCGGGATTGTCCCACGGCTCGGCCAGCCCAAGCGGGGCCAGACGCTCGATATGATCGGCGATTTGTTTAACGGTAACACGCATAAAATCACTCCTTAATTTCTTTTGTTTGTTCGCTCAGCGCCGCGATGATCCCGCGGGTGCGTTCAAGCTCGGCCCGCGCATCGGGAGATGTCGAACGGGCGAGACCGTCTGCTTTGGCGCTGAGCGCGTTTGTCAGATTTTTAATATATTTGTCGAAATGCTCGGGCCTGCGCTCAAGCAGGTCCCTTCCCGCGAGGCGCTCGTGCGGCGCAAGCGGCTTGTGCTCCTCGCTCCCGGGCGACATGGAAATAATGTTGTATATCTTGTCCCCCTCCTCGGCGAGACATTCGCGGATGTTTTTAAAGCCGCGCCCGTAAATATAATCCCTGAGCTCCGCCGCGGACGACATGGGCTGAACTATGATAAGCTCTGCGCGGCTCACAACGCCCGGGGAATTTTCCAAAATCGCCGCGATAGTCTCGCCGCCCATTCCGGCGATCACGATCGTGTCGGCGCCGTCGGAGGGCGTTACCGTTTCAAGCCCCGCGCCGAGCCTGAGCGAGATCCTGCCGCCGAGGCCTGCGGCGCGGACGGTGTCGGCCGCTCTTTTGAGCGGCTCCTCGTTTATGTCCGAGGCGACGGCCCGCTCCGCTCTGCCGCGTTCGATAAGCGCGGCGGGCAGGTAGGCGTGATCGGTGCCTATATCCGCGGTCAGTCTTGAGTTTTCGATGAGGCCCGCGATTTTTTCGAGCCTCGGCGTAAGCTTTATCATATCGGTTATCCTTATACACATAAATATATATAAATTTTATATTTAATAATATTATTTGTCAATACAAAAAAGGAAAAAAGGATTTTTTGTAGAATAATAAAAACAGGAGTGATTTTATGAATGTCAGAGAAATGATAGAGGAGCGCGAGCGGGAGTACCTGTCCGGGCGGGCGGCGCTCAGCGAAAACTCCGCGGGCAGACTCGAAAACGAGGAACCGTGCGAGCTCAGGACCTGCTTCCAGCGCGACCGCGACAGGATAATCCACTCAAAGGCGTTCCGCAGGTTAAAGCACAAGACGCAGGTGTTTCTGTCGCCACAGGGCGACCACTATCGGACCCGCCTGACGCACACTCTTGAAGTCGCGCAGATCGCCAGAACGATCGCGCGCTCGCTCAGTCTGAACGAGGATCTGACCGAGGCTATAGCGCTCGGCCACGACCTTGGCCACACGCCGTTCGGCCACATGGGCGAGAGAGTATTGAGCGAGATTTGCCCCGGCGGCTTTGAGCACAACAAACAGAGCCTGAGGGTGGTTGACGTGCTCGAAAACGGAAAGGGCCTCAACCTGACATATGAGGTTCGGGACGGTATTTTGAACCATACCGGAGCCGGGCGGGCGAAAACGCTTGAGGGCAGAATTGTGGCTCTATCCGACAGGATAGCTTACATAAATCACGATATTGACGACGCGGTAAGGGGCGGAGTGCTTGACGAGAGCGATATACCGTCGGCGTTCGTCTCGGTTCTGGGCGAGCGGAGCTCGGTCAGGATCGACACCATGATCAAGGCTGTGATCTCGGCAAGCGGCGACGACATAGCCATGGAGCCGGAGGTCCACGCGGCCATGATGGGGCTCAGGCAGTTTTTGTTCGATCGCGTGTATTTGAACCCCGAGCTCGAGATCGCGGCAGAGGAGAACAAAGCGAAGCTTATTATAGAGAGTCTTTACAAAAGGTTTTTGGATGATATTGATTTAATTCCCAAGGAGGCGCGGGACAACAGCCGCACCGACGATAAATACGTTATCGCGGCGGATTACATCGCGGGAATGAGCGATCCGTTCGCCGTGGCGTGTTATCAGGAGCTGTTTGTGCCGAGGTTTTGGGTGAAATAGAAAATTTGCGGCAAAGAATTTGTTTGAAAAGAGGCGGGGCCGATGGCAAATCAGGATTTTCAGAGCTTTCTTGACGAGGTCGTGATGAAAAACGACATTGTCGAGATCATATCGGGCTTCACCACGCTCAAGCGCAGCGGCAGCGGCCTTATGGGTCTTTGCCCGCTGCACAACGACAAAAAATCGCCCTCGCTGTCTGTCTCGCCCGACAAGCAGATTTTTCACTGCTTCGGCTGCGGCGCGGGAGGCAGCGTAATTCAGTTCGTTGAGGCCGCCATGAATTTGGATTTTATGGACGCGGTAAAATATCTGGCCGACAGGGTACATATGGAAATGCCGAATACACGCGGCGGGGACAAGCAGAGACAGCTTATCCTGTCGCGGAAAAAGGAGCGGCTCTATCAGATCAACGCTCTCGCCGCGCGGTATTATTATGAGCGGTTGTCGGAGCCGGAGGGCAGACCGGGGCTTGAGTACTTAAGAAACAGAAAAATTTCAAACTCGACGATAAAAAAATTCGGCATAGGCTACGCGCCCGAGGGCTGGTCAAACCTCATTGACCACCTTAAAAAGCAGGGCTGTTCCGAAAGCGATATGTATGACGCGGGCCTTGTAAGAAAACGCGAAAACGGAACGTATTACGACGCGTTTTACGACGGCAGAGTCGTGTTCCCGATAATCGACGTCCGCGGCAGAATTATCGCCTTCGGCGGCAGAATAATCCGGGACGGAACGGACGCCCCGAAATACTGGAACACGCCCGAGACAATGATATTTAAAAAGAAGGACAACCTTTTCGGCCTCAACCTTGCCAAGAACGACAAGTCGGGCAGACTGCTGCTGATGGAGGGCTATATGGACGTTGTGGCGCTGCACCAGAGCGGCTTCGGAAACGCGGTCGCCTCGCTGGGCACTTCGTTCACGTCAGAGCAGGCGAGGCTCGTCAAGCGTTACGCTTCGAGGGCCGTGCTGTGCTATGACAACGATGAGGCAGGGAAAAAGGCCACGCTGCGAGCGGGCGACATTTTGTTTGACGAGGGCGTCAAGGTGCGCGTCCTGACAGTCACCGACGGCAAGGACCCCGACGAGTTTATCAAAAACAAAGGGCCCGATATGTTCGCGGTGCTTATCGAAAAGGCTGAACCGCTAATTGAGTATAAAATTAACGAGATAAGAGAAAAATATAACCTAAATGATGTGGACGACAAAGTGGACTTTACGCGCGAGGCTTCGGCGGTTCTGGCGAGGGTGAAAAATCCCGCCCAGCGCGAGATATACGTCAGCAGGCTCGCGGACGAGCTTAAGATAAGCGCGGGAAGCATAATGGCGGGGATTACCGAGTTCGAGCGCGCCAACGCCCGTATTGAGGCGCGGCGCGTTGAGAATGAGAGGGTCAGACAAACCGTCAGACGCGAGCGCGTCGGAACCGAAAACGCGCGGGGCCTTTATTGGGCGGAGCGGCTCCTTCTCAACCAGATGTGCGACAAGCGGGTCATGAAGCGGGTCAGGGAATGCGGCATAACGCCGGACGATTTTACATGTGATCCCGTTCACAGGCGTTTGGCCGCGCTGCTGTTTGAGCTGAGCGATAAGGGCGTCCGGCCCGAGCCGGCGGACATAATAAGCAGGAGCCTGCCCGAGGACGCGGGACCCGTGTCCGACATACTTATGAGCGACAAAAATATAGAGGATAAATTGTCGGCCAGCGTCGGCCCGACGGAGACGATAATGAAAGCGAAGGAGGAACGCCTGATCGCGGGCGGAGCCTATGACGACGAGCAGCTTATGCGGCTGTTTGAGAAGAAAAAGCAGAGAAAATTGTGAGCGGAGGTTGATAATTATGAGCACTAAAAAAGAGGACGCAAACAAGAAGACCGCCGAGGTGAAAGCGGCCGAGATGAATGTCGCCAAAAAGAAGGCGCAGATCATCCAGGGCCTTCTGGACGAGGGCAAAAAGCTCGGCATGCTTGAATACAAGACCGTGGCGGACAAGCTCGAGGAGCTTGAGCTTGAAGCCGATCAGATGGATCGGATTTATGAGATCATTGAGAAGCAGGGCATCGAGATCGTCGGCAGTATCGATCCCGAGCCCGTGGTCGACGAATCCGAACAGGTGACCGAGGAAGAGCTTGAGGATATGTCGGTTCCGGACGGCGTCAGCATTGACGACCCGGTGCGCATGTATCTTAAGGAGATAGGAAAGGTAAACCTGCTCACCGGCGAAGAGGAAGCGGAGCTTGCCAAAAGAATGAGCGAGGGCGACGTTATGGCCAAGCGCAAGCTGGCCGAGGCCAATCTGCGTCTGGTCGTCAGCATCGCGAAGCGCTATGTGGGCCGCGGAATGCTGTTCCTCGACCTTATTCAGGAGGGAAACCTCGGCCTCATCAAGGCGGTTGAAAAGTTTGATTACACCAAAGGATATAAATTTTCGACCTACGCCACATGGTGGATAAGACAGGCTATCACAAGGGCGATCGCCGACCAGGCGAGGACGATAAGAATTCCGGTCCACATGGTAGAGACGATAAACAAACTCGTGAGAGTTTCGCGCCAGCTCGTGCAGGAGCTCGGCAGGGACCCGCTGCCCGAGGAAGTCGCGAGAGAGCTCAATATGCCGGTTGATAAGGTGGGCGAGATTTTGAAAATCGCGCAGGAGCCGGTGTCGCTTGAGACTCCGATAGGCGAGGAGGAGGACAGCCATCTGGGCGACTTTATCCGCGATGACGACGCTCCCGCGCCGTCCGACGCGGCAACCTTCACCCTGCTCAAGGAGCAGCTTGTGGATGTGCTCAGCACCCTGACCCCGAGAGAGGAAAAGGTCCTGCGCCTGAGGTTCGGCCTGGACGACGGCAGGGCCAGAACGCTCGAGGAGGTCGGCAGAGAGTTTAACGTCACCCGCGAGAGGATACGCCAAATCGAGGCGAAGGCTCTCAGAAAGCTGCGCCACCCGAGCCGCAGCAAAAAGCTGAAAGATTATCTGGAATAGTTTTTAATAATTCAGGAACAAAATATAATTTTTCGGCATACATAAACATAGGAACATATATAAGCTGATCTTAAGGCCGGCTCCCCTCCTGTCGGAAGGGGAGCCGCCTGTGACAGTGCGCGGTATTACGCGAAAACATGAGCAATGGGGGTGAGAAGTTGGAAAATCCCAAAAAAACGATCATGCACGTTTCAAACGTCAGCATAGTGATAAATATTCTGCTGTCCGCCGTGAAGCTGGTGGCCGGATTTGCGGCGAACTCGGGCGCCATGATCAGCGACGCCATTCATTCCGCGTCGGATGTTTTCAGCACGGTGATCGTTATGATAGGCGCGGGCGCCGCCGCCAAAAAGGCGGATCACGATCACCCTTACGGTCACGAGCGCATGGAGTGCATCGCGGCGGTTATTCTGTCGGCGGTGCTGTTTGTGACCGGTCTCGGCATCGGATTTGAGGGCTTGAAAAAAATTATCGGCGGCCACTATGAGCAGCTTGCGGTTCCGGGCATGCTCGCTCTGGGAGCCGCGGTGCTTTCGATCGCGGTCAAGGAGCTGATGTTCTGGTACACGAGGTATTACGGCAAAAAGGTCGATTCCACCGCGCTTATGGCGGACGCGTGGCACCACCGCAGCGACGCTCTCTCGTCGATCGGCTCGCTCGCCGGAATTATCGGCGCGAGACTGGGTTTTCCGATCTGCGACCCGCTGGCAAGCGTGGTCATATGCGTGTTTATTTTAAAAGCGGCATATGACATCTGCAAGGAGGCGCTCGACAAAATGGTCGATAAATCCTGCGACGATGAGACCGAGCGCGAGATGGCCGAGATAATCAAGCTTCAGGACGGGGTGAAAAGCCTTGACCTGCTGATGACAAGAATGTTCGGCTCAAAGATCTATGTGGACGTTGAGATCTCGGCCGACGGTAACATCAGCCTGGTCAACGCCCACGAAATAGCCGAGGACGTCCACCACGCCATAGAGCGGAGCTTCCCCAAAGTAAAGCACTGCATGGTCCATGTCAACCCATACATAGAGAAAAAGTGATATAATTGAATTAAAATACTTGCAATTTGCGTCAATTTGCGGTATAATTGATTTAAACCGAAGCAATTATAATATAAAGAGGTGAATTGTATGACGACGGTCAGCATTCGTTTGGACGATGATATGAAGAAGGATCTGGACAGCATGTGCAGTGAAATGGGCATGAATATAACAACCTTTTTCATGATATACGCGAAAAAGGCCCTGAGAGACAGAAAAATCCCGTTTGAGATCACCGCTGTCGAACCGTTTTATTCGGATAAAAACCTTGAGCATATCGAGGCGGCGAAACAGCAGGTCAGGGACGGCAGAGTTGTTGTAAAATCCATGAGCGAACTGGAGGCAATGGAAGTTGAGTAGTATAACATTTGCCGAGGACGCGTGGGACGAGTATGTGTATTGGCAGCGGCAGGATAAGAAGACCCTGAGAAAGATAAATTCCCTGCTTAAGGAAATTCAGAGACAGCCTTTTGTCGGCACAGGCAAGCCGGAGCCGCTCAAAGGCAGTGATGGTTGCTGGAGCCGCAGGATAAACGAAAAGGACAGACTGGTATATTTCGTAGAGGACAATAAGGTTATTGTTGTTCAATGTAAAGGACATTATGATGAATAAAAAAAGAGCCCGGGGCCAAAGTCATTCTTCACTTAATGACATTGAGCCCGGGGCTCTTTTTTTATATCGGGTGGGTCATGTCGTTGTAATCCACCATGTCTTGGTCTATTTTGTATTTCTCGGCTTTTCTCTGCTCGAAGAACTTCACCGCCACCTGCTCGAACAGCGCGTATGACAGCACGTCCTCTGGCTGCTCCGTCCACTCGGCGCATTCCTTTTTGAGCTTTTTGAGCTCGGGCTTTATCAGATCTGCCGGGCGGCACTTGATAGCCTTCTCGTTTCCGATGATTTTTTTTCTGAATTTCTCGTCAATGGGCACCGGCGTTTTGCCGTACTCGCCCTTGCAGATGCCCTTGGTCTCTTTGGTGACCATTTTGTATCTCTCGCCCATCAGCACGTTGAGCACCGCCTGTGTGCCGACGATCTGACTAGTGGGAGTGACAAGCGGGGGATAGCCAAGGTCTTTGCGTACCTCGGGAACCTCCTTGAGCACCTCGTCAAGCTTATCCTCCTTGCCCTGCTGCTTGAGCTGCGACACTAAGTTTGACAGCATTCCGCCGGGAACCTGATACTTGAGCGTGTTGATGTCAACACCCAGAACCTTGGTGTCAAGCAGGCCGCTCGCGAGATATTTTTCGCGCAGGGGCTTGAAATACTCGGCGATCTCGGTCAGCAGATTGAGGTCGATGCCGGTGTCGTACTCGGTGCCCTGAAGGGTGGCGACCAGCGGCTCGGTTGGCGGCTGGGACGTGCCCAGAGCCATAGGCGACAGCGCGGTGTCAACCACGTCAACGCCCGCCTCGATCGCCTTAAGATACGTCATTGAGGCCACGCCGCTTGTGTAATGCGTGTGGAGCTGGATCGGCACCTTTACCGCTTTTTTGAGCTTTTTGACCAGCTCGTAGGCGTTATAGGGCGTCAGCAGACCCGCCATGTCTTTTATGCAGATCGAGTCCGCGCCGCAGTTTTCGTATTCTTTGGCAAGCTTCACAAAGTAGTCGTTGTTGTGGACGGGGCTGATCGTGTATGAGATCGCCGCCTGAACGTGGCCTTTCTCCTTTTTTGTGGCGTTGATCGCCGTCTGGAGATTGCGCACGTCGTTCAAGGCGTCGAATATCCTGATTATGTCAATGCCGTTCGCGATCGACTTCTGCACGAAGTATTCGACCACGTCGTCCGCGTAGTGGCGGTAGCCCAGCACGTTCTGGCCGCGGAACAGCATTTGAAGCTTTGTCTTGGGCGCGGCCTTTCTGATTTTTCTGAGGCGGTCCCACGGGTCCTCGTTGAGGAAGCGCAGACACGCGTCAAAAGTCGCGCCGCCCCATACCTCCAAAGAATGGTAGCCGACCTTGTCCATCAGAGGCAGAGCGGGAAGCATTTCGTCGGTTGTCATTCGGGTCGCGATGAGCGACTGGTGCGCGTCGCGGCATATAGTTTCGGTAATTCCAACTTTTGCCATAATATTATCCTCCTAATCGGTTGTTATTCAAAGTTTAAGCGAACATCGCGAGGAAAACTCCCGCCGCCACAGCACTGCCGATAACGCCGGCAACATTGGGGCCCATGGCATGCATGAGCAGGAAGTTGGAGGGGTTCTCCTTCTGGCCGACCTGCTGCGAAACTCTCGCCGCCATCGGGACCGCGGAAACTCCCGCCGAGCCGATGAGCGGATTGACCTTGCCGCCCGTGAGCTTGCACATTATCTTGCCGAGCAGCAGTCCGCCCGCCGTGCTGAAGCAGAAGGCGATAAGACCCAGAAGCACTATTCCCAGAGTAGCCGGGGTCAGGAAGGTCTCCGCCTTGGCCGTCGCTCCGACCGTGAGTCCCAAAAAGATCGTGATGGTGTTCATAAGTCCGTTTTGTGCGGTTTTCGCGAGTCTGTCGGCGACGCCGCTCTCTTTTATCAGGTTGCCCAGCATGAGCATTCCGACCAGAGCGACCGCGTCGGGCACGATAAGCGCCACAACGATGGTAACGATGATCGGGAACAGAATGCGCTCGGTCCTGCTGACCGGCCTTAACTGCTCCATAACGATCGAGCGTTCCTCTTTGGTCGTCATAAGCTTCATTATCGGGGGCTGGATAACCGGGATAAGCGCCATGTAGGAGTATGCCGCGATCGCTATCGCGGGGAGCAGCGCGGGCGCCAGCGTTTTTGTCACATATATCGCGGTGGGGCCGTCGGCTCCGCCGATTATGCCGGTCGACGCGGCCTCGTTAACGCCGAACCCTATCGAGGGGATCAGCGCGCCCATTGCCAGAGCGCCCAGAAACGTGATAAACACGCCGAACTGCGCCGCCGCGCCCAGAAGAATACTCTTGGGATTGGCGATAAGCGGGCCGAAGTCGGTCATAATTCCGATGCCGAGGAAGATCAGCGGCGGATATATTCCGAGCTTGACGCCTAAGTAAAGCAGATCCAGAAGTCCGCCCTCCGCAAAAATGCGCTGCATGTCAAGGTGCCCGTCGATCATATACTGCGGGTCGGTGAAGAACTCGGTGTGCATAAGTATCGCGCTTGAGTTTTGGAACATAGGCAGATTTGTCAAAAGCACGCCGAAGGCGATGGGGAGCAGCAGAAGCGGCTCGAACTTTTTGACTATCGCCAGATAAAGAAGCAGACACGCTATGGCTATCATGAGCGGCGTTCCTATTATCTCAAGAAAATTCTTTCCCGAGGATGCCGCGCTCATCATGTTGTTTATCAGCGCCGCGATGCCGGTGCTTCCTAAAAAGCTTGAAAAAGCGTCTAACACAAAATCACCCTTTCGTTTGTTTTATTCAATGTTGTCCCGTTTGCGGGGTTTTGTTCAGCCGATCGAGATCAGCGGGTCGCCGGTGTTGACCGATGCGCCCTGAGTGGTGCATACCGCGGCGATTTTTCCGGCCTTGGGAGCCATGATCTCGTTTTCCATCTTCATGGCCTCAAGCACGCAGAGCACGTCGCCTTCGTTTACGGTGTCGCCGGCCTGAACCTTGATCGCCACAATGCTGCCGGGCATGGGAGCCTCAACTGTTGTGGCGCCTGCCACGGGAGCGCTCGCCGCGTTTGCCGCCGGAGCGGGCGCGGGAGCCGCAGTCGGAGCGGCGGGCTTGGGAGCCGGAGCCGCGGATCTCGGAGCGGGAGCGCTTGCCGCCGCTTCCTCGATCTCCTCAACCTCGACCTCGTATGTTGTGCCGTTAACGGTTATGTTAAATTTTCTCATAAGAATTTCCTCCTAACGTAGTGATTAGTTATTAGCGAATAGTGATTACGCGTAATTAATTTACCAAAAATATTTGTTGTATCCCCGCGGACGTTACGACGGGCGTTACAGCGGGCGGATAATATCCGTCCCTACGGATTTCCTCCTGCCTCTCCCCTTGGGGAGAGGTGCCCGCTTGCGGGCGGAGAGGGGTTAACATAGGTACTAGTGATTAGTAACTAGGGACTAGGAACCCCTCTCAGTCTGCGGACAAGCCGCAGCCAGCTCTCCCCAAGGGGAGAGCCTAAACCGACATGATTATAGTTAATACGTCGAGTTTATAACGTCCTCGAGGCCGGCTTGGTTCCATACCGGGGCCTCGTTTCCTACTCTGCGGTAGGATTTTATGTTAAGATGATATGTCGAAGTGCTCAGGCTTGCCGCTACCGCAGCGGTAAGTACCGCTATAAGCTCGCCGTCGTCGGCGGGTTTGGCTTCGGGCTCGGCCTTTGCCGCCGGGAGGGCTATGCTCTCGGCGTTCGGCAGGGCCTCGGCGGCCTTTTCGGGCTCTTTGTAAAAAATCGCCTTAAATGCCATAAGCACGAGCATCAGAATGATCAGAACGCCGAACACTATCGCAAGTCCGACAACCGTGACCTGCAAGCCTTCGGACAGAGCTTCCGCAATTGTCATAGTCTTGTCTCCTTTCCGTAATTCCGAATACCGCGGATCAAAGCGGTATATTGCCGTGCTTTTTGGCCGGGCGCGTCTCGCGCTTGCTGGCAAGCATCTCAAGAGCGCTGATTATGCGCGGGCGGGTGGAGTCGGGCTCGATCACGTCGTCCACATATCCGCGCGCCGCCGCGATGTAGGGATTGGCGAATTTGTCGGTATATTCGCGGATCTTTTCCTGTCTCGCCGCGATCGGATCGTCGGAATTCGCGATGTCTCTTTTGAATATGATATTTGCGGCTCCGGAGGGGCCCATTACCGCGATCTCGGCTGTCGGCCACGCGAACACCATGTCCGCGCCGAGATGCTTGCTGTTCATCGCGATGTACGCTCCGCCGTATGCCTTTCTCACAATAACGTTGATTTTCGGAACGGTCGCCTCGGAGAAGGCGAACAGCAGCTTGGCCCCGTGGCGGATAACGCCGTTGTGCTCCTGGTTGACGCCCGGAAGATAGCCGGGAACGTCGGTGAACGTTATGACGGGGATGTTGAAGCTGTCGCAGAAGCGCACGAACCTTGCACCTTTATCCGACGAGTCACAGTCCAGCGAACCCGCCATGAACTTGGGCTGATTGGCGATTATGCCCACGGTCGCGCCGTTCATTCTCGCGAAGCCCGTTATGATGTTCTGCGCGAACTTTTCAAACAGCTCGAAGAAGTCGCCGTTGTCCACGACCTCGCGTATCACGTCGCGCATGTCATAGCCCTTGTTAACGTCCTCGGGAACGATCTCCTCAAGCCTCTCCGAAAGTCTGTTGAGGTCGTCTCCGCAGCCGTAAACCGGAGCGCTCTCAAGATTGTTAGAGGGCAGGAACGACAGCAGCCGCTTAAGCTCCGCGAAACATTCCTCCTCGGTCTTAAAGGCCTTGCTCGCCACACCGCTCTTCGCCGCGTGGGTGCCGGCGCCGCCGAGCTCCTCAAAGCTCACGTCCTCGCCCGTGACCGACTTGACGACCGCCGGGCCGGTGATGAACATTTGGGATGTGTTTTCAACCATAAAAATAAAGTCACAAATCGCGGGAGAGTACACCGCGCCGCCGGCGCAGGGGCCTAGAACCAGCGAGATCTGGGGAACAACGCCGGATGTCAGTGTGTTCCTCAAAAAGATGTCGCCAAATCCCTTCAGAGCGTCAATGCCCTCCTGGATCCTCGCGCCGCCCGAGTCGTTTATTCCGACAATGGGCGCGCCCATCTTTGCCGCCATATCCATGACCTTGCAGATTTTCGCCGCGTGCATCTCGCCCAGCGAGCCGCCGATAACGGTGAAATCCTGCGCGTACGCGTATATGAGTCTGCCGTCGACCGTGCCGTAGCCGGTGACAACGCCCTCGCCGGGCGCGTTTGTCTTTGCCATGTTGAACTCGCTGCATCTGTGCTTCACAAAAGCGTCGATCTCAACGAAGCTGTCCTCGTCAAAAAGCATCTCAAGCCGCTCGCGGGCAGTCTTTTTGCCGCTGTCGTGCTGCTTTTTGATTTTGTCGGGACCGCCGCCAAGCTCGACCGCTCTGCGCAGCTCCTGCAGCTCTTCCGTCTTACTCATAATATTACCTCCTTCGTCGCGTCTCGCCTCTTAGCGGACGCTCCTGCAATTTATTTACTTTCGTAGGGGACGGCGCCCTCGACGTCCCGGCTCGCCCCGTGGGGATAATCAGCAAGCTTGCTTGCGGGTTCAAAGCGACCTTTGAAAATCGCTTGCGATTTTCACCAAGCGCTTCATTAACGCTGTCAGCGAAGCTGACTGAGAGGGGTTTGTGTTCCCAATCGCATTAGATATCCCTCTCCGTTTTTCCGCCGCCTACGGAAATCCGCCTTTCCCCAAGGTGCGAGGCGGGCGGGCGGATAATATCCGCCCCTACGGCGTTTTGCGCACGTTAATTATAACGATGACGTGAATTCTTATTTATTCCGTTTCCGCTGTAGCGGGGTTTCTTTTTCTGCCTCGGCTTGGCGGACTTGCTTTTCGCCGCCTTTTCGCCGTACATGCTGCGGCTCTTTTCTTTGGACGAGACCTTCCCGGTGCCGATTTTCTTAAGCATGTTTATCTCAGACTCCGAGAGTCTGCGCCACTTGCCCAAGGGCAGATGTCCCAAGGTCAGTCCCGCCTCGCGGGTGCGTTTGAGGCGCTTGACTATGCAGCCCACCGACTCAAACATTTTTCTCACCTGTCGGTTCCTGCCCTCGTGAATTGTGATCTCGATCCTGGTCCCGAGCTGGGTCGCGCCGATAACGTTCACCTCGGCCGGGCTGGTCTTTACCCCGTCGATCACAACGCCTCTGCGGAGCCGCGTTATGGTGCTCATGTCTATTTTGCCGGTAACCTCGGCTATATATGTCTTTTCAACATTGTTTTTCGGATGGGTGATTTTGTAAGTCAGGTCCCCGTCGTTGGTCATAAGCAGCAGTCCCTCGGTGTCATAGTCGAGCCTGCCCACAGGATAGATCCTGTCGCTTATGTCGCTTACCAGCTCCATGACCGTGTCGCGCTCTTTGTCGTCGCTGACGGTCGTCACAAAGCCCGCGGGCTTGTTGAGCATAATATAAACATGCTTTTTCGCGGGGCGGACCTCGGAGCCGTCAACGGTCACAAGGTCGTTGTCCTCATCGACCTTGACTCCCATTTCGGTGACGGTTTCGCCGTTTATGGCGACTCGGCCGCTTTTTATGATTTCCTCGCTTCCGCGGCGCGAAGCCACGCCGCAGTCCGCGAGATATTTTTGCAGTCTGACCATAAAATTATCTCCCGTCTGTGAAACGTCATAATTCCACTTTTGCGTAATATTATAACTCATTTCAAATCCAAATTCAATAAAACCGCGGCAAAAAAGTAACCGATTATGCTTCGCAAAATCGGTTAAGTATTAGTATTTTTGTATAATTTTTAACAATTCTTTTTATGCATATCGCCATATAATACAGCGTCTATGCCGCCGCTTCGGAATAATCGACAACAGTGACTGTGAGCATGCTTGAAATGTTTTTCGCGCTGTCAAGAATATCATTGATTTTTTCGGCGACGGCAGTGGAAAAATATGTTTCCCCGCATTGTCTGCATTTCTCGCATGGAATGTTTTCGATTATAACAACAACGTTTCCCTGTTTTTCAATATATTCGGTCGTAGATGTCTCAAGTTCGCCTTTGCAAAAATGACAAATCATTTTGAATTCACCTTCCTTGTTTTATAATCGGGTTCCCATTCATTATCGTTCGGAAAATATGCCGTTACGGCGTATATATATTCTCCGTCAAAACCGGAAACCGTATGCAGAGTTTTTTGATCCGTGCTTATGCCGCAAACAAGACAGCTCGGGGTCTTGTAATCATCGGGATAGAATTCTATTATTTGGCCGGTCAAAATACAATTTGTGAAATCCGAAAGTTTAATATGTCTTTCACGAAGCCGCTTCAAAGCGTGTGATGACCATTTGATTTTGTCGTCGCTGCATGCTTTGCGCAGATCCGATATTGTATAATTCGGTTTAGTCATAATTCGCACCTCATAATAATAATTATAATATCTTAAATAAAAAAAGTCAACAGTATTACAAGAGGCCCGTGAAAAAATTTCAAAAAATTTTTCGTTTGCTATTGACAAGCTTTTTTTGAAGTGGTAGAATATTAAAAATACTTGGAACAGGAAGTGATAAAATTGGTATCTTTAAGCAAGCCCCCGATTTATCAGTTCCCGTTTTTGCTTTCCGGGGTATCTTATTTTCAAAAACAGGATAATTATTAAAGGACATTGAGATCATTATTCTCAATTGTCCTTTTATTTTTAAATAAACGGAGTGATTTTATGCAAACAAGCAGGCCCGCGAGGCTTATACTTGAAAACGGGGCGGAGTTCCGCGGAACGACGTTCGGCTATGCCCATGACGTGGTGGGCGAGGTGGTGTTCACCACAAACATGACCGGCTATCAGGAGACGCTGACCGATCCGTCGTTCTGCGGCCAGATAGTGGTCATGACCTATCCGCTTATCGGAAATTACGGCGTGAATTTTGAGGACATGGAGGCCGACGCCCCCGCCCTGAGCGCGTTTGTCGTGCGAGAGATGTGCGACTATCCGAGCAATTTCAGAACCGAGATGG
The DNA here is from genome assembly GCA_947624305.1 of uncultured Monoglobus sp. Classification (GTDB taxonomy): domain Bacteria; phylum Bacillota; class Clostridia; order Monoglobales; family Monoglobaceae; genus Monoglobus. Next base: position 36,101 of record CANQKC010000006.1, on the reverse strand, counting down.
ACCTGGACGGATTTCTCAAACAGAACAAGATCGTGGGGCTCCAGGGGATCGACACCCGCGCGCTGACCCGTATCATACGCGAGAGCGGCTGCATGAGGGGAATAATCACGACAAAGGAGCTCAGCGAATCGGCGGTAAAGAAAAAGCTGGACTCGCTTGACAACAGCGACGTTATAAGCCGCGTGTCCTGCAAAAAGCAGTATGAGATCAAGGGTGACGGCACCAAGATCGCGTTTATCGACATGGGCTGCAAGGCGGGCATTCTGCGCGACCTCAAGAGCCGCGGCTGCGGGATAACGGTGTTCCCTTATAACGCCAAAGCGAAGGATGTGCTTAAATCAAAGCCCGATCTGGTGTTTATCTCAAACGGCCCCGGCGACCCGAAGGATGTGCCCGAGACGGTTGAGACCGTCAAGGCGCTTGTCGGCAAAGTCCCGCTCTGCGGAATTTGCATGGGGCACCAGATAATCGGAATGGCGCTGGGCTGCGGAACCAAAAAGCTCAAGTTCGGCCACCACGGCGGAAATCATCCGGTGAAAAATCTTGAGACGGGCAAGGTTTACATCTCGTCTCAGAACCATAATTATATCGTGTCCGACTACCCCGAGGGCGTTGAGGAGCTTTATGTCAACGTCAACGACGGCACCTGCGAGGGAATAAAGCACAAGACGCTGCCGATACGCAGCGTGCAGTTCCACCCCGAGGCCTCGCCCGGCCCGCTGGACACGGGATTTATATTTGACGACTTTTTGACATTGGTGAAAGGAGGCGGCGAGAATGCCTAAGGACAGCAGCATAAAAAAGGTTCTGGTCATCGGCTCGGGCCCGATCGTTATCGGTCAGGCGGCGGAGTTTGACTATTCCGGCACCCAGGCCTGCCGCGCGATCAAAGAGGAGGGCGTTGACGTTGTGCTGGTCAACAGCAATCCCGCGACGATAATGACCGACAAGGACACCGCCGATCAGACCTACATAGAGCCTCTTACCGCCGAGTATCTTGAAAAGGTTATCGCGAAGGAGCGCCCGGACAGCCTGATCGCGGGAATGGGCGGACAGACCGGCCTCAACATCGCCTGCGAGCTTTACGACAAGGGAATACTTGACAAATACGGCGTGAAGGTCATCGGCACCTCGATCGAGTCGATCAAAGAGGGCGAGGACCGCGACAGCTTCAAGCGGCTTATGGAGCGCACCAACCAGCCCATGATCAAGGGCGAGATAGTCAACACTGTTGAGGACGCCTGCGAGTTTGCCGAAAGCATAGGCTATCCGGTGATCGTGCGCCCGGCCTACACACTGGGCGGCACGGGCGGCGGCATAGCCGAGAACCGCGCCGAGCTTATCGGGATCGCGACGCAGGGAATTCATCTGTCCCGCGTGGGTCAGGTGCTTATCGAAAAATGCATACGCGGCTGGAAGGAGATCGAGTTTGAGGTCATCCGCGACGGCGCGGGCAACTGCATAACCGTCTGCTCGATGGAAAACGTTGACCCGGTCGGCGTGCACACCGGCGACAGCATTGTTGTTGCGCCCGCTCAGACTTTGGCGGACAAGGAATATCAGATGCTGCGCAAGGCCGCGATCGACATAATCAATTCAATAGAAATAAAGGGCGGCTGCAATGTGCAGTTCGCGTTGAACCCCGACAGCTTTGAATACGCGGTGATCGAGATCAATCCCCGCGTGAGCCGCTCGTCGGCGCTGGCGTCAAAGGCCACGGGCTATCCTATCGCCAAGATCGGCGCGAAGATCGCGCTCGGCTATAACCTTGACGAGATTAAGAACGCGGTGACGGGCAAGACCTACGCCTGCTTTGAGCCCGCTCTTGACTACTGCGTGGTCAAAATTCCGAAGTGGCCGTTTGACAAGTTTTTCGGGGCCAAGCGCCAGCTGGGAACAAAGATGATGGCGACCGGCGAGGTCATGGCGATAGGCAACAGCTTTGAGTCTGCGCTGCTCAAGGGCATACGCTCGCTTGAGATCAAGCAGTTCACCCTAATGCGCGAGTTTTCCGAGCACCACAACATCATGGGCCTTAAGCACAGAGTCATTGTGCCGGACGACGAGCGTCTGTTCGACCTTGCCGAGATGATAAGACGCGGCTATCTTATGGAAAAGATCTGCGAGATCACGGGCATGGACCCGTGGTTCGTGAAAAAGATACAAAATATCGTTTTAAAGGAGGAGGAGCTCAGGGATTATACGCTTGAGACCCTGACTCCCGAGCTTTTGAGAGAGTACAAAAAAATGGGATTTGCCGACGAGGGAATTGCCGAGATAATCGGCTGTTCGGGTGCCGACGTGCGGGCAAAGCGCGAGGAGTTCGGGATCCGTCCGGTTTATAAAATGGTTGACACCTGCGCGGGCGAGTTCGAGGCGGTATCTCCGTATTACTACTCAACGTATGATGATGAAAACGAGGCGGTTCCCTCCGATAAGCGCAAAGTTCTGGTTCTGGGCTCGGGCCCGATAAGGATCGGCCAGGGTATTGAGTTCGACTATTGCAGCGTCCACAGTATTCAGGCGCTCAAGAAAATGGGGATCGAGACGATAATCATAAACAACAATCCCGAGACGGTCAGCACCGACTTTGACACCTCGGACAGGCTGTACTTCGAGCCCCTGACCGAAGAGGATGTTTACAGCATAATCGAGCTTGAGAAGCCCGAGGGCGTGATACTTCAGTTCGGCGGCCAGACCGCGATAAAGCTCGCGAACTTCCTCGATCGCATGAACGTGCCGATCCTCGGTACCAAGCCCAAATATATTGACGAGGCCGAGGACCGCGAGAAGTTCGACGCGGTGCTCGAAAAGCTCGGCATAAAGCGCCCCAAGGGCAGAGGCGTGTGGAGCCTTGAGGAGGGCATACGCGAGGCCGAAGAACTCGGCTATCCGCTGCTTGTCCGCCCGTCGTATGTGCTTGGCGGCCAGGGCATGGAGATCACCCACAACGAGAAAGAGCTTGTCCAGTACCTTGAGGACGCGTTTAAAAAGGACAAGGAAAACCCGGTGCTGATCGACAGATATTTAGGCGGACGCGAGCTTGAGGTCGACGCGATCTGCGACGGGACTGACGTGTTTATTCCCGGAATTATGGAACATCTCGAGCGCGCGGGCATCCACTCGGGCGACAGCGTTTCGATATATCCGCCACAGAACGTGCCGGAGGAAATAAAAGAAAAAATTATGGACGTGACGCGCAGGATAGCGGTCGAGATGAAGGTCATAGGAATGATCAACATTCAGTTTATCGAGTTTAAGGGCGAGCTTTATATAATCGAAGTAAATCCCCGCTCGAGCCGCACCGTGCCGTATATCACAAAGGTTACGGGCGTGCCCGTTATAGATTTGGCGACAAGGGTCATGCTGGGCGAAAGCCTTAAAAGCATGGGCTACGGCAGCGGAATAAGTCCCGAGGCCTCAATGGTGGCGGTCAAGGTTCCTGTATTCTCTACCGAAAAATTGCCAATGGTTGAGGTCAGCCTCGGCCCCGAGATGCGCTCGACAGGCGAGGTGCTGGGCGTCGGCAGGACCTTTGAGGAAGCGATTTACAAGGGCTTTGTGGCGGCTGCGACCACTATCCCCCATAAGGGCAGCACGATCCTCGCGACGATCCGCGATCTGGACAAGCCCAACTTCCTGCCGCTCGCCAAGCGGTTTGACGCGATGGGCTGCCGGTTTATCGCGACGGGCGGCACGGCTGAGTTTTTGAAGGAAAACGGGATAAATGTGAGAACCGCGAAAAAGATAGGCGAGGGCGTGCCGAATGTGCTTGACGTTATACGCAGCGGAGTGTGTGATTTGATCATCGACATTCCCAAAAAGGGCAACGACAAGGGCAGCGACGGATTTAAAATAAGACGCTGCGCCTCCGAGTGTTCGATAACGCTTATGACCTCGCTCGACACCGTCGGCGCGCTGGTCAGCGTAATGGAACAGAACCTGACCCCCGCCGACACCGAAGTGATCTCGGTCAAAGAGATAAAATAAATAAAATCCGAGAGGCTCCGCGGAGCCTCTCGGGGGTTTTAAAATTTAATATAATTGATTTATTGTTTGGCAGCGCCGCGGCTCAGAAGATACACGCAGTATTGGTTCATGCTTATGCCTTCCTGCTTCGATCTTTGCGCCAACTCACGGTGCAGAGATTTTGGGATACGTAGTTTGAACTGTCCGCTGTAATCGTCAATATTAAGCGGTTCGGGAATTTTCGCGCCCGATTCAATACACGCCTCGATCCAGCACTTTTTGGCGTCCTCAAGCAGCGCGAGGCCTTCCCGAAGATCATCCGCGCAGGTCACGCATCCGTCAAGCTCGGGACACGACAAAACATATCCGCCCTCATCCCTGTCGGGCGTGATCTCAATTTTATAGTTTAAATTCATATAATAATTCAAGTCTTTCATTATCTATTCCTCCGTATCCATATATTTTTGAACGATGTCTCTTACCGCTTCGATATATGCCTTTTTAAGCGCGCCGTGTTTCGGTATAGTTATTGGCGGAACTCCGTTTTTTCTGAAAATATAGTGGCTGCTTCCGCCTTTTGGCTGATATTTATTATATCCGAATTTAAGCAAAGCTTTTTCCAGATCATCAAACCGCAGATTGGGGCTGCCGGATAATATTTTGTCGATCAGTTTTTCCCATTGGCTCATCATATCACCTCAATCATATTATATAATGACATCATATATGATGTCAAGTGATTTTTCCGCGCGGCGGGCGGCTTTTCATAATATCATATATTTTTAAAGTTTCCGGCTATGGTTATCAATGACAGAACGCTGGTTCCCGCCAGAGCGGTGTCCGAGGCCTTCGGTTGCTCGGTAAAATGGGACGAGGTATACAGCACCGTTATAGTTGAGAGTAAATAAATATCGGATTTTAAATTGAAAAAATAATAAGACACGAGAGGTGCTTTTCGGCGCCTCTCGAATTTTGCTAAAATTCATTTTCAGTCAGTCTTTTGTTTATGTCGGACATGCTGTATAAAACTCGGATTACTATCACGTTTTTGTTTTCTATGAGATAGAAGACCGAATAATTATCCACTCGAAACTGACGCAATCCCCATGAACGTTCCGGTTCCGAGTCCATAACCTTTATTCGGTATGGAAAAACATTAAGTTTTTCAATTGAATCAGCAATTCGATCATATTGTTTGGCAGCCGTTTCGGGTTCTTTAAGAATTTCGGCGATGTAGGTATATATTTCATTCATATCGCCGAGAGCTTTGTCGGTTATTAAAACGTTATACTTATCCATAATTATTTGTTTTTTCTGAACTCGGAAAACGCTGTTGAGGTGTCGCGCGTGTTGCCCGAGACAGCGTCTTTGTAGCCGTCGAAAAGCTTGCTGTGAATTTCATCTGCGCTCATCAGATCCGCATTGACCGACGCGGGAGCTTGCGGCAGGGTTATCGCGAACGGTATACCGCCTTTAAGTGAAATTTGATTTAAGTATATGTCTATCGCGGTCGACATGGGAATCCCCAAACGCGAAAGAACTTCCTCGGCGCGCTGTTTTACCACCGGGTTTACTCTTAAATTTAAGGTAGCTGTTTTTTCCATTATTAATTTCCCCTTATATTTGTAACGCTTTTGTCGTTACATTTTTCTTTATTATATATCAATCCGGCTGCCGTGTCAAGAAGAAATTTATTCTGTTTTTTTATTTTTCTTGCGTGAAAGCGATTAAGCGTAGGGATCGGCGACGACGCGGCGGGCCGCGGCGGCGGCATCGCGGAAGGTTTGGTTTTCGTATACGCCGGTGGGGGAGTCGAGAGGGGTTTCGCGGACGCCGGAGCGGGTCGCGTGGATTATGTTCCCATCTCCCGAGTAGACGGCGGCGTGGTCGGTCGCACCGTCGTTTTCATAGTCAAAAAATATCAAATCGCCGGGTGTGAGTTCCGACATATCTATCGGCCTGCCGTATTCAAGCTGGCTGTCGGTGTTGCCGCTTGACATTTCGATCCCGACGTTCGCGCATGCGTACCAAATCAGGCCCGAGCAGTCAAAGCTTTCGGGCCCGAGACGGTTTTTGGATGAATACGGCCTGCCCATGCAGTTTGCGCGGATAAACCCGACCAATATATTATCACTGTCCTGCGGCAGAGGCGGCGCGGCGTTTTTCGGAAAAAGCGCGGGCGCCGAAAAAACCGCGCACAACAAAACGCATACCGCCGAAATAACAAATTTCTTCATTATTTAACGATATGCGTAAAAAATTCTTTTATTCGCGGTTATAGAATATTGGCCTCGCGAAAGCTGTAGTATTCGTCCCCTGCGTAGATTATGTGATCCAAAAGCTTTATGTCCGCCTCGCCGAGAGCCGACTCGATGCTGCCCGTTACCCGTCTGTCGGCCTCGCTCGGGAACGCTATGCCGCTTGGGTGGTTGTGGCTCAGTATAACGTACGCCGCGCCGCACAGCACGGCCTCTCTGACGATCTTCGCCTTGTCAAACGCCAGATAATCCAGCGAGCCCTCGGCCACGTTTTTAAGTTTTATTACCCTGAGCGACGGATCGAGATAGAGCACATGCATCTGCTCATATACCGCGTCAAGATACTGACTGAGCACATATTCGCGAAGCTCGTCAAGGATCTCCGCGTCGCTCTTTTTGCCTTTTGAATTAAAGTGGCGCGATTTCGCGGCGGCTTTCATAAACTTCGGCATACAGTGCAGGAAATCGGCGGTTCTCTCTCCGACGCCCTTCACCTTTTTAAGCTCGCCCGCATCGGCCATAAGTACGCCGTAGAGCGAACCGAATTTGTCGATCAGGTTATGCGCTGTCGGGTTCGTGTTCCCTTGGCGTATAACGGAGTAGAGCATGATCTCCAAAAGCTCATGCTCCGGCAGATTTTCATAGCCGATCTTTTCCGCTTTTTCGTACATTCTCCGCCGGTGCCCTTCATGTATGTTTTCCTTTTTCTTGCCGCCCGGCGCGGCGGCCGTATCTTTTTTCATTTTCCTGCCTTCCGCTTGCTATAATGTTTTTAAAATGTATAGTTTGCCTTACGATACTTGCTGGGCGATACGCCCATGATTTTTTTGAAAACGTCTCCGAAATAGTTGCTGTCCTTGTATCCGCAGAAGCGAGCGATCTCCGTGACCGAATACTGCGTCTCAACAAGCATGTTGGTGGCCATTTTGATACGGACGTTGTTAAGATACTCATTAAAACCGAAGCCCGTTACCTTTTTGAATTTCTTTGAAAAATAAGTGGGGCTCATATACGCCATTTTTGAAATATCCGCAAGCGTGATCTGCTGGTTATAGTAATTGATTATGTACTTGCAGACCTGCTGGATACGCTCCTCGTGAACGCTGATATCCTCAAAGGGCGCGACGCTGTGTCCCGCGCAGCGGTCGAGAAAGATCATGATCTCCGCCATGTGCGAATGGGCGAGATACTCGGCGTACTCGTCATTCTTTTCGCACTCGGCACTCAGCTTGTGAAGCAGAGCCTCAAAAGCGTATCTCTTTGAGATCGGAACATGAACCTTTTTCGCGCCGAAGGCGTTCATAAAAAGATCGCGGTCAATGTTCTCGCACGCGCGCTCGACAAATTTTTCGTTGAATGTCATAAGATAGCGCTCATAATAGTTTTCGGACGTGATCATTGTGGTAAGGTGCAGATCGCCCTTGTTTACCAGTATAACGTCTCCGGGCTCCAGATTATAAAGCGTGTGATTTATAAAATAACGTCTGGTGCCCGCCATAAGGTAGTACACCTCGTAATAATCATGCATGTGTGAGTTTTTCATAACATAAGGCTTGCTGTTTTCCTCACGTTCAATATATATGTCTCTCCCCTCGGGTAGTCCCATATAAATATCACCTCCAAAAATGTTCCGCTAATATTATAACATATTTGTGGCAATAAATCAATAGTTTTTTGAAAAAATACAGAATATTTGTGCCGAAAAATTAATATCGGAAAAATTTCTATATTTTATTATTTTATTAGTCAAATATTCAGTTAATCTAAACAAAAAAACCTTTGCAAAAGACTTATATAATAGTGTATAATAAATAATAATAGGTGTGGCATGTCCCGAATTTTTGGGATTTGCGCGGTAAAAATTTTTTGGTAAAATAATTAACAATTTTTTATACAGGGCTTACGCCCGGGAGGTAATTTTTATGAAGAAGTTTATGGATAAGGATTTTATGCTGACCAATGACACGGCAAAAAAGCTGTATCATGATTTCGCGGCGGACATGCCGATTTTTGACTATCACTGTCATCTGATCCCACAGATGATGTACGAGGACAAACCGTTTGACAACATCACCCAGATTTTCTTGGGCGGCGACCATTACAAGTGGCGCTATATGCGCTCCTGCGGCCTTGACGAGAAGTATATGACCGGCGACGCGCCCGATCAGGAGAAGTTCAGAGCCTTCTGCTCCGCGCTTCAGTACGGCATAGGCAACCCGCTCTATCACTGGACGCACCTTGAGCTTCAGAGATACTTCGGCATCGACACGGTCTGTCGTGCGGACACGGCCGACGAGATCTGGGAGAAGGCCAACAAGGTCATAAAAGAGACGCAGATGAGCCCCGCGAAGCTTATCAATCAGTCAAACGTCGCTGTTATCTGCACGACCGACGATCCGATCGACGATCTTGAGTGGCACAAGAAGATCAAGGAAAAAGGCCATATCAAGGCGAAGGTTCTGCCCGCTTTCAGACCCGACTTCATGATCAACATCGACAAGCCCACCTTTGCGCCGTACATAGAAAAGCTGGCGGCCGTTTCGGGCGTTGAGATAGACAGCTATGAGGATCTGATAAAAGCGATCTACAAGAGGATAGACTACTTCCACGAGGTAGGCAGCCGCGTTTCCGACCACGCGCTCGACAGCGTTCCCTATGAGGACGTTACTGAGGCCGAGGTCGAGGCAATCTTCAAGAAGGCAATGGCGGGCGAGAAGCTCACCCAGTGCGAGGTTGACGCTTATAAGAGCATGACGCTTATCAAGCTCGGCGAGAAGTACCACGATCTGGGCTGGGCTTATCAGCTGCACATCGGCGCTCTCCGCAACAACAACACCAGAATGTTTGAGAAGCTCGGCGCCGACACGGGCTTTGACTCGATCAGCGACTACTGCATAGCGGCTCCGCTCTCTAAGCTCTTAAACGCGCTTGAGATGAAGAACAAGCTGCCCAAGACCATACTCTACACCTTAAACCCCAAGGACAACTACGTTCTCGGCACAATGCTGGGCAACTTCCAGGGCTGTGAGGTTCCGGGCAAGATACAGTTCGGCTCCGGCTGGTGGTTCAACGATCAGAGAGACGGCATGACCGAGCAGATGAAGGCTCTGGGCAACCTCGGCGCGCTCAACAAGTTCGTTGGCATGCTGACAGACTCAAGAAGCTTCCTGTCATACACTCGCCACGAGTATTTCAGAAGAATTATGTGCAACATTCTCGGCGGCTGGGTAGAAGCGGGCGAGTTCCCCGCGGATATGGACACTCTTGAGACGATCGTCAAGGGCATCTGCTTCAACAACGCAAAGAATTATTTCGGCATAGAGATTTAATCGGCGCGCGGCGCGATAGGAGGTATTCCTTATGAAATTTATAAAAAGAGACAAAAAGTATGATTTGGTGACAATGGGCGAGGTTATGCTCAGATTGTCGCCTCCGGGAACAGACAAGATATCCCAAAGCTACATATTTGACAAAAAGGCGGGCGGCGCCGAGCTCAATGTTGCAAACGGCAGCGCCATACTCGGCATTGAGACCGGTATCATAACCAAGCTGCCCGAGAACAAGATCGGACACTTTGTGCGCAACATGATAAGATACGGCGGCGTCAGCGACGATCTTATCGTTTACGACCACTCTCCCGAAAAGCGCCTCGGCATCTATTACTACGAGATGGGCGCTTATCCGAGAAAGTCGTCGGTTGTGTACGACCGCGCCAATTCCTCGATGACGACGCTTAAAATTGAGGAAATTCCCGAGTCGGTATTCAGCGAGACAGCGGTTTTCCATGTCAGCGGAATTACTCTCGCGCTTAACGAGTCCCTGCGCGAGACCACGATCGAGGTCATCAAAAAGTTCAAAGAAAACGGAACGGTGATCTCGTTTGACATAAACTACCGCGCGTCTCTGTGGGACGAGGCCACCGCGCGCGAGACGGTGACGTCGATATTCCCGTATGTGGATATTTTGTTCGTGTCCGAGGAGACTTCGCGGCGCATGCTGCAAAAGACCGGAACGCTCGAGGATATAATGAAGAGCTACAGCGACGACTACGGCTGCAAGGTCGTGGCCACGACCCGCCGCGAGGTAATAAGCCCCAAGATACACAACTTCTCATCGATGATCTATTATGACGGCGAGTTTTATGAGGAGGAACCGTACAAGAATATCGAGGTCGTTGACCGCGTGGGCAGCGGCGACGCGTACCTTGCTGGCGCGCTTTACGCGATGATCGTGCATGACGATATACGCAAGGCGGTCGAGTATGGCAACGCCATGTCCTCGGTCAAGAACACTGTTCTGGGCGATATGGCCGTCAGCAGCCTGAGTGAGATCAACAGCGTTATCGACAGCCACAAGTCGATCGGACGGCAGGACGAGATGAACAGATAAAACACGCAAACCTGTGATTAGCGAATAGCGAATAAAAAATTCGCTGTTCGCTTTCACAATCTTTGGAAATAACCAAATCGAGGGAACCCCTCTCCGTCTTTCCGCCAATGGCGGAAATCCACCTCTCCCCAAGGGGCGAGGCAAAGTTACATTGTAGGGGCGGATATTATCCGCCCGTATAGAGTTAAATTATAAAAACAAGGGCGGTTTTCGTCCAAAAGATAAGAAAGGAAGAATGAATATGAAAACAATGCTTAAAAGAGCGGGCATGCTGTTTGTGGCTCTGGCGGTAATGCTGAGCTGCGTATCGCTTCCAGCGCTCGCGGCTCAGGCGGAGCCCGCCGCGGCGGATAGCAGTCGCGTTGCGGCGTTCCCGGGAGCGGAAGGCGGCGGCATGTGGACGACCGGCGCGAGAGGCGCCGAGAAGCCCGAGGTCTACCATGTTACCAGCCTCGCCGACAGCGGCGAGGGCTCGTTCCGCGACGCGGTCTCACAGGGAAACCGCATAGTCGTGTTTGACGTTTCGGGTTATATCGACCTTGACTCAAACGTCAACGTCAGCCACGACAACATGACGATCCTCGGCCAGACTGCGCCCGGCGACGGAATTTGCTTCCGCGGCAACAACATCAAGATCGGCGGAAACAACGTGATTCTGCGGTACCTGCGCTTCCGCGTGGGCTCAAAGCTCAAGGACGGCTCGGACACCAAAGCGCAGGACGGCCTCGAGGTTCCCGACAACGGCAATAATATCATAATCGACCACTGCTCGGTTTCATGGGGAACGGATGAGAACCTTGCCGCCTACGCGGTAAAGGACCTGACCGTGCAGTACAGCATAATCTCGGAGGCGCTCAATCAGAGCGTGCATGACAAGGGCGAGCACGGCTACGCGGCGATCTGGGGCGGCGTTAACATGTCGGTTCATCACAATTTGATCGCCAGCCACAAGAGCCGCAATCCCAAGGTCGGCACGTCCGAGACGGTCGCGATGACCGCGGGCTACACCGACGCCGAGACGCTTGTTGACATGAAGAACAATGTGTTCTACAACTGGGGCGACAAGTGCGGCTACGGCACCGAGAACGGAGCCAAGACTTATATTCAGAACAATATCTATCGCCCGGGCCCCGCGACGCCCGCGGGCAAGAGAGCGAGAATATTCGAGCTGAGCGTCGGCCAGAAATACGAGACAAACATGCTGGGCAGCGTGTACGCGGTCGGCAACAGGATCGACGTTGAGGCGAACGACCCCGATTACTCAAATGCTAAAAAGGTAAACGAGAACAACTGGCAGGACGATCTGCACACAGGCGTTTATGTTGACAACAAGTTCTACAGCTCGACCGATAAGAGCAAGATGATAATCACCGAGCCCAACGAGCAGTACAAGCAGTACGAGGCGGAGTACCCTATAACGCTCGACCCGGTCGACAGCGTTTATGAGGACGTTTTAAGCAACGCGGGCGCGACTCTGCCCAAGCGCGACAAGGTCGACGAGAGAGTTATAAACGAGGTAAGGACCCGCACCGCGCCGAGCGGCAGCAAGGGCAGCGTGGGCCTTCTGGACGATCCGCTTGACGGCGTTCCTGAGGGCAGCGAGGCCGAGTATGACGACCGCGGCTATCCGATTTTCTCAAACGAGACGCGTTCCGCCGACTATGACGCGGACGGCGACGGCATTGCCGACTCATGGGAGGATAAGATGGGGCTTAACAAGGAAAACGGGTATGACAGCCTTAAGATCGGCCCCGACGGCTACACATGGCTCGAGATATTTGTTGAGGAGAGCATAGCCGGCGGCAAGGAGCCCGCGGGTCTTGCACTCAGCGCCGATGATAAATATTACAAAACGACCGACACGATCACGGTGACGGCAGCCGGGGGCGGCGCGGCTCCCTCAAACTCGTGGGTAACGTCCTACGAAAACGGAATTGTGACGGTTGACCCGTCGGCTCAGTACGAAAAGGCGGTCGCGGTCGCGGCTTCTTATGATGCGAGCGGCAGTCTGATAGACAGCAAAAACGCCGAGGTCGACAAAGCCTCGGGCACCGCCAATGTGGGCGAGGTCGCCCAAAGCGCGGTTACGAAGGTTTTCCTGTGGAGCGATCTTGACGCGATCGAGCCTCTGTGCGAGCCGTACACGACAAGCGGCGGAGGAAGCGTAGGAGATATAACCGACGTTGAGATCTACTGTGGCGACGCTCCCGCGGCGCAGGCCGAGAAGACCGGAGACGCGTGGACGGCGAATTTGACCGGTCTTCCCACAGGCAATAATATACTGACAGCCAAGGCGGAAATGAGCGACGGTACATACAGCTTCAGCCCGATAAAGACTGTTCATGTGATCGGCTCGCAGGAAGCCGAGGGCTGGACAGCCTACGGAGAGGCGTCGTATGACGGCGAATGTTATACTCTGACGTCCGGCTCTGAACTCGACTGTGAAAAGAGCGGAGATTTTAAGCTGGTAGGCAGAATTGATGATATTGACGAGGTCGGCGCGGGACTTACCGCTTATCGCGAAGGCACAAACGAGGGCGTGGCGATCATCAAGACGCGTGATGAAAATTACGAGCCCGCGATATTCTACATAGACAGCTTGGATGTCGAAATAAAGCTGTGGGCGCCGGAAAGCGGCAGTGTCGACGACTACTCGCTGTTTGAAATCGAGAGATCGGGCGGAAAGATGAGAATGTACGCAGGCACAAGCCTTGCGGACCTTGAGAGAAACCTTGTGTGCGAGAGTGATGTGACGGGCGACGTGTTCACGGTCGGCTCGATCATGATGCTGACAAACGGCACAAGTCCCGGCGCGGGCGGAGGAAATAAAATGTCGGTTTCAAAGTTCAGCATGCTGAAACTGATCGAGACGGCGACAAATCCCAAGGTTGAGATAACCAATATAAACGATAACGACAGAATTGATATAGCGGGCTCGGAGCTTAAGCTCAATGTGACATCAGACGGCGACACCCCCGTGACCGAGATATGGGTATACTTAAACGGCGAGGCTGTCGCCCGCCGCGACGTGAATATAGTCGGCTCGCAGGAGATTGCTATACCGCTCGAGTTCGCGGCGCCGACAAAGGGCGCGCTCACGGTTTACGCCTTTGACGATAACTTGGGCAGAGGCGAAAAAACGATCAATGTTTCGATCTCGCAGGACGGCTCGCCGTGGCAGCTGGCCGATATAGGCTATGTTCAGGGTCAGGCCCAGACATTTGCCGAGGTGACCGACGACTTCACGTTCAAGCTCTACAACTCGTCAACCGGCAATATCGGCGGAACTTCCGACTCGTTCGGCTATATGTACCAGCAGTTCAGCGGCGACAACAGGATTTACTACAGGAGCCGCCTCAATTCGGGCTCACAGCTCGGACTGTTGATAAAGAGCGACCTTGATCCCGACGGCGTGACCTATTTCTTCGGCGGCACGTTCGGAGCCGACGGCAAGATCGACTATCAGCTGATGAGAAGAACCGCAAAGGGCGGCAATATGGAGCTTGTTCAAGACGTTACCGACGTGATAGGCGAGGGCGCGACACAGATGGTGATCGCCGAGAAGCTCGGAAGCAAGCTCAATATCTATCAGAGCGAGAACAACCCCACGGTATACAAGACCAAGAAACTTATAACGAGCGTTGACATCGCGGGTATCGGCGACAGCTACTATATGGGCTTCGGCTTTGTGGGATACGATTCCAACGCGTTTATCCCCGATGTGGGTTGGGTATCCACCGAGAAAATAGCCGATGACACCAACAACAGTCTCACTTGGGACTTTGACTACGGCCTTGACTGGCAGTGGCAGTCGCAGGAGAAGAACGTGCTGCGTCCCTCATGGACACAGAACATAAGCGGACACAATACCGGCATCATGGCGATTGAGCCCACAGCGGATTACAGCGGCAACCGCTATATCTTCCGCGAGTATATCCCGCAGGACGGCATGACCCCCAACATGAGCGCGGACGTGCTGCTCGCGGGCGACGAGCCTGCTCTGAATGTCTACTTCCAGACGGGCGATGTCAACAAGGCGTACAAGATAACCTTCTCGGACGACGGCAAGATCTACGCGAACGGAACCGCCGGGATTGGAGCCTGGGACGCGGCCGACGGCTGGTACAATGTCAATATAACCACCGACGTGGGCGAGACGGGAGAAACATCCGCCAAGCTGACGGTCAGGAAGGGCGATACCGTCGTGGTAGACAACAAGCCTATCGAGATCAGCGCGGGCGGAGAGTTCAGAACTCAGATCAACACCGAGAAGAAGTACGACGTGACAAACGCGGTATACTTCGAGCCTGTTTCAACGGCAAGCGGCAAATATTATATCGACAACGTTAAAATAACCCAGACAAAGCCGAGCGTGACCGTGACAAGAGAGGCGAGCTGGTACACCTTCAACAAGGTTGACGGAACAAATCAGCAAAAGCTCGGAGCGATCACGATTGACGGAACCACCACGCTCAACGGCGATGTGCCGAGCGGCGAACAGATGAGCGTAGCAGGCGGAGCGGAGCTTAGGACCGGCGGCAAGAGCCTCGGAACATTAAGCTTTACCAACAGACTCCGCATAAAGGGGAATAACGGAAAGTTTACCGTTCCGGTAAAGAACGGCTCGGTTGTAACGGTCTACGGAGCGTCGGCCAGCTCGTCAAGCGCGCGTCCGCTGTACATAAACGGCGAAAGAACCGATATCCAGGCCATGAGCGCCACGACCTACACCTATACCGGAGCGGACGGAACGATCGAGATCTCGGGCGGCGACAATATTGAAATATCGGCCGTCTGCGTCGAGAAAGTTACGATAACGCCTAACAATTAGTCAGAATAAGAAAGAAGGAATTACCGAATGAGAAAGAATTTTAAACGAGTTTCTTCAATAATAATAGCGCTCGCTATGGTAATGACCCTCGTCCCCGCCGCTTTCGCGGCGGAGGCGGGTCTGCCCGAAAACGATGCGGCGCCGATAGTCTCGCCCGAGCAGGCGAAGGCCGATAACGTCACCGCGTTCCCGGGCGCCGAGGGCGGCGGAAAATACACCACAGGCGGCAGAGGAGGCGAGGTGTACCACGTCACCAATTTAAACGACGACGGCCCCGGCTCGCTGCGCGAGGGCGTCAGCAAGCCCAACCGCACGATCGTGTTCGACGTCGGCGGAACCATACACTTAAAGTCCGACCTGAGGCTTGAGTACCCCAACATCACGATCGCGGGCCAGACAGCGCCCGGCGACGGTATCTGCCTTGGTGACTACAACCTGATGATCTACACCGACAACGTTATCGTGCGCTATATCCGCGTCCGTCCCGGTGACATTTCCCAGACCGAGAACGACGCGATATTCGCGAGATATTATAAGGACATAATAATCGACCACTGCTCCACAAGCTGGTCGACCGACGAGACCATGTCGCTCTACGGCGTCGCAAACACAACGGTGCAGTGGTGCTACATCACCGAGAGCCTGACGCTGGCGCGCCACGCGAAGGGCCGCCACGGCTACGGCGGTATCTGGGGCGGCTACAACACGACCTATCATCACAACTTAGTTGCCACACATACAAGCCGTCTGCCCAGGTACCACGGCGTCAAGGACTCGCACCCCGATTATAAGATCAGCGACACCGACGCGCTCAGCAGCAACGACGAGGTCAACAATGTTATCTACAACTGGGGCTTTAACAACGGCTACGGCGGCGGCGGAGTTACCCTCAACTTTATGAACAACTACTACAAGAGCGGCCCGATAACCAACAAGGACGTGCTTGACAGGATCTGGAACCCCGGCGGCACTACCATGTACTGCGCGGGCAACGTGCTTGAGGGCAACGAGGAAGTCACCAACGACAACATGAAGGGCATCGACGTTGACGAGAGCGGCGACGAGACGATTTTCCTTGACGCGCCGACCTACGAAAACGGCCTGATCCCCCTTGAGAATATCGACACGGCCGAGGAAGCCTATGAAAAGGTTCTGGCCTCGGCGGGCGCGACCATACCGAGGCGCGACAGCTATGACGCGAGGATAACCAACGACGTCAAGAACGGCACCGGCCGCTCGATAAACAACGAGGCCGAGGTCGGCGGCTGGCCCGAGCTCAAGTCGGGCGAGGCGAAGCCCGATACCGACGGCGACGGAATGGCCGACGAGTATGAGGACTCTCACAACCTCGATAAGAATGATCCCTCCGACGGCGCTGTTATAACCGAAAACGGCAGGACCAACCTTGAGAATTATCTGAACTCTATCGTTGAGAACGCGGCGGCTCCCGCAAATCCCGATGTTGATCTGAATATTGAGAACAACGCGATATATAACTACGGCGAGACTATCAATATGAAGGCCGAGGCAAGCGGCAAAGAGGGCAGAAGCATATCCGAGGTTCGGTTCTACAGAAACGACGAGCTGCTCTACACCGACAATTCAGCGCCCTATGAGTACAGCTACAGCGGCGCGCCCGAGGGCATCTCGTTCATGTCCGCAAAGGCTGTGGACAGCGCGGGCGAGTCGACCACATCGGATATTAAAGTGATAAACGTCAACTATACCGAGGCGCCCGGCGACTGGAACACAATGGACATCGGCGAGGCGACCATGCCCGGCAGCTACTCGCTGCACGACGGGGTTTACACCGTCAAGAGCAGCGGCCTTATAGGCGCGGGCAACGAGTTCAACGTTATGGACGGCGATGAGGGCACCGACGCGTTCAGCTATATGTACAAAGAGGCGGACGCGAACGCGGTGCTGTCGACCAAGATCGACTCGGTTTCAAAATTCAACAACAACTGCGTAAGCGGCATCATGTTCCGCGACGAGCTGACCCCCACATCCGACTTCGTGATGGTAAACTACGAGCACGAGAAGGGCGGAGCGGGCCTGTCGTTCAAATACAGGATCGGCGGCAAGATGACAAAGAACTTTATCGTTCTCTCCGAGCTGCCCAGATATATCAAGCTGATAAAAATCGGCAATACCGTCACCGGCTATCACAGCATCAACGGCGTTGACTGGGAGTATTTTGACAGCGCGGAGCTGCCCATGAGCGGTACCAACTACGGCGGAATAGCGCAGGACGGCAACAAAGAGACAAATCAGATCTCGACCTACGCCTGGGGCAGGTTTACCGACTTGAACCTTGAGAATTACGGCGAGAACAAGCTCCCCGATATCGAGATGCGCACCGGCACGGCGGGCGAGCAGAACGGGGTCAATCCCAGCACATTATTATGGCAGGATAAATCCCAGTTTAACGCAGGCGACAGAATTGACCTCAAGATCACTTCGAGCGAGCTCGAGACGGCGGATAAGCTTGAGATATACTTAGACGGCGAGCTGTATAACAGCTCCGACGTGGTTTATGAGCATGAGGCGGTCACGATCGACACTCCCGGTAACCACTATATCACTGCGGTCATCTACGACGCGGACGGCGCGAAGAACAGCGCGACTCAGAATGTGGGCGTCTCGAACGTGAGCGGCGGCTGGCAGACTTCCGAGATACACTATCCGAAGGACATTCAGGCTGACGGAACCACGATAAGGCACGGCGCGTTCGACTTAGACGGCAGCACACTCAGGATAACCGGCACGGGCTACGGCATTGAGGGCGTCGAGAACGAGGAATACCCGATGATGTACAAGCAGCTTACGGGCGACTTTGAGGCTTCGTTCAAAGTTGATGAGCAGACTCTTGCCGACTATGACCACATGGGCTTTGTTGTTAAGAACTCGCTCGACCCGCAGGAGGACGGCACTTCATATGCGGCGTACCACGAGATATACTACGGCGAGATGTTCAGAAAAACGAGCGAGTACGGCAAGAAGTATGACCTCATCGGACAGCAGAAGTATAAGAAGCTGCCCGTTTGGATTCGCCTCACAAAGACCGGAAAGACGCTCAAAATGGACTACTCGCAAAACGGCACCGACTGGATCGACGTCGGAACCGAGGAAAACTGTAATATTAACGACACCTATTATCTGGGCGTGTTCGGAGCGTCGAACGAGGAGTTTAAGATCTCAAACTTCACGATGAGCGACTTCAGCGTCAAGACGCAGGACAGCGCTTTGAACGATTATGTCGATCTCGCCGGGTACGAGTGGGCGGAGCCCGCTATAAGCGGACTGACCGCGCGCGGCATAGTAAACGGCGACGTGAGCCCCGTGACCGGCGACCGTTACTATTTCCCGGGCGATAACGTGACACGCGCCGAGTTTGCCAAGATGATCTCTAATGCTTCCGGATTAAAGCTTTCGGAGACGGACGTTCCGCATATTTTCACCGATGTTGACGAATACGCGTGGTACGCGCCATATGTCTACACGGCGTATGCGAACGGACTGGTGCAGGGCACAAGCGATGTGACATTTGAGCCCGAAAAGCCCATAACCCGCGAGGAAATGGCTGTAATGACAGGCAGGATATTCAGCTCCGGAACACAGAATAACGGCATCGAGGATAAATACTCGGACGCCGCCGCTGTTTCGGATTGGGCTTACGGAGATGTCGCAGCGGTGACCGCACGAGGCATTATGCAAGGTGACGAAAATAGCCGCTTTAATCCGCAGAATTTTGCCGATAGAGCCGAAGCGGCGCAGGTGATTTACAATTTCGTAACAAAATAGGTGCAAATTTAATAAGAAAACCTTATGATTTTTATGTAAAAAGCACAAAAAATAAGGAAAATATATGTTGA
This sequence comes from uncultured Monoglobus sp., assembly GCA_947624305.1. GTDB lineage: Bacteria > Bacillota > Clostridia > Monoglobales > Monoglobaceae > Monoglobus. The sequence continues at coordinate 16,779 of CANQKC010000006.1, read as the reverse complement.
TTAAGGTTTTATTGTGATTTTTGCAAAATGCATAGATTTTTTCTTGATTTTTTTGTGCAAATCTTATATAATGTATATAGCAAAATAATTAGGGCTCCCTAAGCCCAAAACAAAATAAATAGTAGGGGAGGAAAACGCTTTGAGTAATCAAACAAAAAAGGAAAGCAAGGGTATCGTAGGTTACTTCAAGAACGAATTCTCTAAGTTCAGCAGAGGTAAATTCTTGATGATCCTCATGATCCCCGGCGTTGTATTCTTTTTACTGTTCCACTACTGGCCGTTCTACGGACTGCTGGCGGCGTTTAAAGATTACAAGCCGAAACTCGGTATTCTGGGAAGTCCCTGGGCCGATCAATACGGTTTTGCGGAGTTCATCAGATTTTTCACCATACCCGACGTATGGAACTACGTTTGGAACACCATAGCGCTGAGTATTCTGCATATTCTGTGGCTGTTCCCGCTGGCTATCCTGCTGGCGCTGTTCATCAACGAGCTGAGATCGCAGAAGTTTAAGAAAGTCGTTCAGACGGTTTCTTATCTGCCTCACTTCGTATCGGTTGCCGCTGTCTGCGGTATGCTGACACTGTTCTTATCCTCGCAGCAGACTTCCGCTGACGCGTCAAGCTTTGCCAATGAGGGTATCATCAACATGATTTTGCTGAAACTCGGCCTTATCAAGCAGGGTATTCCGTTCCTCGACAGAGCCAACTGGTTCAGAACGGTTTACATCGCTTCCGATGTTTGGCAGAGCATAGGCTGGAGCGCCATTGTTTATATCGCCGCTCTGTCCGCTGTTGACCAGGAGCTGTACGAGGCCGCCACTATCGACGGCGCGAGCAGAGTTCAGAAGATGTGGCACATTTCTGTTCAGCTGATCAGACCCACGATCGTTATCCTGCTGGTTATGCAGATCGGTAAGATCATGTCCCTGGGCGCCGACAAGGCCCTGCTTCTGCAGCGTCCCGCAACATACACAAAGTCACAGATCTTGAGTACATACATTTACAATCAGGGTCTTACGCAAGGTGAGCTGTCGTTCTCGACCGCGGTTGGTTTGTTTAACTCGATAATCAACATTATCCTCGTTGTTGTAGCAAACTTCATCTCGAATAAGCTTACCGACACCGGATTATGGTAAGAGAGGGGGATAATATAAATGGTAAAAGATAATTCATTGTCATCAATCATTCTGGATATAGTAATTTACGTATTCCTGATTTTACTCATGATTGTTATCCTGTATCCGATCGTATACATCTTCTCGGTTTCGCTGTCCAGTTCGGCCGCGTTTGACGCGGGTGAAGTTTGGCTCTGGCCCGTTCAGCCCAACCTTGACGCGTATAAAGAGATCGTTACAGGTAAGACGGTTCCCATGTCGTTCCTGCAGGCGGTCATCAACACGATACTCTACACGGTATTGTCGCTGGCATTCACGACAACGCTGGCTTATCCGCTTTCAAGAGCAAAAGAGAGAGTTCCGTTCCACGGCCTTATCACCAAGCTGGTCGTATTCACGATGTTCTTCTCAGCAGGTATGATCCCTGTATACTTGATCGTGCAGAAGATGCATCTTCTCAACACAAGATGGGCGCTTATCCTGCCGGCGGTTATTTCGACCTATAACCTGGTTGTTATGCGTTCCTTCTTTGAAGGCGTTCCGGTTGAGCTTGAGGAAGCCGCGTTTATCGACGGCGCGAATGAGCTGACTATCTTCTATAAGATAATTCTTCCGCTGTCAAAGGCCGCGCTGGCAACAGTTGGTCTGTTCTACGGCGTATACATGTGGAACCAGTGGTTCAGCGCTATGCTTTATCTGAGCGATCGTGTTAAGAACCTCTATCCTCTGCAGTACATCATCAGACAGATCGTTATGGAGAACCAGCTTGCAGCTGAGGCCGCCGCTGCCGGTGAGCTCAACACGGTTCAGGTAAGCACCGCCTCGCTGAAGTATGCGACGCTGTTCATCTCTATCGTTCCGATGCTGTGCGTATATCCGTTCATCCAGAAGTACTTCGTAAAGGGAGTTATGGTAGGTTCCGTAAAGGGTTAATATTCGTTGACCCGCTTGAAACTATCAGTAATATAAGGAGGAATTTACATGAAATTAAAGAAGATTGTTGCTCTGGCAACATCCGCTGTTATGGCGGTATCGCTTCTCGCCTCCTGCGGCTCGAGTTCTACGCAGGGCCACATTGTGCAGGACGGCAAAACGATCTACACCTACTACCTCAACATGTACACCCAGGACAGCAAGGGTTACGCTGAGGGCCAGGACGCGAACTTCGCTCAGCTCATCAGAGAGAAGTTCAACGTTCAGCTTGAGTACGACAGAATTCCCAGAGGCGACTGGGAGACCAAGACAAACCTGTCATACGCGGTTGGCAACGAGGCCGACGTTACGACGGGCGGCAAGGAGCCCCAGTATAAGAAGTGGGCCACAGAAGGTTATTTGGCGCCCATTCCCCAGGAAGCCTATACGGGCGACGACTGTATCTTAAAGGACTGGAAAGCTCTCTGGAGCGAGGAAGACTTTAAGGATGTTCTGGCTCTGGCCAAGAGTTCCGACGGTGAGCTTTACTACCTGCCCACACTGAGACAGGAAAAGGCTCAGATGTGCTGGGACTACAGAAAAGACGTATTTGATCAGCTGGGCATCAAAGAGTTCCCCAAGACTATTGACGAGCTCTATGACGTATGCGCCAAGCTGAAGGCCGCTTATCCCGACAAGATCATCATTTCTTGTAACGGCATGGGCACAACATCTCCCGGTTCGGCTATCACGGGCTTCTTCCAGGCTTACTGGATCCCCGAGCTTATCCTGACTCAACATTCATATGTTGATCCGGTAACGGGTGAGTATGTTCCCTACGCTCTCACAACCGACGCGGCTCGTGAGATGTACAAGACTCTTAAGAGATTTAATGACGCCGGCTTCATCGACAAGGAAATCTTCTCGATCGATAAGGACACATTCTCTTCAAGACTCGCGCAGGATAACTGCTTCATCACCTATAACTATGTTTATAACATTGAGGACTTCACAAAGAAGACCAAGGGTACAAACGCCGGCAAGAACGCCGAGTGGGCCTGGACAGCCAACATGGTTACGGCGTATCCCGAGAAGGGCACGATCTTTAAGAGAGACCCCCTGTACTCTAACTGGGGCCCCGCGTTCAGCGACGGCATTCAGGAGGATCCCGACAGATTTAACGCTCTGCTCAATATGTTCAACTGGTTCGCGACCGAGGAAGGCCAGCTCTACAACACCTATGGTGTAAAAGAGGACGATCCCGATGAGATCAAGGCCGGCGTTGCGAGCGACAACTACAGCTATTCAATGGTAAACGGCGAGCCGCAGTTCAATCCCGGCTGGTATGATGAGAGTAATCCCGAGACCGATAAGGACGAGGATAAGCTCCTGACAGTTGAGTACGGCTCAATGGGTTCGCAGTTCAAGAAAGAGCAGCACATGTTCGACAGTATCCGCGGTAAGGAAGTTGAGGCTCTGTATGACGCGTTCATGGCGCAGCCCAACTACTACTACTTCGACCAGATTCCTATGAGATATAACGAGGAAGAAGAGCAGAGATTTGCTGACCTCGAGATCGCTCTTAACGCTAAGAGAGACGAATATATCCAGAGATTTTTCACCGGCGATGTTGACCCCAACAATGACGCTGACTGGAACATGTACATCTCCGACATGAACAAGGTTGGTCTGCAGGAGTTCATCGAGCTGCAGAAGACCGTTTATGAGAGAACCAAGGCTGAGATCGAGAAGGAAGAGGCCGAGCTGGCCGCCGCCGAGGCTGAGGCTGACGGCGAGGCTGCGCCTGCCGAGGCTGCACCCGCTGACGCCGCCGCTCCCGCTGAGGAAGCTCCCGCGGCTGAGTAATCCGGCTTAACGGTTCATTGCCGAAAAGTCTGAGGCAGCAGAACGGTAAACAGCGAAAGCCCGAACCGGATAATTGCCGAGGCTTAAGGAATTGAAAATCAGACAACTGCCAATTAATTGGCAGTTGTCTTTTTCTGCACGGAGGATAAAATATGAACATAATTGTAAGAAAAGATCACAAAACGATCATGTCGGCGCTTGAGGCGGCGCGACCCGGTGACGCGCTGATCCTGCCTTCGGGAATTTACCGCGAAAAGGTGTATGTCGACAAGCCGGACATTTCATTTATAGGCGACGGCCATGTCACGATAACCTATGACGCCGCGAGCGGCGAGCCCGCGCCGGGCGGCGGGAGCTATGACACGTTCTCATCCGCGACATTGACGATCAAGGAAAGCGCGAAAAACTTTAAGGCCGACAACATAACTATCGAGAACTCATATAACCGCCTAGCGCCCGACAGAAAGGTCACGCAGGCCGTCGCGGTAAGCTGCGGCGCTGACGGCGCGGCGTTTTATGACTGCAATATCCTCGGTTGGCAGGACACGCTCTATTTAAGCAGCGGCAAGCAGTTTTTCCTTGACAGCTACATAGAGGGAAGCGTAGATTTTATCTTCGGCGACGCTCAAGTTTTGTTTGAGGACTGCGATATAAACTGCGTGCGCGAAAAGTCATATATTTCGGCCGCGAACACGTCGGAGCGCGATCCCGCGGGCTTTGTGTTCTATCACTGCTATATCAGCGCCTGCGAGGGCTGCGGAGAAATATATCTCGGCCGCCCGTGGCGGGCCGAGCGCGAGGGAATTAATTCCGCCACCGCTTTTATCGAGTGCGCGTATAACTGCGATATAGCGCCCGTCGGCTGGCTGCCGTGGCACCTTAAACCAGGCGAGGAAGCGCTCAACACGAGATATTTTGAATATAAAAACACAAACGGCCACGGCGGGCCCGCGGACACGAGCGGCAGGGCGGAATGGAGCCGTCAGCTCAGCCGCGCGGAGGCGGAGGAGCTTATGTCATACATAGGAAAATGCGCCAAATATCCCGACGGAGACGCGCATGAGCATCATGAACATAATAATGATGCCTGATTTTATTAATATTGTGACAATATTTCCTCAAAAGGGATTGACTTTATTTGCCTGAAGATATATAATATTTTTGAATAATTAATTATAATAAGTGTCAAACGGAGGTTTATTATGAGCACTTTATCATCTGTTCTTGACGTCACTCAATACGGCGTGATCGGGGACGGCAAAACTAACAATACAAAAGCGATAGCCGGGGTTATCGCGAAGCTTAAGGAACTGGGCGGCGGTACGCTGTACTTCCCTCCCGGAGAGTATGTGACCGGCTCGATCATGCTCGGCGATTTTATGACTCTCTACCTTGAGGGCGGCGCGGTTATCCTGGGCAGCGAAAATCCCGACGATTACCCCATGCTCACAAACAAGGAGATCGAGGGCTACAACAGAGGCGGACACGCGGGCTTGGTGTGCGCGGTTAAGGCGAAGCGCGTGACCGTTACAGGCCGCGGCATTATCGACGGCAGAGGCTATTACTGGTGGGATGATCCCGAGAACCAGCACAGACCCAGAGCCTTCCAGCCCATTTTGTGCAACAATGTTCGCTTAGAGGGAATAACCATCAGAAACTCGGCGATGTGGACGGTTCACCCCATCTGCTGCCTCAACGTTGTTATCGACGGCATTTCGGTCCGCAATCCCGCGGACTCGCCGAACACCGACGGCATTAACCCCGAGAGCTGCCGCAACGTTCGTATTTCCAACTGCTCGATCACTGTCGGCGACGACTGCGTAACGCTCAAGTCGGGCACCGAGGACGACGATCTTCAGAAGCAGCACGCCTGCGAGAACATTACGATAACCAACTGCACAATGAACGACGGCCACGGCGGCGTTGTTATCGGCAGCGAGATGTCGGGCGGCGTCAGAAACGTTACCATATCCAACTGCGTGTTCAACGGCACCGACAGAGGCATCAGAATTAAGACGCGCCGCAAGAGAGGCGGATTTGTTAAGGATGTCAGAATTGACAACATCATAATGTATGACGTGTTCTCGCCTCTGACGATCAACGGCTATTATCAGTGCGGCGGCACCGATCCCAACGACGAGGAGCTGTTCAGTCTGAAGGCCAGACCGGTCGAGGACAACACGCCCGTGTTCAAAAACATCTACATAAGCAACGTTACGGCCCGCGAGGTAAAGTGCGCGGCGGGATATATCTACGGCCTGCCCGAGATGCCCGTTAAGGGTCTGCATATCGACAACTTTGTTTGCACAATGACAAAGGGCGAGCACAATGTCGCCAGCGAGCCTATCATGGCTTGGCACGTTGACCCTGTAAGCCATTATGGTTTCTATTGCGCCAACATGAAGGACGTGTGCTTCAACAACATTCACATCACAGCCGAGCAGTCGCCCTCGATCATAATCGAGCAGTCCGACTCTGTAAAGATCAGCGGCATGACCTCTCCCGGAGACAACACCGCGGTCCGCATCAGAAAGTCGACCGACATTCTGCTCAGCAACTCGCTTATCTCGCCGACCGCCGAGACGTTCCTTGAGGTTGACGAGGAGTCCAAAAAATCCCTTGCGATCAACGGCGTTGCCGTCACCGACAAGGAGAGACAGAAAGTAATGACAATTATTGATTAATAAATAGGAGGGTTTAAAATGGAAAGGTTAAAAAGAAAAGAACAATGTCAGCTTAAAGAGCGGTTCCTGCAGTTCGGCGAGGGCAATTTCCTCCGCGGATTTGTGGATTGGATGATCGACCGCCTGAACAAGGAAAACGGCTATGACGGCGGAGTGGTTGTGGTTCAGCCCGTGAACGTGGGCCCTGTTGTGAAGTTCCTCAACGAGCAGGACGGACTTTACACTCTGTATCTGCGCGGCCTCTTAAACGGCGAAAAGGTAGAGGAGACAAGAGTCGTTGAGTGTATCACAAGAGGCATCAATCCCTTTGAGGATACCGACGCGTTTTACGCCTGCGCCGAAAATCCCGACCTGCGCTACATAATCTCGAACACCACCGAGGCGGGCATAGAGTACAAGCCCGATCAGGATCCGAACGATTTCGAGGCGCTCACATTCCCCGGCAAGCTCACAACGTTTATGAAAAAGAGATACGACGCGGGCCTGCCCGGATTTTTGCTGCTGCCCTGCGAGCTTATCGACAAGAACGGCGACGAGCTCAAGAAGTGCATAAAAAAGCATGCCGCGGACTTCGGCTACGGCGACGATTTCATCAAGTGGGTCGATGAGGAGAACTACTTCACCAACACGCTGGTTGACAGAATTGTTACGGGCTATCCCCGCGACACGGCTGCCGAGATGGAGAAGGAGTACGGCTATCTTGACAACGTTATTGACACGGCCGAGATATTCCACCTGTGGGTTATCCAGGGCGACAAGAAATATGCCGAGGAGCTGCCCTTTGACAAGCTGGGCATGAACGTTCTGTGGACTGACGACGTTACGCCCTACAAGAAGAGAAAAGTAAGGATCTTAAACGGCGCTCACACTATGATGGTTCTGGCCGCGCACCTCGCGGGCATCGAGACCGTGAAAGAGGCTATGGATGACGAGCTTATCTATAACTTCATGCACAAGGGCCTGTTTGAGGAGATAATCCCCACGCTCGACCTGCCCAAGGACGAGCTGACGCAGTTCGCGAACGACGTTATCGAGCGTTTCAAGAACCCCTTCATCAAGCACTATCTGCTGAGCATCGCTCTTAACTCGGTATCAAAATATCAGGTAAGAGTTCTGCCCTCGGTTCTTGAGTACATAAAGGCGAACAACAAGGAGCCGGATTGTCTGGTATTCTCGCTGGCCGCGCTTATCGCGTTTTACAGGACCGACGCCGCCAACGACAACGCCGACGTTATGGCGTTCATGAAGGACGCGTCCGTTGCCGATATTCTGGCAAAGACCGAGTATTGGCGACAGGATCTGAGCTTCCTCAAGCCCTCGATAGACAAATATCTCGCCGCGATCGACGAAAAAGGTATCAGAGGCGCGATGCAGGACGTTGTAAACGGCTGATCGGGAGGGCGAAAACATGGCAAAAATCAAGATAAGCCCCCTTGACAACGTGGAGGTAAACGTGGGCGGCGAGTACGACGGCCACAAGACAGCCATCCGCGACATCAAAAAGGGCGAGAACATTATAAAATACGGTTATCCGATAGGCCACGCCTTGGAGGATATCAAGGCGGGCGAGCATGTGCACACCCACAACATCAAGACCAATTTAAGCGGCATACTTGAGTATAAGTATGAGCCCGTTGACTGCGCTGTAAAAAAGGCGGACGATAAGCTGACGTTTAACGGTTATGTCCGCGACGACGGCAGCGTGGGCATCCGCAACGAGATATGGATAGTCAACACCGTGGGCTGCATCAACAAGACCTCCGAGAAGCTGGCGAAGCTCGCGAACGAGAAATACGCGGGCAGGACCGACGGCGTGTTTACCTTCGTTCACCCCTTCGGCTGCTCACAGCTCGGCGACGACCAGAAAACCACGCAGGCGATATTAAAAGGGTTGGTCAACCACCCCAACGCCGCGGGCGTACTGGTTCTGGGCCTCGGCTGCGAGAACAACAATATCCCGGTATTCAAAGAGGTTCTCGGCGAGTATAACCCCGACAGAGTAAAATTCATGTCAACACAGGAATACGACGACGAGCTTGAGCAGGGCCTCAAGCTCATCGGCGAGCTGGTTGAGTACGCGCAGAAGTTTGAGAGAACGCCATGCGACATCTCAAAGCTGGTTGTCGGCCTCAAGTGCGGCGGCAGCGACGGATTTTCGGGCCTCACGGCCAATCCGCTGGTCGGTCAGTTCTCCGACCTGCTTATCGCTCACGGCGGCAGTACGATACTGACCGAGGTGCCCGAGATGTTCGGCGCCGAGACGCTGCTGATGAACAGGTGCCGCGATGAGGAGACATTCCACAAGGTTGTCGATCTTATCAACAACTTTAAGGAATATTTCATGCGCCACAATCAGGTCGTTTATGAAAATCCTTCGCCCGGCAACAAAAAGGGCGGAATTACCACTCTTGAGGATAAGTCGCTCGGCTGCGTTCAAAAGAGCGGCACAGGCGAGGTTGTTGACGTTATACAAATCGGCGAGCATGTCAAGAAGCAGGGTCTTAACCTGCTGACCGGCCCCGGCAACGATATTGTGGCCGTGACCAATCTGACTGCCTCGGGCTGCCATATGGTTCTGTTCACGACGGGCCGCGGCACTCCGGTGGGCGCTCCGGTTCCCACGATAAAGATCTCGTCAAATTCGGGCCTTGCCGAGCGCAAGCCTCATTGGATCGACTTCAACGCGGGCCCCATTGTGGAGGGCGAAGTCCTCACGCAGGATCTGCTGAACTTTGTTATCGACATAGCGAACGGACAGCAGACCAATAATGAGAAGAACGGCTACCGCGAGATCTCGATCTTCAAAGACGGAGTAGTGCTTTAAAAATAATATGTTGTTTCCCCTTCCCGATTTGTTATCGGGAAGGGGATTGCGACAATTCTAATCGCTATTCGCTAATCACTAATTACTATGTTAGGAGGACATTATGAACAGAGTTGAAGGAAAATGGATCGCTGATCTGGGCGACGGAACCTTTAAAAATCCCATTCTTTACGCCGACTATTCCGATCCGGACGTTATAAGGGTCGGCGAGGATTTCTATATGACCGCGTCCAGCTTTACATACACTCCCGGTCTGCCGGTGCTTCATTCAAAGGACCTGATCAACTGGGAGATCATCAATTACGCGGTCAAAAAACAGCCCGACCGCTATAACAAGCCGGTCCACGGCTGCGGCGTGTGGGCTCCCGCGATACGTTATCACGAGGGCAAGTTCTATATCTACTACGGCGACCCGGATCTGGGAATATTCATGACCTGCACCGACGATCCTTACGGCGAGTGGTCTGATCTGGTTCTGGTCAAGGAGGGCGTAGGCCTGATCGACACCTGCCCGCTGTGGGACGATGACGGCAAGGCCTACATCGTTCACGGCTACGCCAACAGCCGTTGTGGCATCAAGAGCCATCTGGCGGTCTGCGAAATGTCATGGGACGGCACCAAGGTGATCGGCGAGGACAAGATCATATTTAACGGCACGGTCAGCCAGCCCGTTATTGAGGGCCCCAAATTCTATAAGCGTGACGGCATGTACTATGTTCTGTCTCCGGCGGGCGGCGTTCCCACCGGCTGGCAGGTGGCGCTGCGCAGCAAGAACGTTTACGGCCCGTATGAGGACCATATCGTTTTGCGTCAGGGCAAGACCGACATCAACGGCCCGCACCAGGGCGGCCTTGTGGAGCTTGAAAACGGCGAGAGCTGGTTCATGCATTTCCAGGATCTGGAGGTTATCGGCAGGATCATACATCTTCAGCCGGTCAAGTGGATCGACGGATGGCCGGTTATGGGCGAGAATATCGACAGCGGCCTGTGCGGCCAGCCCGTGATGCGCTGCAAAAAGCCCGATGTCGGCAAGACCTATCCGATAAGCACTATCCCGACTTCGGACGATTTCAAGGGCGGCAAGCTCGGCCTTCAGTGGCAGTGGCAGTGCAACCCGCGCGAGGAATGGTACTCCCTCGAAAACGAGGGCAGGCTGAGACTGTTCAGCGAGGATCTGCATACCGAGGAGGACAAATACCTTTGGAACGTTCCCAATCTGCTGACGCAGCTTTGGCAGGCGCCGTCGATGATTGTGACGGCCAAGGTCTCGCTTCCCAAGGGCGTCGGCAAAAACAAGGCGGTGTTGGGCGTTATCGGCTATAAGTACGGCTATGTCGCGCTGACCGACGAGGGAATGATCGAGTTCCGTACGGGCGACTTTAAAGGCCCCAAGTGCGAAAAACTGATCGTTGACAAGTGCGCCGGAACCACAGAGGCGTATTTGAGATGCGAGATCATTTCGCGCACCAACAGCAAAGAGGCCAAGGGCCGCGTGTCATACAGCATAGACGGCAGCGACTTCATCACGCTCGGCGAGTTTGAGATAGTTCAGGGCAGATGGGTCGGAGCCAAGACCTGTATCGCATGCGTGGGCGAAAAGGGCGGCTATGCCGACTTTGAGGATTTTCTGGTGGTATAAAAGCATAAAAATAAAGGAAGTATTGACCGATTTGTCAATACTTCCTTTTTGTATGTATATCGATCTGCTCGGTGTCAAGCTTTGAATACTCGATTATCTGGCTGCTGTAAAGCCCGTAGTAGCCCGACATCATGTAACTCACCGCGGCCGCCGTCGCGAACAGCACGATCCCGCCCGAGCCGAACATCTCGACTCCGAAAAATATCGAGGCGATCGGGCAGTTAACGACTCCGCAGAACATTGAGATCATTCCGAGTGCCGCGGCGAAGCCGGGGTCGATCTTAAGCAGTCCGCCCAAAACGCAGCCCAACGTGGCGCCGATGAAAAGCGTCGGCAGTATCTCGCCGCCTTTAAATCCCGCGCCGATCGTGATGACCGTGAACAGAATTTTAAGAGCGAAGGCGTAGGGAACAGCCGTTCCGTTTTCCAACGCGGCGGTGATAACCTGCGAGCCGGTTCCGTTATAATCGGTCGTGCCGAGGATAAAGGTGAGCGCGGCGATGACCGCGCCGCCCGCGAACACGCGGATATACGGGTTTTTAAATATCCGCCGCATCGTTTTTTCGGAGCCGTAGATCCCGACGCAGAATATTATGCTGACCGCCGCGCATATCATCGCGAGGGCTATTGTCTTGAAGAATATCACAAGGTGAAGCTCGGGAACGCTGCCGAGCGCGTAAAACGCGGGCTCAATTCCGAAAAGCAGCGTGATCTTGTAGGCCAGAACCGAGGCCAGAAGGCACGGAATAAAGGCGGAATACTGGATAACGCCTACGGTTATGACCTCAAGCACAAAGAAGGTCGCGGCGAGTGGCGTTCCGAACAGCGCCGAGAACACGGCGCTCATGCTGCACATGATTATGATGTGTGCCTCTTTCTCGCCGGGGCGCAGGATTTTTTTCGTGAGCTCGCCTATGCTGCCTCCGATCTGCAGCGCGGCTCCGGTGCGGCCGACGCTTCCGCCGAAGAGGTGGGTCAGGACTGTCGCGATAAAGATCAGCGGCGCCAGACGGAACGGAACCTTTTCCTCGTTCCTGGCCGCCTTTATAACGCTGTTGGTTCCCGCGCTGCTTTCCATTTTGCAGAGGCGGTATATGAACACGATCAAAAGACCCGCCGCGGGCAGCAGCAGAATTATCAGCTTGTGCGCGTCCCTGAAATCCGTCACATAGGTTATGCAGATGCGGAACAGCGAGATCGCCGTGCCGCCCAGACCGCCGGTCAGAACGGCGAGGATGAGCCATTTGGCAAACACGCGTATGTACGCGCAGGCCGAAACGGTTTTCTGTTTGAGCTTTTCCGACATAATATCACCCGAAAATAAATAATAAAAACGCCCGGCGAACCGCCGGGCGTTTGTGGCTGCCTGACTAGGATTCGAACCCAGACAAAGTGAGTCAGAGTCACTCGTGCTACCCTTACACAATCAGGCAATAAATGGTGCGAGCAGTGGGACTTGAACCCACACGCCATAAGCACACGCCCCTCAAACGTGCCTGTCTGCCGGTTCCAGCATGCTCGCAAGTCACTGTTTCATCAAGCAACTCTAATAGTATAATACCTTTTTAATATTTTGTCAAGAGTTTTTTCTAAATTTTTTCAAACTTTTTCTTACTGAAAATTTTATAAAAAGTTTAGAAATAATTGAGAAAAAGTTTATTTTGTTTTATAAAATAAAACAAAAAGGGCGGTGGGTGTAATGAAAAAAGATGTGGTTATGGAAGTCGCAGCTGAAATTGTTTTGGGGTTTATATTGATTGCATTTAATATCTTCGTGTTGTGCGGCGCGATTTTATTATTAATGGATTCAGACTTGCTTTGGCATTATCTTCATGGCGCGCTAATAGTTATATTCGGATTTATATACTTGTCCGCGCTTATTATTCCATTTGCTTTGCGCAAAAAATTTAAAAAAATGTGGAAATCAATTCTGACAGCGTTGGTAACGACGATTGTGTCAGTATGTCTCTGCGCACTTGTTCTTATGGGTGTTTCGAGTCATGTATCTCATTTTGACGTTGGGCGTTGGAACGAGTATCCCGATTTGAGACTGTATATGATTGATGAGCTTGAACCGCGGGTCATGAATATGACAGAGCGGCAGGTCAAAGACCTTCTCGGTGATCCGTGCGATGTGTCAACACAAGGCGCTCGGACAGTTTATGATTATTACGCCGGGCATCAAACAATAGATGACATATTGATCAGAATAAGCTTCGAGGACGGAGCAGCCGTATTTGTGACATGGGTTGCAACATAATAGTTTTAAAAAATTACACGATCGTATACATTATTTATTGACAATTGCGACACAATGTTGTATAATATTATCGAGGTGATAATATGAATTTTTATTCGGTCAGAGATTTGAGAACTACTCCGAAAAGCGTTTGGGAGAATTTATCCGCGGACGGAGAGGTGGTTATTACCAACAACGGTAAGCCGACCGCGCTGATGCTGGATATTACCGACGGCTCGTTTGAGGAAACATTAAAGGCGGTTCGGCAGGCGAGAGCGATGATCGCCTTTAATTCAATGCGCGCCAAAGCCGCGGAACGGGGTTATATGTCCGACGAGGAGATCGAGGCTGAGATCGCCGCAGCTCGCAGAGGTGAGAGGGAATGAACATTGTTGTTGATACAAATGTCATTGTTTCCGCGTTTTGGTCCCGCGATGGCAAGCCTGCCGAAATTTTGGGCATGGTTTTAAACGGACGGCACACGATTTGCTACGACCACAGGATAATGACGGAATACCGCGAGGTTTTGAGCAGGCCCAAATTCGGTTTTAGCGAGTGGGAGATCAACTCGGTTCTTGATTTGATCGAAACATACGGCAGCGCGGTTGTCGCCGAAAGAACGGGCGATGAGTTTATAGATGAAAGTGATAAAAAGTTTTACGAGGTCGCCAAATTCTGCGGCGCTGTTTTGGTGACCGGAAACATCAGGCATTTTCCGCAAAAGCCCTTTATTATAACAGTGTCGGATTTTTTGGAGCGATATAATTAAATATTAAAGGGGTGAGATCATGGCGCGAAAGTTTTATATTCTTGATTTGCTGCCGGTTGTGTTTGCGCTGCTGCTTGCCGTTTTGGTAAGCCTTGAAAGTGAATATGTTTATGAAAACATTGACATTTGTGTTTTTATGAGCGGAATTTTAGCGCCGTTTTTTCTTCTTTTGGTCGGATATAAGTATTTTACGTTTGATAAGCGCGCCTGCGCTTAAAGAATAATATTGACTTTTGTATCTGTAATCCTTATGTTGGCGGTCGAGTTTGCGTCTTATGTAATAAAATATGATTTTTTCGCTGAAAATTATCGGAATATTTTGGCAGAGTGTTTACCTTGCTTGATCGCGGCGTATTATTCCGCGGCCATATTGTTTTTTGGCTGGCTCGGGATCGTGCTGCTCAAAAATATGCCCGGTGAATTTAATAAACATCTGTATATTCCATGGTGCGTGATACCCTGCGCGCTGACATTTATTGCACCGTTTTTTATACATTCGGGCGGCGCGGCGCAGATAGTTTTTCTTGTATACTCGGCGGTGGCGGCGCCTGTTTTTGTCACAATATTTCACATAAGTTTTTATGTCAAAAGCCTAAAGTATAACGTATTGTCTCTGCTGCTGATATTGGTGAACTCTTTGGCCGGTTTGGTTTTTACAGCATTAGACAGTATCCTCATTCAGAATTGCTTTCCGCCGTATTTCCCGGCGGCTGCGGCGGTTTCTCTTATAACGCCGCTTGTGCTCTGGCCGGTTGTTTGCGTTTACAAAACTTTAAAATAAAAATCTGTTGCCATTTTTTCTCAAATATGTTATTCTATATATGTTGATCTACAATTTTTGAAAAGAGGAATATTATGCAGGGCTTGGTTTTAGAGGGCGGAACGTTCCGTCCGATATTTTCGTGCGGCGTTATGGACGCGCTGCTTGAGATGGACATTCACTTTCCGTATGTTATCGGAGTGTCGGCGGGGATCGCGGACGGCGTTTCATATGTTTCAAGGCAGAAGGGACGCAATCTTGAGATCATAACCAACTACCGCCATGACAAGCGGTATATCGGAATGAGAAATTTCTTAAAGGAGCGCAGCATGTTCGGGCTTGAGTTTATCTACGAGACGGTGCCGAATGAGCTGATACCGTTTGACTATGACACATATTATAACAGCCCGGGCGTAGTCAAGGCGGGCGTGACCGACGCGGAGCTCGGCAGGCCTTTTTATCTTGACGCGAAGAACCCCGAGACAAACTGCGAGCTGCTAAAGGCGACCTGCGCGCTGCCTCTGGCGTTCCCGCCGATAAAGGTCGAGGGCAGGGAGTATTTTGACGGCGGTATCTGCGACCCGATACCCGCGCGGCAGGCCGAGCGCGACGGCTGCGACAAGCTGCTTATCGTGCTGACGAGGCCCGCGAGCTACCGCAAAACTCCGTCGAACGCGAACAAGCTCGCGGCGAGGCTCTATCGCAAAAAATATCCAAATCTCACAGAGCCGCTACTGACGAGGCACGACGTTTACAACAGGCAGCTTGAATACTGCGCGTTTCTTGAAAAGCGGGGCAGGGCGGTGATCCTGCGCCCGAGCGAGGAGGCGCAGATCGACTCGTTTGAGAAGGATATGGACAGGATCAAAGGAGTGTACCGATACGGCTATGATCTGGCGCTTGAAAACGGCGAAAAAATCAAAAAACTGTTTTACTGAGAGGGATAGGAATTGACTGAAAATATATTTATAGTCGGCACGCAGGTCGTTATACTGTTCGTGCTTATCGCGGTGGGCTTCGGCTGCGCCAAGGCGAAGATACTGAACGATGGCGCGGTGAAAAGCATAATCGACTTCATGCTTTACATAGTGACGCCGTGCGTTATCGTGAACTCGTATCAGCGGGATTTTGACCCCGCGATGCTCAAGGGATTGGGGATAACGTTCGCCGCCTCGCTGCTGTCGCATATAGCGACAATCGTTATCGCGCACATTGCCGTTCATGATAAAGACAAGCGGCGCGAGAACGTGCTGCGCTTCGGCGCGGTGTTCTCAAACTGCGGTTACATGTCGCTGCCGCTCCAGAACGCGCTGCTGGGCGCTGACGGAGTTTTCTACGGCGCGACCTATATCGCGGTGTTCAACATCGTGATGTGGACCTACGGCGTGTTCCTGATGGACGGCGGAATCAAAAGCATATCGCTCAAAAAGGCGTTTATAAACCCCGGCATTATCGGCACGGCAGCGGGACTTTTGGTGTTTGTGCTGTCGATCAAACTGCCGCAGATTATATCCGAGCCGATCGGCTATATCGCCGCGCTCAACACGCCCCTTCCGATGATAGTCATCGGCTATCATCTGGCGTCGGCCAAATTTAATATAAAAGGCGCGGGAACGTATATATCAATGCTGGTGAGGATGATAATATCGCCGCTTATAATGCTCGGCGGGCTTTACCTGTGCGGGATCCGCGGAACGATCCTGGTGGCCTGCGTGATCGCGGCCTCGGCGCCATGCGCGGCGGCCACCACAATGTTTGCCGAGAAGTTCGGCGGCGACACCACGCTGTCCGCGGCATGCGTTTCGATCACCACGCTGCTGTCGGTCATAACCATGCCGATAATCGTGGCTTTTGCCGCGGCGCTTTAGAAACGAAAATAAAAAAAGGCCGAAAGGCCAATGTCATTAAGTTAAGAAAGACTAATAATGATTAAGTAGTATACAGGGAGAGTGAAAATTGCGATTTCACT